>NZ_CP115184.1:2400000-3000000 GCF_029395675.1 Janibacter cremeus
GGCCTCGGGGTAGAGCGTCACCGTCACGTCGCGCACCCCTGCCGCGACGAAGGCGTCGGCGACCTCGCGCACGCCCCGGCCACCCTTGCCACCCACCGGGTCGCGGTCGCCGGAGACGAAGTACACCGGCAGGTCGGCGGGCACGAGGTACGCCTTCTTCGGCAGGGCGTTGATCCCACCGAGCATGTCCGCGAAGAAACCGGCCGTGAAGACCTCGCCGCAGTGGGGGTCGGCGATGTACTTCGCGACCTCGTCGACGTCGCGGGAGAGCCAGTCGAACTTCGTCGTCGTCGGACGGAAACCGAGGTTGAACTGCCCGAAGGTCAGCGTGTCCATCAACCGGGAGGTCGCTCGCCGGCCCCGGACACGGGACTCGAGGGTCGCCACGGCCTGGCCGACCTTGCCGAGCAGCCCCTGGTCACCGCCGGTGCCGCTGAAGACCGCGCCGTCGAGGTCCTGCCCGTAGCGGGTGATGTGGTCGCGGCCGAGGAAGGAGCCCATCGAGTGCCCGAACAGGAAGAACGGCAGCCCCGGGTGCTGCGCCCGCGCCGCCTCGCCGACGGCCTGGATGTCCTCGACCGCCGCGTCCCAGCCGTGGTCGTCGGCGTACACGCCGCGGTCCTCCGGCCGGCTCGCGGTCTCGCCGTGACCACGGTGGTCGTGGGTCCAGACCGCGTACCCGGCATCGGTGAGCGCCCGCGCGAACCGCTCGTAGCGGCCGGAGTGCTCGGCCATGCCGTGGGCCAGCTGCACCACCCCCTTCGCCTCACCCTCGGGCAGCCAGGTGCGGACGAAGAGGGGAGAACCATCGTGGGGGGAGGCGATGGTCGTGGTGTCGGCGCGCATGGCGACAGCGTAACGACGGCGGTCCCTCAGCAGACCCTCAGTTGACGGTGCAATAATCCCCGCACTTCCCCCCCGCCCCCGAACCCGAGGGACCCATGAGCAAGAAGTCGAAGCCGACGTCCGCCCGCGATGCCCGGCTGGCCCAGGCACGCCAGCAGCAGCAGGCCCAGGAGCGTCGTCGGACTCTCCTCCTCGTCGGCTCCACCGCCCTGGTCATCGTCGCGATCCTCGCCATGGTCGGCTATGCGATCGTCAGCGAGAGCGAGGAGCGCGAGGCCGCCGGCGACCTCGCGGCGGTCAAGGAGTACGACTACCAGGGCGGCAACCACGTCCAGGGTCAGATCGACTACAAGGAGTCGCCGCCCGTCGGCGGCGAGCACAATCCGGTCTGGCTCAACTGCGGTGTCTACGAGCAGCCGGTGCCGAGCCAGCACGCCGTCCACTCCCTCGAGCACGGTGCCGTGTGGGTGACCTACGACCCGGACCTGCCCGAGGGCCAGGTCGAGACGCTCGAGGAGACCCTCCCCGACACCTACACGATCCTCTCCCCCTACGAGGGCGAGATGCCCTCGAAGATCGTCGCGAGCGCCTGGGGCCACCAGCTGGGCCTCGACTCGGCCGACGACCCGCGGCTGAAGGGCTTCGTCACCGAGTACCGCCAGGGCCCGCAGACCCCTGAGCCGGGTGCGGCCTGCACCGGTGGCGTGGACGCGTCCGGAGCCATGTCCCAGTGAGCGCCAAGGCCATCATCGCCGTCCTCGTCGCGCTCGCCCTCGGGCTCGTCGGCGGGCTCGCCCTGGGCTCGGTCGGCGGCCAGGAGACACCCTCCGACGACAGCGTCGCCGCCGGCTTCGCCCGGGACATGAAGACCCACCACGACCAGGCCGTGCAGATGTCCTGGATCGTGCGCAGCCGCACCGACGACGAGCTCGTGCGATCGCTCGCCTATGACATCGCGCGCACCCAGGAGAACCAGTCCGGCCAGATGGCCGGGTGGCTCGCGGCCTGGGGGCTGAGCCCGACCGGGCCCGGGGAGCCGATGGAGTGGATGCAGGGGCTCGAGCACGAGCACGAGGACGACCCGGCCGCCCGGCTGACCGACGAGGGCACGATGCCGGGCATGGCCTCGCCCGAGGAGCTGGAGGAGCTGCGCTCGCTCAGCGGCAAGAAGGCCGAGGTCCTCTTCCTGCAGCTGATGATCCGCCACCACGAGGCGGGCGTGCCCATGGCGCAGGCCGCCCTCGACCACTCGCAGAACGAGCCCGTCGAGACCCTCGCCCGATCGATCATCGCCTCGCAGACCAGCGAGGTGGAGACGATGACCGAGATGCTGCAGGAGCGCGGCGCGAAGCCGCTCGACTGACCCCATGGACTTCGGGATCGAGACGATCAGGGACGCGGCCCGGCGGATCGAGGGGCAGGTGCGCGTCACGCCCCTCCTCTCCTCCCCGGTGCTCGACGAGCTCACCGGCGCCAGGGTCCTTGTGAAGGCGGAGTCGCTCCAGCTGACCGGGTCGTTCAAGATCCGGGGAGCGCTGAACACGCTGCGCTCACTCACCGACGCCGAGCGGTCCGCGGGCGTGCTCGCCTTCTCCACCGGCAACCACGGCCAGGCGGTGGCGGCGTCAGCACGGATGACCGGCGCCCGCGCGACGGTCGTCATGCCGCAGGACGCCCCGCGGGTCAAGGTCGAGGGGGTGCGCTGGTGGGGCGGCGAGGTCGTCTTCTACGACCCGGCCACGCAGGACCGCGAGGAGGTCGGTCGCGGCCTGGTCGAGGAGCGCGGCCTGACCCTCGTGCACCCCTATGACGACGTGCGCGTCATGTCCGGCCAGGGGACCGTCGGCCTGGAGATCGTCGACCAGCTGCGCGAAGGGGGTCACTCCCCCGACGCGGTCGTCGTCCCGTGCAGCGGTGGCGGGCTCTCGTCGGGGGTCTTCGAGGCGGTGCGCGATGCGCACCCGGGGGCGACCCCCTTCGTCGTGGAGCGGGATGGCTACCCCAAGATGGCGCGCTCGCTCGCCTCCGGCCGGGTGGAGAAGGTGCCGGCGGTGCCCGTCTTCCTCGACGCGATCGGCTCCCCGACCGTCGGGCGGCACACGCTCGCCGCGCTCTCCCGGCACCCGGTCGACCCGCTGACGGTCACCGACGACGAGGCCGGGGTGGCGATGCGCGAGGCCTTCCGCACGCTCAAGCTGGTCGTGGAGCCGGGTGGGTCCGCGGCGCTGGCGGCGGTGCTCGCCCACCGGGAGCGTTTCGCGGGGCGGACCGTCGTGCTCGTCGCCTCGGGTGGCAATGTCGACGCGTCGGTCTACGCCGAGGTCCTCGGCGAGGGCTGACCGCACGCCCCGTTCGCCTGTCACCACCGCCCGATACGGTCGCACCGTGGCACTTCACCTCCACCGCGCGCAGCGCACCGACCTCCTCGCCGAGGGCCTCGGCGAGCTGCTGTCGAGCCCGCTGCCCGACCCCTTCGCCCAGGAGGTCGTCGTCGTGCCCGAGCAGGGCATCGAGCGGTGGCTGGCGCAGCGTCTCTCCCACCGCCTCGGCGCGGGCGACGGGGGCGGTGACGGTGTCTGCGCGGGTGTCCGCTTCCTGCGGCCGCGCTCCCTCGTCACGATGCTCACCGACCGCGACGAGGACGACCCGTGGCTGCCGCAGCACCTCGTGTGGCCCCTCCTCGAGGTCATCGATGCCGCGATCGGCGAGCCGTGGTGCGCCGCGCTCAGCCGACACCTCGGCCACGGGGCGGTCGACGAGGACGTCTTCGAGGTGCGGGTGGGTCGGCGCTACTCCGTCGCACTGCGCTTGGCGCGCCTCTTCCACCGGTACGGCCAGAGCCGCCCGACGATGCTCACCGACTGGGGAGAGGGGCGCGACACGGCTGGTGTCGCCGGCCCCCTCGACGAAGACCTGACCTGGCAGCCCGAGCTGTGGCGGCGCCTCGTGGAGCGCGTCGACGCACCCCCACCGGACGTGCGGCACCGCGAGACGGTGGCGGCGCTGCGTGGACTCGGGAGCCCTTCCGGGCTCGGGGCCGGGGGGCCCTCGCACCTCGGCGAGCGTGCCGGACACGGCATCAGCGGGCCAGTGCTGGACCTGCCCGAGCGACTGTCCCTCTTCGGCCACACCCGTCTGGCGGTCACCGAGGTCGAGCTGCTCGAGGCCCTCGGGCTCTCCCGGGACGTGCACCTGTGGCTGCCCCAGCCCTCGCCGGCGCTGTGGGACCGGCTCACCGACTCCGGGGCGAGCGGGATCGTGCCGCGGTCCCGGGACGCGACGAGCGACCTCGTCCACCACCCGTTGCTCGCCTCGCTCGGGCGCGACTCCCGCGAGCTCGTGCGGGTGCTGGGGTCCTCGTTCGACGTCACCGGGCTTCGAGGCTCCTCGCTGGAGCTCGTCGCACCTCAGCCGCCGGTGGTTGGGGTGGGAGGCCGTCAGCGGCCGACCCTCGAAACCACCCCGCCGACGAGTGTCCTCGGCTGGCTGCAGTCGGACCTGCGCGAGGACCACGTGCCGGATGCCGCGGAGCAGGCAGCTCGGTCCGTCCCGGACGCAGACCGCTCGATCCAGGTCCACGCGTGCCACGGGCCAGCCCGTCAGGTCGAGGTGCTGCGCGAGGTGCTCGTCGGCCTCCTCGAGGACGACCCGACCCTCGAGCCCCGCGACGTGCTGATCATGTGCCCGGACGTCGAGACCTACGCACCGCTCATCGGCGCGGCCTTCGGCCTCGGCGACCACGGCACCGACGCCGAGGGCGTCGACACCCACCCCGCGCACCGCCTGCGGGTGCGTCTGGCCGACCGCTCGCAGCGGGTGACCAACCCGCTCCTCGACGTCGCCGACCGGGTCGTCGCCCTCGCCGGCGGGCGCCTCACCGCGAGCGAGGTGCTCGACCTCGCCGCGACCGAGCCGGTGCGCCGTCGCTTCGCCATCGGTGACGAGGACCTCGAGACCCTCACCACGTGGGTCGGCGACTCCGGCATCCGGTGGGGCTACGACCAGGAGCACCGCGCCCCCTTCCGCATGGAGGTGGAGCACCAGGGGACGTGGCGGTTCGGCCTCGACCGGCTCCTGCTCGGCGTCGCCGTCTCCGCCGACGGCCCCCTGCAGGTCGGTGACGTCATGCCGCTCGACGACGTCGGCAGCGGCTCCGTCGACCTCGTCGGCCGCGTCACCGAGATGCTCGAGCGGATCGGCTCCGGCCTCGACACCCTCGAGGGTGCCCGCACGGCGGGTGAGTGGATGAGCGCGCTGACCGAGACCGTGCTGTCCCTGACCGACGTGCCGCTGCGCGATCGCTGGCAGATCGGGGACCTCCAGCGCACCCTGGCACGCGCCGCCCGGCACGCCGACGACGGCAGCGGGGCGACGCTGCGCCTGGCGGACGTGCGTGTCCTGCTCGCCGACCAGCTGGCCGGTCGGCCGAGCCGGGCGAGCTTCCGCACCGGCGGGCTGACGGTCTGCACGATGACCCCGATGCGCTCGGTGCCCCACCGTGTCGTCTGCCTGCTGGGGATGGACGATGACTCCTTCCCGCGCCAGCAGTCCGTCGACGGTGACGACGTCCTCGCCCGGGTGCCGCTGACCGGCGAGCGCGACGCCCGCAGCGAGGACCGCCAGCTGCTGCTCGACGCCGTCCTCGCGGCCCGCGAGCGCCTGGTCATCGCCTACACCGGCGCCGACGCGCACAGTGGCCAGCCCTGCCCGCCGGCCGTGCCGCTCGGGGAGCTCATCGATGCCGCCCGGGAGACGACGAGCGCGCCGCTCGAGGTGGTCGAGCACCCGCTGCAACCCTTCGACGCGCGCAACCTCGAGCCGGGGGCCCTCGGCGGCGCTCCATCGGCGGGCTCGACGGGCTCTCCCGAGCCCTTCACCTTCGACCGCTCGGCGCTCGGCGCGGCCCGCGCCAGCCACGGTGAGCGCATCCCGCCGGGCCGTCTCCTCACCGCTCCGCTGCCGGCCACGGCCGTGGAGGACATCGCCCTCGCCGACCTCATCCGCTTCTTCGAGAACCCCGCCCGCGGCTTCCTGCGGGGTCGCCTGCAGGTCGGGGTGTCGCACGAGGCCGAGGAGGTCAGTGATCGACTGCCGATCGACCTCGACGGCCTGCAGAAGTGGGCCATCGGCGAGCGCACCCTGCGTGCCCGACTCGCCGGCGAGGACGCACACGACATCTACCGGGCCGAGCTGCTGCGCGGTGAGCTCCCGCCCGCCGGGCTCGGGGAGATCGCCCTCGAGGAGATCGGCCGCCAGGTCGAGCAGCTGATGGCCCAGGTGGCGCAGGGCCCGGCGGATCCCGTCCGGACGGTCGACGTCGAGGTGCCCCTCCCCGGGGGGCGTCGCCTCACCGGCGCCGTCGACGGCGTCCACGGGCTGCACCACGTCGACGTCACCTACTCGCGGCTCGGGCCCAAGCAGGAGATCGGCTCGTGGATCCGGCTGCTCGCCCTGACCGCGGCCGGGCAGGAGGACGAGCCGTGGATGGCCTCTGCCCTGGGCAAGGGCTCGAAGGGGTCGGTCGCCCGCACCACCCGCGGGCCCCTGACGCTCGCCGCGGCCCGCTCGCACCTGGCCGCCCTCGTCGACCTCTACGCCCTCGGCCTGACCACCGCGCTGCCGCTGCCGGTGAAGACCGCGCGCGCCTGGGCCGAGGTCATCGGCCGCAACCCCGCGCTGGGGCAGGCGGCGACCAAGCGCGCCGAGGACGAGTGGCTGCCGACGACCATGCGCAACGGCGGGGTGATCCCCGGCGAGCAGGACGACGCGTGGTGGCAGCTCGTCCACGGGAGCAAGGCCCCCTTCGCCGTCCTGCTCGAGCCCGTCGCCGGGCCCGGCACCGACCTGGCCACCCTCGCCCCGAAGATCTGGGGCCCGGCCGACGACAACATCGCGGGGACCGCATGAGCGCACTGACCCCCTTCGACATCGCCGCGGACCTGCCCACCGGCACGGTCCTGCTCGAGGCGAGCGCCGGGACCGGCAAGACGTGGACCATCGGTGCCCTCGTGGCCCGCTACGTCGCCGAGGGCACGCCGCTGGAGGACATGCTCGTCATCACCTTCGGGCGGGCCGCCTCCCGCGAGATGCGCGAGCGCGTGCGCGAGCACCTGCGGCACGTCCACCAGCACGTCGCCGACCCCGACCTCCCCAGCGCCGACCCGGTCGTGGCCCTGCTGCGGGAGGGCACCCCCGACGAGGTGGCCCTCGTGGAGCGCCGGCTGCGGGTCGCGCTGACCCACTTCGACGCGGCGACGATCGCCACCACCCACCAGTTCTGCCAGCTCGTGCTGCGCGGGCTCGGCGTGGCCGGCGACTCCGACCCGCACTCGCGACTCGTGGAGGACCTGTCCGACCTGCGCGACGAGGTCGTCGACGACCTGTACGTGCGCGGCTTCGCCGGAGGGGGCGAGCCGGCCTTCAGCCGGGCCCGCGCCGGCGAGATCGCCCGCGCGGTCACCGAGAACCCCCACGCCGTCCTCGACCCGAGCGCCCTCGACGGTGGGACGGCGGACGCCCGGATGCTGCGCTTCGCCCACCTCGTGCGCGAGGAGCTCGACCGGCGCAAGCGCCGCCTCGGGGTCCTCGGCTACGACGACCTGCTCTCCCACCTGGCCGACGCCCTCGAGGACGAGGACTCCCCCGCCCGCGAGCGGATGCGCCGCCGGTGGAAGGTTGTGCTCGTCGACGAGTTCCAGGACACCGACCCGGTGCAGTGGCAGGTCCTCGACCGGGCCTTCTCCGGGCACAGCACGCTCGTGCTCATCGGTGACCCCAAGCAGGCGATCTACGGCTTCCGCGGAGGTGACGTCGACACCTACCTCACGGCCTCCGCCGGCGCCGCCACCAAGCACACCCTCGGGGTGAACCACCGCTCCGACGCACCCCTCGTGCGCAGCCTCGGCGTCCTGCTGGGCGGGGCGGAGCTCGGTGACCCCGGCATCGTCGTGCACCCGGTCAGCGCGGCGAAGGAGGGCTCCCGCCTGGGCACCGCCGACGGCACCGCACCCGAGGGGATGCTCTCCCCGGTGCGGCTGCGCACCATCACCACGGAGCGCGCCCTGCCCGCCGGCGCGCGGTCGGTGGCGATCGGCGCCGTGCGCCCACTCGTCGCCGCGGACTGCGCCGCGGAGATCACCCGGCTGCTCGCCGGGGGCACGACCTTCGACGGGCGCGCGCTGCGCGCCGGCGACGTGGCCGTCCTGGCCCACACCCGCAACCAGCTCGACCAGGTGCGCCGGGCCCTGACCGAGGTCGGGCTGCGCTCGGTCATCGTCTCCAGCGACAGCATCTTCTCCTCTCCCGCAGCAGCCGCCTGGCTGACCCTGCTCGAGGCGATGGAGCTGTCCCACCGCCCCGAGCGCGTCCGCGCGGCGGCGCTGACCCCCTTCGTCGGGAAGGACGCCGCCACGCTCGACGCCGGCGGCGACGACCTCACGGACGAGGTCGCCCACCGGATGCGCACGTGGGCCGGTCTGCTCGCCCGTCGCGGGGTCGCCGCCGTCCTGGCCGCGGCCAGCGCCGACGGGCTCGACGCGCGGGTCCTGGCACGGACCGACGGTGAGCGGCTGCTGACCGACCTGCGCCACGTCGGCGAGACGCTCCACCAGCGAGTGGTCACCGAGGGCGATGGCCTGGCGTCGCTGACGGCCTGGCTGCGCGAGCGGATCGGCGCCGCCCGCAAGGAGGAGCGCGCCCGCCGCCTCGACAGCGACGCCGACGCCGTGCACCTGGCGACGATCCACTCGAGCAAGGGCCTGCAGTACCCCGTCGTCATGCTGCCCTTCGTCGCCGACCGGTGGCTGCCCACGCCGGACACGCTCCACTTCCACCGCGAGGACCGCACCCGGTGCCTCGACATCGGCATCCGCTCCGACGATGGGCGCGCCGACCGCCTCCAGCGCGCCACCGCGGAGGCCAGCGGTGAGTCGCTGCGCCTGCTCTACGTCGCGATGACCCGGGCGCAGAGCCAGGTCGTGCTCTGGTGGTTCCCGTCCGCGCAGAACACCTCGCCGTCCCCGCTGCACCGGCTGCTCCTGGGACGCGCCCACGGTCAGGGTCCGGTGCCCGCCAACCACCCCGTCCCCGGCGACGGCACCCTGAGGGGACAGCTGGAGGAGTGGGAGCGCCGCGGGGCCCTGCGTGTGGAGCTCGTCGACGAGCCCACCGCCGTGCCGGTCGCGGCGCCCGCCCCGGTGAGGGACCTGTCCGTGCGGTCCTTCACCCGCAGCATCGACACGCAGTGGCGCCGCACCTCCTACACGGCGCTCACCCGCGCGATGGACGAGGCGCCCCGGTCGGCCGAGGAGCTCGTCGTCAGCGAGCCGGAGGCCACCGACCGCCAGGACGACGAAGGGAGCACCCCGCTCGCTCCCGTCCGGGGGGCCACGTTCGCCCCCTTCGTGGGGGGCGAGTCCCACCCGGCCCCCGTGGGCGGGGACGAGGAGGTGGCTGTCCCCACCGACGGGGAGGACGGGGGTCACCTCCCGTCGCCGATGGCCGAGCTGCCGGTCGGCGCCGGGTTCGGCTCGCTCGTGCACGCCGTGCTGGAGGAGGCCGACGTCTCGGCCCCCGACCTGCTCGCGGAGCTGCGGACGCACATCGAGGAGCAGGTCGTCCGCTGGCCCGTCCCCGACCTGGACCGGGACGCCCTCGCCGAGGCGCTCGTCGACGTCATCGACACCCCGCTCGGTCCGCTGGCGCCGGGGACGACGCTGCGCGACATCGGCAGCCACGACCGGCTGTGCGAGATGGACTTCGAGCTGCCGCTCGGGGGTGGGGACGCCGCATCCGATGCCTCCGACCAGGCCCTGCTCGGCGACCTCGCCACGCTCATGCGCGCGCACCTGCCCGACGACGACCCGGTGCTGCCCTTCGCCGACGTCCTCGACGACCCACTGCTCGGGGACCAGGCGCTGCGCGGCTACCTCACCGGTTCCGTCGACGTCGTCCTGCGCGTCGGGGGGCGCCACCTCGTCGTCGACTACAAGACGAACTGGCTCGGCCCCGTCGACACCCCGTTGACCACCGGGCACTACGACGCTGACGCCCTGCGCGAGGCGATGACCCACTCCTCCTACCCGCTCCAGGCGATCCTCTACGGGGTGGTCCTCCACCGCTTCCTGCGCTGGCGCCAGCCCGGGTACGACCCGCAGGCGCACTTCGGAGGGGTGCTCTACCTGTACCTGCGCGGGATGGCCGGAGAGCGGACGCCGGTCGTCGACGGCCACCCCACGGGCGTCTTCTCCTGGCAGCCGCCGATCGCCCTGGTCGAGGCCGTTTCCGACCTGCTCGACGGGCACCGACCCGGGACGGAGGGCCCACGATGACGACGATCGAGCAGGACCGGTACGACCGCCGACTGGCCCTCGGTGCCACCGGCGAGCTGGCCGACCTCAACACCGCGGGCATCATCGAGGCCGCCGACGTGCACGTCGCCACCCGCCTGGCCCAGCTCGTCGAGGAGGGCGACGGGCTGGCCCGGGTGACGCTCGCACTCGTGGTGCGCGCGGCCCGCGAGGGGTCGACGAGCCTGGACCCCGAGCACGCCCGCGAGCTGCTCACCGAGAGCCCCGAGGGTGTCGAGGAGCCGCCGGCCACCTCGCTCGAGCTGCCGTCGACCCAGGAGTGGCTGCGGCGCGTGGCCGACAGCGCGCTCGCCACGGCCGGGGTGCTGCGCGTCGAGCACGGACTCGTCTACCTCGACCGCTACCACCGCGAGGAGGTGCAGGTCGCCGAGGACCTCGCCCGTCGCGCCGCCACCCCCGCGCCGGCCGTCGACGAGGCGATGCTCGAGGCCGGACTGGAGCGGGTCTTCCCCGGTGCCAGCTGGACCGAGCAGCGCGATGCGGTGCGCACCGCCGCCGGGCGCCTGACCACCGTGCTCGCCGGCGGCCCCGGCACCGGCAAGACCTCGACCGTCGCCGGCCTGCTCACCCTGCTGCTCGAGCAGGCAGCGGGCACCGGTCGCCGCCCGCGCATCGCCCTCGCCGCGCCGACCGGCAAGGCGGCCGCCCGCCTGCGGGAGTCCGTCCTCGGCTCCCTCGATGCTCTGTCCCGAGCGGACCGCGAGCGCCTCGGCACCGACATCGAGGCCGTGACCGTCCACCGGCTGCTCGGGTGGCGCCCCGACAGCAGCAACCGCTTCCGCCGGGGTCGCGGCAACCCGCTCCCCCACGACATCGTCGTCGTCGACGAGGCGTCGATGCTCTCCCTGACGATGACCGCCCGCCTGCTGGAGGCACTGCGTCCGACCGCACGTCTGCTGCTCGTCGGCGACCCCGACCAGCTGGCGTCCGTCGAGGCCGGCGCGGTGCTCGCGGACCTCGTCGCCGGCTACGGCGACGGTGGCGACAGCCCGGTGGCGCGGCTGCGGACCTCGCACCGCTTCGGCGAGGAGATCGGCGCCCTGGCGGAGGCCGTGCGGGTCGGTGACGCCGACGGGGCGATCGCGATCCTCACCGCGGCGAGCCCGGGCGGACCGGTGCAGCACGTCCCGGTCGAGCACGTGCTCGACGCCGACGAGGTACTGCGACCACGACTGCTGGACCACGCGAAGCGGCTGCGGGCGCTGGCCCTCGACGGCGCCCACCCGGCGGCCCTGCGCGAGCTGGGTGAGCACCGGCTGCTGTGTGCCCATCGCGACGGCCCGTGGGGCGTCGGCCCGTGGAACGACCGCGTCGAGCGCTGGCTCTCCGAGGACACCGGGGAGCACGGCCGCCACCAGCTGGGTCGGCCGCTGCTCGTGACCGCGAACGACCGCGGACTCGGGCTCTTCAACGGCGACACCGGCGTGATGTCGTTGCGCGAGGGCCGCGTCGTCGGGGTCTTCGGCGAGCCGGAGGCGCCGCAGGTGCACGCCGCGACCTCGCTCGCGGACGTCGAGACCGCCTACGCCATGACGATCCACAAGAGCCAGGGCAGCCAGGCGACGTCGGTGACCGTGCTCCTGCCCGATGCCGACTCGCGCCTGCTCACCCGCGAGCTGCTCTACACCGCGATCACCCGCGCGCAGAAGTCGGTGGTGCTCATCGGCTCGCAGGAGGCGATCCGCGCCGCGATCACCCGGCGCACCCAGCGGGCGACCGGGCTGCGGCACCGCCTGTGACCGTGACCGCCACCGCGGCGGGGGATTCGGGCCGCATTTCCCTGGGGTCGTGCGCTCATCCCGCGGTCAGGCCGGCTCGGCGTGCAGGACGCGGAAGCGCTCGAGGACGACGGGCATGTCCCGCGCGAAGCCCTTGTCGTGGCTCGCGTGCTCGGTGAAGAAGTCCTCGTGGACCCGGCGCCAGTGGGCCAGGGAGCGATCTCCCTCCCCCTCCGCGCGAGCGTGCTCCTCGTCGACCTCGTCGAAGGGCACGGTGCGCACATCGGTGGTCACGACCAGGGCCCGCGGCGTCCCGGCGCTGTCGACGACGATGCCCAGGGTGCCGGCCACCGGCAGGTCCTCCCCCTCGGCCTCGTAGTCCCACAGGGCCGAGGACGTCGCCGTCTTCGTCCCGTCGAGCACGAGGCCGAGCAGCTCGTCGGCCTGCTCGGGCGTCGCACCGAAGGCCCACGCCGGGGGTCGCAGCGTCGCGATGACGCTCTCGCCCATGTACGAGCTCACGGTCGCCAGCTCGGCGTGCTGCTGCGCGCGCTCCCAGAAGGCCTCGATGTCATCCATGCCCACATCCTGCCGGTTCGATACCTCTGCGCGTGCCCCAGCGCGCAGTAATACATCGAACCGCGGCCGGCAGCTACCGCAGGACGGTGCGCTGGTAGGTCCGGATCGACAGCGGCACGAAGATCGCCATGATCAGCAGGATCCAACCGAGCGTGTAGATCTCGGCGTTCTGCAGGGCCCACGTGTACTCGGCCGCCTCGCGCGCCGCCTCGGCGGTCATCCCCGTGTCGGCGAGCGCCCCGAGGTTGCCGAAGTTGTCCCGCACCGCGTGCGTGAGGGTGGAGATCGGGTTCCACCCGGCGAAGGTCCGCAGCGCGGCAGGGAGCCGCTCGGCGGGCACGAAGGTGTTGGCGATGAAGGTCAGCGGGAAGATGATGATGAAGGAGGCATTGCCCACGACCTCGGGGGTGCGCACCTTCAGCCCGACCCAGGCCATCACCCAGCTGATCGTGTAGGCGAAGAGGAGCAGCAGCAGCGTCGCGACGACGGCGTCGATGACCCCGTCACGGATCCGCCAGCCGATGAGCAGCCCGGTGATCCCCATGACCAGCAGCGAGATGACGTTGTTGACCACGTCGGACAGGGTGCGGCCGATGAGGACGGCACCCGGGTGCATCGGCAGCGTGCGGAATCGGTCGATGACGCCCTTCTGCATGTCCTCGGCCATCCCGAAGCCGGTGAACGTCCCCCCGAAGACGACGGTCTGCGCAAAGATCCCGGCCATGAGGAACTCGCGGTAGCCGTCGGAGTTGCCCTGGGTCAGGGCACCGAAGACGAAGCCGAAGAGCAGCACGAACATGATCGGCTGCAGGGTGGTGAAGACGAGCAGGTCGGGGACACGACGCAGCTTGATGATGTTGCGCCGGACGATCGTCCACGAGTCGCTGACGAGGTGGGTCATGCCCTCTCCTGCCGGGTCTCGGTCTCGTCCTCGGCGTGGTGGCCGGTGAGGGTGAGGAAGGCGTCGTCCAGCGTCGGACGCCGGATCCCGATGTCCTGCACGGTGATTCCCTCCCGTCCGAGACGACCCACGGCGTCGACGAGCGCGCCGGTGCCGTTGTCAATCGGGACCGTGAGTGTGCGGGTGTGGGCGTCGACACCGACCTCTCCGACACCGATGGGCACGAGGACGGCGACCGCGTGGTCGAGCCGCTCCTCGTCCTCGACCGTGACCGTCAGCCGCTCGCCGCCCACCTGCGCCTTGAGCTGGTCGGCCGTGCCCTGGGCGATGATCCGGCCCTGGTCGATGACGACGATGTCGTCGGCGAGGAAGTCGGCCTCCTCGAGGTACTGCGTCGTCAGCAGCACCGTCGCGCCGGACCCGACGAGGTCGCGGATGACCTCCCACATGTCGCCGCGCGAGCGCGGGTCCAGCCCGGTCGTCGGCTCGTCGAGGAAGACCACCGGTGGCCGGGTGACCAGCGCGCCGGCGAGGTCGAGGCGGCGCCGCATGCCACCGGAGTAGGTCTTGGCGGTGCGGTCGGCCGCGTCGTCGAGGCTGAAGTCGGTGAGCAGCTCGCCCGCACGACGACGCGCCTCCCTGCCACCCAGGTGGTACAGCCGGCCGATCATCTCGAGGTTCTCCCGGCCGGTGAGGTACTCGTCGACGGCCGCGTACTGCCCGGCGACCCCGATGCGCGAGCGCACCGCGAGAGGATCGGCGACGACGTCGATGCCGGCGACCCGAGCGCGGCCGGAGTCCGGCTGGATGAGCGTGGAGAGGATGCGCACCGCCGTCGTCTTGCCGGCGCCGTTGGGTCCCAGGACCCCCAGGACGCTCCCCGCCGGCACGGACAGGTCGATGCCCCGCAGGGCCCGCACCTGCCCATAGCTCTTGGTCAGGCCCTCGGCCTCGATCGCTGCATCACCCACGATCGGCAAGGCTATTGCAGTCCACCGACGACCCCAACCCGATTTTCGTCAGCGCCGCGGCAGAGGTGGCCGCCTCCCCGGGGGCGGAGGAGAGCCCACGGGGAGGCGGCGGTCAGCCCCCTTCGCCATGCCGTGGCATCACCGGGCGGAGGGGGCGGTCCTCACGACCCGTAGACGGACTGGATGCCCTGCCGGTCCCAGTCGGTCATGGTCAGGCTGCCGTCGGTGCCGTTGCACTGCGGGTAGTGCATGATCGACGACGAGTCGTAGGGGGTCAGCGCACGCCAGTTGTTGTCCTCGAAGCAGGTGCCGGCCTCAGGACGCGTGTGCTCGTGACGGAAGCCGAGGGTGTGGCCGAGCTCGTGGGCCATGATGTTCGACGGCTCCCAGCCGGAGGTGAAGATCTGGCTGGTGTTGACCAGGACGTTCATGTACCGGTCGGAGGAGCTGGGGAAGAAGGCGCGCGCGATGTAGTTGGCCTGCTTGACCGGCTCGACGGAGAAGAGGACGTTGCGGTTGCGCGTGGTGCACGAGCTGTCCTCGCTCGCGACGTGGACGAAGTCGACGCCGGAGCTGGCCGACTCCCACTGGGCGGCACCGGAGTCCATCGCGGCGGCGACCGCGTCGTGGTCGCCGCGGAACTTGGTGCTCACGCAGTAGGTGAGGTCCCGGGCCTGGCCGGCGCTCCACACGTCGTCCCGGCCGTAGACCTGGTTGACGACGAGGTTGGTGCTGTTGTCCTGCCCCGTCATGCGGTCGTAGAAGTCGCGCAGGTCGGCCTGCGTGCTCACCGGGATGTCGCCGTCGACGATGTACTGCCGGTCGGCGTCCTGGTAGGTGTCGGCGCGGAACTCCTGGTACGAGGGCGGGTCGACGTCCTCGGCCTGGACGGCTGTCGCCGCCCCCATCGAGACGGACGCCGCGATCGCGAGGATACCGGCAGCGCGGGTGGTGCGCTTCATGTGGTTGTCCCTTCCCTGTGGCGAAGGGGGAGTGCGGTCGCGTCCCCCCTGGCCCGACGGTAGGGCGCGCAGCTCCCTCGAAACTGCCAGCCGCGGGTACGGGAAGAGCCACTGCTCCTCACGATTTGGTCAGGACGTCCGTCGCCGATCACCTCGATCCGACGGACGTCCTGCGTCGATCAGGCGCTCCGGCCGGCGACCTCGGCGAGGATCTGCAGGGTGCGCACCCGCTGGTCGAGACCCGGGGCGGGGTTGGTGACCATCAGCTCGTCGGCATCGGCGAGCGCCGCGAAGTCCGCGAGCCCGGAGGCCACCTCGTCGGGGTCACCGGCGACGGTGTGGGTGAGCATGTGCTTGGCCTGCGCCCCGACCTGGGTGTCGAGCAGCGCGACGACCATGTCGTCGTCGATGCCTCCGGAGCCGACCCGGCCGGCGAGCATGCGCACCCGGGCGTGCAGCACCTTCTCCTGCGCGGCCTGCGCCGTCGCGCTGTCGTCGGCGGCGATGACGTTCAGCGCCGCGATGACGTGCGGCTCGGCGAGCTGCTCGCTCGGGGTGAACTTCGCGCGGTAGGTGCGCACGGCCTGCTCGAGCGCGTCCGGGGCGAAGTGGCTGGCGAACGCGTACGGCAGCCCGTAGGCGGCGGCGAGCTGGGCGCCGAAGAGCGAGGAGCCCAGGATGTACAGCGGCACGTTCGTCCCGCGGCCCGGGTAGGCGTGGATGCCCTCGATCCGGGTCTCGCCGCTGAGGTAGCCCTGCAGCTCGCGCACGTCGTGGGGAAAGGCCTCCGCGGCGCGCGGGTCGGTGCGCAGGGCGCGCATCGTCGCACCGTCGGTACCGGGCGCCCGGCCCAGGCCGAGGTCGATCCGCCCGGGGTGCAGCTCGGCGAGGGTGCCGAACTGCTCGGCGATGACCAGCGGCGAGTGGTTGGGCAGCATGACGCCGCCGGAGCCGACGCGGATGCGCTCGGTGCGGGCCGCGACGTGCGCGATGAGCACCGAGGTCGCGGCCGAGGCGATCCGGGGCATGTTGTGGTGCTCGGCGAACCACAGTCGCTCGAAGGCGCCGAGCTCGTCAGCGGTCCGGGCCAGGGTGACGGTCTGGTCCAGCGCCTCGGCGACCGGCTGGTCCCGGGCGACGGTGGCCAGGTCGAGGAGGGACAGGGGAGGGAGCACGGCACTCATGGCGCCATCGTCTCACCGGCCCGTCGCGGGCCGTGGCGAAGGGGGGGTCCGGGCTGTCAGGGGCGGCACCTACTCTCTGGCGCATGGACATCGGGGACGCACGAGTGCTGGCACGGGAGCTGATGGACGAGCACGGCCTCGAGGACTGGACGCTGGTCCTCGACCGCGCCAAGCGACGGGCGGGGGTGTGCCACTACGCCGACCGGGCGATCGGTCTGAGCCGGCACCTGACCCGCCTGCACACCCTCGACCAGGTCCGCGACACCGTCCTGCACGAGATCGCGCACGCACTCGCCGGGCCCGCAGCGGCGCACGGGCCCCGGTGGCGGAGGACCGCGATCGAGGTCGGCGCGAGCCCGCAGCGGTGCCTGCCCGACGACGCGGCCAGAATCCCCGGCAGCTGGCTCGGCACCTGCCCGCAGGGACACACCGTCGACCGGCACCGGCGCCCGTCACGGGTGCTGTCCTGCCGTCGCTGCGGCCCCCGGTTCAGCCCCGACTCGATCTTCGAGTGGACCCACCACGGGGTGCCGACCGACCCCGGTCCGGGCTATCGTCGCGAGCTCGCCGGCATCCTCGCGCGCCGCTGATCCCCGCGTCGGGGATGAATTCCGGCGTCGGCATGGTTGGCTGTGGGTGTGAATGTTCGCGAGATCCTGCCCCCCGGCGTCGACCTGCCCTCCGAGGGCACGGTGACGATGTTCTCCACGACCTGGTGCGGCTACTGCCGTCGGCTGAAGTCGCAGCTGGATCGTGAGGGCATCGGCTACACCGAGATCAACATCGAGAACACCCCCGGCACCGCCGAGCTCGTCGAGACGGTCAACGGCGGCAACCAGACCGTGCCGACGCTGCTCTTCCCCGACGGCTCGTCGGCCACGAACCCCTCGCTGGCCGACGTGCGCAGACAACTGGGCTGACCATGGCCAAGCTCTCCCAACCGACCAAGGCCGCGATCGGGACCAGCCTTGCCGGTGGCGCCCTGTCGGCCCTGTCCAACGCACCGCTGCAGTTCGGGCACCTCTTCCGGGGGCGCTTCCCGACCGTGGCGGTGACGGGGATGACCGGTGTCGGCAAGACCCGCCTGGCCGACCGCCTCGCCCGGCGCGCCTCCGTCGACGCCGCCCTCGACGATGGCTCGGCGACGATGGAGCGCCGCACCCGCAAGACCGCCAAGGGCCGCGGCTTCCGCTTCCGCGTCGTCCCGGGCGACAACGCCGCGACGAGGCTGTCCGCGCTCGATGAGGTCTTCCACGACGACCCGGTCGACGGGGTCCTGCACGTCGTTGCCAACGGCCACGCCACCCCGCGCGGGACCATGCCCGCCGACGCCACGCGCGAGGACCTGCTGGCGGCCGAGCTCGAGGACTTCGCGATCACCTCGCACCGGATCGCCTCGATGGCCGTGCGCCGGGACAAGCCGATCTGGATGATCATCGTCGTGACGAAGTCGGACCTCTTCGCCGACGACGTGGACGCCGCCGTCCGGTACTACTCCGCCGGCAGCGGCACCCCCTTCGGCGCCAAGGTCGACGAGCTGCGCTCGCTCGCCGGCGGTGCCCGCCTCTCCGTCGACGTCGTGCCGATGTTCACCGAGGCCGAGGCCACCACCGGCAAGGAGAAGAAGCAGGCCGACCGCGGCTCCGCGCAGCTGATCAGCCGCCTCGAGGCGCGGATGGCCCAGCTCAGCGGCCACCTATGAGTCAGCAGGAGCTGTGGCCCACGGTCAGCGCTGCCGATACGGTGGCGCCGTGGCCGACCTGCTGCTGATGATCGTCGTGGAGTGACACCGCATGAGGCCCCGACGTCGTGCTGTCCTTGGTGCCGGTGGCGCCGCTGTCGTGGCGCTGCTGTCCGGCTGCTCCTCGACGTCGCGGACCGAGGCACCCCAGCCCACAGGCAACGGCTCGCCCAGCCCGGGGACAGAGGGTTCGACTGAGCAACACCCGCCCATGATCCACATCCATGGAGTCGCTCGTCACCCGCGCACCGGTGATCTGCTGCTGGCAACACACCAGGGCTTGTTCCAGCAGGTCGACGGCGAGCTCGTCCGCAATGGTCCCGCCATCGACCTGATGGGCTTCGCCATCGACGGCGATGGCACTCTCTACGCCTCCGGGCACCCCGCACCGGGCACCGATCTCCCTCAGCCGGTGGGTCTCATCACCTCACAGGACACGGGTGGCACCTGGCAGATCGCGTCACGAGGAGGACAATCGGACTTCCACGCTCTGAGCGCCGGACCGACTGGCGTCCTCGGCTTCGACGGAACCCTTCGTCACACCCGGGACACCAAGACCTGGACCACACGGGAGATCCCTTCGCCCCCACGGGTACTGGCTGCCTCTCCGACGTCCGGGAGGGTACTGGCCACCACCGAGGCCGGCCTGCTCATCAGCCAGGACGATGGCGCCACGTGGGCCTCCCTCACCCCACCGGAGACCGCCGTCCTCGCCGCGTGGGCCGACGAGGACACCGTTGTGGTCTCCTCGCCCGGAGGACGGATCGCCACCAGCGATGACGCCGGCCGCGCCTGGCGTCGTCACCCGAAGAGCATCGGGGCGGCCGAGGCGCTGTGGGCGGGTCGCACTGCTGAGGGGCAGCTGGAGATCATCGCGTCCGTCGAAGGACGCGTGATCAGCACGACGGACGCAGGAACAACGACCCGGACGCTGATTCAGTGACTCGTGGGCACTGAACCACCGGCGCAGCTGCCGCCCACGCCCGGGTAGGCGGCGGGCCGAGGGCGGCAGCGCCCGCCGGTCAGCCCAGCGAACTGATCAGGTCACGGCACGCCCGCTCACACCGCCGGCACGCCTCGGCACAGATGCGGCAGTGCTCATGCATCGAGGCGTGCTCATCGCAGTTGTCAGCGCACGACTTGCAGACCGTCGCACACGCTTCGAGGAGGGCGCGCGTCACGTTGGCGTCATAGCCCGTGTGGCGCGAGAGCGCGGAGCCGGTCGTCGTGCAGATGTCCGCGCAGTCCAGGTTGGTGCGGATGCACTTGGTGAGGTCAGCGACCATGTCCTCACTCAGGCAGGCATCAGCACAGGCGGTGCAAGTCTGGGCACACTCGAAACAGGCCTGAATGCATTCGGTCAGCTTGGCTCGGTCGATGCCACCCAGATCCTTCGGGTAGGCGTCGAGCATCTGCTCCACGGTGTGCATGTCACTACTCCTTCCGTCCGATGGAACGACGCGACAACGATCCTGCAGGCGCGTCGACGAGTTTGGGTCTACCCCGGCGAGGTACTCGGAAACTGAATGACCGCGGACGGGGGCCGTTTACCCCAGCGACAGCTCGCGACGCCGTCGTTCATGCGAGGACACGCTCGCGGCTCATCCGGACTCATCCGACGAAGCGCACATACTGTTGGGGGGTACGGGTAGACAGTCCAGCGGAGAAGCACGAGAAGGAGACGGCATGGCGACGACCCCTCGCAAGGTTCATGCAGCGACGACCGCCGCGGCGGTCATTGCGCTGCTTGCAGGATGCGGCGGCGCGGCAGAGGAGGAGGCAACGCAGTCGCCTCACTCGTCGATGACGTCCGGCTCGTCCGAATCGGAGCACGGGTCCGGCGAGGAGATGACCGATCACCAGGCGGATGGTGGACCTCCCCCACAGGGAGCCGAAAGGGCGAGCTCGCCGACGTATCCCGTGGGTACGAGGGTGACACTGACCGCTGATCACCTGTCAGGGACGAAGGGAGCGGAGGCGAGCATCTCCGGTGCCTTCGACACGACGGCCTACTCCGTCAGCTACACCCCCACGGATGGCGGTGAGCGGGTCACCGACCACAAGTGGGTCGTTCACGAGGAGCTGGAGGATCCCGGCAAGGCGCCCCTCGCGGCCGGCACCGAGACCGGTCTGGATGCCGACCACATGACCGGTATGGATGGCGCCGAGGCCACGATCGACCGCTCGACCGACGAGACGGTGTACATGGTCGACCTCACGATCGACGGCGAGACGATGACCAACCACAAGTGGTTCGTGGAGAGCGAGATCCAACCGAGGAACTGACGGAGCGGGCCGGCCGCACCACCCAGCCGGGGCGGTGCAGAGCGCAGGTCGTGGCGGAGGACGCCTTGTAGGGTCGAGCCGATCTGCCACCTCAGGAGAGTTTGCCGACGGAGCGAGAAGGGATGATCGCGGTGCACGGAATCCTGGCCATGGCGCTGGTGGCGACGGTCGCAGTGGCGTTCCTTTACGTGCTCCACCGGGCGGTCTGCGTCCTGGCCGATCCGCTGGCAGCGCTCCCTGCCCAGTCGGGTTGGTTGCCGCAGGAGCATGCTCTGTCGCGGTTCCACGCACGGTGGTATCCGGCCACGATCGTCTTTCTCGCCTTCGACGTCGAGATGCTCTTCATGTACCCGTGGGCAGTGGTCGTGGCCGAGAAGGGCATCTCCGCGGTCGTCGAGATGTTCCTGTTCCTGGGAGCGCTCCTCGTCGCCGTCGTGTGGGCGTGGCGGGAGGGAGCCTTCCGATGGGTGTGACTCGCCTGCTCGCCCGCCTGGCGGTCCGCAGCGCCCGCGTCCTGGTCGTCGAGGCTCCGGGGCAGTGGCTGACGCGCGTCGAGCTCGAGCAACAGATGCTGCGCCGGGGCTGGGGCACGGCATGGACGCCGGCGGACGCTGACGTGCTGGCCGTGTGCGGCGCGCCGGGCCCTGAGCTCGCAGACCTCACGGAACGCCTGTGGGACCAGATGCCCGGCCCACGCGCGCGCGCCGACATCCCCTCGCCCAGCGCCGTCGACGGAGCCCTCGACGCCGCCGCGAGTCTCTTGCTCGACACCTCGTACCACCGGGCAGATGCCCGAGAGCGGGCGCAGAAGCCTCAGGTGACCGAGGACCACGAGGACATGGACCACGGCGACATGGACCACGAGGGCATGGACCACGGCGACATGGACCACGAGGGGATGGACCACGGCGACATGGACCACGAGGGGATGGACCACGGCGACATGGACATGGCACCCGAGGGGATTGCGTTGGCGGAGGGTGGCGAGGACCGCGACGGTCTCGAGATGGATGTCCTGCATCTGCCACTCGGTCCCGTCCTTCCGTTCTGGCCGGCCGGTCTGGTGTTGCTCTGCTCGCTGCAGGGCGACGTCGTGGTCGACGCCGAGGGGTCCGTCGTCGACGGGCCGGGTGGACTCCCGAGCGGCGGCGAGCCCGAAGCACCGCCTGCATCGGCCATGGCAGCGCGGTGCGACGGAGTCGTGGCGCTGCTGGCGCTCACCGGCGCGGGACGTGCGACCACGTGCGCTCGCCGCGCCAGGGATGCCCTGCTGCGTGATGACCGGCGCGCCGCCCGCGAGGCGATCGAGACGCTGCACCGCACGGTGCGGACGTCATGGCTGCTGCGTTGGTCCCTGCGTGGGGTACTAACGCTCGATCAGTCCGACCTGGCACGCCACGGCCTGCCGCAGGGCTGCGGAGGAGACGCCCACGACCGCCTGTCGTCCATGGTGGACAGGCTTCGGACCGAGATCGCGGACGCGGAAGCGGCCTCGGCCGCCAGCCACGCGGTGCCGTGGGAGAAGGTGCCGCAGCTGGTGGTCGGGTTGGAGCTGGCCACCGCGCGGCTGGCGGTGGCCAGTGTGGGGATGGAGCCGTTCCTGGTCGACCAGGGGGTGGGGCATGCCTGACGGTGCCCTGGAGATCGTTCCTGTGTGGTGGGCCGTGCCGGCCGGAGTCATCCTGTGCGCGCTGGCCTACCTTGCCGTCGCGCTGGACGCGCGGCTGTCGGCCCACGAGGACGGCCACGGTGGCGGATGGACCGTGCCGCTGAGCCGCACTGCCCGGCTGCTGCGGCAGCGGCGACGCACCACCCTGGCCGCCGACACCCTGCTGTGGCGGATCGGTGGTGCCGGGATGTTCGTCGGTGCCTTCTTGGTGGTCGCGGTGATCCCCCTGGGCCGGTGGGTGCTGGCCGATCCGCAGGTGGGCATCGTGTGGTTCAACGTCGTCGATGTCATGGTCTGGGCGCTGGTGTGGCTGACCGGATGGGGGGCCAACTCAACCCACGGTCTGGTGGGGGGCTACCGCTTCCTTGCCCATGGACTGGCCTACGAGCTGCCGCTGATGTTCGCCCTCGTGGCTCCGGCGATCGCCGCCAGCAGCCTCGGTGTCGGGGATGTGGTCGCCGCGCAGGACGGCCTGTGGTTCGTGGTGTGGATGCCGGTGGCCTTCGTCATCTACCTGGTGGGCGTGGCCGGGTTCTCCGTGTGGGGACCGTTCGCCCCAGCGCTGGCAGCAGACATCGCCGGCGGGGTGCTGGCAGAGCTCTCGTCCGTGGACCGCTTGGTCTTCCAGAGCGGGCGCTTCTTCTTCTTGACCGCCGGAGCAGCCTTCTCGGTACCGCTGTTCCTGGGGGGTGGCGCCGGCCCGGTGCTGCCCGGCTGGGCATGGATGCTTGCGAAGACCGTGCTCGTGCTGGCGGTGCTGGTGTGGCTGCGTCGCAGGATTCCGTTGTGGCGCCCGGACCGGTTCATGGAGATCGGGTGGATGGTCCTGCTCCCCGCTGCCGTGGTCCAGGATCTGGTCGTGTCCCTCGTCGTCGTCCGGGGAGGCTGAGGCGTGCTGATCGGTATCGCGTTCTGGATGTTGGCCGTGGTCGCCGTGCTCTCGGGCGTCGCAGTGTTCATGGTGGACTCGATGGCCCGGGCCACGTACGCACTGGCCCTGTCGTTCGTCGCCGTGGGTGTGCAGATCCTGCTGCTGCAGCAGGGCTACCTCGGGCTGATCACGATCTTGATGATGGTGATGGAGATGGCTGTGATGGCCGTCTACATGGTGATGTTCATGGGCATGAATCCTGCACTGATGCCCATGGACATGACCCATGGGAAGAAGACGGCGATCGGCGCATCGGTCGCCGCCTTCGTCCTGCTGGCCGGTGGTGCGCTGCTCATCCCCTGGCCGGAGCAGCGCCGTGGCGCCATCCCCGGGGACCTGACGCACGCGCTCGGTCTGGAGATCATGGGCGAGAAGATGCTGGTCATGGCCGTGATGGGTCCGGTCATGGTCGCAACGATCGTGGCCGGCGTGGTCCTGGCTGCCCATCGCACCCGTTACGACCGATTCGGCGACGACCTGAGCCGCCGACCGGCTGACGATCCTCAGTCCGGGGGGGTGGGCCGATGACTCTCGAAGGCGTGCTGGTGGTGGCGGCCGCACTGTTCTCCGTGGGCCTCTACGGCGCCCTGTCGCAGCAGGTCGTCGTGATGGTGATGATGGGTCTGGAGCTGATGATCAACGGGGTGCTCCTGGCAGCCGCCGGGTTCTGGTTCTTCCTCGCCCCTGACCCTTCCGGGCAGGTCCTGTTGCTGGTGGTGCTGGCCGCGATGACGGTGGAGATGGCCATGGGCTTCGCGGTGGCCACGCTGTTGCATCGCCGGGCGGAGACGGACATGACCGACATGGCCGAGGAGCTCTCCCGATGATCGGCGCCCAGACGGCACTCGTGGCCATGGTGGTGCTCCCGGCCACCGTGGGTGGTGCACTGGCCGTCCTCCGTCCGGGTCGCGGCGCGGCACCCATCGCCCTGATCACCTCGGCGATCACGGTCACCCTGTCGCTCGTCACTGCGCTGACCCGCCCGACCGTCTCGTACCCCTTCGTCGTCGGTGCGGACTTCGCGCTCGACGTCGACGCCCTCGCCGCGCTGGTCGTGCCGATGATCACCACCGTGACCTTCCTCGTCCTCATCTTCGCGGCCGGGAACATCCGGGAGTCCCGGGCTCGCTTCCACGGGCTGATGCTCATCTTCGCGGCGGCCGCCCTGGTCACTGCGACCGCTGCCAGCATCCCGGCGCTGCTGTTCGCCTGGGAGGTCATGGGCGCGACCTCCTACGCCCTGATCGGCTTCTGGTGGCGCGACCCCGACCGTGTCTCGGCGGGCCTCACTGCCTTCATCACCACTCGCACGGCTGACCTCGGTCTCTACATCAGTGCGGGCGCGGCGTTGGCCGGAGGGGCGGGCATGGCCCTGGCCGACCTGCCGAACGCGCAGGGCTCGTGGCGTCACGTCGCCGCCGCCGGGATCGTGGTGGCGGCACTGGGCAAGGCAGCGCAGCTGCCCTTCTCCTTCTGGCTCTCCGGAGCGATGAAGGGCCCCAGCCCCGTCAGTGCCCTGCTGCACTCCGCAGCGATGGTCGCGATGGGCGGATACCTCCTGCTGCGCGTGGAACCCCTGCTGGCCTCCACCGCGTGGGCCGGCCCGCTCACTGCGTGGGTCGGCGTGTCCACGGCGGTGCTCATGGGGGTCGTGGCGTTGGCGCAACGAGAGCTGAAGCAGCTGCTGGCCGCCTCCACGGCCGCCCAGCTGGGTTTCGTGGTGCTCGCCGCCGGCGTCGGCACGGTCAGCGGTGGCGCCGCCCACCTGGTGGCGCACGCCTGGGTCAAGGCTCTCCTCTTCCTGGCCGCGGGCGCATGGCTGACCGCTCTGGGCACCGAGGAGCTGGCGAAGCTACGGGGTGTCGCCCGTCGGTGGCCGGTCGTGGGTGTGACCGCGGGTGTGGCGGCGCTGGCCTTGGCGGGGGTGGCGCCGCTGTCCTTGTGGGCGACGAAGGAGGCCGTGCTCACCGCTGCGCTGAAGTCATCCCCATGGCTCTACGCGGCGGGGCTGCTGGCTGCGGCGTTGTCAGCCGCCTACGCCGGCAAGGCACTGTGGGTGATCTGGCGGCGCGACTCGCGGGCGGGAGTCCGGGCTGACGCCACCACGGACGTGAGCACCCTGGAGCAGGCGCCGCTGGTCCTGCTCGCGCTCGGTGCGGCCGTCCTGGGTGTGCTCGTCCTGCCGCCGATCGGTGGCATGCTCGCCGACGCCGTGGGCGGCCACGGCACGGTGCCGGCAGCCGAGCTCGCGGTCTCGGCCGTGATCGCGGTGGTCATCGTGCTGCTGATGCTGCGACTGCGTGCACCTGCGCCGAGATGGGCGCTCGGATGGTTGGGACTGGAAGCGGCCACGCAGGCCGCCGTCGTGCGTCCCTCCATGGCCGTGGCACGCGCCCTGGCACGGTTGGACGACGAGGTCCTGGACAGGACCGTGCACGCGCTGGCAAGACGAGCCCTGGGGCTGGCGAAGGTAGCCGCGCGCGCCGATGACCTCCTGGTCGACGGGGCCGTGGCATCGCTCGCCGGACAGGTCCGCCGCCTCGGGCGGTTGGCTCGGGCCCCGCAGACGGGGGCCATCCACCAGTACTTCCTGCAGACCATCGCCGTTCTCGCCGTCGGCGTCGTGGTCTGGTCCGTCTACTCCGTGATGGGTTGAGCATGCTGAGTCTGATCATCTTCCTCCCCTTGGTCGTCGCCGCAGTCGTCGCTGCGGTCCCCTCGTTGGGCGCCGCGGCCGCTCGGTGGGTGTGGGTAGCCGTGAGCGTCGTCGAGCTGGTGCTCGTCGGCGTGCTCTGGGCGGGCTACGAGGACCCCGGGTCGAACGGGCTGGCCTTCGAGGAGCAGGTGCCGTGGATCCCGGGGGTCGGCAGCAGCTATCACGTCGGCGTGGACGGACTGTCGCTGCCGCTGGTGGCCATGACGTCGGTCGTCTTCCTCGCATGTGCCGTCTACGCCCTTCGCGATCGGGAGCGCCCTCGCGCGCACACCGCCCTGTTCCTCTTCCTGCAGAGCGTGAGCCTCGGGGTCTTCTTGGCCGCCGACCTCATCGTGTTCTTCGTGTTCTTCGATCTGTCCATCGTGGGCATGTACTTCGTCATCGCCGGCTGGGGCCACGGGGACCCCGCCCGGTCCGCCCTGAAGTTCTTCCTCTACACGTTCCTGGGATCCCTGGCCCTGCTCCTGGGGTTCATCGGGCTCTACGTGGCCTCGGACCCACACACCTTCGACATCCGTGAGCTCGTCGCGGCCACGCCGCTGGAGGACGACCCGGTGGCGGGAGGCTTCGTCCTGGCGGCGATCCTCCTGGGTCTGGCCGTCAAGACCCCGACCGTGCCTTTCCACACCTGGCTCCCCCCGGCCCACACCGATGCACCGGCCACCGGCTCGGCCGTGCTGGCGGGCGTGCTGCTGAAGATGGGGACCTACGGCTTCGTGCGCATCGCCATGCCGATCCTGCCGGAGGCCTGGCGCGCATGGGCCTGGGTGATCGTGGCGGTCGGCATCGTCTCCGTCCTGTACGGGGCGTTCGTGGCACTGGCCCAGACCAACCTCAAGCGGATGATCGCCTACACCTCCGTGAACCACATGGGTTACATCATCCTCGCCCTGGGTGCGGTCGGCCTCCTCGTCGATGACACCGCGCAGGCCCGGTCGGTGGCGGTGACCGGCGCGGTCGTGCAGATGGTCAGTCACGGTCTGATCACCGCCGCCCTCTTCCTCCTGGCGGGGGTGATGTACAACCGCGCCGGCACCTACGACATGGGTTCCTACGGCGGTCTGGCCACGCCTGCACCGCGCTACGCGACACTGTTCGCCGTGGCGGCCTTCGCCTCGCTGGGCCTGCCCGGGCTGTCCGGGTTCATCGCCGAGTTCCAGATCTTTGCCGGCAGCATCGCAGTCGCCCCGGTCACCGCGATCGCCCTGCCGGGCATCCTCGTCACCGCCGCCTTGTTCCTGCTGGCGCTCCAGCGAGTCTTCACCGGTCCCACGCAGGGCCAGTCATCCGGATTCGCCGACCTACGCGGCCGGGAGCTGTGGTCGGTCGGCCCGCTGCTTGCCCTCTCCTTGCTCATCGGCGTGGTGCCCCAGGTCCTGCTCGGAGTGATCGAGCCGGCGTCCGCTGCCCTGATCACCCTGGTCGGGAAATAGGGGTGAATGGATCGATGCAGATGCAACCGGCTCTGCTGCTGCCGGAGATCACCACCTTCATCGGTGGCCTCGTCGTTCTGCTGGGCGGGTCATTCCTCCCCCGGGACCGCCAGTGGATCGCCCGCGCCCTTGCCGCACTCGCACTGCTGGGCGCGGCGGGCACAGCGGCCTTCGCCATGGCCGGACCTGCTCAGACCGCGTTCTCCGGGACCTTTGCGGTGGACGTCGCCACCGGCGCCGCCCGGGTGATCACCGCGCTGACCACACTGCTGATCCTGGGCGTGGCCTCCGGGGAGATCGCTGGCTCCGCCCGCGAGTCCGACACGTACGCGCTGCTGCTCTTCGCCGCCACAGGGGTCATGGTCCTCGCAGGAACCACCGACCTGCTCGTGCTCATCGTCGGGTTCCTCCTCGCCAGCATTCCGCTGTACGGGATCGTGGGGCTGCGGGGCGGTCGATCCGGGGCCGAGGCGGCCGTGAAGACCTACCTCATGGGTGCGCTCTCTGGGATCGTGCTCATGCTCGGGGTCACTCTGCTCTACGCCCTGACCGGCGCCACCGACTACGCCGGACTCGAGGAGGGACTGTCCGTGGCTCCGGACGCAGCCGTGGGCGCCGGCGTGCTGTGTGTCCTCGTCGGTCTGCTCTTCAAGGCCGGCGGGGTGCCCGTCCACTTCTGGGTGCCCGACGCCGCCCAGGGTGCCGGTGTCACCGCCGCGACCTTCCTCACCACCGTGCCCAAGGTCGGAGCGCTGGTGGCCATGTATCGGCTCATGGCCGTGAGCTCAGCCGGGAACGAGTCCTGGCTGGTCGTCGTGGCGGTACTCGCCACCGCCTCGATGGTCCTGGGAAACCTGGCCGCCTTCTGGCAGCGCGATCCTCGCCGACTGCTGGGCTGGTCGACGGTCTCCCAGGTCGGGTTCCTGCTCGTGCCCGTGGCCGCCGCCGGACGCAGCGATCTCGCCCTGCCCTCCCTGCTCTTCTACCTGGCTGCGTACGCTCTCACCAATGTTGCGGCCTTCGCGGTCACCGCGACGTTTCCCGATCGCCGAGAGCTGGACGACTACCGCGGACTGGTCAGTGCCCGGCCCGGACTCGCGCTGGCACTGCTCGTCGCCCTGCTGGGTCTGGTGGGGACCCCACCGACGGCGGTGTTCGTGGGCAAGCTCGCCACTGCCACCGCCGCCTGGGACGGCGGACACGCATGGCTTGCCCTGATGGTGATGATCAACAGCCTGCTCAGCCTCTTCTACTACCTGCGCTGGTTCGGGCCCGCTCTCGCGCGTTCGGGCGAGCGGGATCGGCAGATCCCGCGAACGGGTGAGGTCGCGACCTGGCCCGCGGTGACCGCCGTGGTCGCCGCCACCGCGAGCGTGGGGCTCGGGGTCGGCGCCGGACTCCTGTGGTCGGCGTTGGCCGACTCCCTGCTGCTCTAGACGAGGCAGCGCTGCTCTGGTCGGGAGAGCGCCGTCGTGACCTGTACGACACGACACGAGCCCTACCCGGCGGGCTGGCGGGCAGGCTGCTCGATCAGAAGGTGTGCCGCAGCGGGTAGCCGCTGACCCCCTTCGCATCCGTCCTGGTCGCGAGCACGTGGGCGAGCTCGAGCTCGTGGCGCTCGAAGGCGATCCGCGAGCCGGTCATGTACAGCCCCCACACGCGCGCGGTGCCCTCCCCGACCTCCGCGACCGCCTCGTCCCAGTGGGCCGCGAGGTTGCGGTTCCAGCCGGCGAGGGTCATCGCGTAGTGCGGGCGCAGGTTCTCGGCGTGCTGGACCTCCAGCCCGGCGTCCTGGGCCGCGGACAGGACCGTGCCCATGCCGGTCAGCTCCCCGTCGGGGAAGACGTACCGGTCGATGAAGGGCCCGGTCTCGCGACGGCGGTTGTCGGGGCGGGTGATGCAGTGGTTGAGCAGCCTGCCACCGGGGCGCAGCTTGTCGCGCAGTGAGGCGAAGTACGACGGGTAGTTGCGCACCCCGATGTGCTCGGTCAGCCCGATGGAGCTCACCGCGTCGAAGTCGCCCTCCGGCACGTCGCGGTAGTCCATGAACCGCACCTCGGCGAGGTCCCCGAGACCGGCGCGGTCGATGGCCTCCTTGGCCCAGTCCGCTTGTGCCCGGGAGAGGGTGACGCCCAGCGCGCGCACCCCGTACTCGCGGGCGGCGTGCATGACCATCCCGCCCCAGCCGCAACCGACGTCGAGCAACCGCTGCCCGGGCTGCAGGTCGAGCTTGCGTGCGATGAGGTCGTACTTGGCGAACTGCGCGTCCTCGAGCGAGGTGTCGGCGGTCGGGAAGAGCGCGCACGTGTAGGTCATCGACGGTCCGAGGACCAGCTCGTAGAAGCGGTTGGACACGTCGTAGTGGTGGCTGATGGCCGCGGAGTCGCGCTGCTTGCTGTGGCGCAACCCCTCGACCACGCGCCGCCAGCGCGGCAGGTGCTCCTGGGACGGGACGGGCGGCGGGTCGAGGTGGCGCCATCCCAGTCCGCGCACCACCTCCAGTGCCTCCGTCGGCCCGGGCATGCGCCACCGCTTCTGGTTGCGCATGGCGCTCATCAGCGGGTAGGGGTCACCGGGGTTGAAGCCGGTCGCGACGAGGTCGCCCATGACGTACGCCCGCACGACACCCAGGTCGCCCGGCGCGGTGAGCAGGTACGACAGCCCGCGCTCGGTGCGCAGGTCCATGGTGAAGGGAGCATCCGGCGGTCCGGCGGAGCTGCCGTCGTACGCCGTGATGTGCACCGGAAGCTCCTCCGGCACGAAGGATGCCAACGCGTCGGCGATCGCGATCGTGCTCATTGCCTTCCCACCGCTTTCTCGTAGAGGCCGGTCAGCCGGCCGTCGGGGTCGTAGTCCTGTCGTACACGGGCGAGGTTCGCGCCGTCGTAGAGACGGTCGAAGACCTCACGGTCGTAGTAGGCCTCGGAGTAGAGGGACTTGTGCCCACCGAGCTCGTGGACCTTGGCCTCGATGGCGCGGTTGAGCGGGCCGTTCGGCGCGTCGTCCCCGACGGGCACGGTCCCCCAGAAGCCGACGTTGACGTAGGTCACCCCCGGGCGAAGGGGGTAGGTCGGCCAGGTGCGCACCTCGCCGTCGACCTCCCGCAGGCGAAGGGGGCACAACCACACCGGACGCATACCCACCCGGGCGTCGAACCATGCGAGGAACTCGGGCAGCCGGTCGAGCGTCACCTCGACATCCTGGATGACCCGCTCGCGCAGCGGTCGGCCGACGCGGGCGTCGAGGCGGTCGACGAGGTCGAAGCGCCGGTCGAGCCCGATGAGCTTGTGGTAGACGTCCGAGCGGCGCCAGCGCCGTGGCCAGATCCGGCGGATGCGGGGGTCCTGCACGCCGAAGGCCCCGGAGCACCAGAACCAGTCGGTGTCCCAGCGCCAGAGGTAGTCGTGCATCGTCAGCAGGTCGGTGGGGCGCTGCTGCAGGGAGCGGTAGAAGATCTGCTGGCCGGTGTAGTCGCTCGTCGGGCCCGGCGCGTCGGTCCACGTCGCGAGTGTCAGGTACATCTCGTGCGGGGAGAAGGCCACGCCGTCGAGACCGTCCACCCGGGTCCCCTCGTGCTCACCGGCCGCGACGATCTGCTCGACCGCGTCCGCGAGCGCCGACGCGTCGTGGAAGCGCAGGTGCCGCAGGGCCACCCGCGAGCGCACCGGCTCGAGCTCGATGTGCAGCCGGACGGCGTACCCGAGGGAGCCGTACGAGTTGGGGAAGGCAGCGAAGAGGCCAGCGTGCTCGCCGTCGGGCGTGGCCGTGACGATCTCGCCGGAGCCGGTGAGGACGTCCATCTCCAGGACGGACTCGTGCGGCAGCCCGTTGCGGAAGCTCGTGGCCTCGATGCCCAGGCCGGTGACCGCCCCGCCGAGGGTGATCGTGCGCAGCTGCGGCACGACGAGCGGGATGAGGCCGTGCGGCAGCGTGGCCGCGACGAGGTCCTCGTAGGTGCACATGCCCTGCACCTGCGCAGTGCGGTTGGTGGCGTCGACCTCGATGACACCCGTGAGGCCGGAGACGTCGAGCCCGGGCGCGTCCGTGCCCGAGCGCGGTCGGAACAGGTTGGAGGTCCGTTTCGCCAGGCGCACCGGCGCACCGTCCGGGATCGCCTCGCGCGACCGAACGAGCCGCTCCACGGCCTCCCGGTGCGAGGCCCAGCCAACTACCTGCGCCATACATGCAACTGTAGCCGAGCGGTGTGGGCTAGTTGGCGATCCCCTCGATGGCCAAATCAACTGCCCCCGATGGCACTTCTGTGCCGTGCCCCTCCTCCTGATCGCTGCCCCTTGCCCTGATCCTCACGCTGAGTGTGGGCGGCCTGACCTGCCCCCGCACGCGAAGTTGCTTCACCATTTCGTGCACACCGGCTGAGCGCTTGGCCCCGTCCGTTGCCCAGACTGACCCGTCGGGCCCCTCCGTGCCCAAAGATGTCGCAGCAGCAGGTCGTCGCGGGTAGACGGCGGAGCAAGTGACGCAGGACGCCTCAAGTGCCTGCCTTGGTATGAGCCAGCAAATTGGCTCCCCGATGGGCAAGCGCCGAATTCTCAGCAGGCACCCCGCGCTGTGAGTGGTGCAGTGAACCCCACAAGCGCGTTGCTTGTAAGGCAAGATGTTCCTGTGACAAATACGGGGGCCCAAAAGGACAGCGTTGCACCTGCTCAGCTCGCTCACGAAGATGTAGTGCTCAAGTGGTATGAGGTCATCTTCGGTGCGCCAGAGGAGTGGCGGCGACGGGCATCGACGGGCGCTGGCCTCCTGTCCGCTGGGATGGCGGCGCTCCTGGCTGGTCTACTCCTTGGTCCGGAACGCGATATTCCCGTAGCCGCCAAGGGCTTGAGTGTCACCGCCGCGGTACTGTACCTCGCAGCGGTCCTTGGATTCCTGGACGCCGCAGCACGGCCGCCATTGAACCTGAGGTACAACGAGAAATCCGGTCACATGGAGCCCGTCACCACGGGACCTGCGTCCCTAGCCGGCGTACCACCGCCGAAGCTCCTTACCGTTCTCGCCGAGGAAGCTGCTTGTCAGGTGAAGCCGCTACGGAGAAGGGTGACCTTCGCCAAATGGGCGGCTGGATTGGCCATGATCACCACAGTAGCCAGCGTTATTCTGCTGGTGTTGAGAGTGAGTTCCACCGCTACCGTGACTGTCGTATCACCTAAGACTCTGACGAACATTCAGCAGCAGTGCCCCCGCTACACCGGAGCGCAGTCAGTGCATGTCGAAGAATCTACCGCCAGCGTTGTGCGCTTCAAAATCCCCGCAGCTCTTTGCATCTCTGGTGAGACTAAAGTGGCAGTGGCCGCTACTAAGGCTTGGGTTTCGGTCGACTAGTGCCCTTGCCAGAGGTTCTCGCGATCCTATCGACCAACTTACCGGCGCCGTCGGTATATGAAGCTTATGAACTAGGGGTGGAGGCTGCCCAAGATCGACTCTCCCGCCCGGTGCGGCCCAGACACGGTGGAGGTCAAGCACCCGTCGATGGCGAGGAAGATTCGTACGAGGCCCTTTGCGTGATAGCACTCCTAGAGACTACAGGCGATAAAGCTTTGATAGCGGAGCTAATTGCATCAGCGCTGTCGCGAGGTAGCACTCATAGCAAGGCTGCCGTACTCCTCGTTGCCGCGCCCCACTCCACCCTTACAGCCGCCGAATTCTTTGGCACCATATCGCCGCATCCATTGCCAGCGATAGTGACAATAGATGGGATTGACGATATCCCGAATGCTTTTGCCAAGATAATTGAGTACCACATTGTGAGCAGCTCGCATGGGTTCTTTCCAGAGGCCAAGACACTAGATAGGGCGCGTGCGTCACTAGATGGGCCAGACCCGCCGGGCTTAGGACCATATTCAACCGAGTACCATTTGCCCGGGAGGTTAGCTTGAACTTAAATTGGGTTGTTGCGGTGGTGGCGCCACGAGATGTGGCGGTCCATCCAAATTTCAGAGAAGACTCATTCAGCGCGCCGCGAGAGTTGGCAACCCGGCTTAAGGGCTGGCCGACCGATAGACGGAACACAGAGTCCTTTCCGCGCACTCGGGAGGAGGACCTGCTATTAGAAGCTGGCGCCAACGCTTTCGACGTCGCTCAGGCGGAGGAGGCGCTTGACACGCTATTGCTGCTCTCCAGGACCGCAGACGACTTGGCCCTGGCAACTGTCGCGTGCCTCTTTTACGCAGCGGGTAAAGCTGACCTCGACGACTATGAACCCCTATTGACGGCGATCGATCACGGTTTAGCGAGACTTGAGCCTGTTGATGGAGTAGTCGGGGGGCTCCTTCGTTCCTTGTTGCACCTTCAGCGAGCACTCCGTGTCTCGGAGACCAACGGTACAGGTGTCAAGGACGGGCGGATAGCGCTCGAGCACCTCCGTCAACTCAATACATCGCCCTTAGGGTTAGTTGACATCAGCCCTGGGGTCTCCTGGGATTCGAGCCACGTCTGGCGACGGGTCAGAGACGAATTGATTACGTCGGCTCGATCACATGTTGGCATGACCAGCCCCCTTCATCATGACAATTCGTGGATGGAAAGCGTTAAGGCCGAAAAGGCTCGTGTTTTCCTCGAATTTTCGGCGTCGGCCGGCGAAGGCTTTGATAAGCTGATAGATGAGCGATTCAACACTGTGACCAAAGACCCCACCGTAACTTGGGGGGCGCGGAACACCATTGAAGGCCCAATCATAAATGAACTTATACATCAGGAGCTGATTGGTAGCCGCTATGCGCCACATGGACGCAAGGTGTTGGGACAGATTCGTCTGCTCCGTGCCGATATGCAAGGTCCGTTAGACGCCTTGCGTCTGCTGCGCCAATCCAAGGAAACAAAGTCGTTCGCCAAGGGCGCGCGGCACTTTAGAGCCAACGGGCCGCTGAACGTGGTGCGTGCGGAAGCGTTAGCAGTCATTCATCGACGTCCTTTGTCATGGTGGCGCGACGTGGATATAGAGGCTATGGCGCAGGGGGGCGACCTGCTTGGTTCCTCCGATGCGGCCAGGGGCTTTGAGGCCCTATCCCAAGCGATGCGAAATTCATCCAAGGACACGGATGTCCGCTTCGGCATGGACCGTCGAATGGCGGCGCTCGGCACCCTCTCGAGAACTGCTGGGCGAGATGAAGACTTGTGCACCTTGGTCCTTCAACTTGTGACTCAAGGTCCTCAGGAACAGATCCTTATGAATGCCTACGCCGTGGGACTTCGGTACGTCGAGTGGGAGAAGGTGACACTGGGCACCCAAAGCGCCTGGCGCCACTGGCTGGAGAAGGGGCCCACAGGCGTCGATCATTCTGCAGTGCGATTGACTGTGGCCGCTGCCGTGGGCCTCCCTGACACAGTGGACCGCGGAGGTACCGGCTTGACGGCGATTGCAGCCGAACTGAATTCGGCGGCTTCGTCTGATGCCCTATCCCCCATCAGCCACGTTCGTGCGGTCGAGATGGCAGAGTCGCTTATTGAAGCCATGACCGGGATTCGGGAGAAGGCTAGTCGCGGCGGGTACGGTTTCGGGGGTCTCAGTCCCGCGGACTTGGCCGTTACGCTCCTAGCGCACAATGGGGGTATTTCTGACCTATGGGAGGCCGTGATCGGTTATGTGACAGACCCGAATATTCCTCGCGAACTAAAGGCAGATGCGGTCGACCGATTGGCTCGCCTGTCGAAAGAGATTCCGAACGAATCACTTTCTGAACTATCCCTCGGAGTTGACGGCCTCTTCGCGTCCCAGAATTTGCACTTGCCGAACAGTGGTGGTTCTGACGTTTTTGCCCCGGCGCTGCGTCTTGCTGCTCTTACAGGTATCCGGGGTGAAGCGTCCCTACTTTCGGATTTGGTCCGCCTCACGTCGGATCCGGCTCCAGCGGTGCGGGTGGAGGCTGCTAGAACACTCGACGCCATGGCTGGCAACGCAGCCTGCTTGTTCTCGTGGGCACACGCCCTGTTGGTCCAACTTTGCCGTGACCGAGACGCCACTGTCCGCGCGAACGCGGGGCACGGCCTTGCGAGGGCAGCGGCACCGCAGAACGAGTTGCGGTCACTATGGGAGGAACTTCTGGTCGAGTTGCTAGGAGAAGACGGCGTCATTGTTCCGCTTTTCACCGTCCGTGGAGTAGAAGAGGCTTGGTCTAGAGGCGACATGCCGGTCCCCGCCGTTGTGCGCTCGATCGAGGAAAGGGCGGAAAATTCGATGTCTCTTGGGGTAAGGGAAGCCTGTGCGGCGGCGCTAGTGCTACTGGCGAAACGAACCCCCGCCCAAGACGATAGCTGAACCTGGGTCAAGTCCCCTCGGGTGGTGTAGCGCTGTGTACTCCTTCGTGATGATTCAGGCGGTCAGTGCGGGTAGGTGATCATCTCCGATCTCAGGGTCGGTGGTGGGCACGATGTTGATGCGGCAGCGGGCGAGGACTTCCAGGCCGAGGTAGCGCCGGCCTTCGGCCCATTCGTCGGTCTGCTCGGCCAGCACGGCGCCGACCAGGCGCACGATCGCGGCCCGGTTGGGGAAGATGCCCACGGCGTCGGTGCGGCGGCGGATCTCGCGGTTGAGGCGCTCTGCGGGGTTGTTCGACCAGATCTGGGTCCACACGTCTTTGGGGAAGGCGGTGAACGCCAGGATGTCGGCTCGAGCGGTGTCGAGGTGCTCGTGGACGTCGGGCAGTTTGCCGTCGACGTAGTCCAGCAGCCGCTCGAACTGTGCCTGGACGGCGTCCTTGTCGGGTTGGTCGTACACCGAGTGCAGCATCGCCTTGACCGCTGGCCACATGCTCTTGGGCGTGGCGCTCATCAGGTTCGCGCTGTAGTGCGTGCGACAGCGTTGCCACGATGCTCCGGGCAGGTTCGCCGCGATCGCCTCGACCAGGCCGGCGTGGGCATCTGAGGTGACCAGCCGGACGCCGGTCAGGCCGCGGGCGGTCAGGTCGGCGAAGAACTCGTTCCACGCCGCACCGGTTTCCGAGGTCGCCACGCGTAGTCCCAGGACCTCGCGGTGCCCGTCGGCGTTGACGCCGGTGGCGATCAGCGCGACGGCGTTGATCACCCGGCCACCTTCGCGCACCTTCATCGTCAGCGCGTCCGCGGATACGAACGTGAATGGTCCTTCGTCGCTCAGGGGGCGGTGGCGGAAGTCCTCGACGAGTTGGTCAAGGTCGGCCGCCATCCGAGAGACCTGTGACTTGCTCAGCGAGTCGATCCCCAATGTCTTGACGAGCTTGTCCATGCGGCGGGTGGACACGCCGGCGAGGTAACAGTCGGCGACGACGGTGATCAGCGCCGACTCGGCGCGCTTGCGCCGCTCGAGCAGCCACTCGGGGAAGTAGCTGCCGGTGCGCAGCTTGGGGATGGCGACGTCGACGGTCCCGACGCGGGTGTGCAGGTCGCGGTGGCGGTACCCGTTGCGTTGCGCGGTGCGACCCGGAGTGGGCCGTCCGTACTCGGCGCCGACGACGGCGTCAGCGTCCGCGGACAACAACGCGTTGATCATCGTCTGCAGCAGGTGCCGCATCAGATCAGGACTGGCTTCGCTCAGGGCTTCACCAAGCAGGCCGGCAGGGTCGACAATGTGTGGAGCGGTCATCGTGATGACTCCGTTCGAGAGTGCTGTGAGAGGTTCACTCGAAGGATCACACGGTGACCGCACCTACGTCCGTAACGGACGACGTGGCCACCCTGCGCTACACCACTATGCGGGACTCAACTTGAACCTGCCTCATCACTTGATGGGCGACCGGTCCTCAAGGCCGACTTTTCGGTCGTTTCTCGGGGGTTGATGCGCTGGGTGGCTCACCCCGTTCCTCGTAAACTCGAGGTCGTGGAGTCTGTTCCAACGTCGGCTGGCCGTTCGGGCGCGACAAAGGTGTAGATCGCCGAGCGGCGCGATGGGCGCCATCGTGTCATCGAGCACGTGGGCGCTGCGCGGTCCCAAGGAATAGGGTCAGCGGGCGAAGTCGGCGACGACCTCGAGGCACTCGCTCGGCGCCTCCCAGAGCGTGTTGTGGTCCCGCCCCTCGACGACCACCCGGTGCACGTCCGGGATCACCGCGGCGAGCGCAGCACTCATCTGCGGCGGCACGAGCGAGTCCTGCGCGCCGTGCACGAGCAGCGTCGGCACGCCGATCCGCGGCGCGAGCACGTCGGTCTCCCACCGGTCCGGCACGAGGAGACGCGGGAAGACCCGCACCACCCGGCGCACCATCGCCGTCATCGAGGTGAAGGGCGAGACGAGGACGAGGCGGCCGCCCCCTTCGTCGTCCGTGAGGTGGCCGTCCGCGGCGAGGTGGGCCGCGACGGAGGAGCCGAGCGACTCCCCCACGAGCACGGTCTCCGGCGCGCTGAGCCCCTGCTCGCGCAGGTGGGTCAGCCCGTCGACGGCCGCGCCCAGGATGGCCCGTTGGGTGGTCCGCTGCTCGGCGGCCGGCCCGTAGCCCGGGTACTCCACCGCCGCGAAGCCGAGCCCGTGGTGGGCGAAGAGGTCGGCGAGCGGGCTGATGGAGGCGAGGTCGGAGCCGTTGCCGTGCATGTAGACGACCGTCCGGCCACCGCTCGGGGCGGGCCGGTGGAGGAGGTGGGTCCCACCCTTCGTCGTCTCGTGCTCCGCACCGTCGTAGGCGGGGACGGGGTAGATCAGGCGCCGCAGCATCACGCCCCCGAGCGAAGGGGGGCCACCGGCGCCCCGTTACCGAGGTCCGGGTCGGGGAGCACGCCCTCCTCGTCGAGCAGGCGCACCTCGTGCCCCTCGAGCCGCAGTCGACGCAGGCACTCCAGCAGCATCCGGCGGGCGACATTGCGCACGGAGTGCACCCGGGAGAGGTCGAAGGCGACGATGCGCTCCTCCGGGGGATTCGCCGAGATCCGCTCGACGACCCGCTCCGCTCCGGAGAAGCCGATCGTGCCGGCGAGCTCGTAGATCCGCACGAGGTCCTCGCCCACGCGCTCCACCCGTGAGGAGTGCATGACCGCCCGCGCCGGCGGGGCCACGGCCATCAGGTGCAGACCCATGTCGCGGGAGAGCCGCGCGAAGGTCTCCACGCCGCGCACGCTGTTGCCGTGGGCGTCCAGGCGCGGCGAGAACGAGGCGATGCCGACCTGACCGGGCAGGGTGCCGATGATGCCGCCGCCGACCCCGCTCTTGGCGGGGATGCCGACGGAGGAGGCCCAGTCCCCGGCCGAGTCGTACATGCCGCAGGTGAGCATGACCGACAGCACGTGCCGCACGAGGGGCGGCTCGTATATCCGCTGGCCGGTGACCGGTTGGACGCCGCCGTTGGCGAGGGTCGCGGCCATGGTGGCGAGGTCGCGGGTCGTGATGTTGATGGCGCACTGGCGGGTGTATGACTCGATGATCTCCCCGGCCGGCTCGGTGATGGTGCCGTGGTTGCGCAGCATGTGGATGATCGCGAGGTTGCGGTCGCTCGTCGCGAGCTCGGACTGCCAGACCTTTTCGTTGACCGTCAGCTCGCGGCCGGCGAGGGCGGACAGGTGTGCCCGGATCTGCTCGAAGCGTTCCTCCGGGTCGGCGCCGTCGCCGATGAGCGTGTGCGCGGTGATCGCTCCGGCATTGATCATCGGGTTGCTCGGACGGCCGGTGCCCGGCTCGAGCGAGAGCTCGTCGAAGGGGTCGCCGGAGGGCTCGACGTCGATCGTGTCCAGGACCGCCTCCAGCCCGTGCTCGCGGATCGCCAGGCCGTAGACGAAGGCCTTGGAGATCGACTGGATCGTGAACTCGACGTCGCTGTCCCCGACCGCGTAGACGGTGCCGTCGAGCGTGGCCAGAGCGACGCCGAACCGATCAGGGTCGACCGATGCCAGCTCGGGGATGTAGGAGGCGGGCGACCCTCCGCGGTGTGGGGTGCATGCTGCCGCGACCTCCTGGAGGTAGTCGGGTACCGGGTTCTCCATGCGCCCGATCGTGTCACGACGCGTTGGTCGCGTCCCCGATGACTGCCGGGGCGACGACCTCCCCGGTCGCTCGGTCGCCGTCACCGACGAGCCAGCCGAACCGCTTGACCGTGCGCAGGGTGACGACGGACTCCACCAGCGAGAGCCACGGCATCCGCTCGCCGAGGAGTCGCTCGAGCCGCATGAGGTCGGATGCCGAGCGCGCCCACACGGCGACGAGGAGGTTGGTGTCGCCGGTCGTCGAGACGCACAGCCGCATCTCGGGAAGCGTGGCCAGCGCGGCGACCGCCCGCTGCTTCGCCTCCTCCGGCACCCGGATGAGCCAGGTGCAGTTCAGTCCCCAGAGGGTGGGGTCCTGGGCGATCTCACAACGGAACGACAGCGCGCCCGACCCCACGATCCGCGCGAGGTGTCGGCGCACGGTCGCGGGGTTGCGGCCCGTCGCCCGGGCGATCTCCGCGGCGCCGGCCCGCCCGTCGAGCGCGAGGGCCTCGATGATCGGTTGCGGGTCCCGGGGCAGGTGCCTGCCGGACGGTGCCACGTGCTGGCGTGCAGCCTCGAAGCCCTCTCGCTGGGACGTGTCGAGGGTGTTCAGCCGCCAGTCCCTGCCCTGTCGGTGGATCTGCAGCGCCAGTCTGGCCCGTTGCCGCTGCACCCCCGGTACCGACGGCAGGACGTCGAGCAGGTAGCGGGACAGCGCGGTGAGGTCGCGCGCCATGACGGTCAGCGACAGGTCCCGGCCCCGCGCACTCTGCTCGATCGACATGGCGCGTGGGTCGCGGGCGAGGGCGGTGACGGCCTCCCGGTGGGCGCCCGGCTCGAGGTCGACGTCCACGAACGCCGTGAGCACCTCGTCGTGCCCGGACGGGTGGGCCACGACCCACGCCAGACCCTGGGAGCGCAACCGGTCCCAGCGGCCCATCAGGGTCACCGGCGAGGTCTGCAGGATCCGGGCTGCCCGGGCCCAGGACACCCGGGGCGCGATCTGCAGGCCGTGGAGGAGCTGCAGATCGAGCTCGTCGAAGGCAGTCGGTTGCACGGATCCTCCTTGGAATGCCGTTCATCGTCACGGAAACATCAAAATCCACGGACCGAGGTGGCCACGATTCCACACTTGTGCGATCCGAGGGACCGAGCAACGACGCCGGAGGCACCACCGATGACCCTGCTGGACGACGCATCCACGATGGCGGACGAACTGACCCGTCTGCGTCGCGACCTGCACCGCGAGCCCGAGATCGGGCTCCGGCTGCCACGCACCCAGGAGCGCGTGCTCCGCGAGCTGGACGGCCTCCCCCTCGAGATCTCGCTGGGCGACTCGACGACGTCGGTGACCGCGGTCCTTCGCGGCACGGCGGGAGCGAAGGGGGCCTCCCCCGCCGTCCTCCTCCGCGGTGACATGGACGCTCTACCCGTGCAGGAGGCGAGCGGTCTCCCCTTCGCCTCCCGGGTCGAGGGCGCGATGCACGCCTGCGGGCACGACCTGCACACCACCATGCTCGTGGGTGCCGCGCGGCTCCTCGCGGAGGAGCAGCACCGGCTCGCCGGTGACGTCGTCCTGATGTTCCAGCCCGGGGAGGAGGGGTGGGACGGCGCCGCGCACATGGTCCGCGAAGGGGTCCTCGATGCCGCTGGCCCCCGCGTCGAGGCCGCCTTCGGGCTGCACGTCTTCTCCGCCCTGGAGCGTGCGGGACAGTTCCGGACCAAGCCGGGGCCGATGCTGGCCGCCTCGGACGGGCTCGTCGTCGAGGTACACGGTGCCGGCGGCCACGGCTCGGCACCGCACCTGGCGAGGGACCCCGTCACCGCGATCGCCGAGATGGTCACCGCGCTGCAGACGGTCGTCACACGTCAGGTGGACATCTTCGACCCCGCGGTCGTCACCGTGGGCGCCCTGCGCGCCGGGACACGCCGCAACGTCATCCCCGAGACCGCCTCCCTGGAGGCCACGGTCCGCACCTTCTCGGAGCGCACGCGTGACCAGCTGGCCGCCGCCCTGCCCCGCCTGATCGAAGGAATCGCGCACGCACACGGCGTCGAGGTCGAGGTCCGCTACGAGCCCGAGTACCCGGTGACGATCAACGACGTCGACGAGACCGCCTTCGCCGCCGAGACGATCACGGAGGTCTTCGACGAGGGCCGCGGTGCGCAGATGACCCACCCCCTGGGCGGGTCCGAGGACTTCTCCCGGGTGCTCGACGAGGTGCCCGGCACCTTCATCGGTCTCGGTGCCGTCCCCGACGGCCGCGACCCGGCGACCGCCCCTTACAACCACTCCCCCCACGCCGTCTTCGACGACTCCGTCCTCCCCGACGGCGCCGCCCTCCTCGCCGAGCTCGCCACCCGGCGCCTGTCCACCGCCACCACCAGGAGCACCTCATGAGCACCACCGTCATTCCCCCGCGGACCGGCAAGGAGTCCCGCGGCAAGAACAAGACCATCATCGGGACCGGGATCGGCAATGCGCTCGAGTGGTTCGACTGGGGGATCTTCGCGGTCTTCTCACCGTTCTTCGCCACCCAGTTCTTCAACCCCGCCAACCCGGTGTCGGCCTTCCTGTCGACTCTGGCCGTCTTCGCGGTGGGGTTCCTGGCACGGCCCCTCGGCGGCTTCGTCTTCGGTTGGATCGCTGACCACCGCGGTCGCAGGCTGGCGATGACCTCGACGGTCGGCGCGGCGGCGGCCGGCAGCATCCTCATCGCGGTCTCCCCCACCTACGGCCAGATCGGCGTCCTCGCCTCGCTCCTGCTGGTCCTCGCCCGTCTGGTGCAGGGCCTGGCGCACGGTGGCGAGCTCCCGTCGGCCCAGACCTACGTCTCCGAGTACGCCCAGGACGGCAACCGTGGCCTGTGGGCCAGCCTGATCTACGTCTCCGGAACCATCGGCAACGTCGCCGGGGTGCTCACGGGTGCGGTCCTCACCACGCTGCTGACCCAGAGCCAGATGGTGTCCTACGGGTGGCGGATCCCCTTCGCCATCGGTGGCGTCTTCGGCCTGTACGCCCTGGTCATGCGCTCGCGCCTCACCGAGACCGACCACTTCGAGAGCGCCGCACGGGCCGAGAAGTCCGGGCCCAGCCTGTGGCGGCAGATCTGGACCCACCGGGTCTCCGCCCTGCGCGTGATCGGCCTGACGGTCGGCCTGACGATCGCCTTCTACACGTGGGCCATCGCAGCCCCCGCGCGCGCGATCGCCTCGCTGGGCATCGACGCCTCGTCCGCCCTGTGGGTCGGCGTGCTGGCCAACCTCGTCTTCATCGCGCTCCTGCCCGCCTGGGGCGCACTGTCCGACCGGATCGGCCGCAAGCCGGTGCTGCTCATCGGCGCCCTGGGCATCGCCGCGGTGTCCTTCCCGCTGAACGCCTACCTGCAGGACTCCGCCCTCCAGCTCGCGGTCGCGATGATCGTGGCGTTGATCTTCATCGCCGCTGCCTGCGCGATCGTGCCGGCGGTCTTCGCGGAGATGTTCCCCACGAGCATCCGCACGATCGGGGTGGGCGTGCCCTACTCCATCGCCGTCGCCGCCTTCGGGGGCACGGCTCCGTACCTGCAGGAGTGGCTGGGCGCGAACGTCGGCCCCTCGGCCTTCGTCGGCTACACCGTGGCCCTGCTGCTGGTCTCGGCGGCGGTCATCGCCACGATGCCCGAGACGAAGGGGAAGAACCTGCACGACGGCTGACCCAGCCGGACACTCAGCCCTCGCTGACGCCATGGTTGCCCGAGACGCCCTCGGATGACCGGGATATCCGAGAACGACCGCGCCACAAGCCGGTCACTCGCGGGTTTCCCGGGCCGGCCAAGACGACCCGGCCATCACCCGTTGGTCGGCGGACGCCTCACCCCCTTCGCCCTTGAGCGAAGGGGGTGAGTCACCTCAGGCCAGCGGCATGCAGGCCCTGGCCAACAGGTCCTCCTCCGCGGTGTCGGAGCAGTCGTTGAGGTAGCGGTTGAGTCCCAGGACACCGATCGGATCATCCAGGTCGTGGCGCGGCGCGAGCGCGAGCCCTTCGGCCCGGACGAACTCATCGATCCGGGTGTGCGCCTCGGTGATCAGGCTGTACGGCCCCTGGAGGCGGGCCATGACGACCTCCTGCTCGGGGACCTCGTGGACCGTGGGCGACGACGGTGAGCGGCGTGGCGGTGGCGGCCGAGGCCGTGGCGCTCGGTGCGGTCAGCGCGGTCGACGGGACGGCAACGGCGACCGGCCCGGCGAGCAGGACGGCGGCGCCGGTGGCGGCGAGCAGACGAAGGGGGTGGACGGCGGGTCAGGACTCCGTCCGGAGACGGCCCCTAGATGGTCGCGGCGTCGATGACGAAGCGGTAGCGCACGTCGGAGGCGACGACGCGGTCCCAGGCCTCGTTGACCTTCTCCGCGGGGATGACCTCGATCTTGGCGCCGATGCCCTTCTCCGCGCAGAAGTCGAGCATCTCCTGGGTCTCGGGGATGCCGCCGATGTTGGACCCGGCGAGGGACTTGCCGCCCATGATCAGCGAGAAGGCCGGCACCTCGAAGGGCTCGACCGGGCCACCGACGTTGACCACGGTGCCCTCGGGGGCGAGCATCGACAGGTACTTCTTCATCGGCAGCTTCGCGCTGACCGTGTTGAGGATCAGGTCGAACTTCCCGCGCAGGTCGGTGAAGGTCTCCTCATCACTCGTCGCGCGGTAGTCGACGGCCCCGAAGGCCAGACCGTCCTCCTGCTTCTTCAGCGACTGGGACAGCACGGTCACCTCGGCGCCGAGCGCGACGGCGAGCTGCACGCCCATGTGGCCGAGCCCGCCGAGGCCGACGACGGCGACCTTCGTGCCCTCGCCGACGTGCCAGCGGCGCAGCGGCGACCAGGTGGTGATGCCAGCGCACAGCAGCGGCGCGGCGACGTCGAGCTCCAGGCCGTCGGGGATGCGCAGCACGAAGTCCTCGGTGACGACGACGTGCGTCGAGTACCCGCCCTGGGTGACCGTGCCGTCGCGGTCGGTCGCGGCGTAGGTGCCGATCTGCTGCGGGCAGTACTGCTGGTTCCCCGCCTTGCAGGCGTCGCACTCACCGCAGGAGTTGACCAGGCAGCCGACGCCGACGCGGTCCCCGACGGCGTGGCTGGTCACCGCGGAGCCGACCTCGGCGACGGTCCCGGCGATCTCGTGGCCGACGACGAGGGGGTAGGGCGCCTCGCCCCACTCGCTGCGGGCGGTGTGGATGTCGCTGTGGCAGATGCCGGCGTAGGCGATCTCGATGAGCACGTCGTGCTCGCCGAGGTCGCGGCGCTCGATGGTCGTCGGGGACAGGGGCTCGGTGGCGGAGGGGGCCGCCCAGGCCTTCACGGTGCGCACGGGTGCGCTCCTCTCGTGGACGAAGGGGGATCCTGCCCAGTCAACCCCTCACCCGCGTCATCGGCAAACCATGTGTCGGGTGTGGCGTGGACCACCACAGGCTAGGACAGGCGAATCTGCGTCAGGCGTCGGGCGCGACCAGCAGCCGCAGCAGCGGCGCGGCGTCGTCGGGCAGGTCGGCGGCCGGGTCGAGCCAGCGCACCTCCTCGATCTCGGCCGCCGGCACCACCTCCGGCCGGGAGCGCCCCCTCAGGTGCGGGTGGCTGAAGACACTGGCGAGGAGCGGACGGCCGGCCTCGTTGGCGGCCGCGGTGCGGTGCACCGCGACGAGGTCGAGCAGCTCCGGCTCGAGCACCAGCCCCAGCTCCTCCTCGACCTCGCGCACCGCGCACTGCTCCGGCCTCTCGCCCGCCTCGGGCTTGCCGCCCGGGTGCATGAAGGAGGTCGTCCCCCGCTTGCGGACGGTGAGCACGTGCCCGTCCGCGTCGGCGAGGACGACGGCGCTGACGACGATCGCGTCTCCGGCCCCGCGCGGGCGGTCCGACGCCAGGGCGGCGTAGACGAGGGAGTCGGTCCACTCCCCCTTGCTCCACCAGTCCTGCCGGCTCCGCGCCTCCAGGTGCATCCCGAGGCGCTCGCACAGGGCTGCCGAGCGGGTGTTGCGCGCGTCCATCTGCGCGGCGATGCGGTGCATCCCGTAGTGGGTGAAGCCGGCCTCGAGGACCGCGGCCGCCGCCTCCGTCGCGAAGCCGCGCCCCGCGACCTCCGGGTGGAAGGTCCAGCCGATCTCCCCCTTCGCCCCGGTCTCGTCGGTGGCCCACAGGGCGACGTCGCCGATGACCCGGCCCTCGTGCTCGACGACGAGGGCGAGGGCGCGCGTCGGCGCCTCGATACCGGTGCGCGCGAGGCGCTTGGCGAGGTCCTCGCGACCCGACTCCCGCGACCACGGGTGGGTCAGGAGGTAGCGCGCGACGTCGGGGATCGAGTAGTAGGCCAGCAGGGCGTCGAGGTCGGACGCGGCGTGGGATCGCAGGCTCAGGCGCTCGGTGCGGATCGGGAGGAAGGGGGTGGGCACGGCGTTCAGGATGCCCGCCGGAGGGGCGATCGGTCACCTCCGCAGCCGGGGGTTCCGCCAGCCGCTGACGGCCCCGAGTCCCCTGACATAGCGCATCCCGAGCGAACCTGACCGTTACCTGAACGCGGCGTTCAGAATTCTTGACACCACCGTGACCATTTCGTGTCCTGATGGGCTAGTCTCGTCCTCGCCACCGCATCCAGCGGTGGACCGCTCTGGTCGCCGAGTCCTGCCACCCAGATCGGATCTGCGCAAACAGGAAGTGGCAGGAACGGGGGACCCAGGACCTCTGGCCGACAGGCCTCGGGGTGAAGTCCTTCCGGCCCGGACACCCGGGCCACGGACGGGATGTCTCCATCCCAACCCGACAGCTAACCCCGCAGGCGCAGGAGAGCACGATGACTCAGTTCTATGCCGGTCGCCACCGCGCGCCGCAGCAGCCCACCCTCCGCAAGACCGGCTTGAGCGTCGCCGCCGCCGCAGCGCTCGGTCTCACGGCCCCCGCCCTGCTCACCACCGGCACCGCTTCCGCGGCACCGGCCACCGTGAGCGCGCCGTCGGTCACGAGCACGACGAGCGCCTTCTCCGACATCGTCGGGTACGGCGACCGCGGCTCCGTGGTGCGCCAGATCCAGCGCGTCGTCGGCACGAGCGTCGACGGCATCTTCGGCCCCGCGACGCTCTCGGCCGTCAAGGACTACCAGGCCGACAACGGCCTGGCCGTCGACGGCGTCGTCGGCCCGCGCACCGGCTCGGAGATGGGTCTGGGCGGCTCGACCTCCAGCACCTCGACCCGCGCCGCGAGCAGCACCTCGAACTTCACCGGCGTCGTCCGCTACGGCGACCGCGGCTCCCTCGTCCGCGAGGTCCAGCGGGCCGTCGGCACCGGCGTCGACGGCGTCTTCGGCCCCGCGACGCTCTCGGGCGTCAAGCGCTTCCAGGCCGACAACGGCCTGGCCGTCGACGGCGTCGTCGGCCCGCGCACCGGCTCGGCCATGGGCCTGCAGGGATCCTCCTCGTCCTCGCCCACCCGCGCCTCGCGCACCGCCACCCGCACCGCGATCTCCAGCAACAGCTCGGTCCTCGACACCGCGGCGGGCCTCGTCGGCATCGCGTACCGGTACGGCGGCACGACCCCCTCCGGCTTCGACTGCTCCGGCTTCACCCAGTACGTCTTCGCCCAGCACGGCATCTCCCTGCCGCGCACGGCCGAGCAGCAGCGCCAGGCCGCCACGCGCGTCTCCTCGCCGCAGCCGGGTGACCTCGTCTTCTTCGGGGCCCCCGCGTACCACATGGGCATCTACGCCGGGAACGGCATGATGTACGACTCCGGCAACTCCCGCGTGCCGGTCTCCAAGCGCGCGATCTGGACCTCGAACGTGACCTACGGTCGCGTCTGATCCACCCCACGAAGGGCCCCGACCACCACGGTCGGGGCCCTTCGTCGTGGGACCGCCGTAACCGGGCGGAGGCGGTGGGGCCCCCTCTTCGGGGCGCTCTAGGGTGGTGAGCGATGCACACCGAGGCTGCGGAGACGACATGAGCGGGATACCCGAGCTGTCCGATGAGTCCGTGCGGCACTTCGCCCGGATCCGCGAGGACTTCACCCGGATGATGCTCGGCTACCGCTTCGGCATGGAGCAGGTGGCCACCCGGCTGGACATCCTGCGCGAGGAGTTCACCGAGCTGCACCAGGACAATCCGATCGAGCACATCTCGAGCCGGCTGAAGAGTCCCGAGAGCATCATCGCAAAGGCCGACCGGCAGGGCGTCGAGCTGGAGATCGAGGCGCTGCGCGCGGGCATCACCGACATCGCCGGTATCCGCGTGGTCTCCCCCTTCGTCGCCGACCTCTACCGGCTCGTCGACTCGCTCACCGCGCAGCCCGACATCACGGTGCGCACCGTCAAGGACTACGTCGCCCGGCCCAAGCCCAACGGCTACCGCTCCCTCCACGTCATCCTCGAGATCCCGGTCTTCCTGTCCTCGGGACCCGTGCAGGTCCCCGTGGAGGTGCAGTTCCGCACGGTCGCGATGGACTTCTGGGCGAGCACGGAGCACAAGATCTTCTACAAGTACGAGGGTGACGTCCCCTCCGGCCTGCGCCGGCGGATCACCGAGGCGGCCGCGACCGCGGCCCGCATGGACGAGGAGATGGCCGACCTGCTCCGAGCGGTCCACGGTGACGCCGAGGCCAGCCCGGTCGAGGGCCGGGTCCACGACCGCGAGCGCCGCTGACGAGAAGTCACACGACGAGGGCCTGTCGTTACCATTTCGTGACCTGATGGCTTACGGTGGTCCGCGGTTCCGCGAGGCAGCGGAACCCCGTCGGGACCGCCGTGTCCTGCCGACCCCGGCGGTCCCCTGTTCGACACAGGCAGGAGCGGGCCCCCGGCAGCCGGTGGTCCCGCAGGCGTGAGGAGACTCGCATGACCACCACGTTCTACGCCGGGCGCCACCGCGCGGTCCGCACGGCCCCGAGCACGACCCAGCGCGCCGGAGTCGGCGTCCTCGCCGCAGCCGCCCTCAGCCTGGGCGCGACCACCATGACCGCGACGAGCGCCTCCGCCAACGCGGGCGGCCCCACCGGCAGTGCGCCGGCACCGACGAGCTCGACGGTGTCGAGCGACTCGTCGGGCTTCGACGACTACGTGCGCGTGGGTGACACGGGAGCCGTCGTCGAGGAGATCCAGCAGGAGGTCGGCGCCACCCAGGACGGCGTCTTCGGCGCCGGGACCGAGCAGGCCGTCGAGGCCTGGCAGGGCGACAACGGCCTCGTCGCCGACGGCGTCGTGGGCCCGCGGACCGGCTCCGCGATGGGCCTGGACGGTGCGACCGGGTCCACGTCCGGCGACGCGGACGCCACCGCCACGAGCGGTGGCACCACCTCCGTCGAGGGGGACGCCGAGGCTTCCTCGCTCCTCGGCACGGCCGAGAGCCTCGTGGGGACCCCGTACGTGTACGGCGGCGAGGACCCGTCCGGCTTCGACTGCTCCGGCTTCACCCAGTACGTCTTCGCCCAGCACGGGATCGACCTCCCGCGCATGACCGGCGACCAGCAGGCCGCGGCCACCCCGGTGTCCAACCCGCAGCCGGGCGACCTCGTCTTCTTCGGCTCGCCCGCCTACCACGTGGGCATCTACGCCGGCGACGGCAAGATGTACGACTCCGGCACGGAGGGCTCGACCGTCACCAAGCGCGACATCTGGACGGACGACGTGACCTACGGTCGCTTCTGATCCATCCCGCGCAGGGGCCCCGACCGGCATTGGTCGGGGCCCCTCGTCGTGCGCGGATGAAGCTGCGGCTGCTCAACGCCAGCCACCAGGCGCTCTGGGCCGGCCCACCCGGTCGAGGTCCGGTCCACACCACCGGGCGCAGCAGTGGGGGCGCTCGCACGTCGAGCGGCAAGTGGCAGGCTGGTGGCCATGAGCACCCACAGCTTCGACGACAAGGCCGCCACCTGGGACGAGGACCCGGACAAGGCCCGGCAGTCGGGCGAGGTCGCACGCGGCATCGCCGCGGCCGTCCCGCTCGCCCCGCGCAGCCGGGTCCTCGAGTACGGCGCCGGCACCGGCCTGGTGACCATCGCGCTGCTCGACGAGCTCATCGAGCCGACCCTCACGCTGGCCGACAACTCCTCCGGCATGCGGCAGGTCCTCGCCGACAAGGTCGAGGCGGGGGTCCTCCCTTCGCCGACCCGGGTCTCGGACCTCGACCTGGAGAGCCACCCGGTCCCGACCGACCGCTACGACCTGGTGGTCTCGTCGATGGTCATGCACCACGTGAAGAGCTTCGATGTCGTGCTCGGGGCCTTCTTCGAGATGCTCGACCCGGGCGGCCACCTGTGCATCGCCGACCTGGACAAGGAGGACGGGTCCTTCCACGACCACGACTTCGACGGTCACCACGGCTTCGACCGCAGCAGCCTGCAGGCATCGCTGGAGCAGGCCGGGTTCACCGACGTCAGCGTCTCGGACTGCTCCTCGGTCACCCGCGACGACGCCACCTACCCCGTCTTCCTCGCGGTCGGTCGCCGGCCCTGAGGAGTGCCCGCGCGCCCGGTCCCGCATGGACGGCCGCGCCCCGGGTAGATCTGCCACCCCGACCCCACGGAGCAGCCGATGTCAGAGAACACGACAATCATCAACGCCTCACCAGCCGACGTGTGGAAGGTGCTCGCCGACGGCTGGCTCTTCCCCCTGTGGGTCGTCGGTGCCTCCCGGATGCGCGACGTGGAGCCCGACTGGCCCGCCGAGGGCAGTCGCATCCACCACTCCGTCGGCGTCTGGCCCCGTCTGATCGACGACGACACCGAGGTGCTCGCCTGCGAGGAGGAGGCGGCGCTGCGCCTGCGGGCCCGCGCCTGGCCGATGGGCGAGGCGGAGGTCCTCATCACCTTGACCCCCTCCGAGGGGCAGACGGAGGTGACCATCCTCGAGGACGCCACCTCCGGTCCCGGCCGGTTCCTCCCCGCGGTGGTGAGGGAGCCGGGGCTGGCCTGGCGCAACACCGAGACCCTGCATCGGCTCGCCCTCCTCGTCGAGGGCCGCACCCACCGCTCGGTCTGATCCCGGAGGAGGATGGCGCCATGCCCAGCACAGCCCCCGACGCGGTCGTCATCGGTGCCGGACCCAACGGCCTCGTCGCCGCCAACCACCTCGCCGACGCGGGATGGTCGGTGCTCGTCCTCGAGGCCGCGCCCGAGGTGGGGGGCGCCGTGCACAGCTCGCGGGACGTGCACCCGGACTTCGTCCACGACACGGGCAGTGCCTTCTACCCGCTGGCTGCCGCGTCCCCGGCGATCACCTCGCTCCGGCTCGAGGACCACGGGCTGCGGTGGCGGCACGCGCCGGCCGTGCTCGGGCACCCGACCCCCGACGGCGAGTGGGCGATCCTCCACCGGGACCGGGAGGTCACCGCGGCGTCGATGGAGGCGCAGCACCACGGCGATGGTGACGCCTGGCTGCGGCTGTCGGAGACGTGGGACCGCATCGGCGACCACCTCGTGGGCGGGCTGCTCACCCCCTTGCCTCCGGTGCGTGCGGCGGCGGGCGGGCTCACCCGGCTGCCCGCGGTCGGCGGGCTGCGCTTCGTCAAGGACCTGCTGACCCCGGTGCAGCAGTTCGTGCAGGACCGTTTCGGCGGGCGCTCACCGCGGCTGCTCCTCGCGGGGAACGCCGGCCATGCCGACATCCCGCTCAACGCGCCCGGGTCCTCGCTCATGGCCCTGATGCTGACGATGCTCGGGCAGACGGTCGGCTACCCCGTCCCCGAGGGCGGCGCGCACCAGCTCACGCTGTCCCTCGCCCAGCGCCTCGAGTCGCTCGGTGGCGAGATCCGCCGCGGCACGCAGGTGTCCGGGATCGACGTCGTCGACGGCCGCGCCGCACGCGTGCGCACCGCGGACGGGGAGGTCATCCCGGTCGGCCGGGCGGTCATCGCGACCGTGAGCGCGCCCGCGCTCTACGGGAGCCTGCTCGATGCGCGGGACGTCCCCACCCGGACGGCGAAGGGGATGGAGCGGTTCACGTGGGACCCGGCCACGGTCAAGGTGGACTGGGCACTCGACGGGGCCGTCCCGTGGGCGGGCGAGCCCCCCTTCGCCCCGGGCACGGTGCACATCGCCGACTCCGTCGAGCAGATGACCGACTCCCTGGGCCAGGTCGCGGCGGGCGCGATCCCCTCGGACCCCTTCCTCCTCGCCGGGCAGATGACCACCTCGGACCCCACCCGTTCACCGGCGGGCACCGAGTCTATGTGGGCCTACACCCACGTGCCGCAGGTGACGCGCACCGACGCCGGCGACGGCGGCATCCGGGGCGACTGGGGCCACGACGACTGCGAGCGCTTCGCCGACCGGATGCAGGCGCGGATCGAGCGGCTGGCGCCCGGCTTCGGCTCGCGGGTCACCGCCCGGCGGGTCCTCGGGCCGCACGAGCTCGAGGCCCACGACGCCAACCTCGTCGGCGGGGCGATCAACGGCGGCACCGCCCAGCTGCACCAGCAGCTCGTCTTCCGCCCGGTGCCGGGGGCCGGGCGGGCGGAGACCGGGATCACGGGCCTCTACCTCGGGTCGGCCTCGGCCCACCCGGGCGGCGGGGTCCACGGCGCCCCGGGGGCGAACGCGGCACGGGCGGCGCTGGCGCACGCCCGGGTGCGCAGCCTCCTCCCGTGGTGACCGGGACCGATCACCGCCCTACGCTCAGCGCAGGACCGCGACCCCGGGACCGTGGAGGTCCTCGAGGGCGACGGTCCGCCCGGAGATGGCCATGAGCAGCGACAGCGCCGGGCCGGTGACCTCGGGACCGTCACTCGTGCTGAAGTCCGCGTCGGTGGCGTGCAGGCCGACCTGCCGGGCCACGTCCTTGCCGCCGCCCAGCGCCCGGGGGGTGCGGGCCTGGTAGCGCAGGGACCGCAGGACCGCCTCCGGCGAGTACTCGTGCTGGATGCCCAGCGGACGGCGGATGTCCTCACCGTGGAGGACCTCCTCGACGAGGCGGCTGTCGAGCGGTGCCGGCGGGCCGGAGGTGCGTCCGACGACGCGGTCCAGCCGCTCGAGGGTCTCGCTCGGGGTGGCCCCGCGCTGGCGCCGCACCCCACGATCGTTCTGCCGGTCGAAGTCGAACCCGGCCCGCACCATCGCCCAGAGGACCCCGACCGGGGTGGCCAGGGCGTTGTTGACCAGGTGCGCGGCGACGTCGTGGACGGACCACCCCGCACACAGCGAAGGGTGCTCCCACTGCGCGTCGGTCAGCTGGGAGAGGTCCTCGACGAGGGCCCGGCGCTCGGCGTGCACGATCGACCAGGTGTCACTCATGCCGCCATCCTCGCAGTCCGACCCGTCAGCGCGAGGCCATCTCGGCGCGCCAGCCCGGCGGCAGCTCCCCGTCGACGAGCGAGATCGAGACCTGCTCCAGGTCCTCGGCCGCGAGGCTCTCGTCGGCAGCCGGGTAGAGGATCTGCTCCTCCTTGAGGTTGTGCGCCTCGAGCAGCGCCGCCAGGCGGCCGCACTCCCGACGAAGGGAGGCGATGTCCGGGTGGTCGTCGGCCAGGAGACGCTCGACGGCGTCGAGGACGCCCCAGATCTCCCCGTGCTCCCGGAGCATGACCAGGACCGGCGGGATCATCCCGGCCGCCCGCAGCGGCGGGAAGAGGTGCGCCTCCTCGACGTAGATGTGGTGCTGCAGCTCCCTCGCCGACGCGCGGAAGACCTCCGCTTGCACCTGCCCCTCGTCGAGGCCCGCGACGAACTCCGCGAGGCGGTCGTCGATGCTGTGGTGCTCCGCCTCGAGATCCCTGGCCACGCCGCCCATGACGCCCTCCCTCAATTAGTACGGTCCGACTAGTGACAATACAGCCTCCCGGCCGGGCACACTCACCCCATGAGCGATCTACCCGATGACGCGATCGAGCTCGCCCACCAGCTCTTCGACATGGCGCGCGAGGGACGCGCCGACGAGCTCGGGGCCTATCTCGATGCGGGGGCGCCGGCCGACCTGACGGACCCGTCCGGCAACACCCTGCTCATGCTCGCCGCCTACCACGGCCATGCCGATCTGGTGCGCGCGCTCGCCCGGAGAGGAGCCGATGTCGACGCCCTCAACGACCGCGGCCAGGCGCCGCTGGCCGGCGCCGTCTTCAAGGGGGAGGACGAGGTCGTCGCCGTCCTGCTGGAGCAGGGCGCCGATCCCGACGCCGGGCAACCGACGGCCCGAGCGACCGCGGAGATGTTCGGGCGCCCCGACCTGCTGCCACCCGCCTGAGGGACGCGCGAGGGCTGGACGGCGTCAGCGGTTCCGCCCACGACGCGCGTGGCAGGCTGCCGGGATGACCCCACGAGCATTCACCGGCCTCAGCGCCTTCCCGCTCACCCCGGTCGACGAGTCCGGCGGCGGCATCGACGAGGTCGCCTACCGCGGTCTCGTCGAGCGACTCGCCGCCGCAGGGGTGGACTCGATCGCCGCCCTCGGGTCGACGGGAAGCTATGCCTACCTCGACCGGGACGCGCGGCGTCGGACCGTCGGGATGAGCGTCGCGGAGGCCGGGGGGACGCCCGTCATCGCCGGCGTGGGTGCCACCAGCACGCGCGAGGCGCTCCGGCACGCCGAGGACGCCCAGGCCGCGGGCGCGAGCGCCCTGCTCCTCGCGCCCGTGTCGTACCAACCGCTGACGTCGGAGGAGGTCCTCGGGCTCTTCGAGGACCTCGACGCCGCCTCGTCGGTGCCGATCGTCGTCTACGACAACCCGGGGACGACCCGGTTCACCTTCACGGACGAGCTGCACGGCCGCATCGCGGCGCTCCCCCGCGTCGCCTCGGTCAAGCTCCCCCCGGTCGAAGGGGGCGCCGCAGCCGTCGCCCGGCGGCTCACCGCCCTGCGGTCGCACCTCCCGTCGGACGTGACGGTCGGGATCAGCGGCGACCCGGTGGCCGCCGAGGCACTCGTCGGCGGTTGCGACGGCTGGTACAGCGTCCTGGCCGGGGTCCTGCCGAGGACGTGCCTGGCGATCGTCGCGGCCGCCCGCTCCGACCGGCCCGACCGTGCGCTCGAGCTGTCCCGCCGGCACCAGCCGTTGTGGGCCCTCTTCGAGAGGTACGGCAGCTACCGCGTCGTCTCGGCACTGGCCGAGCAGCTCGGCCTCGTGCGCCACCCGAATCTCCCCCGCCCCGTCCTGGGGCTCGACGACGCCGCGCGCAGGGAGCTGGCCGGGGCCGTGACCCGGCTGCGGGAAGACGACCTCCTCGGTGATGACCTCATCCGATGAGGACGTCGGCCACGCGTATCCTCCCCGGCATGACGGCACCGCTGCTCCGCGCACTGCTCGAGGACCCCGGCCGCCCGGACGCTGTCGAGGTGGACGGGACCACCCTGGGGAGCGAGGAGCTGCGGGCGGCCGCGACCGCCTTCGCCGCCGCGCTCCCCGATGCGGGTCCGGTCGCCGTCCACGCGACCCCCCGGATGGAGACGGTCGTCGCGGTCGTGGGCTGCCTCCTGGCCGGGGTGCCTGCCGTACCCGTGCCACCGGATGCCGGGCCGGGCGAGGTCGAGCACCTCCTGCGCGACTCGGGCGCGAGCGTGTGGGTCGGACCGCGACCGGACGGGCTCACCCTGCCCGACGTGCCGGTCGACCTCGGGGCCCGCAGCGACGCGACGCTGCCCACCCCACCGGCCGACGCGACCGGCATCATCCTCTACACCTCCGGCACCACCGGCGCGCCCAAGGGCGTCGCCCTGGACCACGCCACCCTCGCGGCCGGGCTGGACGGTCTCGTCGACGCGTGGGACTGGACCGCGGACGACACGCTCGTGCACGGGCTCCCGCTCTTCCACACCCACGGGCTCGTGCTGGGGGTGCTCGGCCCCCTTCGCGTCGGAGCGCGGCTGCGGCACACCGGCCGGCCCGGCCCCGAGCGCTACGCGGCGACGCCGGGCACGATGTACTTCGGCGTCCCGACGGTCTGGTCGCGCATCGCGGCCGACCCCGGGTCCGCGAGGGCCCTCGCGGGGGCGCGGCTGCTCGTCTCCGGGAGCGCCCCCCTTCCCGTCCCCGTCTTCGACGCCATCCGCGAGCTGACCGGTCAGGCGCCGGTCGAGCGCTACGGGATGACGGAGACGATGATCACGCTCAGCACCCGCGCCGACGGCGAGCGCCGGCCGGGCTGGGTGGGACTGCCGGTCGCGGGCGCGCAGACGCGCATCCGCGGCGAGGACGGCACGCTCGTCCCGCACGACGGGGAGACCATCGGTCGCCTCGAGGTCCGTGGACCGATGGTCTTCGACGGGTACCTGGGTCGCCCCGAGGCGACCGCGGCGTCCTTCACGCAGGACGGCTGGTTCGTCACCGGTGACCTCGCCGCGTGGGACGAAGGGGGCTTCCACCGGATCGTCGGCCGGGAGTCGGTCGACCTCATCAAGTCCGGCGGTTACCGGATCGGCGCCGGTGAGATCGAGGCGTCGCTGCTCGCCCGGCCGGAGGTCGCGGAGGTCGCCGTGGCCGGGGTCGCCGACCCGGACCTGGGCCAGCGGGTCGTCGCCTGGGTCGTGCCCTCGGGCGCCGCCGACGAGCCCGTGGCCGAGGCGCTGACGGCGCACGTCGCGCGCGACCTGTCGTGGCACAAGCGCCCGCGCGAGATCCGCTTCACCGACTCGCTGCCCCGCAACGCGATGGGCAAGGTGCAGAAGAAGCAGCTCGACGGCGTCGACTGACGCGCTCCGGGTGAGCCGGCCACAGGCGGATCACCGCCGGGCGCGGTCCTCGAGCAACCAGCCGGCGGTGATCGAGAGCCACTGGTCCTCCCCCTCGCGCAGCCGGGTCAGCCTCTCGTCGACGCCCGGCACGTCCAGGGCCGCCAGGGCCTCCATCGCCGGCACCACGACCTGCTTGTCGTCGTGCTCGAGGGCGTGGACGAGCGCGTCCGCCGCCGGCCGGGCGTCGGGGTCCCCGATCCCCACGAGCACCTCGGCCGCGTGGCTGCGCACCGACGGCTCCGTGGCCTCGACCAGCCGCGCGGCCAGACCGTCGACGGCAGCCGCGCCCGCCTGCTCGAGCGCGCGGGTCAGCTCGCGGCGGCAGAAGTCCTCCTGCTCGCCGAGGTGGTCGATCAGTGCCGAGACGGCACCGGGGGTCGCGGTGCGACCGAGCGCCCAGCGGGCCTTGGCGGCGACGTGCTCATCGGGGTCGTCGACGAGCGGCAGGATCCGGGCGACGGACTCGGGGCGACGGATCTTGCTCAGGGCGTGCAGGACCTGGACGCGCTCCCGCCCGGTGTCCTGCAGGGCGTCGACGAGCAGCGGGTAGGTCGCGTCGGCGCGGGTCACGACCGCCCACGTGAGGGTCTCGCGCACGTAGAAGTCCGGCTCGGAGATCAGCAGCGACACCAGCTCGCGGGCCACCGAGTCGTCCGCGTGGATGCCGAGGTACAGGGCCGCGCGCTGGCGCACGGAGGAGTCCTCGTGCACGGCTGCCCGCAGTGCCTTCTCGAGGGAGTCGGAGGTGGCCATCGACCGCACGCTACCGGTCCATCACGCGCCCAGGAGGGACAGTGGGACGACGGCCACCCCATCCCTGCGGCGATAGGCTCGGTCACCCGTCGTGATCACCACGAGATCCACAACCTCGGTCGGCAGCTTCTCGCGCAGCCACAGGAGGTGGCGGACATCCGCGTCGTTGACTGTCGTTGCCAGCTTGACCTCGACACCCACGACGCGGCCGTCGTCCGCCTCGACGACCAGGTCAACCTCCCGATCACCGTTGCGCGTGCGCAGATGACCCACCCTCGCCTGCGCAGTCTGGGCCGCAGCACGTACCGTGAGCGTGGCCAGTGACTCGAACAGCTGACCAGCCATGTGTGCACCGCGAGGACTCCCCAGCGCGGTGGCATCGAGGCCGAGCAGCCGGGCGGCGAGCGCAGGGTCGGCGATCTGGTGCTTCGGGGCCTGCTGGAGGCGAGAGATCGCACTACGGCTGGGACTCCATCCTGGTACTGGGTCCAAGAGATAGAGCTGGCTCAGGTGGTCCCGGTAGGCGATGGTCGTCGTCTTGGCGGGCTGCGTTCCATCGCCCGCGGTAGTGGCATCGAGAATCTTGGAGTAGGACGTCGTGGTCGATGATGCAGCGGCATAGGCGGACAGCCAGCGCCGGAGCGTGGCCGGACGACGGACGGCCAGTCCCTGCTCGGGCAGGTCTCGGTCGATGACACGCTCCAGATAGCCGTCCAGCTGTGCACGACGAAGCCGGGCGGGTGCGCTGGTCAGCCCCGGTAGACCGCTGCTCTCAATGGCCAGGAAGTAGTCCCCGGCGCGCCACCGGGTACGGCCTGCGGGAGCGACCCAGCGCCCCTCGAGCAACTCCCCCAGCGAGACGCTCGGCTCGGTGACGCCGCGCTCCGGCAGACTCATCGGTCTCATGCGCACAGACAGGATCCGGCCCGCGCCGCTGTGGGTGTCGACGCCGGGCGTGGGAGTGGCACTGCCGGTCAGGAGGAATCGGCCCGGGGGCGCCCCGGCATCGACACCACGCCGCACTGCGTCCCACACCTCGGGCACTCGCTGCCACTCGTCGATGAGGACGGTTCCTACCTCGAGCCCGGCCATCATCGGGTCTGCGGCGACCAGATCCCGATGAGCCGGGTCGTCGAGCATCAGCACGGTCGACGCACGCCGCAGTGCCGTACCGGTCTTACCCACCCCCTTCGCACCCTCCAAGGCAATCGCACCGGCGAGCGGCAGAAGTTCATCGAGTTCCGTGTCAACGAATCTGCGCAGGTAGACCATGAACGCAACGCTACTGTTAGCCGCTCTGATGCGCTACCTTTAGCAGCACCGCTGCTCTACCTTCAGCAGTGAAGGCGCACGACTTCCAGCCAGTGGCCGAGACACTGCACTCGGATACGCTCGCCACATGAGCAAGGTCTTCACCATGAGCGTCGCCTCCGTCTACGTGCACTACGTGACCAAGGTGGAGCGGAAGGGCCGCACGACGGACGAGCTCGACGAGGTGATCCGATGGCTGACCGGCTTCGACCAGGAGCAGCTGCAGCGGCACCTCGACGAGGGGACGACGTTCGAGGACTTCTTCGCGGCGGCGACCCTCAACCCCGACGCGTCGCTCATCACCGGCTCGGTCTGCGGCGTGAAGGTCCAGGAGGTCGAGGACCCGCTCATGCGCCGGATCCGCTACATGGACAAGCTCGTCGACGAGCTGGCCAAGGGCAAGGCCATGGCCAAGGTCCTGCGCGGCTGAGGCGGGAGGACCAGATGAGCTCCACCGCTCGGGTGAGCGTCGCGGGCGCGGCCGCGGTGGAGACCGTCTGGCAGCGGTACACCCGACCAGCGCTGTGGCCCACGTGGTCGCCGCAGATCCGGTCCGTCGAGTACGAGCACCCGACGCTGCGCCCGGGGACGAAGAGGGTGGTGCGCACCGTCGCCGGGAGCGGCGTCCCCTTCACGATCGAGGAGGTCGACGTCGCCGACCACACCTGGTCGTGGCAGGTCGTGGCGTTGGGGCTGCGCCTCCACCTGGTGCACGGCGTGCGCCCCCACCCCACGGGCAGCGAGACCTGGCTGGAGGTCACCGGCCCGCCCGTAGTCGGTCGGGCATACGCCCGGGTCGCCACGCTCGCCCTCCGACGGCTCGTGCGTGCGCAGTGACACAGTGAGGGCATGGAAGCCACCGGCGTCACCGACGCGCGCCTGAGCCGTCTGCGGATCTGGAACCTCGCCCTCGCGGTCCTGCACGCTGCCCAAGCGGTCGGCGTGCTGGTCCTGGCCACCGACTTCGCCATCGGGGTCACCTCGCAGTACCCCCAGGGGCCACCGGGCACCGCGCCACCCGCGCCCGAGCACCTGTTCGATGTCCCGATCGGTCCGGCGATCGCGGTCTTCCTCGCCCTGGCCGCCGTGGACCACCTGCTGACCGGCACCCTGCTGCGCGGACGCTACGAGGCCGACCTGCGCGCCGGCGTGAACCGGTTCCGCTGGGTCGAGTACTCGGTCAGCGCGACACTGATGATCATCCTCATCGGCTTCTACACCGGCCTGACGGGGATCACCGAGGTCACCCTCATCATCGGGGCGAACGTCGCGATGATCCTCTTCGGCTGGCTGCAGGAGGTGATGAACCCTCCCGGACGGAGCCGTACGACGATGCTGCCCTTCTGGTTCGGCTGCATCGCCGGCGCGGCCCCGTGGGTCGCCATCCTGACGAACACGCTCGGCGCCGCCGAGGTGCCCGGTTTCGTGCTCGGGATCATCGTCTCGCTGTTCATCTTCTTCATGAGCTTCGCCCTCAACCAGTGGCTGCAGTACCGGCGGCTGGGTCGCTGGGCCGACTACGCGTACGGCGAGAAGGCATACCTCGTCCTCAGTCTCGTGGCCAAGAGCGCGCTGGCATGGCAGATCTTCGGCGGATCGCTCGCCGGCTGACGTCGAGGACGACTGCGCCCTCCGACCAGCCCTCCCGAGGGGGGACGGCTCAGCTGAGGACGTCCTTGCGGGCGAAGTGGCGGTACCCCAGAGCGATGAAGACGGTGGCGTAGAGCAGGGCCCACAGCACTCCGGGCAGCAGGGCCGCGTAGTCGGGCTCGAGGGTGAAGAGACCGATCCACTCCCGGGCGTAGTGGTTGGGCAGGGCCCGGCGGTAGTCCCCGAGGGCACTGAGGGCGTCCAGGATCGAGGAGACGATGGCCGCGAGCACGGCGACGCCGACGGCGGCCAACGGCGCGTCGGTGCGCACCCCCATCCAGAACGCGACGGCCGCGAAGGGCAGCTGGGCCACGAAGACGTATCCGGCACCCACCGCGAGACGCGACAGCACCTCTCCCCAGGCCAGCGACCCGCCGACGCTCAACGACAGCGGGTCCCAGCCGTAGACCACCCCTCCCACGACCAGCACCCACACGAGCAGGAGGAGCACGGCCACGGCTGTCAGGGCCAGCCCGACGAGCAGCTTGCTCGTGAGCAACCTGGCACGCGGTACCGGGGCGATGAGGAGGTAGCGCAGCGAGGACCACGAGGCCTCCGCCGGCACCGGGTCGCCGACGAAGAGGGCCGCGAGGATGAGGATGAGCAGCTCGGCGGAGATGAGGAGCATGAAGAGCGCGAAGTTGGCTGCGCCCGTCGTGGCGAGATCGGAGAAGCTCTGCCCCTCGCTGTCACCGTTGCCCAGGGCGAACGCGGCGACGACGACGAGCGGGAGGACGAGCAGGACGAGCAGTGCCCACCGGGTGCGGGGCCGGGTGACCTGTCGCCGCAGCTCGACGCGCAGGCTCAGGGGGCGGCTCATCGGGACCGCACCCTGTTGAGGTGGGATCCCTCGCCCGCCGCCGCGATGGTCGTCAGGAACACCGACTCGAGGGTGCGCCCCCCCGCGACGCCCAGCTCGTCCACCGAGCCGGTCACCAGCACACGTCCTGCGTGCATGACGACGACGTGCGTGCAGGTCAGCTCGACCTCGGCCAGCAGGTGGCTGGAGATGACCACGGTGCGCCCACCTGCGGCGTACCGGGCCAGGATCGGTCGCATGGCGGCGATCTGCGGTGGGTCCAGACCGTTGGTGGGCTCGTCGAGGATGAGCACCTCGGGCATCCCGAGCATCGCCTGGGCGATGCCGAGGCGCTGGCGCATGCCGTGGCTGTAGGCCCGGACCGGACGGTCGATCGCATCGCCGAGCGCGGCGATCTCGAGCACCTCCGCCAGCCGGGACTCCTCGGCGGGGTTGCCGGTGGCCGCCCAGTAGGAGAGCAGGTTGGCCCGCCCGCTGAGATGGGGCAGGAAGCCGGGGCCCTCGACCAGCGCGCCGACCCGGCCCAGCACGACTGCTCCTGCCGTCACGGGGACCCCGAGGACGTGCACGCTCCCGGCGTCGGGGCGAATCAGCCCCATGACCATCCGGAGCGTCGTGGTCTTACCGGCACCGTTGGGCCCGAGGAGCCCGACGACCTGGCCCCGATCGGCCCGCCAGCTGACGTCGTCGACCGCGCGGTGACCGTCCGCGTACTCCTTGACGAGCCCGTCGACGACGAGGGGTACGTCAGCGAGGTCCTCCCTCGGCGGGCGCCGCACACTGCGCTGCCGCAGGGCCGTGGCGCCGACCAGCAGGAGCAGCAGCGCCAGGGCGCCGGCCACCCCGAGCGTCTCGGCGTCCCAGACGCTGCCCGTGCTCACCGGCGCGCCACCGCCGGTCGGGAGGACCAGCGGACCGGCCGCCTCCACCCGGTCGACCCGCACCTCGTCCGGCCCGGCGTAGGCCGCGTCCGTCGCCGTGACGAGCACCCGCCACGTCGACCCCGCCGGCATCTCCCAGGTGCCGCCGGGGAGGTCCACCGTCACCCGGGTGGGCGCGCCCGGATCGAGATCGACCTGCAGGGGCGCCACGAGACGTCGCGGCAGGACGGGGCTGCCGTTGCGCACCTGCCACAGCGACAGGAACAGCGTGCTGCTCGATCCGGTCGACGTGAGCTCCAGGTCGATACGTGGTCGGCCCACGACGAGGAGGTCCTCCTCGAGCGGGTCGGTGTCGAAGGCCACCGACTGACCCGGCAGCGCCGAGAGCGGATAGGTCGAGACGGTCGACGTCAGGGGGCCGAGCCCACCCTGTCCCGGGAGGACGGTCGTCGCCCGTGGAACTCCCCCGGGTGGATTGACCAGGGAAGTGGACGCCACCGGGGACAGCGCCAGCGCCTCGGTGTCAGCCGTCCCGTCCGCCGGGGGGCGGCTCGACGCCCCCACCACCTGCTCGTCATCCGCCTCGTCCGACGGTGACGGCGGCAGGGCGTAGCGGAAGGCCGCGACCGGCAACGTCGCCTGCGTGACGGGCTCCTCCACCCGCAGCGTGCCCTCCAGCCAGGTCATCAGGTCCGCGGTCTGCTGCCGTTCCTGGTCGGACGCCTCGATCTGCCCGTCCTCGGTCGGCGGGCCACCACCGTCGCCGGAGCCGGCCGACCCGGAGTCGGTCGGTTGCGTAGGACCGTCGTGACCGCCGTTGAACCAGCTGACGGCGACGGGGACACCTGCCTCCTGCAGTGCCCGAGCGGTGGCTTCGGCCTGCTCGATCCCGAACAGGGTGTCCGACATGCCCTGCACGAGGTGGACCGGCGCCTCGATGTCGGCGAGCGTGGGAGCCGGGCTGTGGCGGCTGAGCATCTCGAGCAGGTCCGGGTGCGCGGCCCCGGTCTCCGCGGCCGTGACGAACAGCTCGCACTCCCGGGCAGCGAACCCCGCGCACGCCGGGTCAGCGTTGCCCCCGCCGCGGAAGGACCCCATGAGGAAGTTCGATGCCCACAGCGCCGTGAAGGGGCCGGGCTCCTCGAGCTCCGTCGCGGACTGGGGAAAGAAGGCGTCGGCCAGGTCGTGCCAGGTGATGGCGGCAACCACCGAGTCGATGCGCTGGTCCGCTCCCGCGGCCATGAGGGCCAGCGCGCCGCCGTAGCTGCCTCCGGCAACCGCGACCCTGGGGTCGCGCGGCCCATCCCGCCGCACCTGCGGTTGCTCCGCGATGAGGTCCACCAAGACCCGGGCATCGGCCACTTCGTAGTCGGGGTCGTTGAGGTGGACCGCCCCGCCGGAGTCGCCGAACCCCCGCGCGCTGTAGCCCACGACGAGGTACCCCTGCTCCGCCAGGGCGTGTGCCCGGTCAGTCAGGTCGTCCTTGCTCCCGCCGAACCCGTGCGCGAGGAGCACCGCCTCGTGCGAGCGGTCGCGGCCCTCCGCGGGGTGGTAGACGTCGGCATCGAGGGTGACCTCGGAGCCATCCGGCTCCGCGCCGACCGGCACCGTCACCTGCTCCACGCGCACCTCGTCACCGGTGCCAGCGGGCGTCGCGGCAGCGGCCGGGGCCACGAGCACGCCGAGGACCGCGGCAGCGGCCAGCAGGCGTCGGGTGAGGTGCATACCCAAATATCGCAGGTGACCACGTGGTGGCACAGCCCACGTGCGGCGGCGTCACGCTCAGCTGTGCGCGTCCCGGAGCGGGATGGACGCGTCCCGCATGTCGGCCGTGGCCTCGCGCCCGACGCATGCGCGCAGGTGGTCGGTGGCGTCCCAGTCGTTGGTGTGCATGCCCGCCACGACCCGGCCGCCCGTGACCATCAGGGCGTTGAGCACGCGCGAGTCACGGTCACCGCGGACGACGACCTCGTCGCACCCGTCCGGGCCGAGGTGGCCCACGTACTCCATGCCCAGGTCGTACTGGTCGGTGAAGAAGTACGGCTGCCGGGCGTAGGGCTCCTGCCCGCCGAGCATGCTCCGGGCCGCGTGGCGCCCCTGCTGGATCGCGTTGTCCCAGTGCTCGACCCGGATCCGACCCAGGCTCGGGTGATCGTGGCTGGCGACGTCCCCGGCGGCGTACACGTGCGGGTCGCTCGTGCGCAGCCGATCGTCGACGAGGATCCCGTCGTCGACGTCCAGACCGGCACCCTCGGCGAGCGCCACGTCGGGCACGGCACCGATCGCGACGAGGACGAGGCCAGGGCTGACCTCGGTGCCGTCGGAGAGGACGGCGCGCGTCCTCCCCTTCTCGCGCTCGATGGTCTCCACCGTCGTGCTCGTGCGCAGGTCGACCCCGTGCTCGCGGTGCAGCCCGGCGAGGACCGCGGCCATCTCCTCGCCGAGGGGCCCGGCCAGGGGCCGTGCGGCCGCCTCGACGACGGTGACCGTGCCGCCGGCCTGCCGGGCTGCGGACGCGACCTCCAAGCCGATCCAGCCGGCCCCGATGATCAGCAGGTGGCCGGTGAGGTTCCGGCGCAGCGCCTCCGACTCCTCGATCGTGCGCAGGTAGGCGAAGGGGGCCCCGGACTCGTCGACCATCGGCAGGTGGCGGGAGGTGGCTCCCGTGGCGATGAGCAGGTCGTCGTAGTCGACCTTCCGACCGTCGACGGCGAAGGTGCGTGCGGACAGGTCGAGGTCCGTGGCGGCCGAGCCGGTGATCAGCTCGACCCGGTGCTCCTCGTACCACCCGTCGTCCTTGACCGCGGCATCCGCGGCGGTGCCCGTGCGCAGGAGGATGTCCTTCGACAGCGGCGGGCGCTCGTAGGGCGCGTGCGGCTCCGCGCCGACGAGGACGATGTCGCCGTCGTATCCCTGCTCGCGCAGCTCGGCGGCGGCGCTGGCGCCGGCGAGGCCGGCACCGATGATCGCGATGGTCATGGCGTGCTCCTGGTGAGTGCGAGGAACTCGGCGCGGCTGCGCGGATCTTCCCGGAGTCGGCCGAGGAGCGCTGAGGTGGTGGTGACCGTCCCTGCGACCATAGCGCCGCGCAGCGACATGCAGGAGTGCTCCGCCTCGACGACCACGCCGACGCCGCGGGGAGAGAGTGCCTCGTCGAGATGCGTGGCGACCTGCTGGGTGAGCCGCTCCTGCGTCTGCGGTCGTCGGGCGTACCAGTCGACCATCCGAGCAAACTTCGACAACCCGAGGATCCGCTCCCCGGGCAGGTAGCCGACGTGGGCGACGCCGGTGAAGGGCAGGACGTGGTGCTCGCAGACGGACCGGACGGGGATGTCGCGCACGAGGACGAGCTCGTCGTAGCCCTCGTCGTTGGGGAAGGTCGTCAGCTCGAAGTCATCGCTGCTCGTCATCTCGATGAGCGCCCTGGCCATGCGGCGGGGCGTGCGGGCGAGGTGCTGGGAGGTGAGGTCGAGCCCGAGGGCGGCGAGCAGGTCGGCCGCGGCCGCCTCCGCCGCGGCCACGTCGACGGCCGGGCGGGAGCCCGCCACCTGCAGGTGAGGGCGCGTCACCCGACCGCCGATCGTGTCGGCCCGGGCGGACCCGAGGTGGCTCATGTCGACTCGCCGCGGTCCGACCACGCCAAGGCGGCGAGGGCGAGAGCGCCGACGAGCAGACCGAAGTCACGCAGGGCGACATCGTAGAAGCCGCTGAGGGTCAGCAGGTTGACGATGATGCCCAGCAGCCAGCCGGCCACGAGCAGCGACCCGTACCGGGGGGCGAGTGCGACGACGATGCCGGCGACGATCTCGATGACGCCGACCGCGTACATCGCCTGCTGTGCGGTGCCGGGGACGATGCCATCGATCCACGGGGCGAGGTAGACCGGCCAGTCCGTGAGGAGCCCCACGAACTTGTCGAGCCCGAAGGCGATCGGGGCGAGCGTGAAGACGGTGCGCAGCAGGAGGTAGGCGCGCTCCGCCCCCTTCGTCGAGATCGGGGGTCCGGTGACGACGGGACGGTGGACGGTGGGGGTGGCCATGACCAACAACTCCTTCTAATCAAGAGATTCTTCGATCTTAGACCTCCTCGCCACTCTTGTGTCAATGGAGATGTGTTTTAGAATCAGGCCATGAAGCTCAGCGCGCTGGCAGCCGGATTCGGGGCCCTCTCCGACGACACGCGACGCGCGCTCTACGAGTACGTCGCCGGCGAGCATGGACCGGTCAGTCGGGAGCAGGCCGCGACGGCGCTGGGGTTGCGCCCGCACAAGGTCAACTTCCACCTCGACCGCCTCGTCGAGGAGGGTCTCCTCGACGTCGAGTACCGGCGCCTGACCGGTCGCACCGGCCCGGGCGCCGGTCGGCCGAGCAAGCTCTACCGCCGTTCGGACCAGGAGTTCAGCCTCTCGCTGCCACCGCGCCGTTACGACCTCGTCGGTGACATCCTCGCGGCCTCGGTCACCAAGGCAGGCGCGGGCGAGCCGCTGGAGGCCGCGCTGCGGTCATCGGCCCACGAGCACGGCGTGCAGGTCGGGCGCGCCGCACCGCACCATGACGAGGCGACGATCGAGGACCTCACCGCAGCGCTGGCCGAGCAGGGTTACGAGCCGGACGATCGGGAGGGCGTCGTCGAGCTGCACAACTGCCCCTTCGACACCCTGGCGAGCAAGCACACCGCGCTCGTCTGCGGGCTCAACGAGTCCTACGTCCAAGGGGTCGCTGACGGGATGGCCTGCGATCAGGCCGACGCCCGCCTCGAGCCGGGGGACGGCCGCTGCTGCGTCCGGGTACACCGCCGGATCGAGCCGGACGGCTGAACCGCAGGCCCTTCCCCCGGGAGACTGCCGGCGGGGTCTGGACGTGACGCCCCACACCTAGTTGCATGGCTCCATGAAGAGCACGATGCAGGACTACCAGCTGACCATCGCCTCCCTCATGCACCACGGGACGAGCGTCCACCCCGACTCGGAAGTGGTCACCGCGACCGCCGACGGCTCCCGGTCCATCACCTACGCCGAGCTCGGCCAGCGCACCGCCCGGCTCGCCGGCGCCCTGCGGTCGCTCGGCGTCGAGGGCGATGATCGGGTCGGCACCTTCCAGTGGAACAACTCCGAGCACCTCGAGGCCTACCTCGCGATCCCGTCGATGGGCGCGGTCCTGCACACGCTCAACATCCGTCTCTTCCCCGAGCAGCTCATCTACGTCGCCAACCACGCCGAGGACAAGGTCGTCATCGTCGACGACTCGCTCGTCGGCCTGCTCGCCCCGCAGCTGCCGCACCTGGAGACGGTCACCCACGTCCTCGTCGCCGGGCCCGACGCGGCAGCGGCCAACCTGGACTCCCTTCGCTCCTCCGGCAAGGAGATCCTGCTCTACGAGGACGTCCTCGCCGAGCAGCCGGACACCTTCGACTGGCCCGAGGTGGACGAGGACGACGCGGCCGCCATGTGCTACACGAGCGGCACGACCGGCAACCCCAAGGGCGTCGTCTACAGCCACCGCTCGGCCTACCTGCACTCGATGGCCTCGTGCACGGGCAACGTCGCCGGCCTGACCTTCGCCGACCGTGTCCTGCCGATCGTGCCGATGTTCCACGCCAACGCGTGGGGCCTGGCGTACGCGGCCATCATGAGCGGCGCCTCGCTGTGCATGCCCGACCGCTGGCTGCAGGCCGAGCCGCTCGTGCGCTTCATCCAGGAGAGCCGACCGACGATCTCCGGCGCGGTGCCCACGGTCTGGAACGACGTGCTCGTGTACCTGGACGACCACCCCGAGGTGAGCCTGGGCTCCCTTCGCCGGATCCTGTGCGGGGGCTCCGCCGTCCCCGTCGCGCTCATGCAGGCGCTGCGTGATCGCCACGGCCTCGACATGGTCCAGGCATGGGGCATGACCGAGACTTCCCCGGTCGCCTCCGTGGCCAATGTGCCCCTCGGCATCGAGGGCGAGGAGGAGTGGCGCTACAAGGCCACCGCCGGCCGGCTCCTCTGCGGGGTCGAGGGTCGCATCGTCGCCGACGACGGCAGCGTCCTCCCCCGCGACGGCGAGGCCGTCGGCGAGCTCGAGGTCAAGGGCCCGTGGGTGACCGCCGACTACTACGCGAGCGACGACCCGGAGGTGGCCGAGAAGTTCGACGGCGGCTGGTTGCGCACCGGTGACGTCGGCACCCTCGACCACCTCGGCTACATCACCCTGACCGACCGCGCGAAGGACGTCATCAAGTCCGGCGGCGAGTGGATCTCCTCGGTCGACCTGGAGAACGCCCTCATGGGTCACGAGGCGGTCCTCGAGGCCGCGGTCGTCGGCATCCCGGACGAGAAGTGGCAGGAGCGGCCGTTGGCCACCATCGTCGTCAGGGAGGGCGCGAGCACCACCGCGGCCGAGCTGCGCGAGTACCTGGCCGCGGACTTCCCGAAGTGGCAGCTGCCGGACGCCTTCGCCTTCGTCGACGAGGTACCGCGGACGTCGGTCGGCAAGTTCGACAAGAAGACGCTGCGCCGTCGTCATCGCGAGGGTGAGCTGCGCGTGGAGCCCTCGGCGTGACGACGCCGACCGACGAGCCGGAGACCGTCGACGTCATCGTGCTCGGCGGGGGTCCCGTCGGAGAGAACCTCGCCCAGTACGCCATCGAGGACTCCGACCTGACGGCAGCGATCGTCGAGGTGGAGCGCTACGGCGGGGAGTGCTCGTACTGGGCATGCATCCCGAGCAAGGCGCTGCTGCGCCCGGCCCAGGTGGCGACGACGAGTGCCCACCTGCAGGGTCTCGTCCCGACGGACGTCGACCGCGAGGCGCTGCTCGCCCGCCGCGACGAGTGGGTCTCGCACTACGACGACTCCGGCCAGGCGGAGTGGGTCGAGGGCGCGGGGATCAGGCCCCTGCGCGGTCACGGCCGCCTCGTCGGCGAGCGCGAGATCGAGGTCGAGGGCGAGGGCGAAGGCGGTGCCCTGAGGTGCGACGAAGGAGCCTCGAAGGGGGGGACCCGCCGCCTGCGTGCCCGCCGCGCCGTGGTCATCGCCACGGGGAGCGAGCCGGTGATCCCGCCGCCCTTCCGCGAGGCCCTCCCGTGGGGGTCGCGCGACGCGACCGGCGTCCGCGAGGTGCCCGACCGGATCGTGATCGTCGGCGGCGGGGTCGTCGCCTGCGAGGCCGCGACGTGGATGGCAGCGCTCGGCGCGCGGGTGACGATGCTCGTGCGCGGGCCGGGCCTGCTGGGGCGGATGGAGCCCTTCGCCGGGGAGGTGGTGACCGACTCCCTTCGCGCGAAGGGGGTGGACGTGCGCCTGTCCACCGAGGCCACCGAGTGCGGGCGACCGGAGGCGCGGGACACCGGCATCGGCCGGGTGCACGGTGGCCCGGTGCGCCTGACGACGGGCTCCGGGACCATCGAGGCGGACGAGGTGCTCGTGGCGACGGGACGCCGACCACGCCTCGGGGACGTGGGGCTCGACGCGGTCGGGCTGACCGAGGACGACGTGACCGCCGGTCACCTCCCGGAGTGGCTGACCGTCGTGGGCGACGCCGGTGGCGGCCCGCCGCTGACCCACTGGGGCAAGTACCGCGCCCGGGTCGTGGGCGCGCGCATCGCCGCCGAGGCCGATGGGTCCCCGACCGAGCCGGACCCGGACGGGGTCCCCGTGCCGCAGGTGGTCTTCACCGACCCGCAAGTCGCTTCGGTCGGCATGACCGCCCGTGCCGCGGAGGAGGCCGGCCACGACGTGGTGACCAGCGAGGTGCCCTTCGGTGGCGCCGCTGGCGGGGCGCTCCTGCGTGACGACGCCTCCGGTCGCATGTCGATCGTCGTCGACCGGGCCACGGGCCGCCTGCTCGGGGCGACCTTCGTCGGCACGGAGGCCGGCGAGCTGCTGCATGCCGCGACCATCGCGATCGTGGGTCGGGTGCCGGTCCATCTCCTGCGGCACGCGGTGCCCGCCTTCCCCACGGCGTCCGAGCTGTGGCTGCGCCTGCTCGAGCAGCTGCCACGCGACCTGCGCCGCGCACAGGTCCCCGACTCCTCTCCGGCGTGACCGCGCCCTCCCGACCGACCGCGGTCATCCCGAGGCGTCGTCGCGTCCGCCCGCACGATCCGCCTCGTACTCGTCGACGAGCAGGAGGTCGCGACGCCACGCCCCGGACCGGTAGGAGTCGCGGGCGAGGAGCTGCGTCAGCACCGGTGCGGTGACCACCTGGAACGCACCCACGAGGAGGAGCATCCCCAGGGCCGGCCACCAGCGGACGAAGGGGGCGGCGCCCAGCAGTATCAGCAGCAGGCCGACGACCTGTGGTTTGGCCGCCGCCTGCAGGCGGGCGGCGGCATCCGGGAGCAGCAGCATGCCCAGCGCAGCCACCACACCGAGCAGGCTGCCCAGCACCATCAGGACGGCACCGATCCACTGGAGGAGGACCATCACTGCTCCTCCCGGGAGGCGAGCCTGATGGCCGTGACCGTGCTCAGCCCACCGACGAGCACCACCAGGACCAGCAGGACCAGGTCGCCGATCTCACCCCGGTGGGCACTGCGGATGACGATGCCGCACACGATCAGTGCCGCCACGGTGTCCAGCGCGACGAGGCGGTCGTGCAGGCTCGGCCCGACGACCACGCGGAAGAGCACCAGCGCAGCCGCCACCGCGACGAGCACGCCGCTGATCGTCATGAGGATCGTCATGATCCGCTCCCTTCGGCGGTCCCGGCACCGTCCCGGGTGGCGACGGCGCGCGTCGGGAAGGCGTCCAGCACGGCATCGAGCAGGCGTTGGCTCTCCCCACGGCGCCGCTCCACGGCCTCGGCGTCCGGGGTGTCCAGCACGTACACGTAGAGCCGGCCGTGGCGGCGGTCGATGTCGATGACCACGGACCCGGGCTCCAGGGAGATCCGGTTGCACGCCAGCACCACCGCGATGTCGGAGGCACCGGGTCGCAGGGACAGGCACAGCACGGACGAGCGGGTCCGGCCCGCGCCGCGGACGACGGTCATCGTGACCGCCCACGACGCCCGCAGCATGTCGCCCCCGAGGCGGAGCAGGAGCAGCGACGCCCGCGCCCACCGCACCCGGGTGCGCAGGGGCGGCGCCGGGAGGCGAGCCCACCGGACCGCGACGAGGGAGACGACGACCCCGGCGAGCAGCACGTCGGGACGCCAGGTGCCCCACAGCAGGAGCCAGACGCACAGCAGCCACAGGACCAGTACGCCGCGCCGCGCCCACGCCGATGCGGTCATCGACCCTCACCTCCGAGGACCGACGCGCGGTACTCGGCCCCGGAGCGCAGGTCCTCACCGGCGCGGGTCGCGAGGTCCGAGACGGGGCCGGCCCCTGCGGCCACTCCCACACCGAGGAGCATCAGGCACGCCGTCGCCACGGTCATGCCGCGCATGACCGACCCGGTGCCGAGGACGAGCTCGTCGGTGGGGTCGGGGTCGGGCACCGGCGCGGCCGGCTCCCCCCAGAAGGCGCGCGACCAGATCCGCGCCATCACCGCGACCGTGAGCAGTCCGGTGAGCAGACCGACTCCGGCGACCACGAGTGGCAGTGGATCCTGTGTGCCGACGGCCGAGCGCAGCACCGCCAGCTTGGCGATGAACCCGTCCGAGGGAGGGACGCCGCCCAGGCTCAGGGCCGGGATCAGGAAGATCATCGAGAGCACGGGAGCCGTGGCCCCCACGCCCCCGAGGCGGCGGACCGACGCGGTGCCGCGGTGGTGCTCCACGAGTCCGACGACGCAGAAGAGACATGCCTGGACGACGATGTGGTGGACCAGGTAGATCCCGGAGGCGGCCACGCCCTCCCGGGTCGACACGGCCAGGCCCAGCAGCATGTAGCCGATGTGGGAGACGAGCAGGAAGGACAGCGCCCCGTGCAGGTTGTCCTGCGCCAGCGCCCCGAACGCCCCCACCAGGAGGGTCACCGCCGACAGGATGAGCAGCAGGGTCCACGGCTCGTCACGCGGGAAGAACAGCGTCTGGGTGCGGATGATCGCGTACACGGCCACCTTGGTCAGCAGCGCGGCGAAGATCGCGGTGACCGGTGCGGGCGCGGGTGGATAGCTCTCCGGCAACCACCAGTGCATCGGGACGATGGCCGCCTTGATCGCCAGGGCGAGCAGCAGCATCACGCTCAGCCACGCCTGCACGTCGGGAGCGAGGTCACCCACGCGGCGCGAGAGCTGCGCGAGGTTGAGGGTGCCCGTCAGCCCGTAGACGACCGCCACCGAGCTGAGCAGCAGGATCGAGGACAGCAGGCTGGTGACGATGTAGGTCATGCTCGCGCGCACCCGGGCCCGGTTCGGCCGCAGGGTGATCAGGGCATAGCTGGCCATGAGCATGATCTCGAGGCCGACGAAGAGGGTGAAGAGATCGCCGGTGAGGAAGGACAGCGCCACACCGGTCAGGAGCACGAGGTGGCTGGGGTGGAAGACCGACGGAACGGTGCCCCCGCGCATCCCCTGCGCCATCGCGTACACGACGACGAGCAGCAGCACGATCGACGAGACGAGCAGCACGAGCGCCGAGAACCGGTCGGCCACCAACGTGATCCCCAGCGGCACGCGGTAACCACCCGCCTGGGCCACCACCGGGCCCTGCGTGTCCGCGCGGTGCAGGAGGAAGGCCGCGTCGACGACCACGGCCGTCGGGACCGCGGTGCCGAGGACACGCTGGGCCGTCGGCCACGGGCCGAGGAGCAGCGCCAGGCCGGCAGCGAGAAGGGGGACGGCCACCGGCACGACGACCAGCAGGGTCGCGAGCGTCATGGCCCTCCCTCCTCGTCGTCGACGGACCGGTCGGTGGTGTCGTCGTGGCCGCGCAGGTCGTTGCTGCGGCAGGCCACCGCGAGCAGCAGAGCGGTCACCGCGAAGGTGATGACGATGGCGGTGAGGGCCATCGCCTGGGGCAGCGGGTCCGCGAGCTCCTCGTAGGGGGCCGAGCCCGAGACGGGCGGCTTCCCCGCGGGGCCGCCGGACTGCAGCAGCAGGAGGTTGGCGGCATGGCCGAGCAGGACCACCCCCATCGCCACCCGCACCAGTGACCTGGCCATCATCAGGTGGATGCCGGCGGCGAAGAAGCCGCCGCAGAGCAGGGCGAGGGTGAGGTTCGTGGCGTTCATCGGTCATCCTCCGCGCCCAGGGTCCGGAGGATGTCCAGGACCACGCCCACGGTGATGAGCAGGATCCCGATCTCGAAGACCATCGACGTCGGGAGGTCGTAAGGCGGTAGGAGTGGCGGGTCGAGGTGCAGCACGGTGCCGTGCAGGAGATCGCCACTGAGGACGATGCCCGCGATGCCGTACCCGGCGGCGAGCGCCAGCCCGGCGCCCAGCAGGACCCCCGGGTTGGCCCGTGCCGCCGCACCCAGGTCACGCGGGCCGCCGGCTGCCCGCCGCAGCAGGAGGCCGAGCCCGACGACCAGGCCCGCGGCGAAACCCCCACCGGGGTGGTGCAGGCCGACGACGAAGAGGTAGGCCGCCACCACCAGGGCGGTCGGGTGCACGAGTCGGGCGAAGGCCTCCAGCAGGAGCGAGCGGTCATCGGCGTCGAGGTGGTGCGCGCCCGGCAGCAGCCGGTCGAGCGGCTCGTTGCCGGTCCGCGGGTCGCCCGGGTCCCCGGGGTGGTCGGACTCATCCATCACGCGTGCTCACCTCCGCCCGCTGCGTGCCCGGCTCGTCAGGAGCCTGCGGCCCGCCGATACGGGTGCTCTGCAGCACCAGGCCGGCGACCGCCGTCGCCGCGATGACGAGGACGCTCACCTCGCCGAGGGTGTCCAGCGCCCGGTACTCGGTGATGATGACGTTGACGACATTCGGCCCGCCGTGGCCGGGCGACTCGTGGAGGTAGTCCGGGGAGGGCAGCGAGCGTGCGTGCCGACTCGCCATGGTGAGCGAGACGAGGGTCATCAGCAGGCCGAAGGAGACCGCGACCGCGGCGCGCAACCCGCGCCCGTGCGGGTGCCGACGAGCCTCGGCGCGCGGCGTCCGGCGCAGCACCAGCACGAAGACGACGAAGGTCAGCGTCTCGATGAGCAGCTGGACGAGGGCGAGGTCGGGTGCACCCTGGAGCACGAAGACGACGGCCACGAGGTACCCGACGACGCCGAGGACCACGGCGGCGTACAGCTGTCGGCGCAGGGTGATGACCGCGACCGTCCCGGCGAGCGCTCCGGCCGCGACGACCGCCTGCCACGGGGTGTCCCAGGGATGCGGCACCGGGATGCCCACGGGCACCAGCACGACGGCCTGGATGAGCACGACCGCGAGCACGGTGCGGGCGAGCTGGTCCGGCAGCGCCCGGGCGTGCACGTGGGCGTCGACCCAGGCAGCGGCCCTCGTGCTGCCCGCGGCGAGGGCGTCGTTGGCACCCAGCGCTGTCGCGGGCCCGGCGAGGCGCCCGTGCAGGGGCGCCAGCCGACGGTGGACGAGGAACAGCGCGACCCCGACCACGAGCGTGCCGGCGGAGAGGACGACGACGACGCTGAAGCCGTGCCACAGGGCGAGGTGGTACGGCTTGCCCGGATCGGGCAGGAGGCCTGCGTGGGCGGCGACGAGGTGGTCGAGGCGCTTCGGCTGCAGGCCGATGACCGCCCCTGCGAGGGCGAGCACGACCGGTGCGGCGAGGAATCCTGCCGGCGGTGCGTGCCACTCCCCGCTCGGCCGGGCCGGGCCGGCGAAGGCCCCCTGGAGGAACCGCCCGGTGTAGGCGACCGTGAGGACGGACCCGAGGACGAGTCCCGCCAGGGCCCCGGGACCGCCCCAGGCGTGGGAGTGGAAGGCCTCCAGGGCCGCCTCCTTGCCGAGGTAGCCGACGAAGGGGGGCAACCCCACCATGGACGCGCAGGCCAGGACGGCGCACCCCAGGAGGACGGGCGAGCGGCGGCCCACTCCGGACAGCTCCCCGATCTCCCGGGTGCCCGCGGAGTGGTCGATGATCCCGACGACGAGGAAGAGGCAGGCCTTGAACAGGGCGTGCGCGATGAGCATGGTGCCGCCGGCGATGGCCGCGGTCCGGGTACCGGCCCCGAGGAGGACCATGAGGAATCCCAGCTGCGCGATCGTGCCGAAGGCGAGCAACGTCTTCAGGTCGGTCTGGCCCAGCGCCCGCCACCCACCGAGGATCATCGTCGCGAGCCCGATGACGACGACGAGCGGCTGCCACGGCACGGTCTCGGCGAGCGCCGGCGCCAGGCGGGCCACGAGGAAGACACCGGCCTTGACCATGGCGGCGGCGTGCAGGTACGCCGTCACGGGCGTCGGGGCGACCATCGCCGCGGGCAACCACGGGTGGAAGGGCACCTGGGCGGACTTGGCGAAGGCGCCCACGAGGATCAGCACCACTGCCCCGGTGACCACACCACCGGCGGGTTCCGCCGCCGCCAGCCCGGAGATCCGGTAGGTCCCCGCCTCCCGGCCCAGCAGGAGGAACCCGAGGAGCATGGCGAAGCCGGTCCCCGTCGTCGCCAGCAGCGCACGGAGCGCGGCACGCCGGGCCTCTGCTGTGTGGCCACCGTCGGCGATGAGCAGGAAGGAGCAGACGGTCGTCAGCTCCCAGGCGACGTAGAGCACCAGGAGGTTGTCGGCCACGGCGATGCCCACCATCGCCGTGACGAAGAGCAGCAGCACGGCACAGGTGCGACCGAGTCGGTCGGCACGCTCGGCGAAGTACCAGCGGGCGTAGACCAGGGTGAGGGCCCCGACACCGGTGACGAGGAGGGCGAGCAGCAGCCCGAGGGCGTCGAGTCGCAGGTCGATCTGCAGGCCGAGCGCGGGCGCCCACGGCACCGACACGCCGTCCGTCCGCCCTGCCAGCACGGCGGGAGTCCGCACGAGGAGCCAGACGAAGGCGGCCCCCGGGAGAAGGGCTGCGGCCAGGAACGACCGTGGCCCCGCCAGCCGGGGCATCCGCATGACCATGCATCCGCCTCCTCGACCGGGCACTCGTGGTGCCCCGGTCCGTACCCGCGAGCCCGGTGGTTGAAACGAGACGGCCTGCATGGACCGGGCGCATCCGGGTAGGCCCCTCGGGAGCAACCCAAGGGGAGGGCAGACGCATGCCGCGCACCGTCGCACAGAAGTTGATCGCCGACCACCTCGTCGACGGCTCGATGGAACCGGGATCGGAGATCGGGCTCACGGTCGACCAGACGCTCACCCAGGACGCGACCGGCACGATGGTGATGCTCGAGCTGGAGGCGATGGACCTCGACCGCGTGCGCACGGAGCTGTCCGTGCAGTACGTCGACCATAACCTGCTCCAGACCGACGAGAAGAACCCCGACGACCACCTGTTCCTGCAGTCCGCCGCGCAGCGCTTCGGGCTCTGGTACTCCAAGGCGGGCAACGGCGTCTCGCACCCGGTGCACCAGGCGCACTTCGGGCGCCCCGGGGTGACGCTCATCGGGTCGGACTCGCACACCTGCGCCGCGGGCGCGCTGGGGATGCTCGCGATCGGCGTGGGCGGGCTCGAGGTCGCGATGGCGATGGCCGGGCAGCCGCTCTACGTGTCGATGCCGAGGGTGTGGGGCGTCGAGCTGACCGGTGAGCTGCCGGACTGGGTCTCCGCGAAGGACGTCATCCTCGAGATGCTGCGGCGGCACGGCGTCAAGGGCGGGCTGAACCGGATCATCGAGTACCACGGGCCGGGGCTGGACCAGCTGACCGCGATGGACCGGCACGTCATCGCCAACATGGGCGCCGAGCTCGGGGCGACGGCCAGCGTCTTTCCTGCCGACGACGCCGTGCGCGACTACCTCGAGGCGGTCGGGCGCGGGGACGACTTCACCCGGCTGGTGGCCGACGAGGACGCCGCCTACGACGAGACCGAGCACATCGACCTCTCCGCGCTGGAGCCGCTGATCGCCAAGCCGTCCTCCCCCGGCAACGTCGTGCCGGTGGCCGAGGTCGAGGACGAGGACGTCACCCAGGTCGTCGTCGGCTCGTCCGCGAACCCCGGGCTGCGCGACTTCGCCGTGGTCGCCGAGATCCTCCAGGGCCGGCAGGGCGCCGCCGGGGTGTCCGTCGACATCAACCCGACGTCCCGGGAGGTCCTCGCCGACCTCATCTCCGGCGGCTGGCTGACCTCGCTCGTCTCGTCCGGGGCGCGCATCCACCAGTCGGGGTGCATGGGCTGCATCGGGATGGGGCAGGCCCCGGCCAGCGGTCGCAACTCGCTGCGCACGATGCCGCGCAACTTCCCCGGACGCTCGGGCACGGAGGAGGACGCCGTCTGGCTCTGCTCCCCCGAGACCGCTGCGGCCGCGGCGCTCACCGGCCGGATCACCGACCCGCGCACCCTCGCGGACAGCCACGGCATCACCTACCCGCGTCCGAGGATGCCCGAGCGGTACAGCACGATCGACGACATGCTGCTGCCCCCACTGCCGCAGGACGAGGCGGAGCAGGTCGAGCTCGTCAAGGGGCCGAACATCTCCTCGCTGCCCGAGTTCGCACCGATCGCCGACCACGTGGAGGTGCCCACGCTGCTCGTCATGGGCGACGACGTCTCCACCGACGAGATCATGCCGGCCGGCTCGCAGGTGCTCCCCTACCGCAGCAACATCCCCCGGATCGCCGAGTTCTCCTTCGTCCGCGTGGACGAGACCTACCCCGAGCGGGCGAAGGGGGGCGAGGGCCACGTCGTCGTCGCCGGCGAGAACTACGGCCAGGGGTCGTCCCGGGAGCACGCGGTGATCGCGCCGCGGTACCTCGGGCTGGTGGCCGTGATCGCCAAGTCCTTCGCCCGCATCCACTGGCAGAACCTCGCCAACTTCGGTGTCCTCCCGCTGGAGTTCGACGACCCGTCCGACCACGACGGCATCTCGGTCGACGACGTCGTCGTGCTCGAGGGGGTCCACGAGGCCCTGCGCGCCGGTCGTGGGCTCACCGCGACGATCGGTGACCGGGAGGTCGCCGTGCACCACCGCCTGTCCGACCGGCAGGTGGACATGGTGCTCGCCGGTGGGCGGATCCCGCTCACCGCGCAGGCACTCTGACACAACGACGTAGCAAGGAGAGAATGTGATGGAAGACCTGAACGGCAAGAGGATCGCGGTGCTGCTCGCCAACTCCGGCGTGGAGCAGGCCGAGCTGACCACCCCGTGGCAGGCACTCGGTGACGCCGGAGCCGAGATGACCCTCATCGCTCCGGAGAAGGGCGAGGTCCAGGCCTTCGACAACGACGTCGAGAAGGCGGACACCTTCCGGGCCGACGTCGCCGTCGCCGACGCGAACGCCGCCGACTACGACGCGCTGGTCCTGCCGGGTGGCACCACCAACGCCGACCGGTTGCGGATGGACTCCGACGCGGTCGCGTTCGTCACCGCCATCGCCGAGGCCGGCACGCCGATCGCCTCGATCTGCCACGGCCCGTGGGCCCTGGTCGAGGCCGGGCTCGTCGACGGCCGGACGCTGACGTCCTTCCCCTCGCTGCAGACGGACATCCGCAACGCGGGCGGCACCTGGGTCGACGAGGAGTCGGTCACCTGCACCGCCGGGAACTTCACGCTCGTCACCAGCCGCAACCCCGGTGACCTCGACCCCTTCGTCGAGGCCGCGGCGAAGGCCTTCGCCTGAGTGTCGACTCCCCCTTCCCCTCTGCCCCGCCGCTGTTGACAGCCCGCGCGGGCTGACGGAACGTGACGGGTACCGGCTGCGCCCGCAGCCGGTACCCGTCCTCCGCGTGAGGGCCGCGAGAAAGCAGCCTCCTGATGCCACACCCGCAGACCGAGCCGAGCACCTCCCTTCGCGACCGGATGAAGCCCCGCTCCCGCGAGGTCACCGACGGTCTGGAGAAGACCGCGGCGCGCGGGATGCTGCGCGCCGTCGGTCTGGCCGACGAGGACTTCGACAAGCCGCAGATCGGGATCGGCTCCAGCTGGAACGAGATCACCCCGTGCAACCTGTCGCTCCAGCGGCTGGCCGCCGCGGCCAAGGACGGGGTGCGCGAGGAGATGGGGGTCCCGATGGAGTTCGGCACGATCTCCGTCTCCGACGGGATCTCCATGGGCCACGTCGGCATGCACTACTCGCTCGTCTCCCGCGAGGTCATCGCCGACTCCGTCGAGACGGTGATGCAGGCCGAGCGCCTCGACGGCTCGGTGCTCCTGGCCGGCTGCGACAAGTCGCTGCCCGGGATGATGATGGCGGCCGCCCGGCTCGGGCTGGCCTCGACCTTCGTCTACGCCGGCACCGCCCTGCCGGGACTGGCGCGGATGCTCGACGGGTCCGACCGGGAGATCACGATCATCGACGCCTTCGAGGCCGTCGGTGCCTGCCAGGCGGGGACGATGGCGCTCGAGGACGTCGAGACGGTCGAGCGCTCCTTCTGCCCGGGTGAGGGCGCGTGTGCCGGGATGTACACGGCGAACACGATGGCGAGCATGGGCGAGGCCCTCGGGCTGTCGCTGCCGGGCAGCGCCTCACCGCCCTCGGCCGACAAGCGCCGCACCATCATCGCGCGCGAGTCCGGGGCGGCCGCGGTGCGGATGCTCCGCGACGGGATCACTGTCCGCGACATCCTCACCATCGAGGCCTTCGAGAACGCCATCACCGTGCTCATGTCGCTCGGCGGCTCGACGAATGCCGTGCTGCACCTGCTCGCGATCGCGAACGAGGCGGGGGTGCCCTTGACCCTGGACCACTTCGACGAGATCGCCGGGCGCACGCCGGTGCTCGCCGACGTCAAGCCCTTCGGCCGGCACGTGATGCGCGACGTGGACCACGTCGGCGGCATCCCGGTCGTCATGCGGGTGCTGCTCGACGCCGGGCTGCTCCACGGCGACGCGATGACGGTCACCGGTCGCACCGTGGCCGAGAACCTCGCGCACCTCGACCCGCCGCTGCCCGACGGCTCGGTCCTGCACACGGCCGCCACGCCCTACCGCACGACCGGCGGCCTGGCCGTGCTCCGCGGCAGCTTCGCCCCGGACGGCGCCATCGCCAAGGCCGCCGGCTTCTCCTACGACACCTTCCGGGGCCCGGCCCGGGTCTTCGAGGGCGAGCGCGACGCGCTGGACGCCCTCGCCGAGGGGGCCATCGAGCCCGGGTGCGTCGTCGTCATCCGGCAGGAGGGACCGCAGGGCGGACCCGGGATGCGCGAGATGCTCGCGATCACCGGTGCGATCAAGGGCGCGGGCCTGGGCGCCTCGACCCTGCTCATCACCGACGGTCGCTTCTCCGGCGGCACGACCGGCAACTGCATCGCCCATGTCGCCCCCGAGACGATGGACGCCGGCCCGATCGGCCTGGTGCGGGACGGCGACACCATCTCCCTCGACCTGACCACCAGGCGTCTCGACCTCGAGGTCGACGAGGCCGAGCTCGCCGTCCGCCGCGCCGACTGGGTCAAGCCGCCCATGACGAGCACCGGCGTCCTCGCCAAGTACGCGGCGCTCGTCGGCTCCGCGTCCCAGGGGGCGGTCTGCCTGCCGTGACGGTGGGCGTCCAGGGCGTCCTGCTGCTCGTGCTCGCCACCGCCGTGCTGCACGCGGCGTGGAACGCGATGGCCAAGTCGGTCGGTGACCGCTGGGTCTCGTCCGCGCTCATCGGCACGGCCAACGGGGCCGTCGGGCTGGTGCTGGTGGTCCTCTTCGGTGTACCCGCGGCCGAGTCGTGGCCCTACCTCGTGGCCTCCGCGCTGCTGCAGGCGGCCTACCTCGTCCTGCTGACCCACACCTATGCCCACGGTGACCTCTCGCGGCTCTACCCCATCGCGCGGGGCACCTCGCCGGTGGTGGTCACGATGATCGCGGTGGGCCTCCTCGGGGAACGCCTGAGCCTGCTCTCCTGGCTCGGTCTGGGGGTGCTCGTGACCGGGATCGTGCTGCTCGCCGGCGCCCGAGGACTCCCCCGGGCCGACACCGGCCTGGTCCTCGCCCTGTGCACGGGACTGGTCATCGCCGCCTACAGCCTCAGCGACGGAGTGGGCGTACGGATGGCGGGGAACACCGGGGCCTACATCGGCTGGATGTTCGCGCTGCAGGGCCCGGTGCTGCTCCTGGTGTGCCGATGGCAGGGAGGGCGCTCCTTCTGGGGGCGGATGCGTACGCACGCACCGATCGGCCTGCTCGGCGGGATGCTCGCGGTGATCTCCTACGGCACGACGGTGTGGGCCCAGAGCCGGGCGCCCCTGGCCCTGGTGGCCGGGCTGCGTGAGACGAGCGTGGTCTGGGCGGCCCTCATCGGTGGGCTGATCCTCCGTGAGCGCCTGACCACGGCCGAGAGGCTGGCCGTGCTGGTCGTCGCCGCCGGTGCCGTCGCCCTGCAGGTGGGCGCCTGACTCCGTCGACTCCGACGGGCATGTCCGCGCCCCGCCCGGGTAGGGCCATGACCTGAATCACGACGACGAGAGGAGTCGACGATGAAGGCCGTGGTCTACCAGGGACCGTACGACGTGGCAGTCCAGGACGTGGAGGACGCACGCATCGAGGACCCGACCGACGCACTGGTGCGGATCACCACCACCGCCATCTGCGGGTCCGACCTGCACATGTACGAGGGCCGGACCGACGCCGAGCCGGGCATCACCTTCGGACACGAGAACATGGGGATCGTCGAGGAGGTCGGCCCGGGCGTCGCCTCGGTCCGCAAGGGTGACCGGGTGGTGATGCCGTTCAACGTCGCCTGCGGGTTCTGCGACAACTGCCGGGCCGGCAAGAGCGCCTTCTGCCTGACCGTGAACCCTCCCGGTGCGGGCGGTGCCTACGGGTACGTGGGCATGGGGCCCTACCCGGGCGGCCAGGCCGAGTACCTGCGGGTCCCCTTCGCCGACTACAACTGCGTCCCCCTCCCCGAGGGCACCGAGCACGAGCAGGACTTCGCCCTGCTCGCCGACATCTTCCCCACCGGGTACCACGCCACCGAGCTGGCCGGCGTGCTTCCCGGGGACACGGTCGCCGTTTACGGTGCCGGGCCCGTCGGGCTGATGGCGACGTACTCGGCCCTGCTGCGGGGCGCCAGCCGGGTCTTCACCGTCGACAAGCTCGCGGACCGACTCGACCTGGCTGCCCGGATCGGCGCCCAGCCGATCGACTTCACGAAGGGGGACCCGGCGCAGCAGATCGCCGACGAGCTGCACGCCCCGGGGGTCGACCGGGGCATCGACGCGGTCGGATACCAGGCCACGGCCGAAGGGGGCGAGGAGCAGCCCGCGATCGTGCTCAACCAGTTGATCGAGACGGTCCGCTCGACCGGGTCGATCGGGGTCGTGGGGCTGTACCTGCCCTCCGACCCGGGCGCACCCAACGAGCACGCCGCGAAGGGGGAGCTGCTCTTCAAGGTCGGGCGCTACTTCGAGAAGGGCCAGACCATGGGCACCGGTCAGGCCGACGCCAAGCAGTACGCACACTTCCTCCGTGACCTGATCATCGCCGGTCGGGCCGAGCCGAGCTTCGTCGTGTCCCACGAGCTGCCGCTGACCGAGGCGCCGGACGCCTACGCGAAGTTCGACAACCGCGAGGAGGGTTACTCCAAGGTGCTGCTGCAGCCCGGCCGGACGTGACGGCCTCGCGGCCGACACGGCGCATCGACGCCTCGTGGGGGAGCTGGTGAGCGCTCCCCACGGGCGTACTGACCAACTCCTTGCCGACTGTTCTTCCGGATGCGGGTCCGGACGTCGCAGACGTCCATCCGCATGTCAGGGCCGGTTCACACACCTTCGTGACCGTGGGTCACGGCCGCAGACCGCGGCCCGTGCCCACACACGAAGGACATCACCATGCCCCTGTACCGGACACGTGCCCTCGCACCTGTCACCACCGGAACCCTCGCCCTCTGCCTCACCGCCGCCCTGGCGGCACCCACTGCGACGGCCGCGCCCTCGCTCCCTTCGCAGGAGGGCGGGAGCAGCTGGGCCGAGACGGCCTACCGCGGCGAGGTCGACGTCGTCGACGGCACCGACGAGGACCAGGACGTCCTCGACGGTGTCGTCTTCGACGACCGCAACCGCAACTCCACCCGGGACCGCGGCGAGCGCGGCATCCCGGGCGTGCAGGTCTCCAACGGCCGGCAAGTCGCCACGACCGACGCCAAGGGCCGCTACGAGCTGCCCGTCGACGACAACACCAACGTCTTCGTCACCCAGCCCGCCGGTTACGAGGTCCCCGTCGACGAGGAGAACATCGCGCAGTTCTCCTACGTCCACCTGCCCGAGGGCTCCCCGGAGCTGAGGTACGGCGGCATCGAGCCGACCGGGCCGACGCCGGATGCGGTGAACTTCCCCCTCGCCCGCTCCACCGCCACCAAGAAGTCGCAGCAGAACTGCATCATGGGCGGCGACATCCAGACCTACAACCAGACCCAGGTCGAGTACGCCCGCGCGGGCGCCTTCACCGACCTCGCCCAGCGCAGCGACTACGCGAGCTGCGGCGCCCTCTTCCTCGGGGACATCGTCGGTGACGACCTCTCGCTCTACCCGCAGACGCGTGAGCTGACGAGCATGATCAACGGGCCCGCCCGCCTCCTGCCGGGCAACCACGACCTGGACTACGACGCCGCGGACAGCGAGCACCGCTTCGACACCTACCGCTCGCAGTTCGGCCCGGACTACTACTCCTACGACGCGGGAGACCTGCACATCGTGGCACTCGACTCGGTGCAGTACCGCGCCGGCGAGAGCTACACCGGTGGGCTGGGCGAGGAGCAGCTGGAGTGGCTGCGCCAGGATGTCGCGCAGGTCCCGAAGGACAAGACCGTCGTGCTCGCCGCACACATCCCGCTGCTGAACTTCAACGACCAGACCTTCACCCGGCACCAGGTCGCGGAGATCCAGCAGATCCACGAGATCGTCTCCGGTCACGAGGCGGTCGCCTTCGGTGGCCACAGCCACACCACGGAGTTCATGCGGGAGGGCGACTCCACGCAGGGGTGGGCCGAGGTGATGGGCGTCGAGGAGCTGCCCTTCGACCACATCACCGCCGGCGCGATCTCCGGTGACTGGTACTCCGGGCGGATCACCGACCAGGGCATCCCGACCGCGCTCCAGCGCGACGGCGCCCGCCCCGGGGTGCTGACGCTCGAGTCGCGGCCGGACGCGCTCACCGACCGCTTCACCGTCACCGGTGAGGACGACTCGGTCCAGATGGCCGTCGGGGTGAACTCGCCGCGCTACCGCGAGTGGTTCGAGGCCAACCGGGACAACGGCGGCAGCGCCCCGGCCTTCGAGGACCCCACGGTGGTCTCCGCTGCGGACCTCGCCGAGACCACCTACCTCACCGCCAACGTCTTCGCCGGCTCGACCGGGACCGAGGTCACCGTCGCGATCGACGGCGGGGAGGCGAAGGGGGCGCAGCGCACCCAGTCGATGACCGGCGAGGCCCGCAAGGTCGGCGCCCTGTGGTCCGACCCGGTCGCCGTCCAGGAGCAGCTGGTCCACGGCGGCAGCGTCGCCGAGAGCAGCATGCACATCTGGCGATCGGCGCTCCCGGCCGACCTCGCCGCCGGTGAGCACACCGCGACGGTGACGAGCACCGACCGCGACGGGACGGTCAGCACGGAGACGATCGAGTTCACCGTCACCGACTGATCCTCGATCGCGCCCGACGGTGTTGCGCGCCCGTGTCCCGGTGTCGGGACACGGGCGTCGCCCTCGTCCCTGCACACCGGACGACGCGTTCAGGGTGCCTCCACCTGCGCCGGGAGGCCGAGGTAGGTCCCGTAACGCTCGGCCGCCGCGTCGATCGCCGCGCGCTCGACGGGGGTCAGCGGGGCGTACGGACTCAGCGCGAAGGTCACCGCACGGGTCGACACCGTCCGCCGCATCCCCGCGACGAGCTGTCCGTCGACGAGCGCCATCCCGATCGCCGACTCGCGACCGCGTGGGACCACCCCCCGGGCGTCGAGCACCATGCGGGAGTCCTGGTACCCCCGGTACATCTCGTCGAGGACCTGCAGCAGGTGGCCGTGCGGCTCGACCCGGTCATCCGGTGCCGCGTCGTCGGCGTGCCAGTAGGTCCGGCCCTCGTGCTCGAAGGACTCGAGTGCCCCGTCGATCGCCTCGCGACCGCGCCGGATGTCAGTGATCGGCAGGCTGGCCCAGTACGCGAGGTCCTTGTCCGTCGCCGGCCCGTGCCCGGTGAAGTACCGCTCGGCCAGTCCCGCCAGTGCCGCGTCACGATCGAAGACTTCGGCATCGACGCGGCCGGGCACCCGGTCCTCGTAGCGGGCGTAGGTGTGCTCGCCCCCACGCGGACGCCCGCTGGCGACGAGGCGCTCCACCTCGAGGCGGCACATGAGCAGCATGGTCAGTCGTCCGGTGACGGTGTCGGCCAAGCGCGGTACCCGCTGGCGAAGGGAGGTGGTCACCTCTGTCCGGGTGCGGTCGGGATCGGTCCCCAGCAGGTCGAGGACGACCGTCGTCAGCTCGTCCACGTCGCGCGTGGAGAGCCCGAGGTCGCGCTGCAGCTGCGAGTCGACCACCCCCACGACACGGGGACCGGTGAGGGCGAGCAGCCAGTCAAGGTCGTCGGCGGTGACGTAGTGCCAGGTGGGTCGGAGCACGTGGGTGCGCAGCACGCGCCCCTGCTCGAGCGCCTCCTGCAGCGCCGTGTCGTCCGGCCGCGCCGTCCGGGTGGCCACGGCCCACGCCGACTGTCCCGGGTTCTCCGCCTGCACGGCGAGCAGTCGCGACATCACGTCGTCGACGCAGTCCGCCCCCGGCGCGAGGAGGTGCTGATTGCCCAGGCGCCATCGGGCGATGGACCGGCTCCCCTCGGCCGCTCCCCACACGGGACCGGAGTGAGCGGCGGCGGTGGTCCAGCGGGTCGATTCGCTCACCCCAATGATCATTCCCCTGCGTGAAGGGCGCGGCAACCGGATGGTCGGACCAGCGATCCCGGACCGCTCCCGGGTGAAGCGAACACCGTCGCACACGGCTCCCGACGAGCGCTCCCAGGGGCGATGCCCCCTTCGCCGTCTCGGGCTGCGCCGGCATTGCGTATGGTCGTGGCATGTCCGACCAGACCCGCCGCATCCTCGCCATCATCCTCGCCCTGGCGATGGTCGGCAGCCTCGCCGCAGGCGTGATCTCCAGCTTCGCTGGAGCGGCGGCGAGCAGCGCGCCGCAGGAGAGCAGGCCCAGCTCCGTCCACCACGAGCCGGTGGAGACGGAGGCGGTCGGCCCGACGCGAAGCGCAGATGGCTGGGCCGCCGTGGGAGAGGTCGACGCCCCCCTCGTGCTCATCGCGGCGTAGCCGACGCGCAGTACGGCACCACCGGGCCGCCTGCTGATCGTGGGGTGATCATTTGGGGGGACGGGTTGAGCACCTCCGGGCCCTGTGTCCGAGCACCTCAGGGCCCCTGGGTCTGGTGCTTCGGCGTCCCTGGGTCCGGGTGCGTGTGGGCATGCCTTCGAGCCCTTCCCTGGGGAAGGGCTGTGGGGCGGGGTCGCTACAGGTGCCAGGTCACGCCGGTGGGGGTGATGCTCGCTCGCAGGTCGTGGGTGTGGACGGTGGTGTGGTGGCGCTGACAGAGCAGGGCGGCGTTGTCGATGCCGCTGGTGCCGCCGCGGGACCACCAGGCCACGTGGTGGGCATCGCACCACTGCGGGGGCATGGTGCACCCGGGGTAGGTGCAGCCGCCGTCACGTAGCCACAGGGCGCGTTTTTGTCCGGGGGTGAACCAGCGCACCGACCGTCCCAGGTCCAGGATCTCGCTGTCGCCGCCGAGCACGGCGGGGATGATCCCGGCGTCGCAGGCCATCCGCCGCACCACCGAGGGGGCCAGGACCTGCCCGGTCGCGGTCACTCCCGCGCCGTGGGCGTCCTGATGCAGGTCGTCCAGGCCGATGGTGATGACCACCTGCGCCTTCTCGCACGTCGGCTCCGCGCCCGGGGAGGCGACCCCGCGGCGGATGATCTCCACCAGCGCGTCCGCCCGCCGTTGGGTCGCGGGCCGCTCATCGGGTTCACCCTCGGGCCCCTTCTGTGGGCCGGACAGCGCGGCCAGGGCCGCGTCGACGACTGCGGCGCCCTCGGGGTCGAGCACCACCCGGTACAGGCTCATCCCGGCCGGGCCCTGGCTCTTGGTCAGCGACCGGCCACGCTTGGCGCGGCGGTCCTCGTCCTCGATGTCCTTCTCCGGCTTCAGCAACCGCCCGGTGCGGGTGATCGCCGCGCCCAGCTCCTTCTCGCCCAGTCCCCGCACCCGCTCCCGCCGCCGACCCTGCGGGCCGGTGGCGACGACGTCGTCCTTCGCGGCCGCGACCAGGGCGCCCAGGTCCTCCTCGAGCAGGCCCTCCTCCGCGACCGGCGCGACCTGGGCGTGGAAGCGCACCAGCTGGTCCGCCTTGCCCAACGGCAGATCGCCCTCCCGGAACGCTGCCCGCACGTCGTTGACGGCACCCGCGGCCTTCAACGCCGATGGGCCGGCCATCCGGGTGCCGGCCTTGGCCACCCGCACCACCGACGCGACATGCCGCACGCCCGGGTCCGGAGCCCGCTGGCCTTCGGCCCGGGTGACCCAGTCCGTGGGCGACCACGTCGACTCCGCCGGCAGACCCCGCGCCAGGCCCTCGCGCACCAGGTCGACCTCGGCGATCTCCAGCAGGGCGCGTGCCTGCCCGATCACCGCCAACGCCTCGGTGACCTCCGCATCCCCCAGGCGCCACAGCTCCCCGCCACCACCGGCACTCTGCGTCAACGAGCGCAGCGCGTCACGCAGGCCGGGCGCGGTCCCGTACCCCTCGTGCCACTGCGTCGCCATCTCCATGAAGACACCCTGCCAGCGACCCCCGACAACGCACCCGAGGCGTGGTTTCGAGGCTCGCTCGCTACGCGAACTCACACCTCAACCACCGGGAAATCGAGGCTCGCTCGCTACGCGAGCCCACACCCCAACCACCCGGGCCCCGAGGCTCGCTCGCTACGCGAACCCACCCCTCAACCACCCGGTCAGGGGCGCACCGGGCAGGAGCGTTCGCGACGGACACGCACGACCAGCGCCCAGGCCAGCAGCGCGATGGCCAGTGCGGCGAGGAAGGGCTGCGCCGGCGCGAAGTAGGTCAGGGCGCCCGAGTAACCGAGGGCGATGAGGACCAGCTTGTTGCACACCGGGCACCCGACGGCGAAGAAGGTCGTGAAGGCGCCGACCATCCCCAGTCGCGAAGCCCGCTCACCCCCTTCGTCGGTGTCACGGCGCGCGACGTAGGTCGCGGCGACCAGTCCGGCCAGGATCGAGGTGACCACCAGGACCGGCCAGGCCCACACCGTCGTCGGGACGTCCCGGCTGAAGACGGGAGTGGGGATCATCGCGGTCGGGATCGCCGTCCCCACCACGGTGAGCGCGGCGATGCCGGCAGCGGACCACCAGCGGCGGGCCGGCCACGCGCGCATCTCATCGAGGACGGAGGGCTCCGCCCGCGCGGGTGAGACCGTGTCCACCATCAGACCTCCTCCTTGGTGAGTTCACGCGTCACGGACGAGGGACGGCGCCGGGTCAGACTCCGCCAGCCGAGGACGCCGGCGAGCACGAGCGCCGCGACGACGACGAACCAGACGTCGGAGGCGCCCTGGCTCCAGGTGGCCAGCGTCGACTCGGCCGTGTACTGCGTGCCGATGGTGAAGACACCGGAGAGGGACGCGGTGCCGTCGGTGAGGATCAGGAGAGCGCCGATGGCCATGGACAACAGCCCGGAGACCACCATCGTCCACGTGTTGCGCCACGGCCCGATCGTGACTTCCTTGGGTGCGATCAGGGCGCGACCGCGGGAGCCCAGACGCTTCCACACCGCCGCCAGCACGAAGAGCGGCACGGTCATGCCCAGCGCGTAGAGGGCAAGCACCGAGCCGCCGTACACCGCGCTCCCGCCGAGCGCCGCCACCATGAGGACCGACCCCAGGATCGGGCCGGCGCAGACCCCGGCGACCGCGTAGACGGCGCCGAGCGCGAAGACCGAGGCCGTCGACGTTGCATCAGCGCTCGTGCCCTGCGCCCGGGACAGCCCCGGGACCGGAAGTCCGGACAGCTGCCAGAGGCCGAGGACGATAACCACGCCGGCAGCGACGGCGACCAGGGTCGAGCGGTGGGTGGTCAGCAGGGAGCCGAGGGTCCCGGAGAAGACCCCGAGAGGTACGAGCGTGCCGCTCAGTCCGAGGTAGAAGACGGCCGTGCGGCCGATGAGCGCACTGGGCGAGGTGAAGGCGTAGGCGAAGAACGCCGGCAGCAGCATCACCGAGCACGGGCTCAGGAGGGTCAGAATCCCTCCGAGGAGGGCGCCCGTGTAGCCGATGTCCATCAGTTCTGCTCCACGGCCGCCAGCTCGTCGTCGAGGAGCTGGCGGAAGGAGTCGACCGGCTGGGCCCCGGCAATGAGCTGGTCGCCGAGGACGAAGGCCGGGGTGCCAGTCGCGCCCACCTGCCGCGCCTCCTGGGTGTCCGCCTCGACCTTCGCGCGCAGGTCCGGGTCGTCCAGGTCCTTCTCGAACTGGTCCATGTCCGGCACGCCGACCTCCTCGGCCCAGGCCATGATCTTGTCGTCGTTGACCTTCAGGTGGCCGCGCTCGGGCGCATCGGCGTACATCGCCTCGTTGTACTCCCAGTAGAGATCCTGCTCACCGGCGGCGCGGGCGGCCATGGCAGCCTCGACGGACTCCTCACCGAAGACCGGGAAGTCGCGCCACTCGTAGCGGACCTTGCCGGTGTCGATGTACTCCTCCTTCAGCTTCGGCAGGGTGTCCCGGGCGAAGGCCCCACAGAACGGGCACCGGTAGTCCGAGTACTCGATGAGCACGAGATCGGCATCCTTGTCGCCCATTGCCATCACGTCGTCGGCGTCGCGGCGGGCCAGGCCCACCTCCTTCTCGACCTCGCGCGGGTCAGCGCCCTCCCCCGCCGAGTCCGTCCCGGAGGTGGCGGAGGTCCCTGCGTCCGCAGCGCCCGACCCACCGTCGCCCCGGTCGGAGAAGTACACCCCCGCAGCCAGGACGATGACGATCGCCGCGACGGCGACTACGGTGAGAGTTCGTCGATTCATCGAGGTCATGGCCACGATGGTACGCAATGTCTATACATTTCACGAGGTGGCTGTGCGAACGCTTCCGCGATGGCGGCAGATCAGTGACGACCTGCTGCGCAGGGTGAAGGAGGGAGAGTTCGCCGACGGCTTCCCCGGGGAGCTGGCTCTGGCCACGGAGTACGAGGCCAGCCGCGGAACCATCCGTCGGGCGCTGGGACCGCTGCGCGACCAGGGCGTCGTCGGGCGCGCCCGGGGCCGGCAGTCCTACGTCATCAACGCCAACCGCGCCACCGGGATCGGCCCGATGTACAGCCTGCGTGACGCGATCACCGCCCACGGCAGTCAGGAGCGCTCCGAGGTCCTGGCCCAGGAGCTGACCACCAACGCCACGGTCGCCGGCGCCCTCGGGCTCGACCCGCAGACCCCCTTCGTGCACGTGACGCGGGTGCGGTACGGCGACGAGACCCCCTTCGCCCTGGACCGGCTGTGGATCATCGCCTCCCTGGCCGCCCCGCTGCTGGAGGCCGACCTGTCGGAGACCTCCGTCTACGCACAGCTGCGGTCCCGCTGCGGCGTGGAGTTCGACGCCGGCGTCGAGTACACCCGCTCCATCGCGGCGACCCCCGAGATCGCCGCGCGCCTGCGTGTGGCCGAGGGCAGCCCCCTCCTGACGATCCGCCGCAAGTCCTGCCTGGCCGGTCAGGCGGCCGAGCTGCGCGACACCTGCGCCGTCGGCGAGCGCGTCACCCTGACGCACGTCTTCGGCGACGCCTCCGCCGTCCTCAACTGCGGCGGGGGCGACGGGCGGCCCGTCGAGATCCCTTGGGACTGAGTGCCACTCAGGCGCGCTCGACGGACGCCTGCGGGCGTCAGCCGATCTCCTGCGCCAGGCCGACGAGGATCCCGTCCGGACCGCGCACGTAGCACAGCAGGTGGGCGTCCTCGAACTGCGCCACCTCGTCGACCACCTCGCCGCCGTGCGACCGCAGTCGCTCGATCGTGTCGTGGATGTCGTCGACCGCGAACATCACGCGGTGCATGCCGACGGTGTTGTGCGGCGGACGTGAGGGCCGGGAGGGCACCGCCGCCGGCGTGAGGTACTTCGCCAGCTCCAGGCGGGAGTGGCCGTCCGGCGTCCTCATCATGGCGATGGCACAACGGACGCCGTCCAGCCCCACGGTGCGATCCGCCCACGGCCCGGCCACCTCGGCCCGCCCCTCCAGCTCCATGCCGAGCTCGGCGAAGAACTCGACTGCGGCGTCGAGGTCCTCGACGACGATGCCCACGTTGTCCATGCGTCGGATCGTCATTGGGTGCTCCCTCCCGTGGCTCATCGTCCAGCCTAGCCACGACGGTGCGTCGCTACCGGTCCTCGGTCGTCCAACGCGGCCGGCTGCGCCCTCCGCCGTAGCCCAGCTGCACCCGCGGCGGGCGGGCAGCAAGGTCGGTGAGGAACATCCGCCGCGACAGCAGCACCAGCGTCGCGGCCATGAAGAACACGACCGCCGCGATGCGCCACGACGTCTCGTAGCCGAAGGCGTCCACGGCCACCCCGAAGAGCAGCGGCCCGGTCGCCCCGCCGAAGAAGGCACCCGCCTGGACGTACCCGGAGGCCTTGGCCGGCGCCTCCCGGCCGATCCGGACGACGGCGAAGAGGAACAGTCCCGGCCAGGACCAGCCGATGGCGAACGCCACGAGGCTCGCGAGGACGTAGCTGGCGACGCCCGGGAGCGAGACGGCGAGCAGCGCCACCCCACCGACCGCCATCTGGGCGGCGACCACGGGCAGGTTGCGCCCGTGCCGGCGATCGGCGAGGTGCCCGGTCAGGAGGCGACCGATCACGTTGAGCGCGCTGCCCGCGGCCATCAGTCCGCCGGCCTGCGAGGGCGTCAGCCCGATCTCGAAGCCCCACGACGCGATGAAGGACCCCATCGAGTTGGCGGCCGCGCTCCCCAGGGCGATCGCGGCCGTCACCACCAGCAGTGCCTTGACCGGCGGTGCGTCCAGACCGGCCCGCCGTGCCGACGCAGCCGTCGAGCGGGTCGGCCCGGGTGCGAGCAGGCCCGCGAGGAGGACGACCGTTCCGACGCCACCGAGCAGCCAGAACGTCGAGCGCCATCCGAGGTGGGTGGTCATCGTCGGCACGGCCAGACCGGCCAGGACGATGGCCACCGGGACCGCGGACTGCTTGACCCCGAAACCGATGCCACGGCGGTGCGCCGGGATGCTGCGGGACATCGCCAGGTTCGCCGTCAGCTGGTGTGCTGCGTTGGCGGACCCCAGCACGACCATGCAGATGACGAGGGTCAGCCAGCCGTGGGCGAGCAGGGCGACCCCGACTCCTCCGAGGCCCGAGAGCGCGCCGGCGATCATCGTCGACACGCGTGGGCCGACCCGGTCGGCGACTCCCCCGCCGAAGATCGCCACGAGGGAGGCAGCCGTGAAGAAGGCGGCGACGGCGATCCCGAACCGCTGCTCCCCGAACCCCAGCTCACGCCGCAGGGGCACCGACTGGGTCGCGAGCAGGAAGACCGGCAACGACCCCACGGTGGTCAGCAGGCTGGCCCCGAGGACCTTCCCCACCGCCGACGACGACATCACCACCCCATGATGGGACATCCCCGGCCGGGGGCAAGGCAGCGCCGGGCCCGTACCCGGAGCGAGGCGAAGGGGGGTACCCCCCCCCCCGCGACTCACCCGCTCGCGAGCGAGGCGTCCACCGTGATCTCCGCACCCGTGAGGAGCCGCGAGATCGGGCACAGCGCCGCGGCTGCCTCGACGACCTTGCTGAAGGTCTCCTCGTCGATCCCGTCGACGACCGCCGTGGCGGCGATCTTCGAGGTGGTGACCGTCGGCTTCTCGTCGACCTCGTCCAGGGAGACGGTCGAGGTGACCTCGAGACGGTTCGGTGGTGTCCCGTTCTCCCCCAGTGCCAGGGCGAGGGCCATCGAGAAGCACGAGGAGTGGGCCGCCGCGACGAGCTCCTCCGGGCTGCTCTTGCCACCCGGCGCCTCGGTGCGCGAGCCCCACGTGACCACCTGGTCGTCCAGGGCCCCGCTGCTGGAGCCGTGGAGGGTCCCGGTCCCGTTGTCGAGCGAGCCCTCCCAGGTGGTCGTGACGGAACGGTCTGCGATCGTCATGGTCATCCCTTTCAGTTGATAATTTATCCACCGTATCTCGTGAAAAAGGTTGGGGCCAGACCTCGGCCGCTCATGCGCACTCGATGCACTCCCGTGCCGTGGGTCTCGCCTCGAGCCGTGCCGTCGCGATGGAGCGGCCGCACTGCTCGCACGTGCCGTAGGCACCTCGGTCGAGTCGCTCGAGGGCGGCATCGATCTCCTCGAGGTGCCGTCGCGCCTGCCGGGCGAAGGCCTCCACCTGCGAGCGCTCGAAGGCGATCGTGGCGCCCTCCGGGTCGTGCTCGTCGTCGGCGTTGCTCCCCTCGCTCGCCGCGACGAGGGCGGCGAAGTCCCGGGTGAGTGCGGTGAGTCGCTCGAGCGTCGTGCGACGCTCCTCCTGGAGGACCGCGCGGGGATCAGCCATCGGCCCATCCTGTCACCGGTGACCATTCCTGCGGCCGGAGCGTAGCGTGAGGGTCTGGCCGGTCGGCTGGATGTCCTGGCCACGGGAGGGCGGCAAGATGGCGACCGAGAGACGTTTCGCGATCACGGACGCGGCCCGCAGGCGGCTGCTGACGACCGCCGGGTCGGCGGCCTCGGGGATCCGCCGCCGGGCGGGGGAGGCCGTGCGCGCAAAGGTCGCCGGCCCGGAGGCGGACGCCGCCCACGCACGGATCTGGGACACCCCCGGGCCGCGATGGTTCTCCCCGTCCGACCCGATCTGGCGGGTGCACAGCGATGCCTCGATGTTCGTCGCCGGGATCACCGCGCTGCTCCTGCAGTCGCTGCATCCCTCGGCGATGGCCGGCGTCGCCGGGCACAGCGGGTACCGCGGCGATCCCTGGGGACGACTGCAGCGCACCAGCCACTACCTCGCGACGACGACGTTCGGCACCATCGAGCACGCGGAGGAGGCGATCGCCGCAGTGCGCGGCGTGCACGAGCGGGTCCGCGGGAAGGACGACGAGGGACGCCCCTACCGCGCCGACGACCCGCACCTGCTGCGGTGGGTCCACATCGCCGAGGCGTGGTCCTTCCTCACCGCGCACCAGCGCCACGGCACCGACCCACTCACCCCCGAGGAGGCCGACACCTACGTGGCGCAGAGCGCGGTCTCGGCGACCGCGCTCGGCGCCACGGATCTCCCGATGACCGTCGCCGCGCTCGACGCGGCACTGGACGCGGCGCGTCCCGAGCTGCGGGCGACACCCGCAGCCCGGGACGCTGCCGACTTCCTCCTGCGCGAGCCGCCCCTGCCTCGAGCGGCCCGGCCCGTCTACCGGCTCCTCGCGCTCGGCGCGGTGGACCTGCTGCCCGGATGGGCACGCGACGAGCTCGACCTGCCGGCGCCGACGGGCGCTGGCACGGCGGGCGCGGTGGGGACGCGTCTGGTGCGCTGGAGCCTGGCCGCCCTGGATCAGGAGAGCGCGGACATCGACACCCGCGCACACCCACGCGCCGACCGCTGAGATCGTCGGCCGGCGCGCGGGGCGTGGTCGTCAGACGCGAGCCGGGGCCTTCTCCGCCCAGGCGGCGTAGCCACCGACCAGGTCGGTCACGTCCGTGTGCCCCTGCGAGCGCAGGAGGCTTGCGGCAACCGACGAGCGCCACCCACCGGCGCAGTGCACCAGCACCGGCCGGTCGCTCGGCAGCTCGTCGTGGCGGCGCGCCAGCTCGGCCAGCGGGATGTGCACGGCCTCGGGGATGAGCTGCCCGTCCTCGCGCTCGCCGGCGTTGCGCACGTCGAGCACGACGGTCTCGTCGGCGAGATCATCCATCGCGTCCACCTCGACCCGCTCCACGGAGGTCACCAGGTCGGGCATCTCGGCGAAGGCGGCAGTGGAGCCGTCCACGTAGCCGACCACGCCGTCGAAGCCGATGCGCCCCAGGCGCAGGGCGGCCTCGCCCTGGCGGCCGGGCTCGGCGAGAACCAGGATCTCCGCCTCGTGGTCCAGGACCATCCCGGCGGTCTCGGCGAAGCGACCGTCGAGGCCGATGTTGACCGAGCCCGCGAGGTGCTGGACGGCGAAGTCCTCCGGCGAGCGGGTGTCGACCACGACGGCCCCACCCTCGATGGCGGCGCGCACCTCGGTCGGGGTGAAGGGCACGACGGGCTCGTCCGGGTCGAGGAGCTCCCGCTGGCGCAGGTTGAGCGCGGCGTCGACCTGGAAGTAGGCCGGCGCGGAAGGCTGGCCGGTGGTGACCATGCCGACGAAGTCCTCCACCGGCATCTGCGCGGCGAAGGGGTTGGTGGCGCGCTGGGCGCCGATGTTCGACTCGAGCTCGTCGGAGAGGCCACGGCCGCACGAGGAGCCCGCGCCGTGGGCCGGCATCACGCGGGTGTCATCCGGCAGGGGGAGCAGCACGCTGTGCAGCGTGCTGTACATGGCCTCGGCCAGCGACTGCGGGGTGGACCCGTCGGAGACGACCAGATCGGGACGACCGACGCCGCCGATGAAGAGCGAGTCACCGGTCAGCACCGCGTGGGGGCTGCCCTGCTCGAGCACGAGCACGCTGATCGACTCCCAGGTGTGGCCTGGGGTCTCGAGGATCTCGAGGACGACCTCGTCGCCCAGCTCGATGCGGTCGCCACCGGTCAGGGTGCGCACGTCGAACTCGGCGCGCTCGGCCGCGGTGGGGCCGTACCCGATCCAGGCACCGGTCGCCGCGGCCAGCTCCAGGTGGCCCGCGACGAAGTCCGCGTGCACGTGGGTGTTGATGACACCCACGATGTCGAGGTCGTGCTCCTTGGCGTCGGCGAGGTAGTCGCTGATGTCGCGACGCGGGTCGACGACGACGGCCTTGCGGCTGCCCTCGTCGGCGATGAGGTACGAGCCGTGCGACAGGCAGCTCAGGTAGTACTGCGTGAGGATCATCGGGTTGCTCCTTCGGTGCGTGGGGGTCAGTTGCGGCCGTCGCGCAGCTGCGCGAAGACCGTCTCGGGGTCGGGCGTGTCGCGGCGGTTGTGGGGGAGCTTGGACAGCAGCATCCCCATGGCACAGGTGTCGGTCAGGGCCGCGCCGGTGAGGCCGGCGCCGATCCCGGCGGAGATCCACTTGGCCTGCGGGACGAGAGTGCTCGCGACGATTCCGGCGAGGACGACCGAGCCGGCGACGAGGCGGACCTGTCGTTCGAGGTCCCACGTGCCCTCACCGCGGACGACGTCTCCGCCGGCGTTCTCCCACGAGGTGATGCCACCGTCGAGGACGTGCAGGTTGGGCAGGCCGACCGAGGCGAGCGCGCCCTCGGCCCGGCAGGCGCGGCCACCGGAGCGGCAGACCAGGACGACGTCGTCGTCGAGGTGCTCGGCGAGCTCACGGCGGTGCTCCTCGAGGAGGTCCAGCGGCACGTTGTAGGAGCCGGGGATGTGCACGTCGGCGAACTCGCCGGGGGTGCGCACATCGATGAGTCGGGGGGCCGTCGGTCCGGCCATCCACTCGCGCACCTGGGCGGTGTCGAGGGTGGCGGGTCGGGTGGTCGTGTCGGTGGTCAAGGGGGGTCCTTCCGGTGGATCGGGGTTGTATGCGGGGCCGGCGGTCAGCCGCGCCCGAAGAGTCGGGTGAGCGGGCCGCGGGAGGCGGCGTCGCCCTTCGCCGGGGCGGAGTGGCCGGAGCAGCGCTGGCTGCCCGGCACCCCCTTCATCACCTGGTCGACGTGCTGGCCACAGCCGGCCCAGGTGGTCTTGCCGCACTGGCGGCAGGTCGCTTGACGGCACACGGGGAGCTCCTTGGGTTGGGGGAAGAGGTGTCCGGGGAACGAGGTCAGGATCAGGCCGATGTCGCCGGCGCTGTCGATGACCTCTTGTCCATGTGGGACGAATCTAATACCCCCCGGGGTATCGTGTCAACACGACGACATGCCCCCCTGTCGCGCGGGCGCTGGCAGGGATAGCCTCTAGACACCTGGAGAGAGGGGCGATACCCATGACCGCGACCAATGACGTCGAGCACCTCTCGGTGGACGAGTGCTGGTCCCTGTTGCGTACGGCCACGGTCGGCCGCCTGGCCGTGATCGTGGGCGACCACCCGGAGATCTTCCCGATCAACTACGTGGTCGACCACGGCACCGCGGTCTTCCGCACGGGCGAAGGGAGCAAGGTCCAGGGCGCGCTGTCCGGCACCTCCGTCGCCCTGGAGTCGGACGGCTACGACCCCGAGACCGGCCGGGTCTGGAGCGTGGTGGTCAAGGGGCGGGCGCGCACCATCGCCGAGATCGATGACGTGATGGACACCGTCGACCTCCCCCTCTCCCCCTGGCAGGCCGGCGACAAGGGCCGGTTCATCCGCATCACGCCCGGGGAGGTGACGGGGCGACGCTTCCCGATCGCCGACCCGAGCACGTGGCAGACCATGCCCGAGGGCTTCCGGCGCGCGTCGACGGAGTAGCCGCTCACTTCGACTCACGGCACCGATCCCGCGGCCCCCTCACTGCGCGCGCCGGCGACCACCTTGGCGCACATGTTCAGCCCTCGGACTTCTCCCAGTACCGCATCATCTGGCGGCGGCCGTGGGTGAGCTCCCGCAGGTCCACGTCGCTGTCGAAGCTCGAGCCGAGAGCCCCGGCGACGGTCCCCATGGAGGCGCTCAACCACGCGATGTTGAGGTAGTTGCGCACCGAGCTCTGCCTGCCGATGGTCTCCGTCATGAAGCTGGCGTCGATGACGACGAGGGCCGCGGTGAAGATGCCCAGGAAGAGCGCGAGGTACAGGAGGGAGACGGAGGCCGCCAGGGTCACCAGCGTGGAGGCGTTGTACATGCGCGCCTCCCTCAGCGAGTTGGTGCTGTGGCGGCTCTCCCACAGGCCGTTGCCCACGGTCAGCCACCCCACCATCACCACGATCGTCATGACCGAGATGAGTCCCAGCCGCCAGGTGGGCAACGCGTCGGCCATCTTCCAGATGGAGGAGAAGAAGATGCCGAACGCACCCGTGGCGCTGGCCGCGGCGAAGGCTCCCGAGAGCTTGGGGGCGGTGGCGAGGGGCTCGTTGGTGCGCACCATGCCGAGCACGAGACGCGCTCGCCCGGACCACCACCAGGGCGACGCGACGTAGTAGGACTCCTCCGACCCGGAGCCTTGGGTGTGGACCACGCCGCAGTCGAGGTCTGGAAGCTCGTCCTCGGTCCCGTCGCTCCGAACGGCCACGTCCAGAGACTGGAGGATGACGCCCCTCAGGCGTTTCGTGAGGTTGAACCAGCCCAGCGCGGGCAGCGAGATGATCACCAGCGAATCGGCCGGGTGCATGGCCGTCATCTTGGGCCGGTGGCCGGCGGTACGGGGGATCTCGGTGACGATCACCGTCGCATCCACACCGTGCTCCTGCGACCAGCCTCGTACCGACTCCAGATCGAGGGTGCCGTCGTCGCGCAGCGGGATCTGTTGCCGGTCGTGCCGGAAGGAGTAGCGACCGTCCTGCGCCACCCAGTCCAGGAACCGCTCGACCAGGCGGGAGGGCAGCCCGGGGTCGGCGAAGATGTCCACCTCGATTGGCTCGCTCATGTCACGCATTTCAGCACCGACCGACGTGGGGCACCAACGCGGGAATGCTCGCCGGCCTTCCGGGGTCGTGAGCCATGGCCACTGTCGACATCGCACACGTCCTCTTCTTCCTCTCCGTGTTGTGCGGGCATGGCAGGGTGGCGTGGATGAGCGATCCGGCGTACGTGACGGTGGTGGTGGACGCGGCCAACTGCGTCGGCAGCGTCCCGGACGGCTGGTGGCGCGACCGGGCGGGAGCCACGCGGTGGCTGCGTGACTCCATCGCGCCGGACGGGCTGCGCCAGACCCTGCACCTGACCGAGGCACCGGAGGTCGTCCTCGTGGTCGAGGGACGAGCCCGAGGCGTCGAGTCGACCGAGGCGGTGCATGTGGTCGACGCGCCCGGCAGCGGGGACGATGCGATCGTGGAGGTGGTCGAGCAGCTGACCGACCGGGGTGCGAGCGTCGTGGTCGTCACGGCGGATCGCGGACTCAGGGCGCGGGTGGCCGAGCTCGGGGCACGCACCGTGGGACCGAGGACGGTGCGCCCGGGCTGAGCCAGCCGACCCGACGGACACGGCCCCGCCGCGGTCGGTCCGTCGGGTCGCACTCGGCCCGCCGTCAGACGGGTGTGGCGGAGCGGACCGTCGGCGGCCCGGCGCTCTCGTCCTCCGCGACCGCGTCGATCTCCTTGACGAGGCGGTCGAACTCGCTCTCGTCGACTGTCACCCCGGCCGCGTCCAGCCCTTCACGGAGCTTGTCGGCGACCTTCGCGCGTCCCGCGCTGTAGTCCCACGACGTCGCGGTCTCCACCGCGGCCTGGGCGGCTTCGCGAGCAGCGTTCAGCTCTTCATCGGTGTACTGGGTCATGCCTGACCTTCCTGTCGGGTGCTCGTGATCTGCCCCCGGGCTTACCCCGCGGGCGTGACTCCCATGCACGCGCGGCCACCTGCCCGGCGAAGTCCCTTGTCAGACGACCACCCAGAGTGCTCCCGCGATCAGGAACGCGGCCACGCCCAAGGTCGTCTCCATGACGGTCCACGTCTTCAGTGTCGTGGGCACGTCCATGTCGAAGAACTTGCTCACGAGCCAGAAGCCGGAGTCGTTGACGTGCGACAGCACCGTCGCACCGGCCGCGATGGCGATGACCAGCAGGGTTAGCTGGACGTCGCCCAGCCCGGCTGCCTCGACGGGAGCCGCGATCAGGCCGGCGGTCGTCGTCAGGGCGACCGTGGCCGACCCCTGGGCCACACGCAGGAGCGTGGAGACGACGAACGCCTGCAGGATCAGCGACATCCCCACGTCGGACAGGGAGCTGCTCAGCGCCGAGCCGATCCCGCTGAGCTCCAGCACGCCACCGAACATGCCGCCGGCACCGGTGATGAGGATGATCGAGCAGATCGGTCCCAGTGAGGCGTCGAGGAGCGTGCTGACCTTGCCCATGGACATGTTGGGACGACCCAGCATGGCGATCGCGACCAGGACGGTGATCAGCAGCGCGATCGGTGTCTGACCCAGCAGGCTGAGGAGGTTGACCCATGTCGCGTCCTCGCTGATGGTCCCTGCCGCGCCCAAGGTCGCGAGCACCGTGTCGAAGGAGATGAGCACCAGCGGGATCAGCAGCAGGCCGATGACGGCACCGAACGACGGCGGGGTGGCTCCGACGCGGGTGTCGTCCTCGCCGTTCTCCCTCAGGTCGAGCGGTCCGTCGCGGACCTCACCGAAGGCCACCCCGGCCGGGTCGACGTAGACGCGGCGGCCGAGCGCGCGGGAGACCAGCATGACGCCCACGTACCAGGCCAGGACCGCCACGGGGATGCCGATGAGGAGGGTGACGCCGATGTCGGCACCGATCTGCTGTGCTGCCGCCACGGGCCCGGGGTGCGGAGGCACCATGGCGTGCATGGCGGCGAATGCGCCGGCGGCCGGCAGTGCGTAGTAGAGGAGCGAGCCGCCGAAGCGTCGCGCCACGGTGAGGATGATCGGCAGGAAGACGACCAGACCGGCGTCGAAGAAGATCGGGAAGCCGAAGATCAGCGAGGCCACACCAAGGGCCAGAGGGGCACGTTTCTCGCCGAAGCGACCGATGAGCGTGTCGGCCAGCACCTGCGCGCCGCCGGTGACCTCGAGCAGGCGACCGAGCATCACGCCGAAGGCGACCAGCAGGGCGACCGAGGCGAGAGTGTCGGCGAAGCCGAACATCAGTACGTCAGGTACCTGCGCGAGGTCGAAGCCGACTGCCAGAGCCGTCAGCACACTCACGAGGACGAGCGCGACGAAGGCGTGGAGCTTGACCTTCACGATCAGGAAGAGCAGCACCGCCACGGAGGCCGCTGCGATGAGGAGGAGGACCGTTGTGCCGTATACCGGTTCGATGGGTTCCACAGGCGTTCCTCTCGTCGTGCGCCCGGGTGGATCCGAGCGCCCTCCTCACGTTGCCCGACGAGACCGTCTGTGACAAGGACCACATGATGCGGGGACCGGCATGTTGGGACGTGGCACCGCCGCTCCCCTCTGCCCCGGTGGGGCGAGACCTCGCCCCACCGGTGAGTCCTCTTGGGTGACGTTTGGGCGCCACCACACCGGGAATGTCTATGACACGAGGGTCTTCCGGCACTCGGAGGAACCAACTTAGGAGAGATGGACATGCTCAGAGGAATTGTCAGCAGGGTCACCGGCATGGCGCGTCGGTCGGCCGGCGGGGCACCCGCCGGCGGGCGTCGACGTCGCGCAGGAGTCGGTGGTGGTGTCGGTGCCAACCGCGAGATCGAGCGGGGCGCCCGGTCGGTTCTGCGTGGTCTGCGCCGCAAGCGCATGCGCTGATCCCGCTGCCCTGTGGGTCGTTGGCGCGCGACGCGCATGACGATCTGACCAGAACTGATGGAGGCCCACATGAGCCATCACGACGTGGTGGTCATCGGGGGCGGCAACGCAGGACTCTCTCTCGCCGCCAAGTTGGTGCGCGACGGCGCCCAGGATGTCGCGGTCGTCGAGTCGGAGACCGTCCACCGATACCGGCCGATGCTCAACTACGTTGGCAGCGGTGAGGCGAGGATGCGTGATCTGGAGCGGCCCGCCGCCACGGTGATGCCCGGTGGGGCCACGTGGATCCAGGACCGGGTCGTCTCCTGCGACCCCGACGGGCCGAGCGTGACGACGCAGCGCGGCCAGACGATCGGCTGCAGGACCTTGGTCATCGCCACCGGACTCGAGGAGGACTGGGCCGCCACCCCCGGGCTCCGCGAGGGGTACGGCGCGGGCTGGGCCGGGTCAAGCTTCCTCGTCGAGAGCGCCCCGAGGGTGTGGCCCGCGCTGCGGGACCTGACCAGCGGCCGCGTGGTGTTCTCGGTGCCTCCCGAGCCGGCCCCCTGTGCGGCGACCGCTCTCAAGCCGCTGTTCATGGCGTGCGACCACTGGCGACGGCAGGGTGTTCTGCAGGACCTCGACGTCCACCTCGCGCTTCCCGGGCCCACACCCGTGGGCGTGCCCACGGCGGACCCGCACCTCGAGGAAGCGCTCACGGCATACGGCGTGCACGTGGTGCGCGATGCGCGCGTGACCGCAGTGGGCGCGCGAGCCGTGACCGTGACGACTCGCCATGGCGAGGCGGTCCTCGATGACCTCGCCTACGCGCACCTCGTGCCCACCTATCGCGCCCCCGACTGGATCGCCCAAGCCGGGCTGGCCGACGGGGGCGGGGCCGGCCCGGTCGATGTCGACCACGCGACCCTGCGCCACCGCCGCCACCCGGCGATCTGGTCACTGGGTGATGTTGCCAGTCTGGGCATCAGGCCCTCGGGAGGTGCCCTGCGCAAGCAGGTGGGGGTGCTTGCGGCGAACATCCTCGCGAGCCGTGCCGAGGACTTCGAGCACTACGACGGCTACACCGTCATGCCGATCACCGTCGCCCGGCACACGCTCTCCCTCGTCGAGATCGATCGCGAAGGGAGATCCGCGCCGTCCGTCCCGGCGCTCGACCTCGTCAAGCCACGGCGGCTGACATGGGCCGTGGACCGGTACGCGCTTCCGGTGACCTACTTCAGACGGATCCTGCGAGGCAAGGTGTGATCGCCGCCGCTGCCCACCGCCAACTCCACCGCTGACTGACAGGGCAATCGGGATCAGTGGCGTTGGTTCCTCACTGTGCAGAAATCGCCTCGATGGCAGCGTTGGCCTTCGCCCGCGTGTCGTCGCTGATCGGGGCCGAACCGGCCGTCTCGGCGGAGGCCTGCTGACCCTCCTCGCTGACGACGTACGACAGCCACGCCTGCACGAGCGCGGCGGTCTCAGCGTCCTCGTACTGGGTGCAGGCCAGCTCGTAGGAGGCCAGGACGATCGGGTAGGTGCCCGCCTCTGTGGTCTCGCGCTCGATCTCGGTGGCGTAGTCGAACTGGCCACGCCCGTCGACCTGGGTCGAGGCGTCGAGGATCTTGGCGGCTGCCTCGGGGCTGGGCTCGACCCAGTCCTCGCCGACCTGGACCTTCGCGGCGTCGAGGTCGCCGATCTGGGAGACGTCCGCGTAGCCGATGGAGCCGTCGGCGGCCTCGATGGACTGGACGACACCGGTGTTGCCCTTGGCGGCGGTGCCACCGGAGACCGGCCAGTTACCGGAGACCTCGTGCGGCCAGGCGTCGTTCGCAGCCACGGAGAGGTAGTCGACGAAGTTCTCAGTGGTGCCCGACTCGTCGGAGCGGTTGACCACCGTGATCGGCGTCGAGGGCAAGTCGGCGTCCGGGTTCTCCTTGGCGATCGCCTCATGGTTCCAGGTCGTGATCTTCTGGTTGAAGATCTTGGCCATGGTCTCGGGAGAGAGTTGCAGGTCGTCTACGCCCGGGATGTTGTACGGCAGAGCGATCGGCGAGATGTAGGCGGGGATCTCGATGAGGTTGCCCTTGCCACCGCACCGCTCCTGCGCAGCCGCGAGCTCCTCGTCGGCGAGGTAGGCGTCCGAGCCCGCCCACGGCACGGCGCCGGAGGCGAACTGCTCGCGGCCACCGCCCGAGCCGATCGGATCGTAGTTGACCGTGGCGTCCGGGTTGGCCCGGAGGAAGCCCTGCTTCCACGCGTCCACGGCGGCGGCCTGCGCGGACGATCCCGCGCCGGAGAGCGAGCCGGAAACTCCGCCCCCACCGGAACTTCTCTCGTTGGGTGGGGTGCAGGAGGCGATCGAGAAGCAGACGGCCACGGCAGCGGTTGCGGTCAGCACCGTGCGACTACGGATGGAACGAATCACGTGGGTCAGAACTCTCGTGAGGGGGTGGAGGCAGCCGATGGCGAGCGGGTCGGAGGTGAAACCGCCGTTGGCCGTGCGCCCCATGCTAAGCGGCCAGGGTCCACCCCGCGTGGTAGGTCACGTCCGCTCGGCGGGAGCGCTGCTAGCTACCAAACTAAAAGCCGCCCGAGTCCTTCGCCATGTTCGAGAACCGCGCGTAGTGCCCCTGGAAGCCGAGCACGATGTCGGCCGTCGGGCCGTTGCGATGCTTGGCCACGATGATGTCGGCCTCGCCCTCACGCTCGGAGTCGGGATCGCGGTCGCGGTGCAACAAGATCACGAGGTCGGCGTCCTGCTCGATGCTTCCACTCTCACGCAGGTCGCTCATCGCCGGACGCTTGTCGGTGCGCTGCTCGGGTCCACGATTCAGCTGGCTGATCGCGATCACCGGGACCTCGAGTTCCTTGGCCAGGAGCTTGAGCGCACGGGAGAACTCCGAGACCTCCTGCTGGCGGGACTCGACCTTCTTGCCCGAGGTCATCAGCTGCAGGTAGTCGATGACGATGAGCTTGAGGTTGTGCTGCTGCTTCAGCCGTCGCGCCTTGGCCCGGATCTCCATCAGCGCGAGGTTGGGCGAGTCGTCGATGTAGAGCGGGCTGTCGCTGATCCGGCCGACGACGCGGGAGAGCTTGCGCCAGTCGGGGTCGCTCATCTTGCCGCGACGCAGGTGCTGCAGCTGGATGCTCGCCTCCGCGGCGAGCACACGCATCGTGATCTCGCTGCGGCTCATCTCCAGGGAGAAGATCGCGGTCGCCATGCCGTGGTGGATCGCCGCCGCGCGGGCGATGTCCACACCCAGCGTACTTTTTCCTACGGCCGGCCTGGCCGCGATGACGACCATCTGCCCCGGGTGCAGACCGTGGGTCAGCTCGTCGAGGTCGTGGAATCCGGTGGGCACACCGGTCATCTCGTCGGTGCGACCGGCGGCGACCTCGATCTCGGTCATCGTGTCGTTGAGGGTGTCCCACAGCGGGGCGTAGTCCTCGCCGCCACGCTTCTCCGCGACCGTGTAGACCTCGGCCTGGGCCTGGTTGACGATGTCCTCGACGTCACCGCCGCCCTGGGCGTAGCCCATCTGGACGATCTTGGTCCCCGCCTCCACGAGCCGGCGCAGCACGGCCCGCTCGGCGACGATCTGCGCGTAGTAGCCGGCGTTCGCCGCCGTCGGGACCGACTGGATGAGGTCGTGCAGGTAGGCCTGCCCACCCGCGCGCTGCAGGTCGCCGCGCTTGCTCAGCTCGTCGGCGACGGTGATCGCGTCGGCCGGCTCGCCGCGGGAGTACAGGTCGACGATCGCGTCGAAGATCAGCTCGTGGGCCGGCCGGTAGAAGTCCTTGCTGCGGACCGCCTCGTTGACGTCACCGATGGCGTCCTTGCTCAGCAGCATCCCGCCGAGCACCGACTGCTCCGCGCCGACGTCCTGCGGGGGGAGCCGGTCCGCGGGAGGCGAGGAGGAGTAGGAGGCGTCACCGTAGACGCTCGATTCCAACTCGCTCGTCGTCACTTGCCGGTCCCCTTCGTCAACGTCCCGGACCCCCGCCAAGGAGTCCCGCGCCCCACCAGGAGAGGGACGTCGAAGCAGCCTCGCACCCCCTGCCGACAACGCCAAATGGTCCTGTGGACAACCTGTGGACGGAGTGTGGACGACGCGCCATCGGCGTGTGCACAGCCCGTGGAGAACTCTGTGGATCTCTCCGCCCCGTTGTCCACGACACCCCGTCTGACCTGCGAAAACGCCATCCACCGAGTGTGGAGCGAGATTCTTTTCTCCAGAACTCATCCACAAGCACCGATGCGGCCCGAGTCACACTTCCCCCGAGAGCGCAACCCCTTCGTCGGCCAGCGGTCACCTCGCGGACACCCGGCTACCAAGCGGTCACAAACCCGGATCCGGGCGTATCATCCGGCGCGCTCGTACCGCTGCCGGGAGCGCTCCCTCGCCTTGGCCGCCTCGACCTCACGGTCCTTGGGCGCGGCACTCGTCACGAGGTGGTCGAGCAGGTGCTGGGTGGCGGCCGCGACCTCCTCCACCGCCTCGTCGAAGGCGGCCTGGTTGGCCTGGCTCGGCTTCGTCGATCCGCTGACCTTGCGCACGTACTGCAGCGCGGCGGCCCGGACCTCCTCGCTCGTCGCGGGGGGCTCGAAGTTGTGCAGCTGACGGATGTTTCGGCACATGGCCTCAAGTCTCCTCCTCGGCACGGTGCGGGGCACCCCCTTCGCCGCCATGCGTGCCGAAAGAACCTATTTGTCTGTTGCACACGTCTTGCCGGACCATGGACCCCATGTCCACGACCGCGCCGCAGGCGCAGCCCGTGACCACGCCTGCGCAGACGGCCCTCGTCCTGCGCGTGCTCACGGTCGCCACCTTCGTCGTGATCCTCAACGAGACGATCATGAACAACGCGATCCCGCGCCTGATGGACGACTTCGCGGTGCCCGCGACGTCCGCGCAGTGGCTGACGACCGCCTTCATGCTCACCATGGCCGTGGTCATCCCGATGACCGGCTGGATCATGCAGCGGCTGGCCGTCCGGCGCACCTTCGCCCTCGCGATGGGGCTGTTCTCCCTCGGCACGACGGCCGCCGCGCTCGCCCCGGCCTTCGAGGTGCTCGTGGCCGCACGGGTCGTGCAGGCGACCGGGACCGCCGTGATGATCCCGCTGCTGATGACCACGCTGATGAATCTCGTGCCCCTCGCCGACCGCGGCCGCACCATGGGCAACCTCTCCCTCGTCATCGCCGTCGCCCCCGCCATGGGCCCGGCCGTCTCCGGGCTGCTGCTGCGGGTCGGGTCGTGGCGACTGATCTTCCTCACCGTCCTGCCGATCGCCCTGGTCGCCCTGTGGGTCGGCCTGCGGCACCTCCCGGACGTCGGCGATCGCGAGGACAGCAGCCTCGACCTGCCGAGCGTCGTGCTCTCCGTCATCGGCTTCGGCGGGCTGGTCTACGGCCTCTCCAGCATCGGCGGCGGGACCCCGGGCGAAGGGGGCCCCGCCCCCGAGCCGGTCGTCGACCCGCTCGTGGCGGTCGGCCTCGCGACGCTCGCCGTGGCCGCCTTCGCCTGGCGCCAGCGGTCACTCGTGCGCTCGGGCGACCCGCTGATGGACCTGCGCACGCTGCGCTTCCGCAGCTTCACCGGTGCCTTCATCACGATGTGCATCGGCTTCGCCGCCCTGATCAGCTCGCTCATCCTGCTGCCGATCCACCTGCAGGACGGGCTGGGCATGACCACCCTCGAGGCGGGCCTGCTCCTCATCCCCGGCGGGCTGGCCATGGGCCTGCTCGGCCCGACGATCGGACGCCTCTACGACCGGCTCGGCGCGCGGCCGCTCGTCGTCCCCGGCAGCATCGGCCTCACCCTCTCGCTGGGTCTGCTGGCCCTGCTCGTCCCGAGCGCCGGCCCGTGGACGCTCCTGGTCCTGCACGTGCTGCTGTCGCTCTCGCTGGCGCTGCTCTTCACGCCGCTCTTCACCGCCGGCCTCGGGGCCCTCCCGAAGCACCTCTACGCACACGGGTCCGCGCTCCTCGGCTCCTCGCAGCAGGTCTTCGGCGCGGCCGGGACCGCGACGAGCATCGCCGTGCTGGCCCTGGTCGCCGGCTCGGACCCCACGGCCGCCGACCTGGCACGGGGAGCCCGGGGCGCCTTCGCGCTGCTCACCGGCCTCGCGGCGATCACCGTCGTCACCTGCCTCACCGTCTCCACGCCACCGGCCGAGGACGAGGTCGAGCAGACCGCCCCGTCACAGGACGTCGCCGCGGTCTGATCGCATCAGGTGGTCACCTGGTGCGGCAAGGACCGTCGCGAGACGCACGAGCTGACCACCTGATCGCGGCCCCGGTCACTCGTCGCGCCGCGGCGCCATCCGGGCGGGGATGTTGTGCCGTGTGACCACCTGCACCCCCGAGGCGAGGGACGTGGGTGCACCCGGCGCGAGGCGATGGTGCTGCAGCACCGCGCGGATCGCCGAGCGGGCGTCCTCGCGCAGGTCGTGGTGCAGGACGAGGTCGATCTCCCCGGTGCGCAGCAGCTCGAGGTTGTCCGGGTCGAGGTCGTGGCCGACGAAGACCGAGGGGGCCACCCCCTTCGCCCGCAGCGCAGCGAGGATCGCCCGGTTGGCGCCACCGACGGAGTAGACCCCGACGAGGTCGTCGCCCGACCCGAGCTCCGCGGTGACCACGTCCGCGGTGGCGGCGTCCAGCCCGTCGGCGTCGCTGACCCGGCGCACGACGAGCCCGGGCGCGTCCTCGCCGAGCTGGTCGACGAAGGCCTCCGCGCGGGTGCGCTCACCGACGAATGACGCGCGGCTGAGCGTGGCGAGGACGGTGCCGGTCTCCCGGCCGCTCCAGCGGTGGAGGACGTGGGCGGCGGTCCGCCCGGCCGACTCGTGGTCCGGGCCGGCGTAGGCGATCCGGCGCGAGCCGTGCACATCGGTGACGAGGGTGACCGCGGGGAGGCCCCGCTCGGCGAGGTCGTCGATGGCCGCCGCCACCCGGGGGTCGTCGGGGACCTTCAGCAGCACGCCGTGGCTGGTGCTCCCCCGCCGCCCGATGCCCTCGAGCGTGCCGACGACGTCCTCGACGGTGCCCGACTCCCGCAGGTGGAACCGGGCCCGCACCGCCGCCGGTCGCAACCCGGTCAGCTGCGACTCGAGCGCGTCGCGCACCTCCCCGGAGAAGCGGTTCGGCGCCTGCATCACCACGTCCAGCACGAGCGAGCGGGCGCCGAGGCGCAGGGCGCCGGCCTGGCGGTCGAGCTCGGCGATGGCCTGCTCGACGGCCCGGACCGCGCGGGGGCTGGCACCGGGCCGACCGTTGAGGACGCGGTCGACCGTTGCCGGGGACAGGCCGGCCTGCTCGGCCACGTCGGCGATCCGGTGGCTGCGCACTCAGGCCTGCCGGGCCGCCAGCGTGCGGTCCCGGTGGGAGACCGCGAGGGTGATCAGGGTCTGACCGAGCACGTAGGTGAGCATCACCCAGAAGCCGTGCAGCGGCAGCTCGAGTGCGGCGAAGGCGCCGAGCGCGATGAGGCCGTCGGAGACGAGGAAGAGCACCGCGCCGATCGTCGCGACGGCGTCGATGCCGGTGGCCAGCACCGCCATCCCGACGATGACCAGCCCGTAGAGCAGCACGGCGGGGAAGAGCGCGCCGGCGCCCTGCGCGCTCACCGCGACGACCACCCCGAGGAGGATCACGTAGGGGGCCAGCAGTGCCGGTCGGCGCCGGATGATCGACCGGGAGGCGAAGGGGAGGAAGGCGGCCACGTAGGCCAGCTGCGCGAGGAAGAACGCGCCGAGCATCAGGCCGAAGCCGAGGTCACTCCCGTCCGCGGTGAAGCGCGGCAACGTGTCCCCCAGCCAGGACAGGACGAGCGCCACACCGACGAGTCGGACGAGGAGGGACTTGGGGTTGGGGGTGCCCGCGAGCAGCACCCACAGCAGCGCCGGCATGAGCAGGATCTGGGTCAGGTCGGCCAGCACGCCGTCGGGCGCGACCACCTGTGCGCCGAGGTGGACGACGGTGACGACCACGAGGGCGAGGAGGGCGAACGGCATGGCGCGCAGCCTAGTCAGGCCGGAGACGAGACGAAGCAGTTCGCGTAGTGCCATCCGTCCTCCTCCAGGCCCACCGGGTCCAGACCCCGGGCCCGTACCGCACGCAGCGTCGCGTCCCGCTCCTGCTCGTCGGCGAACCGCCGTTGCCGCACCGGCTCTGCGAGGCCGCTCCCGGTGACGAGCCCATGACCGGCAAGGACCGCCTCGACCGGCCCGTAGTCGATGCTGCGCAGCACGAAGGAGACGACCCGGGTGTGCGCGCGGATGGTCATCGCGGAGAGGATGCGGTCGAAGGTGGCCGTCCCGACATAGCCGACCCCGCCGGTGCAGACCACGACGTCGACATCGTGCAGACCGGCCAGGAGCTGCGGGGAGGGGTCGTCGCGCTCGAGGTCGTCGCACCAGCCCGCATCGAGCAGCCCGACCCGCAGCGCGTAGTCGATTGCCGGTCGCGAGGCGTCGAGGCCGAGCAGCCGTAGTCGTCGCTGCCGGGCATGCCGGTCGAAGAATTTGCGGTCGCGGGCGATCTTGACCTCCGCGGGCACGTCCGCGACCTCGTCGGCGAGGTGGTGTGCACCGAGCTGTTCCAGTGACAGCGTGCTGCGCATCAGGGCGGCGTTGATGCCGTACGAGCAGCACACGTCCAGCACCGTCGTCGGCTCCTCGTGGGACGGCAGTGCCGCGAGCACCGACTCGACGAAGCGGGTGCCGTGCTCGGGGATCTCGTAGCCCAGCGGCATCAGCGCCTCGAAGTAGGCGCGCGGGTCCGGGCTCGTGTACATCGAGCTGAAGTCGGCCTTGTACAGCTCGTCGTCCCCGCTCACACCGCCAGCTCCGAAGGTTCGTTCCTACGAGTTCATCCACCAGCCATGCTACGGGCGCCCGCCACACGTCCACGGTGCCATCGATCCGATACGGTAGGGGGGTATAGAGTGACACCACTCCCCGATGGAAGGAACTCCCATGAGCGCCACCAGCACCTACACCGTGACCGGCATGACCTGCGGCCACTGCGTCGCCTCCGTCACCGAGGAGGTCCAGGAGATCGACGGCGTCGAGGACGTGGACGTCCAGCTCGAGTCGGGCGCGGTCACCATCACCAGCGCCGAGCCGATCGACGAGTCGGCCGTGCGCTCCGCCGTCGAGGAGGCCGGCTACCAGCTGGCCTGAGCCGGATCCGGTGGGGCCGGGTCCGGCTGACCCAGCTCCGCTCGCGCCACCGCGACGAGGTAGCGCACCCCCTCGCCGAGGATGTCGTCGTTGACGTCGTAGTCACTGCTGTGCAGCGGGGTGCCACCGCGGCCCGGCTCGACCCCGTTGCCGAGGAAGGCGAAGCACGCCGGCACGTGCTCGGCGAAGACCCCGAAGTCCTCGCTCGGCATGGCCGGCGGGCACTGGCCGTCGACCCGCTCGGCGCCGAGGGTGGCCACGGCCGCTGACACCGCACGCCGGGTCGCCTCGGGGTGGTTGACCGTGGGGGCGAACTCGTGCGTGTAGGTCACCTCGCAGCTCGCCCCGTGGGCTGCGGCGATCCCGGTCGAGATCTCCCGGATGCGCCGCTCGAGCAGTTCCTGCACCCCGGGAGCGAAGCTGCGCGTGTCCCCGGTGATCCGCACCTGCGTCGGGATGGCATTGCGCGCGCCGTCGGTCTCGAAGCCGGTGCAGGAGAGGACCGCCGGGTCGACGGGGTCGAGGCTCCGGGCGACGACAGTCTGCAGGGCCAGGACGATCTCGGCCCCGATCACGAGCGGATCGACCACCACCTGCGGCCGGGCCGCGTGACCACCCCGGCCGGTCACGACGATCTCGAAATTGTCCTCGCTGGCCATGAACCCACCGACCCGGGTGTGCAGGTGTCCCGTGGGGATGCCGGGCATGTTGTGGATGCCGTGCATCGCGTCGACGGGGAAACGCTCGAAGAGGCCGTCCGCGACCATCGCCTGCGCACCGCGACCCGGCTCCTCCGCCGGCTGGAAGACCATCCGCACGGTCCCGTCGAAGCCCTCCTCGGCGAGGACCGTGGCCGCTCCCAGCGCCATCGCCATGTGCCCGTCGTGGCCGCACGCGTGCATCCGCCCCGGGCTGGTCGAGCCGTGGGCACGCCCCTCGACCTCGGTGAGCGGCAGGCCGTCCATGTCGGCCCGCAGGCCGACCGACCGGGGGGAGACCCCCTCCGTCAGGGAGGCGACGAGTCCGGTGCCACCGACGCCGCGGACCACCTCGTAGCCGGCCTCCCGGAGCACCGAGGCGACGAAGTCCGCGGTCGCGTGCTCCGCGAAGGCCGTCTCCGGGTGGCGGTGCAGGTGGTGGCGCCAGGCGCGCAGTCGCGCGTCGAGGTCACTCATCGTCCTGCCGGCCCTCCGTGCTCAGCAGGACGACCGCCGCGTCGGCGGGCAGGTCGAGATCAGCCCGCAGCCCGGCATGGCGAAGGGCGGCGCGCACCCCCGCGTAGGTGGCGGCGCCACTCGGACCGGAGGCGACCCCGTGCGCCAGGAGGTCCGCCGATGCCTGCAGCGCCTCCTCGTCGGTGACGGTGATCGCGGCGTCGCACCCCTCCCGCAGGACGGGCCACGCGAGCGTGGAGACGGTGCCGCAGTTCAGGCCCGCCATGACGCTGGCCCCGGTCTCGACGGCGACCGGCTCCCCCTTCGTCAGGCTGGCGACGATGCAGTCGGCGGAGTCCGGCTCGACGGACAGGATGCGGGTGCCGGTGGACCGGTCACCCTGGCGGTAGTGGGCGATGACGGCCTGGGCGAGCGAGCCCACACCGGAGGGGACGACGACGAGGTCCGGCGCCGCGCCGAGCTGCTCGTCGATCTCCTGCAGGAGGGTGTCGTACCCCTCGACGACCCAGGTCGGGACCTGCTCGTAACCCTCCCAGGCGGTGTCCTGCACGAGCTCGCGCGACGGATCGGCCGCCGCGTACTCGGTGGCGGCGTGGACCGCGTCGTCGTAGTGCCCCTCCACCCGGACCAGCGTCGCCCCCTCCGCCTCGATGCGCGCGGCAGCCTTCTCCCGCAAGGCGGCTGCGATGAAGACCGTGGCGCGCGTCCCGAGGTGCGTGGCCATCCGCGCGACCGCCCGACCGTGGTTGCCGTCGGTCGCGGTGACCAGCTCGGCACCGGGATGGCGCTCGACCACCTGGTGGCAGGCCCACGACGCACCGAGCATCTTGAAGGCCGGCAGCCCGAGCCGCGCCGACTCGTCCTTCACGAGCACCCGACCGACCCCGAGCTCCTCGGCGAGAGCCGGCAGGGCGACCAGGGGCGTCGCCTCGTACCCCGGCAGGCCACGGTGGAAGTCGCGGACGCTCGGGGCCGCCGAGCCCGAGCTCCAGGTGCGCGCGGAGGGGTTGCTGTACCAGGTCGTCATCCACCCAGTCTTGGGCCGCCGGGGTGCCCCGTCCAGCACCCCACAGTGGACAGGTACCCCTAGGGGGTATAAGTTGGACGGAGATGGACGCGCCCGGGCGCCTGCTCGACGACCGGACCCCCTCCCTTCGTCACGCACAGGAGTGAGCAGATGAGTTCCGCAACCGACACACCGGCACCGGGGACACAGGCGGAGGTGGAGCTGGCCATTACCGGCATGACCTGCGCCTCCTGCGCCAACCGCATCGAGCGCAAGCTGAACAAGCTCGACGGCGTCACCGCCTCGGTCAACTACGCGACGGAGAAGGCGAAGGTCACCTACGCCGGCGACGTCGCGCCGGAGCTGCTCCTCGAGACCGTCGAGCAGGCCGGCTACGGCGCAGCGCTCCCCCGCACCGAGGAGGATGCGAAGGGGGAGAGCCCGGACGTCCCCGACGAGACCGACCGGCTGCGCCAGCGGCTGATCATCTCTGCGGTACTGACGGTCCCGGTCATCACGATGGCGATGATCCCGCCGCTGCAGTTCACGAACTGGCAGTGGCTGTCGCTCACCCTGGCCGCCCCGGTCGTGGTCTGGGGCGCGCTGCCCTTCCACCGGGCGGCCTGGACCAACCTCCGGCACGGCACGACGACCATGGACACGCTCGTGTCGATGGGCACGCTCGCCGCCCTGGCGTGGTCGCTGTACGCGCTGTTCTTCGGGACCGCGGGCATGCCCGGCATGACCCACCCCTTCACGCTGACCGTGGAGCGCGGCGACGGCTCGGGCAACATCTACCTCGAGGCCGCCGCGGGCGTGACGACCTTCATCCTGGCCGGGCGCTACTTCGAGAAGCGGTCCAAGCGCCAGGCCGGCGCCGCCCTGCGCGCCCTGCTCGAGATGGGCGCCAAGGAGGTCACCGTCCTCGACGCGGACGGCACCACCGAGCGCACGATCCCGGTCGACCGGCTCGCGGTCGGGATGCGGTTCGTCGTCCGCCCGGGCGAGAAGGTCGCGACCGACGGGGTCATCGAGCACGGCACCTCCGCCGTCGACACCTCGATGCTCACCGGCGAGTCCGTGCCCGTCGAGGTCGCCCCCGGCGACGAGGTCGTCGGTGCGACCGTCAACGCCGGCGGTCGTCTCGTCGTGCGTGCCACCCGCGTCGGTGGCGACACCCAGCTGGCCCAGATGGCCCGGATGGTCGAGGACGCACAGAACGGCAAGGCCGAGGCCCAGCGCCTGGCCGACCGCATCTCCGGGATCTTCGTCCCGATCGTCCTCGTGCTGGCCCTCGCGACGCTGGCCTTCTGGATCGTCGTCGGCGCCGGCCTGTCGATGGCCTTCACCGCCGCGGTCGCCGTGCTCATCATCGCCTGCCCCTGCGCCCTCGGCCTGGCCACCCCGACCGCGCTCATGGTCGGCACCGGCCGCGGCGCGCAGCTGGGCATCCTCATCAAGGGCCCCGAGGTCCTGGAGTCCACCCGCACGGTCGACACGATCGTCCTGGACAAGACCGGGACCGTCACGACCGGGCAGATGACGCTGCGCGAGGTCGTCGCCGCCGAGGGCGAGGATGAGGCGGCGGTCCTGCGCTACGCCGGCGCCCTCGAGGCCGCGTCCGAGCACCCGATCGCCCGGGCCATCGCAGTGGGCGCCCGCGAGCGCGGGGAGGAGCTGCCGCAGGTCGACGGTTTCGCCAACGTCGAGGGTCTCGGCGTCCAGGGCGTCGTCGACGGGCAGGCGGTGGTCGTGGGCCGACCGGCCCTGCTCACCGACTCCGGCCAGATGCGCTGCACCGAGCTCGATGCCACCACCACGGCCCGGCAGCGGGAGGGCGGCACCGTCGTCCAGGTCGCCTGGGGTGGCCGCGCCCGCGGCATCGTCGTCGTCGCCGACGCCATCAAGGAGACGTCGACGCAGGCGATCACCGAGCTGCGCGACCTGGGGCTGCGGCCGATCCTGCTCACGGGTGACAACGAGGTCGTCGCCCGCTCCGTCGCAGCCGAGGTCGGGATCGCGCCGGAGGACGTCTTCGCCGACGTCATGCCCGCCGACAAGGTCGCCGTCGTCGAGCGGCTGCAGGGCGAGGGCAGGGTCGTCGCCATGGTCGGCGACGGCGTCAACGACGCCGCGGCCCTGGCCACCGCCGACCTCGGTCTGGCGATGGGCACCGGCACCGACGTGGCCATCGAGGCCAGTGACCTGACCCTCGTGCGCGGCGACCTGCGGGTCGCGGTCGACGCGATCCGCCTCGCCCGGCGCACCCTGGGCACGATCAAGGGCAATCTCTTCTGGGCCTTCGCCTACAACGTCGCCGCGATCCCGCTCGCGATGGCCGGCATGCTCAACCCGATGATCGCCGGTGCCGCGATGGCCTTCTCCTCGGTCTTCGTCGTGAGCAACAGCCTGCGGCTGCGGGGCTTCAAGGCGCACTGAGGTCAGCCGCAGTGGCAGGCGTCCCCGCGCCACGCCTCGAGGCCCTCGCGCAGGGCGACGCCGGCGACGACGAGGGCAGCGAGCGGGTCGGCCCACCACCAGCCGAGCAGGCTGTTGGCGAGCAGGCCCACGAGGACCACCGCGGAGAGGTAGGTGCACAGGAGCGTCTGCTTGGAGTCGGCGACGACCGACCCGGAGCCGAGCTCCCGTCCGGTGCGGCGCTGGGCCCACGACAGCAACGGCATGACCACGAGCGAGACCCCGGCGATGACGACGCCGGCCGTGGAGTGGTCGGCTCCGTCGCCGCTGACCAGGCTGCGGACGGACTCGACGCCGACGTACCCCGCGAGCGCGAAGAAGGAGATCGCGATCAGCCGCAGCGCCTGCCGCTCGCGCGACTCCGGCAGCGCGGCGCGGAACTGCCACAGGATCACCAGGCCGCTGGCCATCTCGACGAGCGAGTCCAGCCCGAAGCCGACGAGGGCGATCGACGACGCGATCGCCCCGACGGTGATGGCCACGGCCGCTTCGATGAGGTTGTAGAGGACCGAGGCGCCGGCGAGGAGCTGGGCCCGGCGACCGAGGACGGCGCGCCGCTCCGTGGTGGGCGAAGGGAGGTGCAGTCCCGTGTTCATCGGGCGCCGGTGCCGTACGTCGGGCACAGGGTGACCGCGTCACCGGTGAGCGCCAGCAGCTGCTCGGCGGCCGCGAGCAGCTGGATCGTCGCGTCGGGGTGGGCGAGGGAGTACACCGAGGCCCGTCCCCGGGGACGGACGGTCACGAGGCCGCAGTCGAGCAGGCAGGCCAGGTGCTTGCTCACCGTCGACTGGGCCAGCCCGAGGTGCTCGGTCAGGTCGACCACGCGGTGCTCGCCGAGCGCCAGGTGCTGCACGATCGTCAGCCGTGAGGTGTCGGCGAGGCCGTTGAGGAGGCAGGCGGCCGCTGTCACGGCGGCGCGCTCGGGCACCGGCGCAGGATCGCCATTGGTGGCTGTCATCGTCATACGACGATGATCGCATGGACGCGCGCTGCTCCGCGTCGCCCACGCGCATGCCTCCCCGCCTGATGAAGGGCGCACCGCTGCCGTGAGCGCACGCCGCCCCCTTCGTCCGAGGGGGGTGGGCCCTCCGGCGGCCCGAATGGACGGCGGACCACGGGGTATGTCCCGGGATGTCACCACGACGAAGGGAGCTGCCATGCGACGCCACGAGCACGACCGGGCCGACCCCCGCGACGACCACTCGGACGCCCGGTACCGACGCGACGCCGTCGTCGACCACGAGGCCCGTGAGTTCGGCGGCATCAAGTGGGGCGCTGCCTTCTTCGGGTGGCTGACGGCCGTGGGGATGGCCGTCCTGCTCACGGCACTGCTGTCGGCCGTCGGTGCCGCCGTCGGTCTGGGGGGTGGTGTCGACGCCGAGCAGGTGCAGGAGAACGCCGGGACGATCGGGATCACGGGCGGGATCGTGCTGCTCGTGATCCTCTTCCTCGCCTACTTCGCGGGCGGGTACGTCGCCGGTCGGATGGCCCGGTTCGACGGCTTCAAGCAGGGCCTGGCCGTGTGGCTGTGGGCGATCATCATCGCCGTCCTCGTCGCGATCCTCGCCGCGATCGGCGGGGCGCAGTACAACGTCCTCGGCCGGGTCGACGGCTTCCCGCGCATCCCGGTCAACGAGGGTGACCTGACGACCGGGGGCATCATCGCCGCCGTCATCGCCTTCGCCATCACCCTGCTGGGCGCACTGCTCGGCGGCCGCACCGGGATGCGGTACCACCGCAGGATCGACGACGTCGGTCTTCTGCGCTGAGACCCGGCGCCGAGCCGGGGCTAGGGTCGGGCCATGAGCATCCTGGACACACCCATCGCCCGGCTCGACGGCACGCCCGGCACGGTGCGCGACCTCACCGGCGGCCAGCCGGCCCTCCTGGTCAACGTCGCCTCCAAGTGCGGCCTGACTCCGCAGTACACGGCCCTGGAGGAGCTGCACGCGGAGTACTCCCCGCAGGGATTCACGGTCGTCGGCCTGCCGTGCAACCAGTTCGGCGGGCAGGAGCCCGGCACCGCCGACGAGATCGGTGAGTTCTGCTCCGCGACCTACGGCGTGACCTTCCCCATGACGGAGAAGGTCGAGGTCAACGGCCCCGGGCGCCACCCGGTCTACGCGGCACTGACCGACACCGAGGACGAAGGGGGCGAGAGCGGCGACGTCCGGTGGAACTTCGAGAAGTTCGTCATCGACGGCGATGGCACCCCGGTCGCGCGCTTCAGCCCGCGGGTCGCGCCCGACGACGAGCGCGTGGTCGCGACGGTGCGCAGCACCATCGCCTGAGGACCGTCCGCGCGTCGCGGGCGGTCGTCAGGCGGGTGACTGTCGCGGGCGCGCCCGCGGCGCGGATCAGGCCCGACCGGCGCCCAACTGGGCGAAGACCGTCTCCGGCTTCGGGTCGTTGCGACGGTTGTGTGGCATCCGCGACAGGAGCATGCCCATGGCGCAGGTGTCGGTCAGGGCGGCTCCGGTCAGGCCGGCGCCGATCCCGGCGGAGAGCCACTTGGCCTGCGGGACCAGGGTGCTGGCCAGGATGCCGGTGAGGACGAGGGAGCCGGCGACGAGACGGACCTGACGCTCCAGGTCCCATCCCTGCTCACCCTGCACGACGTCACCGCCGGAGTTCTCCCACGCGTTCATGCCGCCGTCGAGGATGTGCAGGTTCGCCAGCCCGGTCTCCGCGAGGACACCCTCGGCCCGGCCGGCCCGGGCGCCGGAGCGGCACACGAGGACGACGTCGTCGTCGAGGTGGTCGGCCAGCTCGCGCCGGTGCTCCTCGAGCAGCCCGAGGGGCACGTTGTAGGAGCCGGGGATGTGGGAGCCGGCGAACTCGGTCGGCGTGCGCACGTCGATGATGCGGGGCCCTGCGGGCTCGGCCATCCAGGCACGCACCTGCGTGGCGTCGAGCGTGGTGGGACGGGTGGTGGTGGGGGTGGTCATGTGGATCCCTTTCGTGTGGGGGTGTGGTGGTTCGTTGGTTCGTGAGGTGTCAGGCCACGAGGTCGGGCACGTACTGCACGGCGGTGATGCCGGCGATGACCAGCACGAGGACCGCGAAGGCCTGGGACAGCCGGTGCTCCGGCAGCCGGTCGGCCACCTTGCTACCGACCAGGCTTCCGACCACGGCAGCAGCCGAGAACCCGACGATGAGCGGCCAGTCGAGGTCACCGATGCCGTGCTGCACGCGGGCGGCGAGCGCGGTGGCGCTGTTGATGGCGATGACGAGCAGGGAGGTCCCCACCGCCACCGGCATGGTGAAGCCCAGGACGAGCACGAGCGCCGGGACCAGGACGAAGCCGCCGCCGACCCCGAGGAAGCCGGTGAGCAGCCCCACGACCGTGGCGGCGACGACGAGCTTGACCAGCCGCGGGCAGGCACAGGCCAGCGGGCGCAGCGTGATGATCGGCTCGCTGGTGCCGGCCTCGGCGCTCTCGCTCTCGCCGCGCAGGCTCTGCCGGAGCATGAGTGTCGCCACGACGAGCATGAGGACGGCGAAGGCGGTCATGAGCACCGCGGCAGGCACCGCTCGTGCGGCCGCGGAGCCGGCGAAGGACCCGGCCGTGCCGAGCAGACCGAAGGTCACACCCTGGCCGAGGCGCACCCGCCCCGCGCGCTGATGGGCGGGGATCGACAGGAGCGAGGTGATGCCCACGATGACGAGCGAGCTCGTCGTGGCAGCAACCGGGTCCTGGCCCAGGAGGTGCACCAGGGCGGGGACGGCGAGGATGGACCCTCCACCGCCGAGGGTACCGAGCGCGAGGCCGATGACGAGGCCGAGGGGGATGACAGCAAGGGGCACGTGATGCTCCTGGGTGGGCCGTCGGGGGCGAGACGGGGGGGTGGCTCGCCCCCGACGGGGTCACGGGCTCAGCCGCGGCCGAAGAGCCGGGAGAGCAGCGGGCGGCGCTGTGCGGCGCCCTTCTCGGACGTGCTGTGTCCCGGGCAGCGGTCGCCGGCCGGCACCCCGGCCATCACCTGGTCGACGTGCTGGCCGCACCCGGCCCACGTGGTCTTGCCGCAGACGCGGCAGGTGGCTCGACGGCACATGTCGGTCTCCTTTGAGTGGTGGCGGGTCAGGCGGCGCTGGTCATCGGCAGCGGGGCGTCCGGCGCGTTGTCGAACGCATCGTCGACAGTGACGACCGTTCGCCCGCGGGCGGCAAGGACCGAGGCGGCGATGGAGGCGCGGTAGCCACTGCCGCAGTGCACCCAGATCTCTCCCTGCGGGATCTCGTCGAAGCGGTCGAGCAGCTCGCCGATCGGCACGTTCTGCGCGCCCTCGATGTGGCTGTCGGCGAACTCGCCGGCCAGTCGGACGTCGAGGATGTGCACCTGCCGGTGGTGACGCACCTGGGAGAGGTCGGCGAAGAGAGCCCGCTCGATCGTCCCGAGCGGACGGTCGGTCCAGTCGTCGGGGCCGCCGGTGGCCGCTCCCGCGATCCGGTCGATACCGATGCGCACCAGCTCGCGCTGGGCCTCGTCCACCTGCTCAGAGCTCTCCCCGAGGAGGGTGATGGGCGTCCCCCAGGGGATGAGCCAGCCCAGATAGGTCGAGAACTGCCCGTCGAGCCCGAAGTTCAGCGTGCCGCTGACGTGGCCGGCGGAGAAGGCGGTGCGGGTGCGCAGGTCGACGACCCACTCCCCTGCCTCGATGCGCTCGGCGAGGGTCTGCTTGTCCGCCCGCTCGGGGGTCCGGAGGTCGGCCGCGCTGGGGCCCTCGGCATTGGCCGGCATCATGTGGACGTAGTACGCGGGGTACGCGTCGAGGCCGGCGAGGGTGTCGGCCACCCACTGCTCCTCCTCCTGCGTCAGCGCGGTGTTGTTCCGCTTCTCCTCACCGATCGTGGACTCGGTGGCTCCGCCCGTGGAGCCGGCGGAGCAGAAGGAGCCGAAGCCGTGGGTGGGCAGCACCTCGGCGTGCTCCGGCAGCTCCTCGGCGAGCCGGTGCGCGGAGGCGTACTGGTGGTGGACCAACGTGTCCGTGTGCTCCTCGCCCAGCAGGTCCGGCCGTCCGGTGGCCCCGAAGAGGAGGGAGCCGCCGGTGAAGACCGCCGAGGCGGTCACCTCGGACCCGTCCATCGACTCGAGGGCGTAGGAGAGGTGGGTGAAGGTGTGACCCGGGGTGCCGATGGCGCGCACCCGCATGGTCGGGGAGATCTCGACGATGTCCCCGTCGCGGATGGGCTGGCGGTCGAAGGAGACCTCGTCCTCGCCGTTGACGTGGTAGCGCGCACCGAGGCGCTCGGCCAGCGCCAGTCCACCGGTGACGTAGTCGTTGTGGATGTGCGTCTCGAAGACGTCGGTGATGCGCACACCGGCCCCGTCGGCGGCCTCGAGGACGCGGTCGATGTCCCGCTGCGGGTCGACGACGACAGCGACCTCGCCGTCGTGGGCGAGGTAGGAGCGGTCACCCAGGCTCGGGGTCTCGATGGTCACGATCGTGGGCTGCATTGGCACGTCTCGTCCTTTCTGCGACTGCATGTGGCTGTGATTCACAGGTGACAAACTAATACCCCCTAGGGTATGGTGTCAACTGTGACCGCGATTTGCGGCCCCACAAGTGCATCCGCGGCAGCACGCGGAGGGAGGAGATCAGACACATGACTACCCAGCCCCTGACCATCGACACCTTCGAGAGCACCATCACCGACGGAGGGATCGTGCTCGTCGACTTCTGGGCGAGCTGGTGCGGCCCGTGCCGCCAGTTCGCGCCCGTGTACGCCGCCGCGTCCGAGGAGCACCAGGACATCGTCTTCGGCAGCGTCGACACCGAGGCCGAGCAGGAGCTTGCCGGAGCGGTCGGCATCACCTCGATCCCCACGCTCATGGCATTCCGTGACGGGATCCTCGTCTTCTCGCAGCCGGGCGCCCTGCCGGCCTCCGGGCTCGAGCAGGTCATCTCGGCCGTGCGTGAGCTGGACATGGACCGGGTACGGTCCGAGATCGAGCAGCAGAAGCAGGACGCCCCGACCGGGGCCTGAGCGGAAGGGAGCACGACATGCAGTACGCACTGACCACGACGGTGGAGGCGCCGTTCACCGAGGCCCTCGAGGCCACCCGCGAGGCCCTCTCCGAGCAGGGGTTCGGGGTACTCACCGAGATCGACCTGGCCGCGACGCTGAAGGCCAAGGTCGACGCGGACATCGAGCCGCACGTTATCCTCGGCGCCTGCCGACCCCAGCTGGCGGAGCAGGCGGTGGCCCGCGAGGCCTCGATCGGCCTGCTCCTGCCCTGCAACGTCGTCGTCAGGGCCGAGGGGGAGAATCGAACCGTCGTCGAGACGGTCGACCCCGAGGTCCTGGTGAGCGTCACCGAGAACAAGGAGTTGAGCGAGGTCGCGCAGGATGCGCGCACCCGGCTCGACGCCGCCCTGGCGGCCGTACCGGCCCGCCTGGGCTGAGCCACCCACACACGAAGGACACAGGACAATGGTCAGCTTGGACATGGAAGACATGGGGCCGGTCATCAACCGACTGCGCCGCGCCCAGGGCCAGATCAGTGGGGTGATCCGCCTCATCGAGGAGGGTCGCGACTGCAAGGACGTCGTCACCCAGCTCGCGGCAGCGAGCCGGGCGCTCGACCGGGCCGGCTTCGCCATCGTCTCCTCCGGCCTGCAGGAGTGCCTGACCTCGCCGGACGGCGTGAACGAGGACGACAAGGCCGCGATGGAGAAGCTCTTCCTCACCCTCGCCTGAGACCACGCGCACCCACGCGCCGGCCCGGACGGCGGACGATCACCGTCCGGGCCGGCCCAGTGCGTTCCCGGTCAGGCAGGTGGGTACACGGTGGGCGCGTACTCCACGACCTGGATCCGCCCGTCGAGCAGTCGGCTGTCTGTCATCTCGAGGGCGACATCCGGGTAGCCGTCGTAGATCCGCTCGCTGCCCGTGGCACCGGTGATGACCGGGAAGATCCCGACCCGGAACCGGTCCACGAGCCCTGCCCGAAGCAGCGACCGGCACATGCTCAGGCTGCCGATGGTGCGGAAGGAGCGGTCCCCCTTCGCCTTGAGCCGGCGCACTGCCTCGACCGCATCACCCCTGATGAGCTCGGTGTTGGGCCAGGTCAGGGGCTCCTCCAGGGTGTTCGAGACGACGACCTTGTCCGCGCGGGCGAGACCGTCGACCGACTCGTTCTCGTCCGCACCGAGTTCGTCACGCACCTCCGTGAAGCCCGACATCACCCGGTAGGTCGTGGCTCCCATGAGGATCGTGTGGTGGCGCTCCGGCTGGGTCCCTAGCCACCGGAGGTACTCGGGGCCCTCGAGCCCCCACCACCCCGGCCAACCCTCGCCCGACGCGTAGCCGTCCAGCGTGGTGATGAAGTCGACGACGAGCTCGGACATGACGCCTCCTCAGGCCGCCAGCAGCGCGTCGAGCTGGCCGATCGCGGAGGACGAGCCCTCCACGACCCCCATGTCGAGGACATTCTGCATGTCCTCGGCGGACTCCCACGTCGAGGTGTTGACCATCCGCGAGCCACCCTCGGTCGCGGTGATCTCGATGAGCATCCGGGACTGCGGTGCCGTGTCGACGGGGTTACCGTCCGCGTCGGCGAAGAAGTCGCGCGCCTCCAGGCGGTGGGGTGGGTCGACGGCGATGACCTCCCAGCCGCCGGGGTAGATCTCCCCGTCCGGGCCGGTCATGTGGTACTTCACGAGTCCGCCGGGGGTCAGGTCGTGCTCGGTGACCCTGGCCGGGTGCGACTCGGGCCCCCACCACTTCTCGAGCTGGCGCGGGTCGGCCCACACCTGCCAGAGGCGCTCGGGGGTGACGGGGAAGTCGCAGGTCATCGTGAGGGTGCGGTTGTCGATGTCGGTGGTGACGTCGGTGAGTGGCATGGCAGTGCTTCCTTCTGGGATCAGTCCGTCGACGTGGTGTCGGCTGGTGTCTCATGGGCCAGCAGGGAGTCGATCCCCGCCACCCGGCCGCGCCAGACGTCCTCGAACTCCCGGAGCAGCGACGCGACCGTCCGCACGGCCTCGACGTCGCCGCTCGCGAGGGACTCGCGTCCGCTGCGGCGTTTGGTGACCAGGCCGGCGCGCTCGAGCACCGCCACGTGCTTCTGCACGGCGGCGAAGCTCATGGGGTAATGCTCGGCCAACGCGGTCACCGAGTGCTCACCGGCGAGGACTCGCCGCAGGATGTCGCGGCGCGTGCCGTCGGAGAGCGCGTGGAAGAAGGCGTCCGCCCTCTTCTCGTCCATCGGTGTCACGAGACCAACGTACAACCAGAAGGTTGTACGTTGTCAAGGGTTTTCATGGCACCAGTGACGCGGGGGGTCACTGGGTCGCAACTGCCTAGGCTCTTGCGATCCGCTCTGCACGAGAAACCCCTGGTTCGCAAGGGTCTGAAACTCGTGCGAACCAGGGGTTCATCGGGTGACCCGAGAATCCCGTGACAGGTCAGCCCTCGACCAACTCGGCGAAGACGATGATGTTGTCCAGGTGCCGTCGGGCGTCCTCGTCGTAGGTGCCGCCGCAGGTGATGACCCGCAGCTCGGGACCCCTCGTCGCGCCGTACACGTCGATGCGGGGGAAGTCGTCCTTGGGGCTCTTCTTGACCTCGGTGACCTCGAAGGTCGCGGTCGTGCCGTCGGCGCGGTCGACCTCGACCACGTCCCCCGCGCGCACGTCGCCGAGCTCGAAGAAGACCGACGGGTCGTGCCCGCTGCCGGTGACGTGTCCCTCGAGCACCGCCGGCCCGACCTCGCCGGGCGTGGGCGAGCCGTCGTACCAGGCGACCTCGTCGTACCGCTCCCCCGACGGGACCTTGAGCTGCCCCTGCGCATCAAGGCCGAGTCCGTGGATCGGCGAGCTCACATCGATCGCGGGGATGCGCACGGCCGCCGGCTCGGACGCGGACATCGCCTCCGCGACGTCGGGCGAAGGGGGCGCCTCCCGCGCCTCCTCGGACGCCGCCTCGCGATCGGTCGGGGCGGACGGCGAGGGAGAGGGGGTGGCCCCCTTCGCCGTGGTGGTGGCCGGCGGTGCCGGCGGGGGCCCGACCTGGTGGGTGGCTGCCCAGCCGATCGTGCCCCCACCGGCGAGGAGCAGCCCGACACTGACCGCGACGAGCCGGTTGCGCCCGCGGGTGGTGTGTGCGTGCGTGCTCCTCATCGTGATCAGCGGTTGGTGCGCAGGCGGTTGGCGGCGAAGCCGGCGCCACCCAGACCGAGGGCCAGGCCACCGAGTGCGAGGGCGCCCGCGTACTCGAAGCCGGCGGTGCTCGTGCCACCGGTCTCGACGCCACCCTGCGGCATCGCCATCTGGGCCGGGGCGAGCTCACCGCAGGCGGCCGGGGCGGTGGCCTCGAGCGGCAGGCTCTCGTCGAGCGAGGACTTGGCGTCACCGTCGTACTTGCCGGAGCCGTCCGCGTCGATCCCGTGGACGACGACGACGCCGTCACCGTTGGCGATCTGCTGCGCGAGGTCGTCCCCGACCGTGATCGTGCGCTCGTAGCTGTTCGTCGCACCCGTGGGGAAGTTGGCGACGTCCAGGGCGGCGCCGGCGTCGGTCTTGCCGGGCTCCTGGGTGAGCGAGACCTTGACACCGCCGTAGGCGGGAGCGCCCTCCATGGTGGAGAGGATGCCGTCCTCGCCGGCCATGTCGTCGGTCGGGCAGGTGCCCTGGCCGCCGATGTGGATGTGCTGCGCGTGCGGGGAGCCCGCGAGCAGGCCCTGGGTGTCGACCTTGATGTGGACCTGGTCGCCGTCGACCTGCGCCCACGCGGTGCCCGAGGCGCCGGAGTCGTTGAGCTGGGTGAGCTGGCCGGTCAGCTCGTGACCGTCGGCGCTGGCCGGTCCTGCGGCCAGGGGCAGGCCGACGAGGGCGGCGATGGCGGCGGTGCTGGCGAGTCGTCGTGTCGTACGCATGACATTCCTCCTGTGGGTCGGCGACGCGGGGCCGCCGGGGTGTGGACAGGGGGGCTTCGCGACGGGGGGTCCGTGCGGATTGGACCGGAACAAATCTCCTCGCGGCGCGTTGTCACACTCATGCCCGCCCTGCCTCCCGTTGTCCGTCTGATCGAGGTCGGCGTCCCCGCGCTGGCCGGGCTCTCGGAGTCGGAGTTCACCGACCTCGTCCCACCCGCGCCGACGGGCACCGGCGTCCTCGTCGTCTCCCCGTCGCTCGTCCCCGCCGCCGACCTCGCTGCGCTGCTGCGTCACGACGGCAAGCCGGGCTTCGTCGTCGAGGACATGACCGACCTGGCCGACTTCGTGCCCATCGACGGCGAGCAGGTCCCGGTGTCCTCCCTCTACTGGATCACTGACGTCGAGCGTGGTGACGAGATGGCGATCTGGTCACCGGCAGAGGCGCTCCCGGCCATCCGCGAGCGCGGCCGCGTCCCGCTCACCTTGAGCGAGGGCATCAGCTGGCTGCTGCAGCAGCCGGAGCAGCTCGAGCGCGGCAGGTGCTTCATGACCATCGGCTCGCGCAAACCGAAGGCCCGCGGTGGCCTCGACTCGCGCACCCCTGCGCTGTGGATCAGCAACGGCACCGGGCGTGACGGCCGCGAGCGCAAGGACGCCCCCAAGGTCGGCTGGTGCTGGGCCAACAACCGGCACACCTGGCTGGGTTTCGCCTCGGCGGCCCGGCGCGTCTGACCCCCTCCGATGGCGCAGGCGCGGAGGCCGTCCGCGGCCGCTGGCGCTCGTCACGCCTCAGCCGCCGTGGCCCTGGCCTCGAACCACAGGGCGCGAAGGGGGGTCACCCCCACCGGAGGTCGGGTGACCGCATGATGGTGGTCGGGTCGTCGTGATCCATAGCGTCGATGACATGGCCACGCCCGTCCTCGCCCACCCACCGACGCGTCCATCGGCAGCCCACCTCCTCACCCTGTGGACGTTCCGCATGGTGGCGTTGCTGCAGGCGGCCCTCTTCGTGCTGCAACCGATCTCGATCGGGTCCTTCCTCCAGGGCAGCTGGGCGGCCTTCGACCTGCACTCGGTGATCGGCGGGCTGCTCGTGCCGCTGACGATGCTCACCGGTCTCGTCGGTCTGGTCCTCGCGGTCCTCGCGCGCCGGGTCGGGCCGGGTGTCGGCGTCGCCGTCCTCGCGGTCCTGACGACGGTCCAGGTCGGGTTGGGCCACACCCGGCAGCTCGCCGTGCACGTCCCGCTCGGGGTGGCCCTCGTGGCCCTCGCGGCCTGGCTGTGCGTGTGGTCGTGGTCGGGCGCAGCGAAGGGAGCACGGCGATGAGCCTGTCCCGCCGTCAGCTGCTCTCCCTCTCAGGCGGGGTCGTCGCCGGTGTGGGCCTGTCGGCCTGCGGACTCGGCCTGACCTCGCCGGGCGGCTCGACCGGGGCACTGCTGCGCAGCCGGGTGCCGCTCCCTTCGCCCTTTGCCGCGGAGCTGCCACCGCTCACCCGGCTCACGCCCCACGACGGCCGTGCCACCGTGACCGCGCGGCGCCGCAGCGTCGAGATCCTGCCCGGGCGGATGACCGAGATCCTCGGGTACGACGGGCGCTTCCCCGGCCCCACCATCGAGGCGACGAAGGGGGAACCGCTGCACCTGCGCGTGCGCAACGCCGTCGACCACGCGGTCGTCAACCACCTGCACGGCGGCGTGACGCCGGCCGAGCACGACGGGTACCCGACCGACCTCGTGCGCCCGGGTGCCTCCCGAGTCCACGAGTACCCGCTCGACCAGCGCGCCGCGACGCTCTGGTACCACGACCACACGATGGACCTCACCGGTCCGAACGTCTACGCGGGGATGGCGGGGGCCTTCGTGCTGCGCGACCCGGCCGAGGATGACCTCGGGCTGCCCGACGGCGACCGGGAGCTGACGCTCGTGCTCACCGACCGGTCCTTCGGGGAGGACGCGGAGCTGGTCTACCCCGTGAGCGAGGGCACCTTCGACCGCCGGTTCCACGGCGGCCTGCTCGGCGACTGCATGCTCGTCAACGGCGCCCCGTGGCCCCGCACCGACGTCGACGCCGCCCGCTACCGCGTGCGGATCCTCAATGCCTGCAACGCCCGTCGCCTCGAGCTGGCGCTCGACCCGGGCGGTGACCTCGTCCAGGTCGGCACCGACCAGGGGCTGCTCACCCGACCCCATCGCCGCTCGACCCTCACGCTCGCACCCGCCGAGCGCGCGGACCTCGTCATCGACTTCGCGGAGCACGCCCCCGGCTCGCCGGTCACGCTGGTCAACCGGCTCGGCGAGGGCGACATGGGACTGGTCATGCGCTTCGACGTCGCTCGCAGGGCCACGGACGACTCCCGCGTGCCCGACCGGTTGTCGACGATCGACCCGATCGACCCCTCACGGGTGGTGCGCACCCGGGACTTCCACCTCGCCCTGGGTCAGCCGGTGCGCGGCGGGCACGGATCGCACTCCGGCGGCACCCGGTCCCTGCCGATGTGGTCGATCAACGGCCGGCCCTACCGCCCCGGGCACGACCTCTTCCGCGCAGAGCTGGGGACGGTCGAGCGGTGGCGCTTCACCACCGACGTGCACCACCCGGTCCACGCGCACCTCGTGCCCTTCCAGGTCGAGCAGGACGGCGCCCCGGCATGGAAGGACACCGTCGACATCGGCCCGGCCTCCCGCGCCGAGGTGCTCGTACCGATCGAGGGGTACCGCGGGCGCTACGTCCTGCACTGCCACAACCTCGAGCACGAGGACCGGATGATGATGGCGGACTGGTCGGTGGTGTGACCAGCGGCGTCACACCACCGGCACCACATCGGTGTGGCCGAAGTCGTCGCCCTTGAAGAGGAGCGGGTCCCCGGTCGTGATCGCCAGCGCATAGGCGAAGCAGTCGCCGAAGTTCAGCTGCGCCGGGTGACCTGACCCCTTGCCGAAATCCCTGTAGGCAGTGCGTGCCACGGCGACCTGGGCCTCGCCGACCGGAACCACCTCGAGGTCCAGGTCGGCGATGAGGCGGTCCAGCCGTCTGGACGAGCGCAGGCGCTGTCGGGCGTCGAGGACCAGCGAGGTCTCCAACAGGGTCCCTGCGGAGATCCTCAGGACATCGGCGTCCATCATCAGCTCGAGGTACCGGCGGGCCTCGGGCTCACCCTCGTGGACACAGACGATCGCGGAGGTGTCGACGATCATGCAGGGAGGCCGTTGTCGTCATACATCTCGTCCTGGACCTGCCGGGTGGCCGCCCGCTGCTCATCCGTCGTCGTGGCGTCGATCTCGTCCATCAGGCGCATCAGGCGCCGTCGACGCGCAGCCTCACGATCATGAGCATCCAAGTCATGGAGTCGACGCTCAAGGGCCTCCTCGATGGCGCTCGTCTGCGTCGCACCCGTGCGCTGCGCCACCTGACGGGCAAGCGCGTGCACACGCTCGTTCTTGATGTTCAAACCCACCGGATCCACCCTTCTACCCTGGTGGGCTCCATTCTACCCTCGCGATGCCGAGGCTCGAGGGGCGCGCTGCCCGCGGACACTCCTCCCCCAACGACATGAGGGGTTTTTGAGGTCTTCTCGACCTCACCACAGCCGCGCGAAGGGGGAGGCTGGAGGCATGACGACGACGTCCGCCCCCTTCGCCGGTCGCCTGCGCACGGCCGACTGCCGCGTCGCGGACCTCCGCGCCCTCCTCGAGCAGCAGGTCGACGCGGTCCCCGCGCACGCCGACCGCATCGAGCAGCAGGTGCCGATCTACACGGCCACCTCTCTGCGAGAGGCGATCTCGAGCGACGCAGGAGCCACCGAGGTCGAGGCCGAACTCGCCGACGTCCTCGCGGGCGGGGCCGGGATCTTCGTCATCACCGGCGCGCTCGGGCACGAGGTGATCGACCGGGTCTCGGCGGACCTCGAGGAGATCATCGCCGCGGAGAAGGCGAGCGGCGCCGAGGTCGGCGACCACTTCGCCGCGGCCGGCGCCAACGACCGGATCTGGAACGCCCTGGAGAAGCTCGCCGTCGACCACCCCGAGGACTTCGTCGACTACTACGCCGACGACGTCATCGCCCTCGCCGCCCGCGCCTGGCTCGGACCGGGCTACCAGGTCACCAGCCAGGTCAACGTCGTCAACCCCGGCGGCAAGGGCCAGACCGTCCACCGCGACTACCACCTCGGCTTCACCTCGCCGGAGGTCACCGAGCGCTACCCGCGCCACGTGCACGACCTCTCCCCCGTGCTCACCCTCCAGGGCGCGATCGCCCACTGCGACATGCCCGTCGAGACCGGCCCGACGCTCTACCTGCCGCACTCGCAGAAGTACTCGCACGGCTACCTCGCCTACTGGTTGGCGGAGTTCCAGGAGTACTTCGGGCAGCACCACGTGCAGCTGCCACTGAGGAAGGGGGACGCGGTCTTCTTCAACCCCGCCCTCTTCCACGCGGCCGGGTCGAACGCGACGAGCGACGTGCGCCGGATGGCGAACCTGCTGCAGATCTCCTCGGCCTTCGGCCGGTCGATGGAGGCCACCGACCGGCACCGGATCGTCACCGCGATCTACCCGGCGCTCCTCTCCCGCACAGCTGCCGGTGTCGACGTCGAGCACGCGGTCGCCGCGAGCGCCGAGGGCTACGCCTTCCCGACCAACCTCGACCTCGACCAACCGGTCGACGGCATGTCGCCGCCCACCCAGGCCGACATCGTCCGGCAGGCCCTCGCCGAGGGCGCCTCCCCCGAGGAGCTGGCCCAGCGCCTCGACGGGTACGCCGCGGCCCGCCGCACCAGCTGACCGTCCCCCTTCCTGCACACCCCCTCCCCTACGGACAGGACCCCCATGGAGCAGCTCCTCACCGACAAGGTCGTCCTCGTCGTCGGCGGCACCTCCGGTGTCGGCGCCGGCATCGCGCGCGCCGCCACACGCGAGGGCGCGCACGTCGTCGTCACCGGCCGACGCCCCGAGCCGGGACAGGCCCTCGCCGACGAGCTCGGCGAGCGCGTCACGAGCGTCACCGGCGACGTCTCCGACCCGGAGGCGGCGAAGGGGGTCGTCACCACGACGATCGAGCGGCACGGACGCATCGACTGCCTCGTCAACTGCGCCGGGCTCACCGACCGCGGGTCGATCCTCGACACGACACCGGAGCTGTTCGACGCGCACGTCGCGACGAACCTGCGCGGCCCCTTCTTCACCATGCAGGCCGCCGTCGCGGACATGGTCGGCCGCGAGGCGCCCGGGACGATCGTCAACATCTCCAGCATCAGCGCGCGCGGCGGCCAGCCGTACCTCGCGCCGTACGTCGCGGCGAAGGCCGGGCTGGCCGGGCTGACGAAGAACGTCGCCCACGCCCACCGCTTCGACCGGATCCGGGTCAACGCGCTGAACATCGGGTGGACGCAGACCGAGGGTGAGGACTCGACGCAGCGGCGCTTCCACGACGCCGGCGACGACTGGGTCGAGCAGGCCAACGCGAAGCTGCCCATGGGCAAGCTCGGCCAGGTCGACGAGATCGCCGACGCCGTCGTCTTCCTGCTCTCGGACCGCTCCGGGGTCGTCACCGGCTCGGTCATCGACTGGGACCAGCAGGTCATCGGCGGCTCCGACTAGGCCTGTCCGGCCACCGGCACGAGCCCCACCCACCCCCTTCGCCCTCTCCCGACCAAAGGATCCCCATGCGCATCGGACTCATCGGCCTCGGCCGGATCGGTTCCTTCCACGCCGACACCCTCGCCGCCCTCGACGGTGTCGACGAGCTCGTCGTCACCGACCCGGTCACCGCAGCGGTCGACGCCGTCACCGCACGGCTGCCCGCCGTCCGCACCGTCGACTCCCCCGAGGCGCTGCTCGCCTCCGGGGTCGACGGCGTGGTCATCGCCGCGGCGACCAACCCCCACGCCGCACTGATCCACGCGGCGGTGGCGAAGGGGGTCCCCACCTTCTGCGAGAAGCCCGTCGCCGGGAGCATCGCGGAGTCGATCGCCGTGCAGGAGGCCGTCGCCGGCAGCGACGTGCCGGTGCAGATCGGCTACCCGCGCCGCTTCGACCCGGCCTTCGTCGCGGCGCGGGACGCGGTGCGCTCGGGCGAGCTCGGCCGCATCACCACGGTCCGCTCGACGACGCTCGACCCGGCTCCCCCGCCCGCGGCCTATCTCGCCGTCAGCGGCGGCATCTTCCGCGACTGCTCCGTCCATGACTTCGACGCGGTGCGCTGGGTGACCGGTCAGGAGGTCGTCGAGGTCCACGCCGTCGGCTCGGTCGACCCGGACGCGCCCGCCGAGATGTACGCCGACCACGGCGACCACTCGAGCGCCTCCGTGCTCCTGACCCTCTCCGACGGCACCATCGGCGTCGTGTCCAACACCCGCACCAACGGCCGCGGGTACGACGTGCGGCTCGAGGTGCACGGGGTCCGTGACGCGGTGGCCGCCGGCCTGGACGAGGGGCTGCCGCTGCGCGCCACCCAACCGGGGATCACCTGGCCGGCCGGGCCGCCGCACGCGTTCTTCATGGACCGGCTCGCCGACGCGTTCCGCGCCGAGCTGACGACCTTCACCCAGGTGGCCGCCGGCACGGTCGACAACCCGTGCACCGTCACCGACGCCATGGGCACGGCGTGGGCCGCCGAGGCCGCGACCCTCTCGGCCGCGGAGCGCCGGCCCGTGACGCTCGAGGAGGTCCGGACGCTCGCTCGCAGCAGCTGATCCTCTAGGTGGACGCCATCGGCTCGTCGGACCGCGTCAGGGCAGCCCGCTCGCGCTCGGCCCGCAGCGCCGGCAGGTAGAGCAGGACGCCGACACCGGCCACCACGCCGAGCACCACGACGCTGAGGGACAGCGAGGTGGCCTCCGCGAGCAGACCGGCAAGCGGTGCCGTCGCAGCGAAGACGGCGAAGCTGACCATCGAGCCGAGCGACAGGACCGACGCCCTGTTGGCGGCCTCGGCCTCGCGGTGCACGAGGGTGGCGTGCAGTGGTCCACTGCCCCCGAAGATGCCGTACGCCGCGAGGTAACCCACGATGACGCCGACGGGCCCCGTGGCCAGGCCGATGGCGACGACGCCCACCGCCATGGCCACGTGGGTGACCATGGCCGCCCGGCCGACGCCGATCCGGGCCGAGAGCCAGCCACCGACGGCGGCGCCCCCCGCGTAGACCGCCCACCCTGCAGCGGCGAACGGGCTCATCAGTGCCCCGGCCTGCTCCTCGCTGCCCAGGAGGTCGGCGAGCCGCAGCGGCACGAGGCTCTCGAAGCCGATCATCGCCAACGCGATGGCGGCCTCGGCGCCGAGCAGGGCTCGCAGCACGACGTTGGCGCTCGCGAGTCGCAGCCCGGACCGGACCACGCGCGGCGCCTCCCGCACGCTGTCGAGCACCGAGCCACGATGCGCCCGAGGCGGCTCGCGCAACAGGACCACGACGGCAACCAGGTGCACGACGGTGAGGACCAGGCACACGAGGAACGGGAGCCGCAGCGCGCTCCCGGGGAGGGGGTCCCAGAGAATCAGCCCGCCCGAGACCAGAGCACCCAGGGCGATCGAGGCGCCGAGCACCGCGCCGGCGCGCGAGAGCTCCTGGTCGACGTCGGCTCCGGGGCGGTGCGCGTGCACGGTGTCGACGTACCAGGCCTCCAGCGGGCCGGAGTCGAGTGCACGAAACACCCCCTGGACCACCATCGCCAGCGCGAACGCCCAGAAGGAGGCGGCGAGCAGATAGATCGCCATGGACACCACCTCGGCCACGGCTGCCGCGAGCACCACCGGACGACGTCCGAAGGCGTCGGCGAAACCGCTGGTCGGCAGCTCCAGGAGCAGGATCACGACCCCCATCACCGAGCCGAGGGTGAGCACCTGGGTGACGGTCAGGCCGTGCTCGAGCGGCCACAGCGAGAACAGGGCGATCGTGAGGCCCACGGGCAGCCACCGGGTGGCGGTGAGCAGCCAGTAGACGCGGCGAGCGGCCGGGGGCGAGAGCGCGGTCACCGGTCGCGACCGTGTGTGGGCATGCTGCGGACGATAGCCGTGGCACAGGAGCATGCGCACGCGACTTTCGGGCGGCCCCCGCTCAGGTCTGCGCGGGGGCGGAGGACGAGCGGGCCCTCAGGCGCGGAGCCACGAGGTGCTCGCGGGCCTCGCGGTCGGGGGCGGTGATGCGCTGGACCAGAAGGTCCGCCGCCACCGATCCCACCGTGTGCGGTTGGATGTCGACGCTCGTCAGACCCACCCAGCGCATGCGCGCGATGCTGCTGTCGTCGAAGCCCACGACGGACACGTCGCCCGGCACGGACAGGCCCGCATCCGTTGCCGCGGCCATGGCCCCCGCGCACACGAGGTCGTTGACGGTGAAGACGGCGGTCGGCGGATCGGATGCGAAGAGCGCTGCGCCGCAGGTGAACCCGTCGTCCTCGGTGATGTCCGACGGTACGACCCGGATGTGCTCGTCCAGCCCTGCGGCGCGCATCGCCTCCTCGTAGCCGATCCGGCGCTGGCGGAACACCTCGCCCGCCGGCCCGGCGATGTGGGCGATCCGCTCGTGCCCGAGGGCGACGAGGTGCTCCACGGCCAGCCGGGCGCCCGCGGCGTCGTCCTCGGCGATGACGTCGACCGTCGGCAGCCGCAGGTCGCGCATGCCGGCGACGACGGTGGGCAGCCGCTGGGCGGCCTCCCGGATCGCATCCGTGACCGGCATCGTCCCGGCCAGCACGAGCCCGTCGACGCGCATGTCGAGGAAGGCGTTGAGCAGCCGGTCGTCGAGGTCCCGGTCGAGCCGCCCGTCGGCGACGAACGCGTGCAGGTCGTGCTCGGCGAGCCGCTCCCCCAGGCCCGCGAGGAAGTCGACGAACCACGGTTGCCGCAGGTCGTTGACGAGCACGCCGATGGTCTTGGTGCGGCGTGCGCCCAGGCTCTGCGCGACCGAGTTGGGTCGGTAGCCCAGCTCCGCCATGGCCGCCTCCACCGCCGCACGGGCCTGCTCGGAGACCTTGGGCGAGCCCTGCAGCACGCGGGAGACGGAGGACTTCGAGACACCGGCGCGCTCGGCGACGGTGCGGAGGGTGACCGGGCGGTCGCCCCCGTGCGGACTCACGCGGTGGCCGCCTTGAGGATCGAGCGAAGGGGGACGCCCGGGTCCTCCAGCTGCGCCGCCTCCAGCGGCACGGCCGCGGCGATGAGCTTCTCCGCGATCCTGATGTCCTTGGCCACGCTGGGTCCCGGACCGACGGCCGCGGCGTGGACGAGCCGGTCCCGGCCGTCGAGTCCGAGGTGCACGAGGACCCCGTCCTCCCGGCGCCGCAGGACGGTGCGCTCCCCCGTCCCGGGCAGCCCGGCCACGGAGAGCATCTGGTCGTACTGGTCGGACCAGAACCACGGGACGGCGGCGTGGGCCTCGTCCTCACCGAGCATGGACGCGGCCGCGGTCAGGGCCTGGTCGTGGGCATTGCGCCAGGACTCCAGGCGGACCCGGTTGCCCGAGCGTGCGTCGGGGAAGGCCGCACAGTCCCCCGCGGCGAAGACCCGCGGGTCGGAGGTGCGCAGCGCCTCGTCGACGACGATTCCGTTGTCGACGAGCAGACCGGCCTCCTCGGCGAGCGCGGTCGACGGAGTGGCCCCGACGCCGACGACGACGGCATCGGCGACGAGCTCGTCGCCGTCGGAGAGCACCGCCCGCAACCGGCCCCCTTCGCGGTGCATCCCGGTCACGGTCGTGTCGGTGCGCAGGGTGACACCCCGCTCCTCGTGCCGGGCGACCACCTGCGCGGCGACCTCCCCGGGCACGATCCGGCCGAGCGCTCGCGGCCCGGCCTCGACGACCGTCACCTCCATGCCGCGCTCCCGGGCGCCGGCCGCGATCTCGAGGCCGATGAAGCCGGCCCCGACCACGAGCAGGTGCCCCTCGGGGCGCAGAACGGTGCGCAGCGCGGCGGCGTCCTCGTGGGTCCGCAGGTACGTGGCCCCCTCGAGCTCGAGGCGACGCGCGTCCGACCCGAGGGCGAGCAGCAGGCGGTCCCAGGGGACCTCCCCCTCGCTCGTCGTGACGGTGCCGGCGTCGAGGTCCAGCCCGGTGACCTCGACCCCGAGGCGCAGCTCGATGCCGGCCTCCTCCAGCTGCTCCGGGGACCACGGGTGGACCAGCGCCAGCTCCTCGTCGGCGAGGGCACGCTTCGACAGGGGCGGGCGCTCGTAGGCGTGCACGGACTCGCGGCCGATGACGGTGATGTCGCCGTCAAAGCCCTTGTCCCGCAGGGCCATCGCCGCATGGGTGCCGCACTCACCGGCACCGACGACGACGATCCGCTGCACGTCGCTCGAGAGGTCAGGCGAGGTCGACATGGACCTCCCCGTCCTCGACCCGCACCGGGTACGTGCGCAGGTCGATGGTGACCGGCGCTCCCATCGCCGCGCCGTCCGTGATGCGGAACCGCCCGTTGTGCTTCGGGCACTCGATGATGCCGTCCATGACGAGACCATCGCACAGGAGCATCCGCTCGTGCGTGCAGTGCCCGTCGCTGGCGTAGAACTCACCGTCCTCGTCGCGGTAGACCGCGACATCGCGCCCCTCGACGCTCACGCCGATGACGTCCTCCTCCTCGACGTCGTCGACGTCGCAGACCCGGGTCCAGCCCATGGTGACTCCTCTCAGGCCGCGGTCGCGGCGCTCGTGGTGGTGGTGTCCCCGGCCGGCGGGAGCAACCCGTCGACGGGTCCGTGGAAGGGCGCGGCCGTCCCGGGCAGCTCGCGGCGCACGAACCAGGACGGGTCGCGCAGCTGGTGCAGCACGGCCGGGATGATCTCGCGGTAGGCGGCGAGGAGTCCCGGGTACGGCTCGGGGGTGTCGTGCCGCATCTCCTCGTGCAGCTCGGGCAGCCGGTGGTACGGGACCATCGGGAACATGTGGTGCTCGATGTGGAAGTTCATGTTCCAGTAGAGGAAGCGGTTGACCGGCCCCATGAGGACGGTGCGGGTGTTGAGCCGGTGGTCGATGACGTTCTCCCCCATGCCGGAGTGCTGGGTCAGCCCGTAGACGATGTGCATGAAGCACCCGTAGAGCCGCGGGCCGCCCACGAGGACCAGGGGCAGCCAGGAGGTCGTGACGACGGCGAGCGCGATGACGACGGTGTAGATCGCCAGCCAGGTGCGCGCGATGCGGATCGCCGTGCCGTGCTCCTGCTCGGGCACGTAGTCGCGCTCGTCCCGGGAGAGCCGGCCGACCGACAGGCGCAGCATCGTGGCGATCGCCTGCGGGACGTCGACCAGCCCGACGAGGTTGAGCAGGATCCGCCCGAGACGCGCTGGGCGCATGGCGATGATCTCGGGGTCCCTGCCGACGACGAGGGTGTCGCTGTGGTGCCGCGCGTGGGAGTAGCGCCAGGTGACCGGGTTGCGCATCATGAAGAAGCACGCGATCTGGTAGACCGCCTGGTCCATCCAGCGCGTCCGGAAGGCCGTCCCGTGGCCGGCCTCGTGCCACCGCGAGTCGCCGGCGGAGCCGTAGAGGACGCCGTAGACGAGGGCGAAGGGGAGGACCCACCACGATCCCCACGTCGCCACGATCCCGGCACCGCTGAGCACGATGAGCCCGAGCCAGATGGCGGTGTCCCGGATCGCGGGGGCGTCCGAGCGCTTCATCAGCTCCTTCATCCGCTTGCGGGGAAGGGCGGTGCGGTACCAATCGGCGGCGCTGAGGCCGTTGGCCACCGCGAAGTCGGTGGCCTCGCCCTGCAGCGAGTACCAGGAGAGGCGGTCGCGGAATGTCATGTCGGCTCCTTTGCCGTGGGACCGGTCCCACAAGTGTGGTGGGCCGCCCTGCCCGGCGTCAACCCCCCTTCGCCTCGGGTCAACCTCCCTTTGCCTCGGGTGGAGGTGAACGCGCCGATCAATCGCCCGCGCGTCGGCGTCCATGCACGAAGGGAGTCGCCCGGGTGGAGGTGAACGCGCCGATCACTTCCCCGCGCGTCGGCGTCCACCCACGACACGGACGCCCCTCCCTTCGCCCCGCTCACGCTGACAGACTGGGCCGGACACCGACGTCACCCAGGAGGAACCCGTGAGCTCCATCCCGCCCGAGGACATCGACACCCCCGGCCACGCCGGACTGCTCATCGGCTCGCGGTGGAGCCCACCCGCGAACCCGACCTGGGTCGCCGTCATCGCCCACGGCTACGGGGAGCACATCGGCCGTTACCGGTGGGTCGCCGACCGCCTCACCTCCGACGGCGCGGTCGTCTACGCGCACGACCACGTCGGGCACGGCCGCAGCGAGGGTGAGCGGGTCCTGATCGAGGACTTCGAGCCGGTCGTCGACGACCTCCACCTGCTCGTGGAGCGCGCGCGGGAGGAGAACCCCGGCCTTCCCGTCGTGCTCATCGGCCACTCGATGGGCGGGATGATCGCGGCCCGCTACACCCAACGCCACCCCGGGGCGCTGACCGCCACGGTGCTCTCCGGACCGGTGCTCGGGTCCTGGGAGGCGACCACCCTGGCCGACCTGGACGAGATCCCCTCGACCCCGATCGACGTCACGACACTCAGCCGGGACGAGGACGTCGGGGCCGACTACGAGGCGGACGAGCTCGTGTGGCACGGCGACTTCAAGCGCCCGACGCTCCGCGCCCTGCGGAGCACCCTGGAGACGATCTCCGAGGGCGGTCGGCTGCAGGTCCCCACGATCTGGCTGCACGGTGAGGACGACCAGCTCGTCCCCATCGAGCCCTCCCGCCGGGGATGGGAGCGCATCGCCCCCGAGGGAGCACCGGCGAGGTCCTACCCGGGCGCCCGGCACGAGATCTTCAACGAGATCAACCGCGAGGACGTCCTCGACGACGTGCTCGCCTTCGTCCACGAGCACGTGGGCCGCTGACCGCCTCCCTCCCCTTCGCAGGAGCCCAGGCACCTGCGAAGGGAGGGGGCCGGATCTTCGCAGGAGCCTAAGAGGTTGCGCCAGTAGGTGGCTGGCCGGCGGGCGCGTGTCGGTGACGTAGGGCAGGCACAAGCACCGGTACAGGAAGAGGTGTCTAACGCCGTCTTCCGTTCCGAGGTGCTTGTGCCTGCCCTGCCATCTTCTGTCATCGAACCCCTGTGGGACCAGTTCGCCGCGCTGATCCCCGACCACGTCGACACCCACCCGCTGGGATGTCACAACCCCCGTATCGATGACCGGGTCGTCTTCGACAAGCTCGTGCAGAGCCTCGTGCTGGGTGCTGCCTACGAACGGATCGCGGACTCGGCCTGTTCGGCCACGACGATCCGCCGACGTCGCGATGCGTGGATCCACGCCGGGCTCTTTCAGCGGCTGGAGCAGATCTGTTTGGAAGCCTACGACCGGATCGTGGGCCTGGACCTGGCAGACATCACCGTCGACGGGTGCATCGTCAAAGCTCCCTGCGGTGGCCACGCCGCAGGAAGATCCCCGGTAGACCGCGGCAAACAAGGCACCAAGCGGTCGGTGATGACCGATGGGGCCGGGATCCCGATCGGCTGCATGGTCGCCCCGGCCAACCGCAACGACTCACCCTTCCTGCGGCCCACGCTGGAACAGCTGGGCAGGTTCGAGATCCGCTTCGGGGTCGGGCTGCCCGAGCAGATCACGGTGCACCTGGACGCCGGCTACGACAGCGCCATCACCCGAGAGCTGCTGGAGGAACTGGGCTGCACGCCCGTGATCAGCGCCAAGGGCTTCCCCCTGCAGGCCGGCGCCCGCTGGGTCGTTGAGCGCACCAACTCCTGGCACAACCGCGGCTTCAAGAAGCTGGCCATCTGCACCGAACGCCGCACCCACGTCATCACCGCATTCATCGCCCTGGCCAACGCCGCGATCATCGTCCGCCGACTCCTGCGCCAAGCCTGGACCACCCACCGCTGGGACAAACGACCGGACAAGCGACCATGACCTACTGGCGGGACCTCTAAGCAGTTGCGAAGGGAGGGGGCCGGGTCTTCGCAGGAGCCTAAGCAGTTGCGAAGGGAGGGGCGATCAGTCGTTCTGCGGGAAGCCCAGGTCGAGCCCGCCGTGGCTCGGGTCGAGCCAGCGCTGGGTGACCGCCTTCGTGCGGGTGAAGAAGTGCACGCCCTCGATGCCGTGGGCGTGGGTGTCGCCGAAGAGCGAGTTCTTCCACCCGCCGAAGGAGTAGTACGACATCGGCGTCGGGATCGGGACGTTGATGCCGACCATCCCCACCTGCACCTCGTGCTGGAAGCGCCGCGCGGCACCGCCGTCGTTGGTGAAGATCGTCGTGCCGTTGCCGTACGGGTTGTCGTTGATCAGCGTCAGGCCCTCGTCGTAGGACGGGACCCGGACGACGCAGAGCACCGGGCCGAAGATCTCGTCGGTGTAGATCGACATGTCCGAGGTGACCTTGTCGAAGAGCGTCGGCTTGAGGAAGAACCCCGAGCCGAGGTCACCGGCGCCCTCGCGCCCGTCGATGACCAGCTCCGCACCGGAGGTGACTCCGGCCTCGACGTAGCCGGTGACCTTCTCCAGGTGGGCGCCCGTGACGAGCGGGCCCATGTCGGAGTCACCCATCCCGTCGCCGGTGCGCAGGGTGTGCGTGCGCTCGGCGATCTTGGCCACGAGCTCGTCGGCGATCGTCTCTGTCGCCAGCACGACGGAGATCGCCATGCACCGCTCACCCGCCGCGCCGTATCCCGCCGAGACCGCGGCGTCGGCCGCGAGGTCGAGGTCGGCGTCGGGTAGGACGAGCATGTGGTTCTTGGCCCCACCGAGAGCCTGGACGCGCTTCCCGGCGGCGACACCGCGCTCGTAGACGTACCGCGCGATCGGCGTCGACCCGACGAAGGAGATCGCCTTGACGTCGGTGTTGTCGAGCAGTGCGTCGACGGCCTCCTTGTCGCCGTGCACGACGTTCATGACCCCGTCGGGCAGGCCGGCCTCGCGCCACAGGTCCGCGATGAGGTTGACCGCGGTCGGGTCCTTCTCGCTGGGCTTGATGACGACGGCATTACCCGTCGCGACGGCCACGGGGACGAACCACAGCGGCACCATCGCCGGGAAGTTGAAGGGAGAGATGACCCCGACGACCCCGAGCGGCTGCAGGATGGAGTACGCATCGATGTTCGTCGAGACGTTCTCCGAGAAGCCGCCCTTGGCCAGGTGCGGGATGCCGCAGGCGAACTCGACGACCTCCTGGCCGCGCGAGACCTCGGCGACCGCGTCGTCGTAGGTCTTGCCGTGCTCGGCGGTGATGACCTTCGCGATCTCACCCTTGCGCTCCTCGAGCAGCTGGCGGAAGGCGAAGAGGATCCGCACCCGCTTGGCGAGGGAGGTGTTGCCCCACTCCCGGGCCGCCGCGTTCGCCTTGGCCACGACGTCGTCGACGACCGCCTTGCTCGCGAGGTCGAGGGTGCCGGTGACCTCGCCGGTCGCCGGGTTGAAGACCTCGCTCGTGCGCTCGGCCTCCCCATCCCAGGACGAGTGCCCGACGAGGTGGGTGATGCGGGTGGGGGTGGTCATGTCTGCTCCTTGGACGCGGCTTTGTAAGGACATACTATCAATAGTCAGGTGCGGACGACAGGCGCCGGGAGGACCACGTCGACGGGTGCTCCGGTGGCCAGTGACTCCATGCCCGCGGTGCACACGACGGTCGAGGCGTACCCGTCCCAGCTCGTGGGACCCACGAGCTCGCCCCGCCGGGAGGCATCGACCCAGGCCTGGACCTCGATGTCGTAGGCCCGCTCGAAGCGCGTGCGGTAGTCGGGGTCGATCCCGCCACCCCAGGTGCCCTCGCCGCCGTCGGGGCCGACATCGGTGGTGTAGATCCCCGAGGACGGCCGGCCGATGATCGCGCTGCCGGTCTCGGCGACCGCCTCGCAACGCACCTCGTAGCCGGTGCGGCTGTTGACGAAGACCTCGTTGGTCACGACCGCCCCGGAGGCCATCCGGAAGATCGAGACCTGGGGGTCGACCACGCCCTCGAGCGCATGGCGGGTCGGCGTCGGCGCGATCACCTGCACCGAGGCGATCTCCTCACCGAGCAGGAATCGGGCGCAGTCGACCTCGTGGACGAGGCTGTCGCGCACGATCATCTCCGAGCGGAAGTGCGGGTTCGGCACGCTCCGGTTGCGGTGGACCTGGTGCAGCAGCAGCGTGCGGCCCCAGCGTCCCGAGTCGAGCAGCTGTTTCAGCCGCATGTACTCCGGGTCGAAGCGCCGCATGAACCCGACCTGGATCAGCGGGCGACCGGCCGCCCGCTCCGCCTCGATCACCTGCAGCGAGGACTCGCTGTCCATGGTCAGCGGCTTCTCGCACAGCACCGGCGTCCCGCGCTCGATGCACGCGAGCAGCTGCTCGGTGTGCACGGACCCGGGAGAGGCCAGCAGCACCGCGTCGACACCGTCGTCGCCGATGAGCTCGAGCGGGTCGGCGTGGACACGCACCCCGCCCAGCTCTGCGGCCAGCTCCTCCGCCCGCTCGCGGTCGGGATCGGCGATCGCCGCGAGGGTCGCATTCGCGATCCTCCCCGCCAGCCTCCGGGCGTGGTCGGCGCCCATGACACCGACGCCGACCACCCCGACCCGCAGCGGTGCAGCGGGTGCGGGGGCGGCCGAGGTGGCGGACGAAGGGAGGGTCACACCTCTCCCTTCGCCCCGTCGTCGTGGACCCTGGGCTTGCCCGGGCCGGCCAGCTCGGTCTCCGGGTGGTCCGGGTCGACCGTCTTGCCGGGCTCGGTGCTGCCGAGCTCGTGCTCGATCTCCGCGAGCTCCTGCCCACCGGCCATCTCCGCCGTCAGCTCACCGAGCGAGATCTCCTCCCGGTGATTGTCCAACGTGAGGCGACCCAGCTTGAGGACGATGAAGCGGTTGCCCACGAGGTAGGCGTGGTGCGGGTTGTGGGTGATGAAGACGACGCCCAGGCCGGCGTCACGGGCCTTGGCGATGTACTTCAGGACGACGCCCGACTGCTTGACGCCCAGCGCTGCGGTCGGCTCGTCGAGGATGATCACCTTCGCGCCGAAGTAGATGGCCCGCGCGATGGCGATGCACTGCTTCTGGCCGCCGGAGAGCCCGCCGACCGGCCGGTCGAGGTCGCCGATGTAGATCCCCATCTTCGTCAGCTCGCCCTCGGCGATCTTCTTCATCTTCGCCGAGTCGAGGAAGGGACCCTTGCGGACCTCGTTGCCCATGAAGAAGTTGCGCCACACCGACATCAGCGGCGCCAGGGCGAGGTCCTGGTACACCGTCGCGATGCCCAGGGACTGGGCCGCGCGGGGCGACGACAGGTTCCGCTGGATGCCGTTGACGGTGAAGGTGCCGGAGGTGTGCTCGTGCAGCCCGGCGATGATCTTGATCAGCGTCGACTTGCCGGCGCCGTTGTCGCCGAGCACGCAGGTCACCTCACCGGGGTAGACCTCGAGGTTGACCCCGCGCAGGGCGTGGACGTTCCCGTAGGACTTGCCGACGTCCTCCATCTGCACCAGCGGTGCTGCCTTGGGCGCCTCGGAGACGGTCTCGGTTGCGGTGCTCATCATCCATCCGCCTTCTTCTTCACGTACATGTTGACCAGGGTGGCCAGCAGGAGCATCACGCCGAGGAAGGTGTAGAACCAGTCGACGTTCCAGCCGGCGTAGTTGATGCCCATCTGGGTCATCCCGAAGATCAGCGCACCGAGGGCGGCACCGATGACCGAGCCGAAGCCACCGGTGAGCAGACAGCCCCCGACGACCGCGGCGATGATGTAGATGAACTCGTTGCCGACTCCCTCCGCCGACTGCATGACGTTGAAGGTGAAGAGCAGGTGCATGCCCAGCACCCAGGCGCAGAACCCGACGAAGACGAAGAGCCCGATCTTGACGGCCTTGACCGGGACACCGACGGCTCGGGCGGCCGCGGCGTCGCCACCGACGGCGAAGATCCAGTTGCCGATCCGGGTCTTCTGCAGCACGAGTGCCCCGGCGAGGACCAGCAGCAGCCAGTAGACGACGAGTGCCCTGATGTTCACCGAGCCGATCGACACCTGCCACGCGAAGACCTTCTCCGCCGAGGCGAAGCCGGCCATGTCCGAGATCGGCGGGGTCGACACCGTGCCACCCACGAGACGGGTCACCGCCAGGTTGGCGCCCTGGAGGATGAAGAACGTCCCGAGCGTGACGAGGAAGCTGGGTAACCCCGTGCGCATGAGCAGCCATCCGTTGAAGGCTCCGACGAGCAGGGAGAAGACCAGGGCGGCCACCACCCCGACCCAGACGTTGAGCCCGAAGTTCCACGCCGTCAGTGCCGCCGTGATCCCCGACGCGGTCGCGGCCACGCCGGTGGACAGGTCGAACTCTCCGCCCACCATGAGCAGGGAGACCCCGACGGCCATCACCCCGATGGCCGCGGCCGCGTAGAGGATCGTGCCGATGTTGCCCACGCTGCGGAAGGAGGGTGCCACCGCGATGAAGAGGATCGCCACGACGATCGCTCCGATGAGCGCGCCGACCTCGGGTCGGGCGAAGAGGAGGTTGAGGCTGCTCCGCTTCGCGACCCTGTCATCGGCGCCCGTGGTCGCCTGTGCAGCAGTCATCGGTGATCACTTCTCCATGAGCGCGTCGACGTTGCTCTTGTCGACGAAGGCGGGACCGGTGAGGACCGGCTCGCCGCCACCCATCGTGATGCCCTCGTTGACGTCCAGCCACAGCGAGTCGACGGCGAGGTAGCCCTGCAGCCAGGGCTGCTGGTCGACCGCCCAACCGATGTCGCCGTCCTTGATCGCCTGCATCGCCTCGTCGTTGAGGTCGAAGGTGACGACCTGCGCGTCACTGCCGGCCTGCTCGGCGGACTGCAGGGCGAGCATCGCGTAGGGAGCGCCCAGGGTGAGCACGTGGGTGATGCTGTCGTCCTCCTGCAGCTTCGCGGTGAGAGTGGACACGACGTTGGAGGAGTCGGTGCCCTTGACGTAGATCTTCTCCGACTTCGGGAAGGTCTCCTTCACGCCCGCACAGCGGTCCTCGAGGCCGACGTGGCCCTGCTCCTGGATGACGCAGAGCGTCTTGCCCGCGCCGTCCTCCTTCAGCCGATCACCGGCGGCCTGACCGGCGATCTTCTCGTCCTGGCCGAAGTAGGACTGCACGCCCATGTCCTTCCACTCGTCCAGGCCGGCGTTGAGCGCGACGACCGGGATGTCGGCCTCGACGGCCTTGGAGACGTTGCCCTGCATGGCACCGGGCTTCGCGAGGGTCACGGCGATGCCGTCGACCTTCTTGTCCACGGCCTGCTGCACGAGTCGGGCCTGGTTGCCGCCCTCCGGGTCGGCGGTGTACTGCAGCTCGACGTTGTCCTTCTTGGCGGCGGCCTCGGCACCTGCCCGGACCTGGTCCCAGAAGGTGTCGCCCGGAGCGGCGTGGGTGATGAGGGCGACGGTCATCTGCTCGGTGTCGGCCCCGCCGCCGCCTCCTCCTTCCTCGGCGGGCTGCTTGCCGCCCGAGGAGGAGCAGGCGGCCAGGGTGAGTGCCGCCACCGAGGAGGTCGCGACGACGCTGACGCGGGAGAAACGTGACATGGGGATCTGCCTTTCTCTTACCCACCGCGACGGTGCGGTGGTCGAGGGGATCGGTGCCCTGGTGGGCATCCGGGTTTCAGTTGTGCGTGCTGCTCGACGGGTCGGTGGGGGTCAGGTGCGTACGTTGCTCTGCCTTGTGCCGGGTGTAGTCGACGTGGGCCTCCTGGGTGCTCTCCAGCTCGCTGACCTCGCTGACCGGGACGTCCCACCACGAGGCGGAGTCCGGCGCGAAGACGTGGGGGTCGGTCTCGACGTGGATGACGACGGGCCCGCCGTCGGCCGGCGCACCCTTCGCCTCCGTGATGGCTGCGGCGAGGCCCTCGCGGTCGTGGACCTCGATGACCCGGCACCCGAGCGACCGGGCGTTGGCCGCCAGGTCCACGGGCAGTCGCTCGCCCTCGAGCCGGCCGGTCGCGGCGTCCCGGGCCCGGTAGGCGGTGCCGAAGCGCTGCGACCCGAGCGACTCCGACAGCGAGCCGATCGAGTGGAACCCGTGGTTCTGCACGAGGACGACGATGACCTTGGTGCGCTCCTGCACGGCGGTGACGAGCTCGGTCGGCATCATCAGGTACCCGCCGTCGCCGACCATCGCGAAGACGTCCCGGGTCGGGTCGGCCCAGCGGATGCCGAGGGATGCAGGGACCTCGTAGCCCATGCAGGAGTAGCCGTACTCGACGTGGTAGGCCCGGCGGTCGCGCACCCGCCACGTCTTGTGCAGGTCACCCGGCATCGAGCCGGCGGCACAGAGGACGACGTCGCGCGGGTCGCTCAGCTCGTTGACCAGGCCGAGCACGGTGCCCTGGGTGAGCAGCCCGTCGGCGAGCGCGTCGGTGACCTCGGGCGAAGGGAGGTGGCTCGCCTCGACCTGTGCGTCCCACTCCTGCCACAGCCGCTCCTGCTCGTCGCGGTAGTCCTCCGCGACGGACCAGCCGTCGAGGGCCGCGGTCAGCGCGGTGAGCGACTCGCGCGCGTCGCCGACCACGGTCAGGCCGGAGTGCTTGACCGCGTCGAAGGACCCGATGTTGAGGTTGACGAAGCGCACGCCCTCGGCGGCGAAGGCCGTGCGGGAGGCGGTGGTGAAGTCCTGGTAGCGGGTGCCGACGCCGATGACGACGTCCGCCTGCGCCGCAACCATGTTGGCCGCCGTGGTGCCGGTGGACCCGACGGCGCCGAGGAGGCGGGGATTGCCGTGCAGCAGCGATCCCTTGCCCGCCTGGGTCTCGCCGACGGGGATGCCGGTCGCGGCGCAGAACTCCTCGAGCGCCTCCTCCGCACCGGAGTAGTGCACGCCGCCCCCGGCGACGACCATCGGGCGCTGCGCGGACCGGATGGTCTCGGCGGCGGCAGCGATCCGGGAGGGCTCGGCCGGAGGACGGGCGACGTGGTGGGTGCGCTCGGCGAAGAGCTCGACGGGCCAGTCGTGGGCCTCGGCCTGCACGTCCTGGGGAAGGGAGATGGTCACCGCCCCCGTCTCGGCCGGGTCGGTGAGCACCCGCATCGCGGACAGCAGGATGCTCGGCAGCTGCTCCGGCCGGCGTACCTCGTCGTAGAAGCGCGAGAGCGGGCGGAAGGCGTCGTTGACGGTCAGGTCACCGGCGTGCGGGGTCTCGAGCTCCTGCAGCAGCGGGCCGGCGGCACGGGTGGCGAAGACCGAGCTGGGCAGCAGCAGGACGGGAAGTCGGTTGATCGTCGCGAGGGCGGCGCCGGTGAGCATGTTGGTGCTGCCGGGGCCGACGGAGGCGGTGCACGCCCACGTCTGCAGGCGGTCGCGCTGCTTGGCGTAGGCGACGGCGGTGTGCACCATCGCCTGCTCGTTGCGGGCGAGGACGTAAGGCATGTGATCGGGGCCGTCGGCTTGTTCGTCCACGCTGAGCTCCGCCTGGAGCAGCGCCTGCCCGATGCCCGCGACGTTGCCGTGGCCGAAGATGCCCAGGCACCCGGCGAAGAGGGGCTGCCGCTCGCCGTCGCGCTCGCTGAACTGGTTGGCGAGGAAGCGCACGACGGCCTGGCCGACGGTGAGGCGGACGGTCGGAGGTGACGAGGGGCTCTGCGCGGTCATCGCGGTGGTCACTGCACGCCTCCCATGGGCAGTCGGTCGTTGATGTCCTGGCCGGTCCAGGTCGCACGGATCGCCCCGTGGGCCGGGTCGTCGCAGATGAGCCAGACCCGCTCGGGGCCGGGCCCGGCCATGACGTTCAGGTAGTACAGGTCGGCGTCGGGGGCGGCCATGGCCGGCCCGTGCCACCCGTGGGGGACGAGGACCGTGTCCCCCGTCGCGACCTCCACGAGCACGTCGATGTCGCGCCCCCCGGCGCCGTACACCTGCTGGTAGCCGACGGGCTCGAGACCGTCATCGCGCTCGGCGCCGCGGGTCAGCGGCGGACGTCCCGCCTCGGCGTCGCCGACGGCCTGCGTCTCGAAGTAGTAGATCTCCTCGAGCCGGCTCTCCTCCCCGGGACGGTCGGTGTCGTGCTTGTGCGGCGGGTAGGAGCTCCAGCCACCGGCGGGGGTGATGACCTCGCAGGCGAGGATCTGCTCCGCCTCGGGGAGCGTGCCGGGCATCCCGAAGCCGCGCACCTCGCGGCTGCACGTGCCTGCACCGCGCAGCTCGACGGGGACGTCGGCGACGGGGACGTGGATGACGTGGCGGTCACCGCCGGTACCGTCCTGGACCCGCGCACCGCACAGTGCGATCCGGACGGGACGGTCCCCGTCGTTGGTCAGGGTCAGCTCGGTGCCGGCCGGCACGTAGAGCGTGTCGCTCGGCCCGGCGAAGACGCTCGTGCGCCCGGTCAGCACGGTCCGTGACCGGCCGCGCTCGCGCACGGTCTCGACGACGGCACCGCCGGTGAGGGGCACGACGATGCCCTCCTCGCCGGTGAGGACATGGCCGACGGAGGCTCCGGGCGCCAGCTCGGCCACGCGGAGGGAGGTGTACTGCCATCCGTCGACGGCGTCGGTGATCTCGACGACCCAGCCCTCCCCCTTCGCGGCGAAGGGGTGGAACCAGCGGTCGTTGTCGGCACCGGTGCGGGGTGCGTGGCTCACTGGGCACCTCCGTGGACGAGGTCTGCGGCGATGTCGACGGCGGCGGCGACGTCGCCGTCCGGCGGGTAGAGCAGGGCGCGACCGACGACGAGGCCGCGGACCTGCGGGATGGTGAGGGAGCGGCCCCATGCGGCGTAGGTGTCGCGGGGGTCGCCCGTGGGGTCGCCGCCGAGCAGCAGGGTCGGCAGCGTCGTGGCGTCCATGACCCGCTCGAGGTCGTCGACGACCGGCAGCTTGAGCCAGGTGTGGGCACTGCTCGTGCCTAGGGCGGAGGCGACACCGATCGACTTGATCGTGCTCTCGGGGTCGAGGAGGTTGACGACCTTGCCGTCACGACGCTGCGACCAGAACGGCTCGACCATGGCCATGATCCCCTGGTCGGCGAGCTCGGAGACCGCGTGGCCGCTCGCCTCGAGGGTGGCCACGCTGCCCGGGTCGTCGAGGGCGATGCGGGTGAGCATCTTGCCACCGTCGATGCCGCAGCGGGCGATCTCCGCGGCGCTGTACCCGGTGAAGCGGTCGTCGAGCTCGAAGGCGGCGCCCTGGAGGCCACCACGGTTCATCGAGCCGATGACGACCTTGTCCTCGAGGGCTCCCATGAGCAGCAGGTCGTCGAGCACGTCCGGCGTCCCGAGGACACCGTCGACGCCCGGGCGGGAGAGCGCGGTCGCGAGCCGTTCGAGCAGGTCCGTGCGCGAGCCCATCGCCATCGCCTCGCCACGGATCCCGAGGGCGCCGCGGGCCGGGTGGTCGGCGGCGACGAGCAGCATCCGGCCGTCCTCGCCGAGGAGCGACCGTCGCGAGCGCCGCGCCCAGGCACGGGCGAAGGCACCCGGATCGCTCGCCCGCACCGCGGTGAGGTGGGCGACGTCGACCGATCGCCGGGCGCCCGTCGTGGCGCTCACGTCCTCGCCCCCTTCGTCGCCCAGTCCGCGAGGCCGGCCTCGACCTCGTCGGCAGTCGGCATCGCCGTGCTGCACTCGAGGCGGGAGGCGACGATCGCGCCGGCGACGTTGGCGAACTCCACGAGACGCCGCAGGTCCCAGCCCTCGAGGAGTCCGTGGACGAGGGCCCCGCCGAAGGCATCGCCCGCGCCGAGTCCGTTGACGACCTCGACGAAGTACGGGGGGACCTCGATCCGCTCGTCCGCGGTGGCCGCCAGCACGCCCTTGGGTCCCTGCTTGACGACGGCGAGCTCCAGGCCGCGCTCCAGGAGCGCGTCGGCTGCCCGGTGCGCGTCGCTCTCACCGACGGCCACCTCGCACTCCTGTGAGTTGCCCACCGCGATGGTCACGTGCTCCAGGGCCCGGCCGACCTCGGCGGAGGCCTCGCTCGGGTCGGCCCAGAACATGGGGCGGTAGTCGAGGTCGAGGACCGTGTGCGGGCGACGGTCGCGGGCGGCGAAGGCGGTGTGGTGCGCTGACCGGGAGGGCTCCCGGCACAGGCCGGTCACCGTGGTCCAGAAGACCCGGGCGGAGCGGATCTCCTCCAGCGGCAGGTCCGCATCGGTGAGCATGAGGTCCGGCGCCGTCGGGTACCGGTAGAAGTACAGCGGGAAGTCGTCCGGCGGGTGCACCTCGCAGAAGGTCACCGGCGTCGGCGGGCCCTCTCCCTCGATGGGGGTGATGTGCTCACCCCGGACCCCGAGCCGCTCGGCCTCGGACCGCACGTAGCGCCCGAAGGCGTCCGCCCCGGTCTTGGTCACCAGGGTCGCGCTGCGGCCGTACCTGGCGGCGGCGACCGCCACATTGGTGGCCGACCCACCGAGGAACTTCTCGAAGGTGCGCACCTCCTCCAGCGGGACACCGTGGTCGAGCGGGTAGATGTCCACCCCGGTCCGGCCCATCGCGACGAGGTCGACCATCTCAGGCACCCGACCCGTCGGAGCCGGGCAGGGACTCGGCGATCGTCGTCAGGTGGGCGATGGAGGTGCGCACGTCCGCGACGGGGTCACCGGCCCCCTTCGTCGTGGTGGGGTCCGCCGGGTCGCCGGCGAGGATGGTGTCCTGCTCGAGGACGTACCACCCCGTGTAGCCCGCTCCCTCGAGCGAGGCCACGATGGCCGCGATGTCCACGTCACCCTCGCCGAGCGCGACGTACATCCCCGAGGCGACGGCGTCGGTGTAGGCGGCGGACCCGTCCTGGACCTTGCGCGCCCAGGCCAGGTCGACGTCCTTGAGGTGCATGTGGGCGATGCGGTCCGGGTGCTCGACGGCGACCCGGACGGGGTCACCGCCGCCGATGAGGAGGTGACCGGTGTCGAGGCAGAGCCCGATGCGTGAGCCGGCGAGTACCCGGTCGGTCTCCTCCCCCGTCTCGACCATCGTGCCCACGTGCGGGTGGAGGGTGGCCGTGAGCCCGAGCCGGGCCGCGGCCTCGTCGATGCGGTCGAGGTTGGCCAGGAGTGTGGACCAGCCCGCCTCGTCGAGCTCGGGGCGGTCGTCGTAGCCCTCGGCGCCGGTGGCCGCGGCGATGACGACGGTCGAGGCGTGCGCGGCGACGAGCCCGGCCATCGCGGCCTCGACGGTGGGAAGGGGGTCGGAGGCGGGGTCGTGGAGCACGACCGGCACGAACTGGCCCACGGCCGCGAGACCGTACTGGGCGAGCGTGTCCGCCTTGCCCTGCGGCGAGTCGGGCAGGAAGCCGTCGGGACCGAACTCGGTCGCGGCGATGCCCAGCTCACGCATCTCGCTGAGGACGGTCGGCGGTTGGTGCTGCCAGCCCCAGCCGGGCACCTCGCACACGCCCCAGGAGATGGGCGCGGCGGCGATGCGCTCGGTCAGCGGCGGGATGGCGGTCTCGGTCATGGTCACAGTCCCTTGATCTCGGAGAGGGTAACGGCGCGGCCCTCGGCACGGGAGAGCTCGCACGCCTCGGCGGTGCGGAACGCCTCGAGGGCGTCGGCGATGGTGCAGGGGCTCTCGGCCCGACCCGCGGCCACGTCGAAGAAGGCGGTCAGCTCCGCCTGGTAGGCGGGCAGGAAGCGCTCCATGAAGGACCACTTCTGCGGGCCGCGGGGGAAGTCGGTGCCCGGCTCGGCACTGGTCATGGCCAGGGAGTGGTCGAGGCCGACCGCGACGGTGCCCTTCTCCCCCATGACCTCCATGCGCACGTCGTGCCCGCCGCCGTTGTAGCGGGTGGTCGACATGAGCACGAGGGTGTCGTCGTCGAGCGTGAGGACGGCGGCGCCGGTGTCGACGTCGCCGGCCTCGCTGAAGTAGTCGGCGCCCTTGTTGGAGCCGGTGGCGTACACGGAGACGACCTCGCGTCCGGTGACGAAGCGGATCGCGTCGAAGTCGTGGACACCGCAGTCGCGGAAGATCCCGCCGGAGGTCGCGATGAACTCGGCCGGGGGCGGGTCCTGGTCGTGGGTGTTGGCCCGGATGGTGTGCACGAAACCGAACTCACCCGACGCGACCGCCTCGCGCGCCCGGCGGAAGCCGGCGTCGAAGCGACGCTGGTGGCCGACGTGCACCGGGGTGCTGCTGTCGGCCTCGAGGCCGGCCAGCTCGATCGTCTCCTCGAGGGTACCGGCGACGGGCTTCTCGCAGAAGGTCGGGATCCCGGCCGTGAGGCCGCGACGGATCCACTCGGCGTGGCCGGCCGTGGCGGTCGCGACGACGAGCCCGTCCAGGCCTGCGGCGACGAGCTCCTCCGGGGTGTCGACGACCTGCACCTCACTGCCGGGGTGCTCGGCGCGCAGCCGCTCGGCCACCGCGCGTGCCGTCTCCGGGCGGGCGTCGGTGACCACGAGCGTGTCGACGGCCGGCAGGCCGAGCAGGGTGTCGGCGTGGAACGCGCCGATCCGGCCGAGGCCGGTCAGTCCGATGCGCATCCGGGCGCTCCTTCGCGTGGTCGAGGCGTGGTGCGCATCACTCTTGCGCACCTCGGGAGACCATGTCAACAGTTTGTCAGGACATATGTACGTCTGCCTGTCAGACACCCTCCGCTATGCTCGCGCCATGCCCGCTGTGCAGCTCGACGTCCTCATCGACCGCGAGTCGCCCGTGCCGCTGTACCACCAGCTCTCGGAGCAGCTCACCGCCGCGGTCGACGACGGTCGGCTGGAGCCGGGCGACCCCTTCGAGAACGAGGTCGCCCTCGCCCGGCGGCTGGGACTCTCCCGGCCGACCGTGCGCCGCGCGATCCAGGAGATGGTCGACCAGGGTCTCCTCGTGCGACGCCGCGGCCTCGGGACCACCGTCGCCAACCGCAAGGTGCACCGCAAGGCCAGGCTCTCCTCCCTCTTCGACGACCTCGAGGCCGAGGGCCGCGAGCCGCGCACGCGTGTCGTGGAGATGGGGCCCTCCACGGACGAGCGGGCGGCGGCCGCACTCGACCTCGAGCCGGGGACGGAGATGATCTCGATCGTGCGGGTGCGCCTTGCCGGGGACCTCCCGCTGGCGATCATGCACAACTGGCTGCCACCGGCCCAGTCGGACATCACCAGGGCGGACCTGGAGGAGCAGGGCCTCTACGCACTGCTGCGCCGGCGCGGGGTGAAGCCAGTGGTCGCCCAGCAGTCCATCGGTGCCCGGATGCCCACCGCCACGGAGCGCCGCGAGCTCGACCTCGGCAACGGTCAGCCCGTCCTGACGATGACGCGCATGGCCTTCGACGCCGCGGGCGACGCCATCGAGTTCGGCGACCACGCCTACCGCGCCGAGGACTACACCATCGACCTGATGCTCGACGAGCGCTGAGCACGATTCGCAACTGCCTGGGCTCCTGCACTACCAGCCCCCTCCCTTCGCAACTGCTTAGGCTCCTGCGACTCTCGTGGTGACGGTTCGTAGGGTTCGGGACATGACCGCCCAGCCACAGCCGAGGCGAGCCGGGCCGCGCGAGGTCCTGGCCCTGGCCGTACCCGCCTTCCTCGCCCTGGTGGCCGAGCCGCTCTTCCTCATGGTCGATGCCGCGGTCGTCGGTCGGCTCGGGGTCGTCCCCCTCGCCGGGCTGGGCACCGCGAGCTCCGTCCTGCTCACCGCGGCCGGGGTCTTCGTCTTCCTCGCCTACGGCACGACCAGCGTCGTCGCCCGCCAGGTCGGTGCCGGCTCGCCACGGGGCGCGATCGAGGTCGGCACGGGAGGGGTGTGGCTGGCCGGTGGCCTGGGCGTGGTGGCGGCCCTCGTCGTCGGGTCGGCCGCCCGGCCGATCGCAGGGGTCTTCGGTTCCTCCCCCGAGGCGCTCGACCAGGCGGTGACCTACCTGCAGGTCAGCGCCCTCGGGCTGCCCGGGATGCTCCTCGTCCTCTCCGCGACCGGCATCCTGCGCGGCCTGATGGACACCCGCACGCCGCTGGTGGTCTCGGTCTTCGGCTTCGGCGGCAATGCCGCGCTCTCGGCGCTGCTCGTCCTCGGCCTGGACATGGGCATCGCCGGGGCCGCGTGGGGCACGGTCATCGCCCAGTGGGGCATGGCCCTCGCGCTCCTGGCCGTCGTCCTGCACCGGGGTCGGGGGGTGGGCGCCTCCCTTCGCCCGCACATCGGTCGGGTCGTCTCCGCCGCCCTGGACGGCGCTCCGCTGCTCGTGCGCACCCTGGCCCTGCGGGCGATCATCCTGCTCACCGTCTACGTGGCCGCGGGCTTCGGCGACGTCCCGCTCGCCGCCTACCAGGTGACGACGACGATCTGGTCCCTGCTGACCTTCGCCCTCGACGCGCTGGCCATCGCCGGCCAGGCGCTCACCGGGGCCTCCCTCGGCGGCGGCGACGCCGACGGGGCGCGGGAGGCAACGACGCTCATGGTCCGGTGGGGAGTGTGGGGCGGGGTGGGCCTCGGCGTGGTCATCCTCCTGCTGCACCGGGCCATCCCGCACATGTTCACCCAGGACCCGCAGGTACAGGCGGCGATCGCCGGTGGTCTCGTCGTCATCGCCCTCGCCCAGCCCCTCTCGGGGTACGTCTTCGTCATCGACGGGGTCCTCATCGGCGCCGGTGACGGCCCCTGGCTGGCCGGCTCGATGACGCTCGTGCTGATCGCCTACGTGCCGGTCGTCGCCCTGGCGCGCTCCCTCGGTGACGGGCACGGTGACGTGGTCTCGGTCGTCGTGCTCTGGGCCGCGTTCACGGTCTTCATGCTGCTGCGGGGCGCGTGCATGGCCTGGCGCATCCGGGGGGACGCCTGGGCCGTGCTCGGGGCCGAGCGCCCGCGACGGGGGTGACCGCTGAGCGCACCAAAGGTCACGGTTCAGTAAAGGCGGAACCGTGACGGGCATCACGGAGGCCTGTCGGGTGTTGGGTGACTCCTTATGGTGTCACCACTCCTCATACCGACCGCTGAGTCCGGACCACTGAAGTCCATCGAGGACTCGATCAACAGCTTCTTCGAGCCCTTCGCCGTTTGGATCTCCGGGTGGGTCTTCTACGCCTTCCCCATCGCCGGGATCTCGATCCCCATCGTCGTGATCTGGCTCGTGGCCGCGGCCACGATCATCACCATCTTCCTTGGTTTCGTGCAGTTCCGTTCGTTCAAGCTCGCGATCGAGGTCGTGCGAGGCAAGTTCTCCCACCCCGACGACCCCGGCGAGATCACCCACTTCCAAGCACTCTCGTCCGCCCTCTCCGGCACCGTCGGCCTCGGCAACATCGCCGGTGTCGGCGCCGCGATGGCCCTCGGTGGCGCCGGCGCCACCTTCTGGATGATCGTCTGCGGTCTGCTGGGCATGGCGACGAAGTTCGCCGAGTGCAGCATGGGCGTGAAGTACCGGCACCAGAACGCCGACGGCACCTTCTCCGGCGGGCCGTTCAAGTACCTCCCGATCGCCTTCGGCCGGATCTTCGGCAAGATCCCGGCGATGATCCTCACCGGCGCCTTCGCCATCGCCATCTTCGGCTTCGGCGTCGGCGGCGGCAACATGTTCCAGGCCAACCAGACCTTCGTCCAGGCCCGGGACGTCACCGGCGGCAGCGACGGCTTCCTCGGCTCGGACGGAGCCGCACTGATCTTCGGTCTCGTCCTCGCCGGCCTCATCGCCGCGGTCATCCTCGGTGGGATCAAGTCCATCGCCCGTGTCACGAGCAAGCTGGTGCCCTTCATGGGCATCATGTACGTCGTCGCGTGCCTCTTCGTCATCCTCGCCAACGTCGGGCAGGTCGGCTCCGCCATCGGCGCGATCATCGAGGGTGCCTTCACCCCGGAGGCCGGTCTCGGTGGTCTCGTCGGTGTCCTGATCGTCGGTTTCCAGCGTGCCGCCTTCTCCAACGAGGCGGGTCTGGGTTCCGCGCCCATCGCGCACTCCCCGGTCAAGACCCGGCGTCCCACCTCGGAGGGCTTCGTCGCCCTGCTCGAGCCCTTCATCGACACCGTGATCGTCTGCACGATGACCGCCCTGACGATCATCATCGCCGACGCCCCGTCCTTCCGGGACGGCGTCGACCAGGTCATCGCGGGCGAGGGCGTGCCCAACGGCGTCACCCTCACCTCCGACGCCTTCGAGACCTTCCTGCCCTGGTTCCCGATCGTGCTGGCGGTGGCCGTCGCGCTCTTCGCGTTCTCGACCCTGATCACCTGGAGCTACTACGGCGAGAAGGCCTGGGAGTTCTTCTTCGGCCACACGAAGACGTCGCTGAACATCTACCGGTTCATCTTCTGCACCTTCACCGTCATCGGTACGGTCCTGACCTTCAGCCAGGTGCTGACGATCACCGACTCGTTCCTCTTCATCTGCGGCTTCATCAACCTCGCCGCCCTGTACATCCTCCTCCCGGAGATCCGTCAGGACATGAAGGAGTACATCGCCGACCGCAAGTCCGGTCGTCTCTACGAGCTCGGCGCCGAGGACGACGCGCACCTCGCCGAGATCCGTGCCGAGCACGGCAACACCGGTGAGCTGCCCAAGATGAAGGGCACCGAGCAGCGCCACCACACGGAGGAGTGAACCGGCGCTGACGCGCGAAGGGGCCCGGGAGTCACGACTCCCGGGCCCCTTCCGCGTCGTGGCCTGCGGCGGACCGCTCAGAGCACGGAGGGCCGCTCGGCGTCGGCGTAGGAGTACCAGCCGGAGGAGACGAGCGCATCGGCGACCCGCTGCCGGCCCTGCGGTCCCTCGTCGGTGATCACCGCCAGCTCATCGGGGCGAAGGGGGGTCACCGACAGGGCGTCCACCCTCACCCCGTCGACCTCGTAGCCGGTGGAGCGTCCGGGCAGCCGGATCCCGAGGATCACCCCGAGGCGACCGTCCGAGACCCAGTCGGACGGAGCATCCTCTCCACTCACCTCGAGCGAGAGCAGCTCGTGCTCGGCCAGTGCGTCCGTCACGGTCGCCGCCGCTCCGGCGACGGCGCCGGCACACTCCTCGAGTGCGGCGACCAGCCACCGGCCGACCACGGGGTCGGTCTCGGTGAGCTCGATGCTCTCGACGTACAGCTCGAGCCCGAGTGCGGGTTCGCCCGTCGCCCCCGGGTTGCTCAACCCGTCGGTCGTCACGACCCCGGCATGGGCGGTGTTCACCCGGCGGTACGAGGAGACGCCGTCGGGCCACAGGGACGGCTCGTCGGCATCGCTGAGGGAACCGCGGCTCTCGCCGGGCTCGCCGACACCACGCCAGAACTCCTCCCGCAGCTCACGGCACCGGTCGCGTGGATCCGAGGAAGTGGTCATGCCTGCATCCTGCCGCCTACCCGTGTCCGTGCGCAGCCCGGGGGGCGGCAACTGCCCCCTTGCGCACCTCCCCAGGGAGGTGTGTCCCTGTGCGCACGTCCCCAGGGAGTGTCAGCTGGCGTAGCGCAGCTCGACGCGGCGGTTCTTCTCCCGCCCCTGCGGGTTGTCCTCGCCGCCGCGCTCGTTGGGCTCCACCGGGTCGGACTCCCCCCTCCCGCTCACGTCGAGCGAGAGGTCGTCGCGCTCGGTCTCGATGACCTCTGCAACGGAGCGGGCTCGCTGCGTCGACAGCTTCTGGTTGTCCGCGTCCGAGCCGATCGAGTCGGTGTGCCCGACGACCTCGACCTCGGCGTCGTCGGGCAGCTCGGCCACGGCGGCGGCGACCGCGTCCTTGGCGGACGAGGTCAGCGTGGCCTCACCGAAGCGGAAGAGCACATCCGTCTGGAGGCTGACGACGGTCTCGTCGCCGGACTGCTCGACCTCCGGCTCGAAGGTCTCGATGTCGGGCACCGTGATGGCGGTGAGCTCCGGGACGTCGATGCTGACGCGCTGGTCGGCGATCGCGGAGTCGGAGACGGCGGGCAGGCTGTCGATCGTCAACGGCTCGTCGCCGGCCGCGGTCGCGCTCGCGCCCAGCACTGCAAGAGGGAGTGCGACAGCGATGGAGGCGAGAGACCGGTGCAGACGGCTCCTGGGCGTGGGGCGGTCCACAGGGATCACTTCGGCATCGGGACGTCGACGATCTCCGCGCGGGCCGACACGATCTGCAGATCCATCGTCTCCACGCCCTCGCGCGGGAGCGGGAAGGCGGTGAACATGTAGACCGGCTGCCCCAGGGGTGCCTCGACACCGATGTCGCTGCTCGTGAGGTCAGTCACGTTGCGGTACTTCTCCATGTTCTCCATGTCGACGAAGACCGGCCTGAAGGAGTTGTTGCCGAGCAGGTCGAAGGCCGACGTCGACTCGGTGCCACGTCCCTCGCCGGTGAGGCGGAAGGTCGCGAGCATGACGTTGGTGTCCTTGCGCAGCTCGACGAGCTCGACCTTCGTCTCCTCCACCGTGTCGTGGTTGAGCCGGTCCAACGTCACCGAGGCAATCGCCTCCGGCGGGTTCTCCGTGTCGATGTTGGCGGCCTTGGCGCCGTTCTCCTCGGGGTCCCCCTCGGGCCCCGACGACTCGGCTCCGTCGCCCGACCCCGTGGACTGCGAGTTCGAGTCGGACGAGTCGGATGCCTGATCGAGCATCGAGCAGCCGCTCAGTGCGGCGGCGGTGGCTGCGGCGAGCGCGACGACGCGTGTGCGCATGATGATGATGTCCCCTTTGTCGTTCCCTGATGAACCGCTGAGAGGCTAACCCATCGGACCCGCGGCCGCGCGCGATCCATACGGGGACGACGAAGGGGGGTGACCGCCACGACGGGCGGTCACCCCCCTTCGAGGCTCGTGCCTCGCACCTCAGGACAACGCCTTCGGGTGGTGCGTCGTCAGCCGGCGACGACGTCCAGGGCGACCTTTGCCTGCACCTCGGGGTGCAGGCGGACAAAGGCCTCGGCAGGGCCGACGTTCTTGATCGGCGTCGGGATCTCGATCGTGCGACGGTCGATCTCCGGGCCACCACCGGCCCGGATCGCCTCGGCGACCTCACGGCTGGTGACGGCACCGAAGAGACGGCCCGACTCGCCCGCGTGGGCGGTGACCGTGACCTGCTGGGCCTCGAGGTTGCCCTTGATGGACTGCGCCTCCTCGAGGGACTTCACGGCGCGCGCTGCGCGACCGGCGGCGATGGCGTCGACCTGCTTCTGCGCCCCCTTCGTCCACTGCGTGGCCAGGCCACGGCGGTAGAGGAAGTTGCGGGCGTAGCCCGGCTTGACGTCGACGACGTCACCGGGGGTACCGAGGCCGGACACCTCGTGGGTGAGGATGACCTTCATGTCTGCTCCTGTTTCTTCTCGGCCGCGGGATCAGCGGTTGGACGAGGAGTAGGGCAGCAGCGCCATCTCCCGGGCGTTCTTCACAGCGGTCGCGATGCGGCGCTGCTCCTGGACGGAGACGCCGGTGACGCGGCGGGCGCGGATCTTGCCGCGGTCGGAGACGAACTTGCGCAGCAGGTTCGCGTCCTTGTAGTCGATGTTCTCGACCTTCGCCGCCTTCAGCGGGTTGGCCTTCTTCTTGGGCTTGCGCACAACGGGCTTGGCCATCGTGGTGCTCTCCTTCGTGTTCACGAGAGCCCGAGGTTGGTCCTCGGGATGGGGGTGTTGTCAGTGCTCGGCCCGGGCCGAGCGTGAGCGATCGATCAGAAGGGGGGCTCGTCGTAGCTGGGCGCGTTGCCCCAGCCACCACCGGGCTGACCACCCTGGCCACCGGCGGGCTGGCCGCCGAAGCCGGGCTGCGGCTGGGCGCCACCCTGCTGGCCACCGGTCGCCCACGGGTCGGACTGCTGGCCACCGAAGCCGGAGCCGCCGCCCTGCGGCGCGCCTCCGCCCCAGCCGCCACCCTGGCCGCCGCCACCGCCGCGCTGGGTCTTCGTCACCTTGGCGGTGGCGTAACGCAGCGACGGGCCGACCTCGTCGACCTGCATCTCCATGACGGTGCGCTTCTGCCCGGTCTCCTTGTCCTCCCACGAGCGGGAGACGAGGCGGCCGGTGACGACGACGCGCGCGCCACGCACCAGCGACTCGGCGGCGTTCTCCGCGGCCTCGCGCCACACGGAGCAGCGCATGAAGAGCGTCTCCGCGTCCTTCCACTCGTTGGTCTGACGGTCGAAGGTGCGCGGGGTGGACGCAACGGTGAAGTTGGCCACGGCCGCGCCGCTCGGGGTGAACCGGAGCTCCGGGTCAGCCGTGAGGTTTCCGACGACGGTGATGGGGGTCTCGCCTGCCATGGGTTTCCTTCTCGATCGGTGATCGTCTCAGGTGAGGTCCTCAGCAGCTGCTGGGGACCCGGGGAGGACGCCTCAGGCGTCGGCGCGCATGATCTTGCTGCGCAGGACCTGCTCGGAGAGGCCGAGCTGACGCTCGAGCTCCTTGCTCGTCTCCGGCGTGCACGTCATGTTGGCGACGGCGTAGAGGCCCTCGGCCTTCTTGTTGATCTCGTAGGCGAGACGACGGCGACCCCAGTGGTCCACCTTCTCCACGCTGCCACCGTCCTTGGTGACGACGGTGAGGAACTTCTCGAACAGCGGCTGGACGCTCCGCTCGTCGTTCTCCGGGTCGAAGATGACCATGAGTTCGTACTGACGCATGCTGATAACCCGCCTCCTTCGGTCTGTGCGGTCACGGTCTTTCCGTGACAGGAGGGTCTGTGCATCCGTACCGACCCGCCAGACGGCAGATCGGGACAGTTCAGGGTATCGGCTGCACTCCCTTCGCACCAAAGCGTGCCCGGGGAGCAGCCCGGCGGTCAGGCCCGCACCGGCTCCTGTGGACGGGACTCCGGGGCGAAGGGGGCCTGTGGACGGGCGCTCGGATTGTCCACCGGCGTGTACCAGACGCTCCACAGGAGGAAGCACCACGCGATGGCGCGACCGAGGACGACGACCGCGTACCACTCACCCGGGAGGCCGACGTCCGGGTCCGACGTGCCACCGATGTACACCCACAGCGCGCCGGCATGGACCGCCTCGACCGCGACGAACCCGAGGTGGGTGCGCCACGTGACGCCGGCGAGGATCGCGAGCGGCAGGACCCACAGCGCGGCCTGGACCGGCACGGCGGTCCCGGTCATGGCGACCACCGGCACGGCGAAGGCCGCCACCTGCGCCCAGCTCGCCGGACGCCAGGCGCGTCGAGCCATCAGGATCGACCCGACGATCGCCACGAGCCACCCCAGGAGCGCCGTGGCCGGCGACACCCACGCGGGGAGCGGATGGCCCACCAGGGCCGGGATCCTCAGCACCGAGCCGTAGCCCGCGGACTCCGCCCACCAGGACATGAGCGGCCCGGTGACGACCTCGGGCGCCACCAGGAGCAGGAGGATCCCGATCGCCGCGGCGGTGCCGAGCGCGATGGCGGCGGTGCGCAGGGCCGCCGCACCATCCCCCGGGCGTCGTGCGGAGACCAGGAGTGCGACCAGGACGATGCCGACCCAGGCATGACCGGTCAGCCCCAGGCCGAGCAGGACCCCGGCGGTCGTCGACCGTCGTCGGCTGTGTGCGAGCACGGCCCCGAGGACGAGCACGACGACCACGAGGTCCGCGGAGAGCAGGGCCGCGACGACGTAGACCGGCGAGAGCGCCAGCTGGGTCGCCAGGTCGAGGCGCTCCGGCCTGATCCGGGCCACGCACCACACCCCGACCACCGCGCAGACGGCCAGGAGGACCGCCCACATGGCGAAGTACCACCGGGTCGCCTCCAGCCACCCGGCCTCGGACGGGACGAAGCCCCCGAGGAGCGCCATCAACCCCGACACCAGGGGCATCTGGGTCGGCTCCCGACCGGAGGTGAGCCATCCCGTCAGGCCGGAGTCGAGGCCGGCCAGCTGGTACTGCGCCGGCAGGTCGGAGAAGCATCCCCGCCAGAACTGCTCGTCACCGCTCCATCCCCGGGCCACGCAGTGGCCCTGCCTCAGGACGGCCGCCGCCATGGGCACGCCGACCATGGCGAGGATGACCGGGACGAGCCGGCGGGGGGATCGCTGCCGCCCCGCGGCCCGACGCCCGAGCCGTCCGCCGATGACGGCGGTGGCGTCCTGCGGGAGCAGGTCGCCGGGCACGGACTCGCGGGGCACTACCCGGACCCGTTCCCCGTCGTCGTGGCCCCGCCACCCGGCGTCGGCGGCACGGTGAGACTCGGCTCGGGCTCGGTGGTGGTCGTCGACGTCGTAGGCGGTGGCGTCGAGGACGAGGTCGGGCTCGGTGTCGTCGTCGTCGTCGAGGACGACGAGCTCGTGGAGGAGGAGCTGGTCGAGCTGCTCGTGGTCGAGCTGGTGGAGCTGGTCGTGGACGAGCTGGTCGAGCTGCTCGTCGTGGGCTCCGGCGCCTGGGTCGTCGTCGGCTCGGGCTCGGGCGGCGGTGGCGGTGGCGTGTACGGGGTCGGCGCACCGGACGGCAGGTCGGTGTGTGGCTTCTTCTTGACGTTGCCCGGGGGCGGCAGCTGGACGACCGGCTCGCCCTTCAGGGCACCGATCATGTAGTCGGTCCAGATCAGCGCCGGCACCGTGCCACCGGTGATCTCGGAGTACCCGCCGATGTTCGTCAGCTGGTTCTTCTCGACGAGCCTGCCGTCGCCCTTGTACATGCCCACGGCCGTGGCCAGCTGACCCGGCGTGAAGCCGTCGAACCAGGCGGCGTAGTTGTCCGAGGTCGTGCCGGTCTTGCCGCCGAGGGGACGGCCGAGGTCAGCGACCGTCGGGTACCCGGTCCCGCCGGGCTCGTCCACCCGACTCATCGCCTGGATCGCGTCGCGGGTGACGTCCTCGGGGAAGACGCGGCGCACGTCCGGCTTCGCCTCGTAGTCGACGTCCCGCCCACCGGTGCCCGTCACGGACTTGATGTAGTACGGCTCGGCGCGCATCCCCTCTGCGGAGATGGTCGCGTAGGCATTGGCCATGTCGATCACCCGGACCGCGTCGGTACCGAAGACGTTCGAGGGGTCGGTGTTGAGCGGGACGCGCTCGTTGCCCGACCACGCCGTGACACCCGCCGCCTCGGCCGCCTCCGCGGTCGCCTTGGGGGTCGCCGCGAGGTTCAGCTGGGCGTAGTAGGTGTTGATCGACTTCTGGGTGGCCGTGCGCATGTCCACGGGGCCGAAGGAGACGCCGTTGTAGTTGACGACGCCACCCTCTTCCTGGATGTCCGTCGCTCCGGGCCCGTCGTAGATGAAGGCGTCGTCGTAGAAGGGACTCCGGCCGCTGTACTTCGTGTCGAGCGGGAAGCCCTCGCGCAGGGCCGCGATCATGGTGAAGGGCTTCATCGTCGAGCCGGCCTGCATCTTGCCGTCGACGGCGGCGTTGAAGTACCCGTTCTTGCCCTCACCGAAATTCGGCCCGCCGTACATCGCTCGGATGGCGCCGTCACCGGGCTCGATCGAGGCGAGGCCGATGTGCAGGTCGGAGGCCCGCTCCCCCGTGGGACGGTGCTGCGAGACCGCCTCGGCCGCGGACCGCTGAGCGGCCTTGTCGATCGTCGTGACGATCTTGAAGCCGCCGCGGTCGAGCTGGGCGTCGGTGATGTCGAGGTCACGGCGCATCTCCGCCCGCACCTCCTCGGTGATGAAGCCGATGTCGTCGTCACGCGTCTGGGAGCGCTTGGGCGCCGTGGTCTTCGGGAAGGCCGCGTCCTGCCGCTCGGCGGCGGTCATCCAGCCCTGCTCGACCATGCCGTCGAGGACGTAGTTCCACCGCCCCTGGGCCCGCTTCCTCTGCTCCTCGCCGAGCGCGGGGTCGTACAGGGAGGGCGCGTTGACGACGCTGGCGAGCAGCGCGCCCTCGGATGCGGACAGGTCCTCCACGTCCTTGTCGAAGTAGGCCTCGGACGCGGTCTGGATGCCGTCCGCCCCGCGACCGAAGTAGATCGTGTTGAGGTAGTTCTCCAGGATCTGGTCCTTGCTCAGCTCCCCGTCGATCTTGATGGAGATGAGGATCTCCTTGAACTTGCGCAGGTAGGTCTGGTCCTGGGTGAGGAAGTAGTTCTTCACGTACTGCTGGGTGATCGTCGAGCCACCACCGCGGTCCTCGCCGAAGACGACACCGCTCACGGCACGGAGGATGCCCTTGGGCGAGATGCCGCTGTTGTCGTAGAAGCTGCGGTCCTCGGCCGCGATGAAGGCGTGCCGGACCTCCTCGGGCACGTTCTCCAGCTCGACCGACTCGCGGTTGACCTTGGCGATCCGGTCCATCTCCGTCTCGCCGTCGGAGTAGTAGAGGACCGAGGCCTGCGCCACCGCCTGGTCGTTCGGCTCGGGGATGTCGATGACCAGGTACGCGATGACGATCCCCGCGACGCCGAGGGCGACGAGCGCCGCGAAGGCGAGCAGGAGGGTGCGCAGGATGCCCCGCTTCCCTCGGCGGCCGCCGGCGGGGCGGCCCCGCGTGGACGCGCCACGCCGCCGACGTGCGTCGGCACGCGTACGTGGTTTATCGGCCATGGGGACACCTCGTGGGGCGAAGGGGGCAGTCGTGCGCCATCCAGTATGGACGCTCCTCGACATGGGGGTGCACCCGAGGTCGACATATCTTGTCGATACATCGAGTAGAGTTCCCACGTGCGCCGTCGAGAGATGCTCGAGTTCGCCGTGCTCGGCCTGCTCCACGAGAGCCCCCTGCACGGGTACGAGCTGCGTCGACGCCTCAACTCCCGGCTCGGTCCGTTCCGCGCCCTCTCCTTCGGCACGCTCTACCCCTGCCTCGCGGGTCTGCAGGGACGTGGTCTCATCAGCGTCGACCACGAGGAGCCCGGCACCGGGCGGCGTCAGCGGATCACCTACACGCTCACCGACGAGGGGCGCGCCACCTTCGCCGCCCTCGCGGACCGCAGCGACCCCGGGAGCTGGGAGGACGACGCCTTCGACGTGCGGCTGGCCTTCTTCGCCCGCACGGAGCGGGAGGTCCGGCTGCGGATCCTCGAGGGTCGCCGCGCCCGGCTGGCCGAGCGCCTGGCGGCGATGCGCAGCGACGACCCCGCCGGCGAGCGTGCGGACCGCTGGACCAACGCCCTTCGCACCCACGGCGAGGACTCGACCGAGCGGGCGCTGGCCTGGATCGAGGACCTCATCGAGACCGAGCGGCAGGCTCCCCGGGTCCGCCCGGGCAGCCTGACCGACCCCGGACACCCCGCCTTCAACCCACCACGGACCCAGCCACCCACCAAGGAGAACCCATGAGTTCCATCCGCGTCGCCATCGTCGGTGTCGGCAACTGTGCCAGCTCCCTCGTCCAGGGCGTGCAGTACTACCAGGACGCCGACCCGCAGGGGAGCGTCCCGGGTCTGATGCACGTGACCTTCGGTGACTACCACGTCTCGGACGTGCAGTTCGTCGCGGCGTTCGACGTCGACGACAAGAAGGTCGGCAAGGACCTGTCCGAGGCGATCAACGCCTCCGAGAACAACACGATCAAGATCTGCGACGTGCCCACCACCGGGGTCGAGGTGCAGCGCGGCCACACCCTCGACGGGATCGGCAAGTACTACGCGGAGACCATCGACGAGTCCCCCGCCGCGCCGGTCGACGTCGTGAGGGCTCTCGAGGACGCCGAGGTCGACGTGCTCGTCTCCTACCTGCCGGTCGGTTCGGAGGAGGCGGACAAGTTCTACGCGCAGTGCGCCATCGACGCCGGCGTCGCCTTCGTCAACGCCCTGCCGGTCTTCATCGCCTCCGACCCGGAGTGGTCGCAGAAGTTCGAGGACGCGGGCGTGCCGATCATCGGTGACGACATCAAGAGCCAGGTCGGCGCGACGATCACCCACCGCGTCATGGCGCGCCTCTTCCAGGAGCGTGGCGTCGTCCTCGACCGGACGTACCAGCTCAACGTCGGCGGCAACATGGACTTCAAGAACATGCTCGAGCGCGAGCGCCTGGAGTCGAAGAAGGTCTCCAAGACCCGGGCCGTCACCTCCAACCTCAGCCACGACCTCGGCGCGCGGAACGTCCACATCGGCCCCTCGGACTACGTCCAGTGGCTCGACGACCGCAAGTGGGCCTATGTCCGTCTCGAGGGGCGCGCGTTCGGCGACGCCCCGCTGAACCTGGAGTACAAGCTCGAGGTGTGGGACTCCCCCAACAGCGCCGGCATCATCATCGACGCCATCCGCGCGGCCAAGATCGCCAAGGACCGCGGCATCGGTGGCGCCCTGCTCTCCGCGAGCTCCTACCTGATGAAGTCCCCGCCGGAGCAGCGCGAGGACACCGAGGGCCGCCGCCGGCTCGAGGCGTTCATCACCGGCGACGAGCCCCGCTGACGCCCCCGCCGGGGCGAGGTGCAGGTTCCGCGGCGAGCGCGCCCCGGGACCACGATGGCGAAGGGAGTGGCCCGCCCGGGCCACTCCCTTCGCCCGTGCCCTCGGCAGTCGGTGAGACAAGCCACCACCGCTTTCGTACAGTGACCCCCATGACCGCGATGAGCAGGGGACGTCCGCGCCGGAAACCTGTGAAAGGGGTGGTGGGCGCGGCCTCCGGGGCCGCGCTCCTGCTGTCCGGGCTCGCCGTGGCGACGCCCGCTCACGCCGAGGGCGAGGTGCCGATCCTCGGACAGGTGAAGGCCGTCTCGTGGGATGACACCCCGGAGACCACCATGGATGTGCTCATCAGCGTCCACGGCGTCCGCCGAGTCGATGGCGCGACGATGGTCTACTACTCCGCCGGCTACACCCCCGATTCGACACCGGGGTCCGACCGGCAGGAACTGACGCACGCCTTCGGCTTCGAGTCCACGATGTCCCCCCTCCATGAGGACGGAGAGCGGTTCGGCGACGTCGCTGTCCTCGACGTGCCGGACGGGAAGGCGTACACGACGCTGTACAGCGGCGATGAGCCCACGGAGCTCAGCGCCTCCGACTGCATCTGCCAGTCCTGGACCGACGCGCTGCCGGACGAGCCGCAGCCCGGTCAGGCCTACGTCGGTACGGCTGCGGTGCCCCCGGTCCCCGACGACGTGGACACCGTTGCGCTCCGCGTCCTCGGGCACTTCTTCACCGACGTGCCCGTCGAGGACGGACCGATGGAGCCGGTGGCGGACACGGAGGAGCCGATCACCGTGGGGATGGGCTGGCCCGAGGTCGACACCGAGGCCATCTCCGCCGTTGCCGAGCCGTCACGGTTCGTGCTCCCCCTGACCACCCATGAGGTCCTCGAGGGCTCCGCGATCAGTGAGCGCAAGGAGTCCGACTCCCGGTCGCTGGACTTGTCGGCCGATGTCCTCTTCGCCGTCGACAAGGCCACCCTGACCAGCAAGGCGACCAAGGAGATCCGGGAGGCGGCAGAGAAGGTCGAGGCGGCCGACGTGAAGGGCCGCATCTCTGTCACGGGCCATACCGACTCCAGCGGCGAGGAGGACTACAACCAGGACCTGTCCGAGCGCCGCGCGGAGTCCGTGGCCACGGCCCTGGGGGACCTGCTGCCCTCCGGCTCGAAGATCACCACCGACGGCAAGGGCGAGAGCGAGCCGATCGCCAGCAACGAGACCGACGACGGCAAGGCACTCAACCGCCGCGTGACGATCACCCTCCCGGGAGCCGAATGATGACCCGCAGTACCAAGCTGGCCACCGTCACCACCGCAGCGCTGCTCGCCCTGGCCCTGTCCGCCTGCTCCGGCGACTCGGACACTCCGGAGGGATCCAGCAGCAGCTCCGGCACCGCCAGCAGCCCGAGCAGCGAAACCACCGACGCCGCCACCGAGGACCGTAGTGCCGAGGTCTTCGACTCCTACGAGGAGGCGAAGGTCGTGGGCTCCACCTCCGGCAAGGTCAACCTTGGGGTGGGCGGTACCGACCCGCAGGTCGGAGGCGAGGAGGTGACCTTCGAGGTGACCGGAGTCACCGCCTCGGAGGGTGCGACGACCCTGCACTACCAACTGCTCGCCGACGAGGAGGTCGCCTTCCGGGTCAGAGGTGAGTTCTGGAGCCAGCAACCCTCCCTGCGGGTGCCCGGCTCCGACGTCCGGATGCAGTCGGTGACCGCGAAGCTGCCGGAGCTCGATGGCGAGAAGAGCGATGTCTGCGCCTGCACCGCGGTGTACAGCGCGCTCACCGAGCCGCAGCCCCAAGAAGTCGTCTACCCGCCGCTGCCCGAGGATGTCCAGGAGGTCGAGGTCATCCTCCAGGAGCTCGACCCGGTGACCGTGCCCGTCAGCCGGTAGTCGCCCCGCCTCACGGCCTCAGTCGGCCAGCGCCGGCTCGAGCCCGAGATCCTTGATCACGTCGGCGTTGACGTTCTGGAAGCCCAGGCCCCAGCCGTCGTCCTCGCTCCACTCCCACAGGACAGGCAGTTCGAGACCCCCGCACTGGATGGCATCGCCGATGTCATCCACCGGCGGAGGTGCGGGAGGGGTCGTCGAGGGTGAGCTCGATGACGAGCCGGACGGAGAGCTCGACGGCGAGGTGGTCGTCGATGTGGTCGTCGATGTGGACGGAGGGGCGGGAGTGTCCGGCACGTCACACGGACCCAGCGCCATGCCGAGCTTCGCGGCTGCGGAGCGCTCCTCCCGCTCACCCGACTCGAGGCTGTCCTGGCTCCGCACGGTGACGCGCACCCTGTCCTGAACCGGGCTGTAGCTGTAGGAAACCAACGTGGAGTCGTTGCGGTTGGCGAAGTCCGAGGCGGCCGACTGGCCCAGGCCACCGGGAATCGACTGACCACTGACCAGCGCGGAGACGATCTGACCCGGCGCGTCGGTGACGACGGACTGCGCACCGGCGAGCGCTGCGGCGTCGGCGGCGGCCTGGAGGCTCGATGCCTCGTCCGTGGCCTTGCTCAACCGCACCCCGAAGAGCATGGCGAAGGCAAGGAGCAGGATAGCGACGACGACGATGATCGACATCGCGGCTGCTCCCTCTTCTGCCTTCCGATCGGGCCTACGCTTTCTTCGCTGCTGACCGCCCCTGATGCTCATGGATCCATCCTCCCGGCTTGCTCGCGATCTGCACGTCGCTCCACGACCCGGCAGCAAGAGGCCGGGGTGCACAGCGGACCCCGGCCCCTTGCTCAAGTAGGCAGGAGAACAGCGGTCCTCGTGCCTACCCGGGCATCACTTGTCCAGGATCTCGTTGACCGCCTCGGTGACGGCGCCCTGAACGTCCGCACCGTCGATGACCGTGATGACGGCACCGACGATGATGGCGGCGACGATGAGCATGCCCACGTACTCGAGGGCGCTCGCACCGCGCTCCTGCTCTGCCAGGCGCTGGGTGAGGGTGTGCTTGGCGACGGTGAACTTGGCGGCGGCCTTGTACGTCATGGTGATACTCCCTGGATCAGTCCGTGTGGTTCCCGGGGCCCCCTGAGCGGGGAACCTTCGTCCCTGTTGACAGAGAAGACATTACGGTCGACCGGCTCTCGCCCGCAGGGTCCTCGGGCCCGTCCTCGGGCCCAAGATCACTGTGGGCCCACGGGCCCAGTCAATGGCGCAACCAGAGCACGATCGCCTCGGCCCGCGTGACCACCCCGAGCTCGGCGAAGATCGCGTTGATGTGGTTCTTGACGGTCTTCTCCGCCAGGAACAGCTCTCGGGCGATCTGCTGGTTCGTTCGTCCCTGCGCCACCAGATCCATGACCTCCACCTGGCGCGGACTGAGCGTCGTCGTCTGGGCACCAACCCGTGTCACCGTCTGCGAGGAGACCTGCGTGGCGGCGTCGTCCCGGTCATCGCTGTCCCCCCGCAGCGCCGTGAGAGCCGGCCCCGAGAAGGCGCCGGCACCCGCTGCACACTGCCGGATCATCGATGCCAGGAACTGGGCGTCGAACGTCCCGTGAACGAGGTATCCGCTCGCTCCTCGACGGAGCACCTCCTGGATGACGTGAGCTTCGTCGGTGAAGGTCATCATGATCACCGTGGCCGTCGCCGACAGCTCGGTCGTGACGGAGACGCCGTCACGCTTGGGCATCCGCACGTCGAGCAGGACCACGTCGGGCTCGGCCTCGGCCGCAAGTGCCAGTGCCTCGTCGCCGTCGGCTGCCTCGGCGACGACCTCGAGATCATCCTCCGTAGACAACAACGCCTTAAGCCCCATGCGCACCACCGGACTGTCATCGACGATCAGGATTCGCAACCTCGTGCTCACCGCTCGATCAGCCCTTCCCTGTGGACGCTCAACGTGACGGTCGTGCCCCGGCCGGGCACGGAGACGACGTCGGCCAGGCCGCCGATACGAGCCATTCGTTCCCGGATGCCGACGACCCCGTGATGACCGGCCAACGCGGCCTCGGTCAGTGCGTGGGCAGACATGCCGACACCGTCGTCGCTGACCTTCAGGACCAGTCGATCCGTGCTCGGACACTCCAGGGCCACCACGACCCGGCACGGCCCTGCATGGTGACGCACATTGTCCAGCGCCTCGGTGAGGCTGTGCACCAGCTCGTACCGCACGGCATCGTCTTCCGTGTCGAGGTCCTGACGCACCGCAAGCTCGACGGTTCGTCCGCTGGTTGCCTGCCAGGCCATGGCTGCTTCCGCGACTGCCGAGGACAGTGTCTGGTCCGACGAGCGCTCCCGCAGCGAGGACATGATCTGACGGAGCTGGTGCACTGCCTGGGTCGTCATCGCCTGCAGCTGTGACGCGTGCTCACGCGCACCCGTGGGGTCCCGCTCCATCAGGGTGGGCAGGGCCGCGCTCGTCATGACGATCCCCTGCAGGGACTTCGCCATCGAGTCGTGGATCTCCCGCGCAATCGCCGTTCGCTCGCTCGACGCCGCGGCGTTGGCAATGGCATCCCGGACGACGGCCTGTGCCCGACGCTCTCCCTCGACGGCCGTGGCGATGACCAGACCCAGCAACCACAGGATGATGAAGACGAAGGGGAGGATGGCCGTGACCGTGAAACTTCCCTGGTCGACGGGGGTGGTGGCCTGCAGGCCGAGGAGGTAGACCGCCAGCAGGCACACGATGACGATTCCGCCCGCGACGCGGTCGATCCACAGGCCGAGCAGGAGGGCGGTCGGCAGCAAGACGAGGACGAGCGGGGAGTCGACGCCGGCGAACCCGACCGCGACCGCCATGAGCACCAGGTCGGCCAGGGCCAGGGCCGGGTGACGACTGACGAGGGACAGGTACTCGGGACGAGCAAGCCCGAGGTACGAGGTCAGTCCGGCGGCCACGACGCCGACGAGGATCGCCGGCGTCAGCTCCCGGCCCATGATCAGGACCAACGTGGCCAAGAGCCCGACCAGACGGACGACGAAGGCCGTCTGGGTGACGGACACCAGCAGCCGGGGCACCCCGTGGACATCAGCCACCGAGCAACGACCCCAACTGGTCACCACCGACTGCCACATACATACCGCCGACGATGAGGATGATCGTTGCCGGCACCATGACGGTCGTGACCACCATGGTCACCCGTGGCTCGATTCGGGCGGCGAGCTGGCGCATGCGCTGGGCCGCTGCCTTGCGCATCTCTGCCGCGATCTGGTTGAGCGTGTCCACCAGAGGCGCGCCGAGCTCCTCTGATTGCAGGTAGGCGGTGACGAACTCGTCCATCGCCGCAGAATCGGTCCGCTGCCGCATGGAGGTGAAGGCCGATCGCACAGTGGCCCCGTTGTTGATCTGGTGCAGAACCGTCGTGATCTCGTCACCGATCGGGCCTTCGAATCGGTGGGCGACTGTCCCCAACGCCGAACGGAAGCCCACGCCCGCACTGACCGTGACGGCGAGGACGTCGAGGAAGTCCGGCAGGTCCCGATCGATCTGCTCCCGTCGTTTGCGCGCCATCCCGGAGAGCCTGGACAGCGGGAGGACGATGACCGCGGCAATCGCCAGGATGACCTGCACGACGTTGGCCTGGAGGACCGCGATGACCACCACGGGCGTGAGGATGATCATCCACCGGGCCGAGTTCGACAGGATCGAGTCGACACTCATCCCGTTGGGGCGTCCGGCGACGTCCACCTGCCGCTGCAGCCACCTGATCACCTTGGGTGGCAACCATGCTCGCATCTTCGACCCAAGGGCCGACGCGACGCGCTGGAAGGCGCTCTCGCCCTCTCCCCGCTTGCGCTCCTCGCCCCTGAGGAGGACGAGGTCCTCGGCGAGCAGGTGCTCAGAGGGGTCCGACCGCAGCAGGTGGTACCCGCGGAAGACCAGCACCACGACGAGGAGGGCGACGAGTCCGGGGATGGCACCGACGAGAAAGCTCATCATTCGACCTTCGTCATGCGTCGGATGGCGAGAACACCCAGCGCAAAGAGCAGCCCGGCAGTGATCAGGACCACCTGACCGACGATGTCCGTCGTCATCTTCTGGACCGTGCCGGCCTCGATGGCGTTGAGCAGGAAGAGAATGGCGAAACCGACGAGGACGATCATGTTGGACGTCGCCACCGCCTGCGACAGGACGGTCTGCACCTCGCGGCGGGTCTCCTTGCGCTGGTCGAGCGCTTCGGCGATGTCACGCAGCGCGGACACGAGCGAGCCTCCGGAACGGGCGGAGACGATCAACGTGGAGATGAGCACGTTGCTCTCGCGCGTCCCGACGCGGTCCTTCAGCTCGGCCAGGGCCGAGTCGAGAGACGCACCGAACTTCATCGCGTTGGCCACGCGACCGAGCTCGGTCCGAGCCGGTTCGGTGAGCTCGTCACCCGCGATGGCGACAGCGGTGGGCATCGAGAGCCCCGCGTAGCTCGCGTTGGCCAGGACACGGGCCAGCTCGGGCAGCTGCGCGGTGAACTTCTCCCGACGCCGCACCTGTTCCCGCTGGAGATACCACCGCAGGGCGAGGTACCCGGCGACGAGGCCGAGGAGCGCCAGCGTCGGAGCCACGAAGTTCCACAGGACGTAGGTGACGACGACGCCCACGCCCACAGCCCCAGCCAGGACGAGTACCGGACGGACGACCACGCCGGCGATGTCGAGCTCGTTCTTCAGCCATCGTCCCAGCCGGGTCCGTCCCAGCCGCCGGTCCAGGTCCTCCAGGAGGGAGGCGTCATCACTGAGTCGGGTGCTCTCCGCACGGAGTACCGCGCGTCGACGATCGGCCGACAGCTCGACGAGATCACGGACGCCGAGGACGACGAGGAGCACGGCGAGAACCGAACCGCCGATGATGACCGGGACGGTCATGACATCGCCTCGGACCCGGGCTGGATCGAGGTCTCGAAGGGCGTCGTGTCGACGTGGCCGTGGCGCAGCCGCTCGAGGAACGCCTGCGGGATCTCGTGCTGGACGAAGACCCCCGTCGAACGGTCCGGGTTCTCGGCACGGGCGTCGAAGGTCATCAGCGGGACGAGGTTGAATTCCTCCTGGCGTCGACTGGCGACGTAGCAGATCTCGACGATCCGACGAGTGCCGTCGCGTTGTCGACCCAGCTGGACGATGACGTCGATCGCCGAGTTCGTCTGTGAGCGCAGGGCGTGGAAGGGGATGTCCACCTCACTCATCGCAGCCAAGGTCTCGAGGCGCGCCAGCGCATCATCGGTGGAGTTGGCGTGCACGGTGGTCAGTGACCCGTCGTGACCGGTGTTCATCGCTTGGAGCATGTCCAGCGCCTCACCGCCACGACACTCACCGACGATGATGCGATCGGGCCGCATCCGAAGGGAGTTGCGCACGAGGTCACGGATGGTCACCTGACCCCGACCCTCGACGTTCGGAGGGCGGGTCTCGAGGCGGATCGTGTGCGGCTGGTCCAGGCTCAGCTCGGCCGCGTCCTCGATGGTCACGATCCGCTCGTGCCGCGGGATGAAGGAGGACAGGGCATTGAGGAGGGTCGTCTTGCCGGACCCGGTGCCCCCGGAGACGACGACGTTGAGACGGGCATGGACGCACGCCTGGAGCAAGGCCGCAGAACGCTCGTCGAGGCTCTGGTGCTCACGGATGAGTGTCTGCAGACTCAGCGCTCGCGGAAAGAGACGGATCGTCACAGTCGGACCGTTGAGAGCCAGTGGCGGGAGCACGACGTTGACTCGTGCGCCTCGGGGCATGCGACTGTCGGCGGGGAGACGAGCATCGGCCATGGGACTCGACTCGTCGACACGACGATTGACCGTCGAGACGATCCGGTCGATGGTCTGAAGGAGCTGCTCCTCGCTGCTGAAGGGTGCCGGCCAGCGCTCGAGACGGCCAGCACGCTCGACGAAGATCGTGTCGTGACCGTTGATCATGACCTCGCTGACCTCCGGATCGGCGAGAATCGGCTCGAGAACGCCCAGGCCCACGGCTTCGTCGACGACACGACGGATGAGCTGATTGCGTTCACTCGCGGAGACGACGACGCCTTCTCGGGACACGAGGTGGGCGATGACCCGCTCCAGTCGAGCCCGGCGCTGGTTGGCATCCAGCTGGTTCAGCTCGTGGAGGTCGACCTCCTCGAGCAGCAAGCGGCGGAAGAAGGCGACCTGGGACTCGTCCTCGGTTGCCTGACCGATGGGGCTGTCGCCGATGAAGGAGGTGTACGAGCGGCTCATTCGGTCACCGGCATCTCGACCGATCTGGTGACGGATCCCAACGAGAAGGGCACGACTGTCGGGATCTCCACCTCGACGGTGTAGCGGTAACCCTCCCCGGGGGTCCTCGTACCCGAGGAGGACGCCATCGGCTCGAGCATGCCACCCAAGGACCCACGGACTGCCTCCTTGGGGTCCACTCCCACACTGTGCGCCCGGGCACCTGCTCGGGCAGCATCCGCGGTCTCGACGACGGTCCAGCCGACAACCCCGACCTGGAGCGCGATCAGTGCCGACAGCAGGAGGATCGGCAGCGTGCCGGCGACTTCGAGCGCAGCGGCGCCTCGCTCTCGAGTCCTCGTCATGGTTCCATCACCACCCCTTCGGTCACCGACAGCTGTTGGGGCAGGCCGGGGACGTCGAAGGATGCCGGAATGCTCATGTTCACGGTGACGCTCTCGGCGTGGGCACTCACGTCCAAGCCTGACCGGAAGGGCTCGGGCACGGCGTCACGAGCCTCGGCCCGGGCATCGTGCACATCGCTCGTGATCGCCCACTCCCGGGTAGCAGCCCCACTGGCGTGTCCGGTGTAGATGAAGGTCAAACCGGTGACCGCGAGCTGCCAGCCGAAGACGGCGAGTACGAGGGCGAGGGGGGTCATGGCGGCGTTCTCGAGGGCCACGGCGCCCCGCTCCCGCCGGCTCGTCGCGACCGACCCTGTCGACGACGATGCGACCATCTCGCCCGGAGGGGTGTCGTTCTCCGCGTTGCTCTCCGCCGCCTCGGCGACGGCTGGGGTCGGCTCGGTCCCCACCGCCGTGGCCTTGCGTTCCTTGCGTCGTCGCCGACCTCCTTCCGGCTTCACCGAGGGGTCCGCCGGAGTGGTCCTGCTCCCGGCATCCGAGAGCGCCAGGTCGGACCGGATGGCACGGATCAGGCGCCACCAACCGGACTCCGTGACCGATCGCGGGTCGCGATCGTTGATGGCCTGCTCGAGGACCCGCGGGCTCAGCGGGATCGTGGTCCCCAGGACGCTGGCGGTGGTCAGCTTCGCCACGGCCGAGCTGGGGAAGAGACTCCCCTTGTCGACCTGGTTCACGAGGATCATGCAGGAGGCCTCGTCGGTGACACCCAGCGCTTCCCATGCCTGCATCCGCTTGCGCATCGCCCGTACCGCGAGCACGTCAGCGGTCGTCACGACCAGCGTCGTGCCGGCGGCTTCGACGACCGCTGCCTGGGTCGGCGAGACGTGTCCACCGCCGTCCACGACGACGAGGTCGAAGTCGCGACGGAGAAGCTCGATGATGGCGCGCAGGGCGTCCGGGGTCACGTACTCCGCCTCCCGGACGTCCACCGGCGCGAGCATCATGTACAACCCGGTCTCGTGGTGGACCAGCGCGTCCCTGACTGTCTGCGCAGTCATGTCGTCGGAGACCCGGGCGACGTTGGCGATCGACACGGCCTGCCGAACCTCCAGGAGCGCACTGACGTCGCCCTTCTCCACGTCCGCGTCGACGACGCAGACGCGTGCGTCCGGGTTCTCCATGAGGTGGTCGAGCGCCATGTGCGTCGCGACGGTCGTGGTGCCGACGCCTCCCTTCGCGCCCACCACGGCCACCACCTTGCCTCGCCGCCCGGCGGTGACCTCCACCCCCTCGAGCACGGAGCGCATGGAGATGGCCCATCCGATGGCCGTGTCGAGGTGGGTGGCCACATCCTCGTACGCGAAGGGGTAACCGATGACCCCGCGCGCGCCGGCAGACATCACCTGGATCGTCTTCTCGTGGGTGCGGATGGCGGAGATCACGAGGACCGAGGTCCCGGGTGACCGTCGACTCAGCTCTCCAACGATGACGCTCGTCGGCTGCGGGCCGAGGTTCTCGTCGACGAGAACGACCATCGGGTTGAGACGGCGTGACCGCTCCAGGAGCGCGTCCGTCGTCTCGGTGATCGCCTCGACCTCGTAGTCCCCCTGCTCGTCGAGGATCCCCGAGAGGTCGGAGGCGAGATTCGGGTCCGGTGTCCCGATGATGACGCTGGTCACTGGTTCTCCCCTTCGGTCACGGCCTTGCCTCCGAGGTCACCGGCATCGAACTCCTCCACGTCGCTCTGCCGGTCGACACCGACATCGCTCGGCAGCGCCACCAGGCGCACCTCGTCGGCGAAGGCGGCGGCGTAGGTCACGGCCATGGTCTTCTCCGGCGACAACGCCAGCGTGACGGGGATGACCTCCTGCTCGGTCAATCCCCCCTGGTTCGACTTGGTGACCGTCTGCTTGCCGGCGATGGACACGACGCGCACGTCCTTGTCGACCATCTTCACGCTGGCCGGTAGGCCGGGAACCTCACCGAACACGGCGATGATGTCGACCCGGTCCCCGGGGCGGACGCGGCCCGCGACACCGGTGACCGCGTTGACGTTGATCGCGATCTCGCGCTCGTCCCGGTCGAGGCTGGAGCTCGGGATGAGCATGTCCGAGCTGACGGTGCTCCCGGGGTTCACCCGGAATCCGATCCGTCGCCCCTGCAGGTCGCTCATGCTCAGCACGGACGAATCCGCGGCCCACCGAGCGGGCACCTCGACGGGCTCGACGTTCTGGGCGCCGAGCGGCGTGTAGGGCTCGATGGCCTCCGTGGCCCGGTACACGGTCACCCTGGACCCCACCTGGCTGTTGACCGACGCCACATAGCCGGTGACGACGAAGAAGGTGGCGATGGCGACGAGCGCGGCGATGATGATCATCACCAGTCCTCGACGTTGGCGGGGATTCACGCGGTCTCCTGGGATTCATGGTCGAGCCGGACGCGACAGAAGGGGCAGACGTGGCCACCCACCGTGAGCGCGCATACGGGGCAGGTGTGGGTGGGCAAGGCGTCATCGCGCCCGAGACGGGCGTACTCGACGCCGCTGGCCCCGTACCGGGCAGCAGTCGAGCCCACCGGGGGCAAGGTGCTCGACTGCGCGCCGAAGACCTCGGAGAGCACCGCCGTGGCCATCGCGTCCTCCGTCTCCTCGCTGACGAGGTGGCCGTCGTGCGGGACGAGCGCATCCGCGGCCCCGGCCGCGGAGACGACCATGCGATCCGGACTCATCGTCGCGACGTACCCACGGCCTCCCGGCAGCATCGAGCGAAGGTGCTGGCTGAACCTCGGCTGGGGGGAGCGCAGCCGGTGGACCCGTCGGAGCCAGACACCCGAGTCCGTCGTCGCGAGCATCGACTGGAGCTGGGCGACGACCCCGGGAGAGTCGGGGCGGCTCTCCAGGGCGGTCATCCCGCACGCTCCCAACGCCAGCAGCGAGACCTCGCGCTCGAGCACGCAGAAGGCGATGTCCGGGTGCTGTCCGGCGGCGATGGTCGTCTGCAACCTGGCCTGCGAGCGCGTCTCCGGCCGGGTCAGCACGACGACGTGCGTCGTCGACGTGCCCTCGACCCAGTGCGTGAGCGCGACGGGGTCGTGGGCGGAGACGACGATGAGCGGCAGATCCCCGCGCACCCAGGTGCGCACGGTCACCTCGGACTGCGTCCCGTCGACCACGGCGACCGCAAGCCGCATACAGCGCCCCCTGACACTCCGGATGGTCCATCTGACGCCTGCTCGTCGTACGGAACCGTTCGAAATAGTAGAGGATGTGCGGAATCTGACAACTCGAGGGGGAACTTTCGACCATGGCGAGGAGACGACGGGCCACCCGTCGGCGTACCAGCTTGGATCGAGCACACCGGACGGCCGTCGTCGTCAGCACGACGCTCTTCCTGGCAGCCCTGGTGGCCATCGGCGTCGGGTCCTACGCCTGGCAGCTGGACCGCAACCCACCGACCCGGGTGACCCCCGACTCCGCGGTCCGGATCGGCTCGACCCCGCTCTTCGACCCCGGCGTCACGCTCTTCGTCCACGAGAGCACGGTCGACGACACCACGCCGGCACGGTGGGGTTGCGCGTTGTCGACGTCGGACGGACGGCGACCGCTGGACACTCCCGGTGACATCGAGCGCACGGGCACGCGGGTGCAGGAAGGTCAAGCACTCGTGCCCGCCCTGCGCATCGGCAGGACGACCGACACCGATCGCCTCTCCTGCTCGGACCTGCCTGCGGAGTCCGTGGTCTGGTCGTTGCCGACCGAGGCGGGATACCCGCGGATCCCGATGGCGCTCGTCGTCGGGGGCGTCGCGCTGGCAGGTGCCGGTGCACTCATCCATCCCCGCTCCCGGGGGTTGGGCCGCTTTGCCTGACCCCACATCCGCACCGACAACCGGGTAGCCTCGCGACGGACCGGGGAGATGTCAGGGAAGGGAAACCCGATGCACACGCTCAGCCCCACCATCGTCAAGGCCGCGCTCGCGGTCGGTGGCATGATCCTCGTGGCGGTCATCGTGGTCCTCACGGTCCTTGCCGGAAAGGGCTCCGCCGAGCCCGAGCTCCTGGCCGACTCCATGGCGGGACAGGCCACCCGGGTGCAGGTCGGCGAAGGAACGGCCGTGGTGTGGGTCTCTGGTTCCGGGTCCGCCGATCCGCGTCCCGGCGATGGGCCCGACCCCGGCCTGTGCAGCGTCACCGGAGAGGGGATGCCGTCCCTCGCCGACCCGGACACGACGGACACGACCACCATCGGCGGCACGACCCTGTACCCGGTCGCCCAGGTGGAGGACTACACGGCCCCGATGAAGGTCGTCTGTTCGGGCGGGTCCATCGACCACGTCTACCTCATGCGCTGACGCCGGGACGCCCGCTCTCTCACGGGAATGCCGGCTGCCTGATCTGCTCCTCGACGAGGTCGGCCAGGGCGTCGTGGCCCTGGGCGTTGGGGTGGAAACTGCCGGGGTCGACCAGCGACAGGCCGGGTCCGCCCCAGTTCAGGTCGTTGATCCAGGGATCGTCGGAGCCGATCCCGTGCCCGCGGAAGGCCGCCGTCGGGTCGATGAACTCCACCCCCGCCTCACGCGCAGCCGACCGCAACATGTCGTTGAGCTCACCCGCCTGCTCGTTCATCCACGCCTGGTCCTCGGCGAAGAGCAGGTTGCCGAGGCTGTCCCGGGGGTTCTGCCCGAAGAGCTCCGGGTAACCGACGATGACGACCCGGGCGTCGGGGGCCCGCTCCTGGATCTCGTCATAGGTGTCCACGAGTTCGCCGTGCAGCGTCTCCAGACGCTCCTCGATCCGGTCCGCGTGCTTGTCACGGCACGAGTCGAGTATGGGGATCCCGCTCTCCCCGTTGATGATGCAGTCCGCGACGACCGTGCCGAAGCCGAGGTCGTTGCCGCCGATGGACAACGTGACGAGGGAGACGTCGTCGTCGAGCTCGTCCAGCTGCGGGTCCTCGTGGTCGTTGGAGGCGTTGGAGTCGGTGAGGTCGCCCTGCGTGGCACCGGAGCACGCGGCGAAGGTGGACCCCCCGTGGAAGGTGATGCCCGTCCCCCCGCGCTGGATCACCTCGGCATAGGCGTTTCCCGAACGGTGGCACCGATTGCGCTCGTCATCTCCCCAGTTGTCCCGGTCCCACTCGTCACCGTGGTCGTAGTCGGTGTCCGGGTCGTAGTCGCCGGCACCCTCACCAGAGGCATAGCTGTCACCCAGGGCCACGTACTCCCCCCACGTGGCCCGCTCCAGCGGGGTGGCCGTCGAATCATCGGGAGGGCAGCTGTCCCGGTCGAGGACCTGGCACACGGCACTGCCCACGACCGTCGGCAGCTGGGCGCTGCTGAGTGTCACGATGACTCCCGCGACGAGAATCGCCGTGACGATCGTCAGGCCGACCCGCTCGAGGGCGGCGGCCCCCTGCTCCGCCGCCCTCGAGCGGTACCCCCGCGACCGCACGATCAGTCCGTCCGGTCGAAGGCCCCGACGGCGTCCTCGAGGACCTGCGGGTCGGGGTGGTCCTTGAGCGCGTACGAGGTGTAGGCGACCAGGGCATGGTCGTCGCTCAGGAGGACCATGTCGGTGGTCGGGCCGGCTCCCGTGGTCGCCGTCTGGCGCCAGGCCACGGCGTTGGCCGGCAGCCCCGCGACCTCCAGGGGCTCGACGTCGAAGCGCACGGTCGGACTGTCCGTCTTGTTGCCCTTGGTCTCGTATGACGAGCATCCGGGAAGGGATGCCTTGAGGTCGCGGACCACCGCCGCCGGCGTCGTGGAATCCGAGTGGATGCGCACGTGCTGGGCGAGGAAGGGGCCCAGACCCCCCTGCGAGTACCGGATGGCGCCACCATCGACCGGCTTCTGCGGCTCGATGTCGACACCGCAGACGAGCTGCTTGAAGCCGGGGCCGGGTGGGTCACTGTCCCGCCACGTTCCGGGGAGGTCGTCGGCGGAGACAAACCGGTCGGCGACCGGTCGCGCGTCCGGACCGGTCGGCGCCGCGGACGTCTGGGCCGTCCGCGCGGTCGACTCCCGAGCCGGCTCGTCCCCGCAGCCGCTCAGGCCGAGCACCAGTGCACCCACCGCCACCGCGGCAGCGCGACGCACTGCGGGCACCGCCCGTGGTGTCCTACTTGTGGCTCGACCGCCCATGCCTTCGTTCTCCTTCGATCCCGGGCCACCCCGGGGCTGCGTCCTGATCGAAGGTAGAAGGATGCGAACCGCGCGGACAGGGGCCACGGGCCCGGTTGTGGGCCCGCCTGCTGGTGGGGCCAGGGACCCACGACGATCCGGGCGAAGGGGGCCCGGCCCGGAACGGTGGGGCTAGAGGAGGGCGAGGAGCGCGGCGCCGAGGCCGAGGAGCACGGAGAGGATCCCCGCGGGCAGGGACCAGCGTCGACGAACGAGACCGACGAGGGCGAGGATCAGGCCCGGCACCGCCAGCAGGGCCATGCGTTGACCCCGGGCCGACTCCGCGAGCGCCGCCGTCGTGGGCTCGATGTAGAAGCCCTTGGTCAGGGCCCAGAAGCAGACGACCAGGTTGAGTACCAGCGCGAGTGCCGGGACGGCTCTCATGAGATCTCCTGGAGCAGGGCGCCGACGGCGGGTGCCACGAGGACGAGCAGCGTGCCGGCGACGAGGTAGGGGCCGAAGGCGAGGTGGGACTTGCGACCGGCACCGGTGAAGACCACGAGGTAGGCGGCGGCGACACCGGCGAGCAGGAAGGAGCTCAGGGTGCCCAGCAGGACATGCGCCCAGGACAGGTGACCCAGCAGCATCCCCAGGCTCGGTGCGAGCTTCGCGTCCCCCAGGCCCATGCCCGCGCCACCACCCACGAGGACGAGGACGAGGTAGAACCCACCAAGTGCGAGCCCCGAGATCAGGGCCCGCACCCAGGCATCGACGTCGTCCGCCACGAGCGCTGCACCGAGGAGGCCGACCACCACCCCGGCCGCCAGCGGGTAGGTGATCATGTCCGGCAGGCGGAAGACGTCGATGTCGATGGCACCGAGGACGACGAGGGCGATGGCGGCCACGGACTGCACGGTCACGAGCAGGGGCTGGTCCGGACGCGCGAGCACCAGGAGCGCTGGAAGAAGGACGCAGGCGAGCACCACCCAGCCGACCCGGCGGGTCGGCAGGTCCACCTCGTCCTCGTAGCGGTATGCCTGCGAGCGCAGCCACCGGGCACACCACAGACCGACCGCGCCGCCGAGGAGCGCCGCGACCCCGACCCAGGGGAGCACGCCATCGCTCATCGAACCATCCGTGTCACCGTCGGATCGTCCATCCGGCGATCAGGGCCGGGATGCCCATCACGAGCCCGAGGATCCCCGCTCCCAGGGCGACGAGTCCGATGAGCGTGGTGGAGCGGCCGAAGGTGGACTGCTCGGACAGGGCCGCAGAGGAGAGTGTGTCGTCGGAGCAGGTCAGCGTCGCCGGCTCGGACCGTAGCTCGATCTGCGCGAACGGGTGCCACGTGGTCCCCTCGACGGTGATCGGATCACCGAGGGCGAAGTCGACGTTCCCGATCCGGGTGCCGCTGGCGACGTCGCCGTCGTCCTCGATGAGTTCGCAGCCCAGCATGCGGGGCGAGTCGCTCGCGGGCTCAGGGGTGTAGACCATCACCGACCCACCGAGAAGGCCGGAGTCCGAGGGGACGGCCACCTCCGGCCCCTCGGTGACCGTGAGACGGACCGGATCGTTGCCCTGTGCGAGGGTCACCCCCCCGACGATGATCGAGGCGACACCGCCGATGACCAGGGATGCGCCGGCGACGAGCAGGACGAGCTTCAGGACCGACGAGAACGGTGTCATGGAGATGCGCGGGCCCGACTACCGCAGTCCGGAGGTGTCGATGCGCTCGTCGGCGATCGCCGGCCGGGACCGGACCGTGACGACCACGACGACCATCCACACCAAGGCATCCACCACCCATGCGAGGGTGCCCTCCCACCCGAATGCGGTGGCGATCAGCGCCTTGCCGCTCCACGCGGCCGGCAGGAGGACGTACGCGACCAGCCCGGCGACGAGCCACAGGGTCCGCGGGCCGCCGCGCGACCAGCGGTACCCCGTGGTGAGCACCAGGGCCACCGTGCCGAGGACGAGGACGGTGCGCACCACGGCACCGACGGGGACGCTCAGGGCCATGATGCCGATGATCGACCCGACGACGCCGAAGATGGTGGCGGCGGCCACGAGGACCAAGCAGGTCAGGACGGCGCCAACCATTCGCCTGGTCGTCCAAGTGTGTGTCGTCGGCGACGGATGGAGATCATGGACCACGCGCGTCACGCCCCCTTGAAGGTCGCGAGGATCGTCGGAAGCTCGCTCTCCTCGAAGGTGTCCGCGTCACCGATGGCCACGACGTTGAGGATGAGGTTCGAGTCGATCTGGGCCATCAGCTGCCACGTCTCGCGGCGCTGGCCTCCTGCACCGCCGACAGGATTCGTCCACTGGACGAGGACGGCCTTCTCGGCGCCGGGCCAGGTGACCTCGGAGCGCTTCACCTCGTCCTCGTTGTTGACCGACTGCATCTCCTCCAGGACGAAGGACTGCTGGATGACGTCCTGCTTCGGCTTCACGTCCCGCAGGACCGCCACCCGTTGCAGCGAGGTGTCCCCGTCATCCGCCCGTGGCGCGTCGAAGACGTAGGCCTTCGTACCGTTGTCCGCCGTGACGATCTCCTCCTCGAAGGAGCCGGGGACACCGATGGTGAAGTCCGGCCCCTCGACGGTGCGCCACTGCGAGGACACGGCAGTCGGCGTGACCGACGGCGTCGGCGTCCCGGTGGGCTGCATCTCAGACTGTGAGGGGTTCACACTCTCCTCCTCCGGCTCGTCCGAGGACGAGCACGCAGCCATGACCACCACCAGGGCCGTGGTCACGGCCACGATGGAGCGATGGCGGGCGGACATCAGTCACCCCCCGCGGCCGTGGCGCCGCTGCAACTCGTCCATTCGGACATCTGCGATCCGTCCCAGTATTGCGCATCGGTCAGGTCGACGGTCTGGGTCGACACATCCACCGCACCTGCCAGCGCGATGGGCCCGGCCTTGCCACCGCCGTTGCCGGCCAGCGGAGTCGAGCCGGCCATATCGTAGCCCTGCTGGGTCAGGCTGCCGGTCTGTCGGACCCGGTTGAAGTAGTTCAGGTCGACGGGGACCGTGGCCGGCAGCGCGACCGCTGCGGTGGCGCCACCGACGGACTTGACGCCCTGGCTGGCGAGGAAGGACCAGCCAGCCACCTGGTTGTCCTCGGAGTCCATGGGCAGCGAGGTCTGGAAGACCGTCGAACGGCCGGCCGACGTGTCGATGTCCTTGCCCTCGTACTCCCCGGTGAAGGCCGCAGCGGCCACGCCGCTCCCTTCACCGGAGGCAGTGACCGTGGCATCGACGGAGCTCACCTGACCATCGGGATCCACCGTCACTGCTGTGACCATCTTCATGGAGCCGTCGACGTCACCGCCCTTGAAGTCAACCCCCTCGGTGTCCACCCCGAGGGTGTTCAGCCCGGCCTCCCCACTGACCTCGGACGACAGGTAGAACGTTTTCGAGCCATCCTTGGACTGCCGGTATCCGAGGGCCTGGGCGGCACTCACTCCGGCGTTGGCCGTGCCGATACTGGCCACCTGGGCCGACGCGTTGACCGAGAACCCGCCTTCGTAGAACGTCTCGTCCGCTTCCGGAAGGGGCTTGGTCAGTCCGGTTCCCTCGGTCACCTTGTCGGTCAGCCAGCGCACGGGCCCGGACTCGGCCACCAGCTCGTCCTTGGCGACGTCGGCGATGTGGGCCTCCACCACATCGCGCATCTCGGCCTCGTCCTCGGCGTGGTAGACCTCACCCTCGGTGATGGACAAACCAGCGCCCACGTCAGCCGATGCCTGGTTGCCGACCGTGCGGTCGGCGACGGTCAATGACATGCCACCGCCCACGCCGAGTTCGACGCCGGCACCCTCGCCCTTGCTGAAGGTCAGCTTGTAGGTCCCGTCGCTGAGCTGCTCGATCTGGAACTGTCGCCCGTTCTCCAGGGTGACCACCGAGATGGAGACCTGACCGTGGACGTTGCCGGAGGACCCGGTCACGGTGCAGGGTTCCGTCGGCTCGGGTCGCTTCGCGGTGTCGTCCCCACCGGAGGATCCACACCCGCCCTGCCCCAGGTTGAGGATGGTGCACACGGCCTGGCGAGCGCTCTCCGCGACAGGGGTGCGCTGGGTCAGCACCACCACGAGCGCTCCCACGAGCATCGCGGAGACGACGATGATTCCCACCCGTTCGAGACTGACCGCACCTCGCTCGCGGTGGTTTCGCGTCCACCCCCGGCTCATCCATCCCCCTGCTGTCCTGACCACTACCGGGACCTCCGGCAGAACTGGCGCGTCCACATGTAACCATCACGTCAGTGCCCGCGTCTTGGGCCCTCGGGCCCGGATCAGGGCCCAAGGACGGGATCCGCCTCGGGGACCCGTAACCTGTGTGCCATGGGTCACAGGATCGAGTCCGAGCTCGTCGCGAACGTCATCTCCGTGCACGTCACCGAGGGGCAGACGGTTGCCGCCGGTGACGAGCTGGTGCTCCTGGAGTCGATGAAGATGGAGATCCCCGTCCTCACCGAGGGCCCCGGTCGGATCGCCGAGGTCAAGGTCACCGCCGGCGACGTCGTCCAGGAGGGCGAGGTCCTCGTCGTCATCGACGACTGACCCGACGGGCGAAGGAGGTCGACCGACCGGCCCCGCCCTCGCCGTGGGAGTGCCTCCCGATCAGTCCTCGTCGCCGAGGACCACCGCGACCTGGCCGGCGAGACGGATGGTCGTCCCCGGCTCGATCGATTGCGGCTCGCCGGGCGTCATCCGTCGGGACGGTCCGTGCGGAGCGCTCAGCGTCGTGCCGTTCGTCGAACCGAGGTCCCTGACGACGACCTGCGCGCCCTCCGGGTACACCTCGACGTGGCTGCGCGAGATCTCGTTGTCCGGGCTGGCCACCCGCACCAGGTGGGGCTGGCCCGTGGCGCCGATACCAGCGCTCGCCCGTGGGGCCCGACCGATCAGGACACCACGATCGAGCTCGACGACCTCTCCCGTCGGGAGGACGAGTCGTGCGGACGGCCGCGGGGCTGGCGGTGCGTCCATCTCGGGCGCCTCGCCCACAACCGGTAGGACACCCGTCGACGGACCCGGACCGTGGGCGTCCACCTCCTCGGACGCAGCGGCACGTCCGGGGACGGCGTCCTCGGACGCGGGGGCCTCGTCAGCGGTGAGGTCCTCCTCGGCGGGGGCGGCCTCGTCGGGACGGGTCGGCTCTGCCGTGGCGACCCGGGCACTCACGAGATGCCCCTCGACGAACTGCGGACGGCGCGGTGCCTGCACCGCAGGGGGACCTTCCGGGGCCATCTCCGGGGAGACGGCCGCCGGGGCCATCGACTCGGGGGTCGAGGTGGGCTCTGCCGGGACGGGCTCCGGCTCACCGGTGGAGAGCACGGCCGTCGTGGTGTCCGCGTCGAGGTCCTCGTCGATCCACGGTGCCCGCGCGGGGGCGACCACCTCCCGGGTGGTCTCGTCGACGGTGAGCAGGACGCGGGCCGCGCCGCGCACCAGCACGCGGCGATCGGTCTCGTCGACGATGGCGAAGTCCGGCGCCCGGCGCACTCCACCGCTCGTCAGCTCGTCGGTCAGCACGTCGGCCGGGGTGTCGCCGCCGGCGGCGTCGAGTGCCGAGGTGAGGCGGTCGCGCAGGGCGTCGTCCCCCTTCGCCAGGACGTGGACGCCCGCACGGGTGAGCTCGACCCAGCCGTCGCGGCCCTCGGTCCTCGTCTCCATCGTCACTCCTTCGTCACCGATCGCCCGTGGATCCCGGGTCGACGTCCGCGTCGTCGAGGGCGACCACGACGACACTCACATTGTCCCTGCCGCCGGCCGCCACGGCAGCACGGACGAGTGCATCGGCCGCGTCGCGGGGCTCCGGGTGTGCCTGCAGCATGTCACGCAGCTGCTCGTCGGTGACCTCGTTCGTCAGGCCGTCGCTGCACACGAGGAACCGCTCGCCCGGGGTCAGCGGGACCACCCAGAGGTCCGGATCGTGCGCCAGCGGCGCGCCCAAGGAGCGGGTGACGACATTGCGGGCCGGGTGCACCTGCGCCTCCGCGGCGGTGATGATGCCCGCGTCGACGAGCTCCTGCACCTCGGAGTGGTCGACCGTGACCCGGGTGAGCTCGTCACCCAGCAGCCGGTACGCCCGCGAGTCGCCGACGTTGAAGACCGCCCACTGCGCACGGTCCTCGTGGGTGACGAGGGCGAGTCCGGTCGCGGTGGTGCCCATCCCCCGCTGCTCGGGGTGGGCCGCGACGGAGGCCAGGATGCGCTCATTGGCCTGCAGGACCTGTCCGGTGACGTCCTCGGTGGTGAGTCCGTCCCGTCCCACCAGCTCACGCAGGGTCTCGACGACGATCCCGCTGGCCACCTCTCCGGCGGCGTGCCCGCCCATCCCGTCGGCGACGACGAAGACCGTGCCCTCCGCGAGGACGGCGTCCTCGTTGTGGTCACGGACCCGACCGGTGTCCGTGGCGCTGCCGATCCGTAGGCGTCCGCCCACCTCGCCCGGGGTGCTCACGGGTCCAGGCGGATCGAGTCGATGATGCGGTCGACGACGGCGCCATCGGCCTCCCGGCGCGAGCCGGCGAAGGAACCGGTCACCTGGACGACGTCGAGGACGTCCCGGCGCTGCCGCGTCGAGAACCAGTGTGTCTGCGCGACCGTGCCCGCCTGCGGGTCGACGAAGGAGACCTCGGCCCCGACGGCATCGCGACCGTCCAGCTCGCGGCTGCGCAGGGCGCCGAGCGTCCCCCGCTGCCGCTGGCCGGCGTACTCCCCGAGCTCGGCCGTGATCTCGTCCGCGCCGAACGGGGCCAGCCGCTGGTAGTGCCGCACGACGAGGTTGGCGAGGAAGTGGTCGGTCCCCTGCGCGTCGTCACGGAGGGCGACGAGGGTGTCCGGGGCCCACACCTGGATCCAGCCCTCGGGCATCTCGAGGTGGATCCGAGGCGGCCCGGGCACGACGGGGCTCGGGTAGGTCACGGTCGGCACGAGTGTTCTCCTGGGCGGACGAAGGGGGTGGCCGGGGTCGGGCTCTCGCCCCAGCCTGCCACTTCACGGGGCCGGGGTGGCGGGCTCAGCCGCGCTCGGCCCACCAGGTGCGCAGGCGATCGGTGGCGGCGTCCTTCCCGATCGGACCCTCGTCGAGGCGGACCTGCAGCAGGTACCGGTAGGCCTGCCCGATCTCGGGGCCGGGCGGGATCCCGAGGACCGCACCGATCTCGTTGCCGTCGAGCTCCGGTCGCACGGCCTCGAGCTCCTCCTGCTCCAGCAGGCGCTCGATCCGCTCCTCCAGGTCGTCGTAGGCGCGGGCCAGACGGGCGGCCTTGCGCTGGTTGCGCGTGGTGCAGTCCGCCCGGGTCAGGCGGTGCAGATGCTGCAGGAGGGGGCCCGCGTCGGTGATGTAGCGCCGCACGGCCGAGTCGGTCCACTGGCCGTCGCGGTACCCGTGGAAGCGCAGGTGCAGCTCAACCAGACGGGCGACCTTCTTGGTCGTGTCCTTGTCGAAGCGCAGCGCCTTCATCCGCTTCGCGGTCAGCTTCGCACCGACGACGTCGTGGTGGTGGAAGGAGACCCCGCCGCCCGGCTCGAACCGCCGGGTGCGCGGCTTGCCGACGTCGTGGAAGAGGGCGGCCAGACGCAGCACGAGGTCCGGGCGGGGCACCGCGTGGGCACGCTCCGCGTCGCGGTCGGCGTCCGCAGCGTCGGCGTCATCCTCGGTGTCCGCGGTGTCTTCCAGGTCGATCGCCTGCTGCAGCACCGTGAGCGAGTGCTCGTAGACGTCCTTGTGCCGGTGGTGCTCATCGATCTCCAGGCGCAGGGCGGGCAGCTCGGGGAGCATGTGGTCGGCCAGCCCGGTGTCGACGAGCACCCGCAGCCCGGCGACCGGGTCCGCACCGAGGACGAGCTTGATCAGCTCGTCCCGGATCCGCTCCGCGGAGACGATGTCGAGGGTCGCCGCGGCCTCGGTCATGGCTGCCGTGACCTCGGGGGCGGGGACGAGCCCGAGCTGGGAGACGAAACGGGCGGCGCGCATCATCCGGAGCGGGTCGTCGGTGAAGGAGACCTCGGGCGTGGAGGGCGTGCGCAGCCGCCCGGCCGCGAGGTCGAGCAGGCCGCCGTGCGGGTCGACGAGCTCGAGGCCGGGCAGGCGCAGCGCCATCGCGTTGACGGTGAAGTCGCGCCGGACGAGGTCGTCCTCGAGGTTGTCGCCGAAGGCGACGACCGGCTTGCGGGTCTCCCCGTCGTAGGCGTCCGCGCGGTAGGTGGTGACCTCGACGACCAGGTCGCCCCGGCGGGCCCCGATCGTGCCGAACTCCCGACCCATGTCCCAGGTGGCATCGCCCCACGTAGCGAGGATCCGCTCGGTGTCCTCCGGTGGCGCGGAGGTGGTGAAGTCGAGGTCCCCGCTCGTGCGGCCGAGGAAGGCATCACGGACCGGGCCGCCGACGAGGGCCAGCTCGTGTCCCCCCTTCGCAAATGCCGTACCGAGCTCGGTCAGCAGCGGGATCACCGGGGCCAGGTGAGCCACTGCGGCGCGCAGGACCTCGGGCGGAAGAGCTGGGGTGGACATGGGGACCTAGGCTACGTGGCTCGGCGTCCCGCACCGGCACCCTCCCGATGCAGGTGCGATGGCTACAGTGACCACATGAGTCACCCCGCCCCCGCCTCCGGATCGCAGCGGCGTCTGCCCGCGGTCGAGGAGCGCAGTGCGGGTGGGGTCGTCGTCGACGTCCACGAGGGTGATGCCCGGATCGCCGTCATCGCCCGGCGCAACCGTGCCGGCCGACTCGAGTGGTGCCTGCCGAAGGGGCACATCGAGGGCCGGGAGACGCTCGTGGAGACCGCTGCCCGCGAGGTCGCCGAGGAGACCGGGATCGAGGCGCGGGTGCTCGTCGAGCTCGGCACCATCGACTACTGGTTCGCCACCCCCGACCGACGGATCCACAAGTTCGTCCACCACTACCTCCTCGAGGCGACCGGTGGGCACCTGACGATCGAGAACGACCCCGACCACGAGGCCGTCGACGTCGCCTGGCTCCCCCTGCGCGAGGCGCACCGGCACCTGACCTTCCCCAACGAACGGCGCATCGCGAGGGAGGCGTGGCAGCGGCTCGCCGGCGACGCCTGAGGGCAACCTGCATCGCGATGCTGCTCGCGATGCTGGTCCTGCTGCCCTCGGCCGCCGCCACACCCCTGTCCCCGGGGGAGGACTCCACCGAGAGCGAGCTGACCATCAGCTCGATCACCCCCGTCGTCGAGGGGGAGAGCGCCGGCCGGGTCGACGGCGAGCTGACGAACACCACCGACGAGACGCTCGTCGCCCCGGAGGTCTCGCTGGTCGGTCGAGCCGCCTCGGCCGACCGCGACGACATCGCGGCCTGGGCCGATGGAACCGATCCGATCGCCAAGGATCCCCGGGCCACCGCCACCCTCGAGGACCTCGAGCCGGGTGAGTCCGCCGCCTTCACCATCGAGGTCACCGCCGACGAGCTCGCACCCGGGCTGACGGCGGGTGCGTCGTGGGTGAGCGTGCAGACGCCGCGGAGCGCGGTGCACACCTTCATGGGAGTGCACCGGAGCAAGGAGTACGTCCCCATGGACGTGGTCTGGGGGGTCCCGCTGCTGCTCCCGACCGAGGAGGGGCTCTTCGGCGAGCCCGGCGCCGACCGCACGCAGGCGTGGGAGGACACCGTCGGTCCGGACTCACGACTGTGGGAGATGACCGAGGAGCCCCCGGCCGAGGACGAGGTCTGGATCCTTGATCCCAGCCTGCTCTCCCTCCCGCCGGAGCCGACCGAGGACACCGGGCAGGAGCTCAGCCGGGCCCTGACGGCCGAGCGGGACATCCGGTCCGAGTGGGCGAGCCGGGTCCGCTCGACCCTCGACCCCGAGCGCACGATCGTCCTGCCGTTCGCGGACGCCGACGTCGCAGCTGCCGCCGGGTCGAAGGCCGTCGCCGACCTCGTCGCCCCGCAGGTGAAGGAGGGGGTGCGATCCGCCGGCCTGCTCAGCGACGCCCACGGGGACATCCAGTGGCCCAGCGACGGGGTCGTCACCGAGCGCCGGGCCGCGTCGCTCAGCCGGATCCACCCGGGGTCCACGCCGCCGACCCTGCTCACCGACACCTCCGCCATCGCTCCCGGTGATTTCACCCCCACCGGCGCGACCCGCGCCACCCACGGGGCCGGGCTGCTCGTCGCCGACGACTCCCTCTCCACCCTCGCCGGTGAGGTCTCCTCCCCGGAGACCGCGACCCTCGCGCGGCAGCGCCTCGTCGCAGAGACCTCCGTGCTCCTCGGCGAGCGCCCCGGCACACCCCGATCGCTGCTCGTGGTGCCGGACCGCGAGAGCGAGACCGCCCCCGAGGACTACGAGCAGCTGCGTGGCGCCGTGGACGAGATCCCGTGGCTCGAGCGGGGCAGCTTCGCGGACATGCTCGCCCAGGTCGACGACGCTCCCCGCGACGCCGTCCCACGAACTGCGCGGCAGATCGAGCGGGCCACCGGGGAGATCGCGCCGCCCGTGCTGGACCCGACGGTGGCCGCCGGCATCGTCGAGTACCGGCGGTCCATGTCGACCTTCGCCTCCGTCCGCTCCGACGGTCCGATCTGGAAGCAGACGGTCGGTGCGGGCCTGGACCAGCTGACCTCGTCCCGGTGGCGCTCCGACGTCTCGTCCTTCGACGGCCTGTACGACCACCTCGGCGAGGAGGTCAGCCTCACCCGGGACGACCTCGTCGTCTCCTCCGGGGAGGTCAACTTCTTCGCCGACACCGGGCGGCTGCAGATCACCATCGTCAACCGGACGGACGTCGAGCTGAACAACCTCGACGTCAGGGTCGAGTCGCAGACCCCCTCCTTCCGCATCCAGGAGCCGTCCAAGCTCCTGACCATCGGCCCGGACGGACGGCAGAAGGTCACCGTGCAGGCCACCGCACTGGCCGCCGGGCAGACCCCTGTGCACGTCGTCGTCACGACCCCTGACGGGCAGGCGCTGACCGACCAGGCCACCCTGACGGTGCGGATGCGGCCCACCGGTGAGGCCGTCTACTGGATCATCGCGGGTCTCGCCGTCGCCCTCCTCGGTGCGGGCACCTGGCGTACCCTTCGCCGTCGGAGGACGCCGACCGTGAGCGAGGACAGTGCATGAGCGAGCCGCCCAGCTCCCCCACGCCCGACCGCGACAGCGAGGACGTGACCCCGGGGACGAAGGTGGAGGCTCCCTCGATCATGCGCTCCAGCGCGATCATGGCGGCCGGCAGCCTCGCCTCCCGCATCCTCGGCCTGGCCCGCAACACCATGACCATCGCCGTGGTCGGGCTGAACCTCATGCCCTCCGACGCGTGGAACGCCGCGAACACCCTGCCCAACATCTTCCACCTGCTCCTGGCCGGCGGAGTCCTCAACGCGGTGATCGTCCCGCAGATCACCAAGGCGCTGCGGCACGAGGACGGCGGCGTCGTCTACATCAATCGGCTGCTGACCCTCGCGGTGACCGTCCTCGCCGGCGTGACCCTCGTCCTCACCCTCGCCGCCCCGCTCCTCGTGTCGCTCGTCGTCTCGAGCAGCTGGGACGGGGAGGCTCGCGGGCTGGCGACCGCCTTCGCCGTGATCTGCCTGCCCCAGGTCTTCTTCTACGGCCTCTACACGCTGCTGGGCCAGGTGCTCACGGCGCACAACCGCTTCGGCATGTTCATGTGGGCCCCTGCGCTCGCCAACGTCGTCGCCATCGCGGGCCTGTCGTGGTTCCTCCTGACCGGTGTCCGGCTCAAGGCACCCATCTCGGAGTGGTCGCCGATGATGATCGGGGTCCTCGGTGGGTCGGCGACCCTCGGCATCGCCCTGCAGGCGCTCGTGCTCATCCCCCCGCTGCGTGCCACCGGTCTGCGGTTCCGTCCCGTCTGGGGTATCCGTGGCAGCGGCCTGGGCTCCGCCTCCCGCATGGCCACGTGGGCCTTCGCCGCGGTCTCCGTCGGTCAGCTCGGGTACTTCGTCAACTCCCGCGTGCTCACCGACGCGACCAAGCGCGCCACCGAGGCCGGTATCGAGGGCGCGGGCCTGACCGCGTACGCCAATGCATACCTGCTCTTCATGCTCCCGCACGGCCTCGTGACCGTCTCGCTGGTCACGGCGCTGTTCACCCGCCTGTCCCACGCGGCCCACGACCGCGACACGGCGGCCGTGACCGCCGATCTGCGCAGGGGCATGACCATGCCCGCCGTCCTGCTCATACCGGCGACGGCCGTGGTCGTCCTGCTCGCCCCCTACGTCCTCGCCGCGATCCTGCCCGGCACCGACCGGGCCGCGACGAATGCCTCGGTCGGCGTCCTCGTGACGATGATGCTCGGACTCGTGCCCTACGGCTGGTTCTTCCTCGTCCAGCGCGCCTTCTACGCCTACGAGGACGGGCGCACCCCCTTCGCCCTCCAGGTCGTGGTCACGCTCGTGGCGGTCTCCGTCACCCTCATCGGCAGCACGCGACCCGCCGAGCACGTGGCCACCTGGGTCGGTTCCGGCCAAACCCTGTCCAACCTCGCCGCTGCCCTCATCGGGCTGTGGCTGCTCCGACGCCGCCTCGGGCGGTTGCGGCTGGGCCGGGTCGTGCGGCAGAACGTGCGCCTGATCGTCGCGACCGGTGTCGCCACCGCCGCCGGCTGGGGGGTTCTGCAGCTGCTGACCGGACCGGTCGCCGCCGAGACCTGGTTGGGCTCGCTCATCATCTGCCTCGTCGTCGGTTCGCTCGTCCTCGTCGTCACGCTCGCCGTGGCCGCCAGACTGCGGGTGCGCGAGGTCACCGAGGTCCTTCAGCCGCTGACCCGGCGCCTCGTCCGCGGCTGACGCGCCCGGGCGGCTCCCGGAGTCCGGACCGATGTGGATCTAGGATGGCGCGGCAGGCCAGATCATCGACGAGAGGGACACCGTGCACGGGGTGAACCCGGGGACCGAACTCGGTCGCTACACGCTCGACGCGCAGATCGAGACGGTCTCCGGCGGCGAGCGGTGGACCGCGCGCGACACCACGCTCGATCGCGACGTGGTCCTCCTGGTCATGCCCGCCGACGAGACGCGGACCGCCGCAGCGCTCGACGCCGCCCGCCGGGCGGCCGGGATCGAGAGCGCCCAGCTCGTGCGCATCCTCGACGTCGGGAGCGAGGGGCCGCTCGCCTACGTCTGCGAGGAGGGCATCGACGACCCGCTCCCCTTCGCCACGCTGATCGGCACGAAGGGCGTGCCCGCCGAGGAGGTCCGCCGGATCACCGGTGAGGTCGCCACCGGGCTGGAGGCCGCGCGCACGCGCGGTCTGCACCACCTCGTGCTGACCCCCGAGTCGGTGCTGCTGACGCCGGACGGGCGCATCAAGGTCCGCGGCCTGGCCACCACGGCCGCCCTCGCCGGTATCGAGACCGAGGGTGAGGACGCCGACCGTGACGACGCCACCGGTGTCGTCGCCCTCGCCTACGCCGGTCTGACCGCCACATGGCCCCTCGAGACACCGTCGGTCGTGCCCGCCGCCCGTCGTGGCGACCACGGGCCGCTGCCCCCGTCCCGGATCGCCGTCGGTGTCCCCGGTGATCTCGACACGATCTGCCGCGAGACCCTCGGCGAGGACGCAGGCCCCGACTCGCCGGGCGACTACGCCGCCCAGGTGGCCCCGTGGTCGCGCATCCCGCTGGCCGGCGCGGTGCGCACCACCCCGGACACCCGTGCCGCCGCCACCGACATCGACGACCAGGGCCGCGAGGCCGAGCCCGCTGACGGCACGGGCCCCGACTCACCCTCGACGTCCCCGGCCGTCGGTGCAGCAGCCGCCGGGACGACGGGAGCAGCCGCAGCGGTCACGGGAGCCACCACGGCCGGCGGAGCGGGCGAGGCGCCCTCCGGCACGGCCGCCACCGACGAGGACGACGACGCCGACACCAACGAGATCCCCCGGTACCGCGAGGACACGGGCCCCGCCGAGGCCGACCACACCGACGACGGCCGGCACACCACGGGGGAGACCCAGGGGAGCGGTCGGGCCGCGACCACCGCCGCCGCGGCGGCCGGTGCGGTCGGTACGGGGGCGAAGGTCATCGGCGACCGCCTCGGCAAGGCGTCGAAGACCGCCGCGGAGCGCTCGCGGGAGAGACTGCACGAGACGCGCGCCCGGCGCGAGGCCATGCGTGAGGACCGCAGCAGGCACTCCTCCCTCGGCGCGGCCCCCGTGTCCGCCGAGATCGAGCCTCCTGCGCCGCTGCTGCCCGCCGACGCCGGCCGGACGCCCACCCGCGCGCAGTCCAACCTCGTCCTGGTGATCGTGGCCGCCTTCGTCGCCGTCGCGTGCGTCTTCGGGGCGATCGGCACCGCGCAGATCGGTGATGGCAGCGAGCTGGGCGAGATCTTCGCCGGTGACGGGAGCACACCCGGGCAGGCGGCCCCCACCGAGGAGCCCTCGGGTTCTGCGTCACCGGAGTCGTCGGGCGCGGACGCGAACGACGAACCCATCGGCGTGATCAACGCGGCGGGGTACGACCCCTCCGGGGACGGTGTGGAGCACAATGCCGAGGCCGCGCGGGTCTACGACGGTGACCCCGACACCATCTGGACCACCGAGGGCTACGAGACACTGGACTTCGGTGGGGCCAAGGCCGGCGTCGGTGTCACGGTCGACCTCGGCCAGAGCCAGGAGATCAGCACCGTGACGTTGGCCCTCCCCACGAGCGCCGACGCCACCGTCTACGCAGGTGATGCACCGGCCAGCTCCGGCACCGAGATCGGCACGACCGACGGCCGCACCGGCGAGGTGACCCTCGAGGCCTCCGACCCGGTCCCGGCCAGGTACGTCACCGTGTGGTTCACCTCCCTGGTCCCCGACGGTGAGGGCCGCTATCGGGCGTCGTTGGGCGAGATCACCATCAGGTGACACGCACGGGGCCCTCGTGCGCCGGTGACTGCTCCGTCTCGGCAGCGGGTCGCGCAGGGATTGCTGCCATGCTCGGGCAGAGCGGGTTCGCCGCGACGGGAACCCCAGAGCAGTCCACGACGTCAGACACAACGGCCATCATGTGACGAAGGAGGTGGCCATGACCGACGACCGGGATCCCACCGGGATGAGCCACCTGCTTGCCGGACTCAAGGAGAGCGGACCAATGCCCGACGACCTCAGCGACCGCATCCGAGCACGTCTGGAGCAGGAGCAGGGTGCCCGCGGGGGCCCGAGCCAGGGCACCCGGGAGGACGGCGCCTTCTGGTCGGAGATGGACTCCGACGAGCGCCGGCCGGCGCGGCGCTCCAACCCGGCTGGGCGCTGGGTGCTGGGCATCGCGGTCGCCGCAGTCCTCGCCCTCGGTGTCGGAGGCATCCTCGTCCTCGGCTCGGACGAGTCCGACCAGTCGGACGGGTCCCCCGGCGGTCCCGGCACCAGCGCTGCCGTGGGCGAAGGGGGCGACTCCCCCTCCTCCTCCGACGGCTCCGGGTCGTCCGGCACGCCCTCGCAGGTCCCTGCCTTCGCGATCACGCACACCGAGATCGACTACTCACGCGCGAACCTGCAGGAGCAGGCGGCGGACCTCGAGGCCGACCCACTCGGCGCCCCCGACCTGAAGGACGCGAGCGTGCTCGATGGCATGGACACCGCCGCGGCGGCCAGCGACTGCCTCGCCCGCCTGGGACAGCCGGAGCTGCAGCCAATCGTCCTCGACGTCGCCACCTTCGACGGTGAGGACGGGCTCCTGCTCCTGGCCGAGGAGGCGCCCGAGGGCAAGGTCCGGGCCTGGGCGGTGACGACCGGCTGCGAGCCGATCTGGAAGGAGTCCTTCCCCATTCGCGAGGAGTGATCCGCGGCCGCGGCCCGGGGGTGGGAACAGACGAGATCTACGATGACGTTGTCACTGGCAGACCTCGCCGGGACGGGATCGCACCGCTCCGGCACCACCACCGACCTCACAAGGAACGATTCCGTGGCCGACGCCAACACCTCCTCCGTCCGCAATGTCATCATCATCGGGTCCGGGCCGGCCGGTTACACGGCTGCCGTCTACGCCGCCCGTGCGAACCTCGAGCCGCTGATGTTCGAGGGCTCCGTCACTGCCGGTGGCGCCCTGATGAACACCACCGATGTCGAGAACTTCCCCGGCTTCACCGACGGCATCATGGGCCCGGACCTCATGCTCAACATGCGCGCCCAGGCGGTCCGCTTCGGTGCGGAGATCGTCACGGACGACGTCACCGCGGTCTCGCTCGAGGGTGAGGTCAAGGTCGTCACCGACGGCGAGGGCAACGAGCACCGTGCCCACTCGGTCATCCTCGCGATGGGCTCGGCCTACCGCGAGCTCGGCCTCGAGGACGAGAAGCGCCTGTCCGGCCACGGGGTGAGCTGGTGCGCCACGTGTGACGGCTTCTTCTTCCGCGACCAGGACATCGTCGTCGTCGGTGGGGGCGACTCCGCCGTCGAGGAGGCGACCTTCCTGACCAAGTTCGCCCGGTCGGTGACCATCGTGCACCGTCGCGACGAGCTGCGGGCCAGCAAGATCATGGCTGACCGCGCCCACGCCAACGAGAAGATCTCCTTCGCCTGGAACTCCGAGGTCCTGGCCATCCACGGCGAGGACAAGGTGTCCGGACTGACACTGCGCGACACCATCACCGGTGAGACCCGCGAGATCGAGGCCACCGGCCTCTTCGTCGCGATCGGGCACGACCCGCGCAACGAGCTGATCAAGGGTGTCGTCGACCTCGACGACGAGGGCTACGTCCTCGTCGAGGGCCGCTCGACGCGTACCAACGTCGAAGGGGTCTTCGCCGCCGGCGACCTCGTCGACCACACCTACCGGCAGGCGATCACCGCTGCCGGTACCGGATGCTCCGCCGCCCTGGATGCGGAGCGGTGGCTCGCCGCTCGCGAGGAGGCCGCCGCACCGGCCGAGGACCAGGCACTCATCTCCCAGGAGAACCCGGTCGCCGGCACCGTCGGCGCCCGCTGAACCCCAGAACCACGCACCACCGAGAGGAAGATTTCGCATGGCCACCACACCGACCACCGACGCCACCTTCGACCAGGACGTCCTCAAGAGCGACACCCCCGTCCTCGTGGACTTCTGGGCGACCTGGTGCGGCCCGTGCCGCGCCGTCGCCCCGGTCCTGGAGGAGCTGTCCGGTGAGTACGACGGCAAGCTGAAGATCGTCAAGCTCGACACCGACGCCAACCCGCAGATCACCGCCCGCTACGGCATCACGTCGATCCCGACCATGCACGTCTTCCAGGGCGGCGAGGTCGTCAAGACCCTCGTCGGCGCCATGCCGAAGCCGAAGCTGGTCAAGGAGCTGGAGCCGTTCGTCGGCTGAGTTCCGTTGTGGCAGAACCGTATTAACGTTCTGCTGCAGTCTTGGCACCTGGTGCCAAGGTTCGCATGGGGGCGCCCCTTGGGCCTTCGCAAGCTCAGGCCCTGAGTCGGGGCGCTCCACACGAACCTTGGCACCTTTGCCGTACCCCCGGTCCGTGGATCAGGGGGCAACGATGCTGTGCCGGCTCACCCGATGTCCGGGCCAGGCGCGCACTCAGTCCTCGGTGGCGTCGACACCCATCTGGCCGAGGACACGGTGCAAGTCCTCGCGGGAGGCGAACTCGATGGTCATCCGGCCCTTGCGCTTGCCGAGGTCGATCTTGACCCGGGTGTCGAGCCGGTCGCTGATCCGGCCTGCGAGGTCGTCGAGCTGGGCGTCGCGCTCCTGACCAGCGCGCGAGGTGCTCCGTGCGGGGGACTCGGGCTCCACGCCGAGCGCCACGATCTCCTCGACGGTGCGGACCGACAGCCCTTCGGCGACGATCCGCTGGGCCAGGTGCTCCATCTGGCTGCCGTCCTCGAGGGTGAGCAGCGCGCGGGCGTGGCCCGCACTGAGCACTCCCGCGGCGACCCGCCGAGCCACCACGGGTGGCAGGCGCAGCAGCCGAAGGGTGTTGGAGATCTGCGGGCGGCTGCGGCCGATCCGCTTGGACAGCTCCTCCTGGCTGCAGCCGAAGTCATCGAGCAGCTGGCGGTAGGCCGCCGCCTCCTCGAGGGGGTTGAGGTTGCTGCGGTGGAGGTTCTCCAGCAGCGCGTCGCGCAGCAGGTCCTCGTCGTCGGTCGTGCGCACGATGGCCGGGATCGTCTCGCGATCCGCCTCACGACTGGCGCGCCAGCGCCGCTCGCCCATGATGAGCTCGAACTCGACGCCGTCCTCGGGCTCGACGCGCCGCACGACGATCGGCTGCAGGACCCCGATCTGCTCGATGGATTGGACGAGCTCGGCCATGTCGTCCTCGTCGAAGACGGTGCGTGGTTGCCGCGGGTTCGCCCGGATGGCCGCCACCGGGACCTCGCCGTAGGTGGCCCCGGGCACCGGAGCCAGGCCGGCCTCGTCCTGCGCCTCCACCGGCTCGTCGGCCTCTCGTGCTCCCTCGGACACGTCCGCGCCGTCGGAGCGGGCCGCGACGTCCACATCCGGAGTGGGGACCTCGTCGCCCTCCCCGGCGGAGTCGCCCACTGGTGTCTCGGCGAGCATCCCCGCAGCGGTGTGCGGGACGGCGGGGCGCTCCTGGTCCCGGAACCAGACATCGACCGGACGTTCGGTCACGGGTCGGCCGGCCGCCGTCGAGTCGGGGATGAGGGCACCCAGCCCCCGGCCGAGGCCGCGTCGCTTCTCGCTCATGCATCGTCCTTCGTGGCTGCGCCGCGGTGGGCGATCTCCGCCGCGGCCTCCTGGTAGCACCGGGCGCCGGTGCTCTGCGGGTCGTACGTGATGACGGTCTGGCCGAAGCTCGGCGCCTCGGACACCCGGACCGATCGGGGGATGGTCGCCTCGAGGACCTGGTCCGGGAAGTGCTCGCGGACCTCCTGTGCGACCTGGGAGGACAGTCGGGTACGCGCGTCGTACATGGTCAGCAAGATGGTCGAGACGTGCAGGCCCTGGTTCAGGTGGGTCTGGATGAGCGAGATGTTGTTGAGCAGCTGGCTCAGTCCCTCGAGTGCGTAGTACTCGCACTGGATCGGGATGAGGACCTCCTGGGCGGCCACGAAGGCGTTGACGGTGAGCAGGCCCAGGCTGGGAGGGCAGTCGATGAGGACATAGTCCAGCGGCGGCTCGCCGGCGGCGGCGAGGTCCTCCTGCAGACCGGCGACGGCCTTGGCCATCCTGCTCTCCCGGGCCACCAGCGACACGAGCTCGATCTCGGCACCCGCGAGGTCGATGGTCGCCGGCACGCACCAGAGGTTGTCCACGTCCGGGCAGGGCCGCATGATCTCGCGGATCGGTGCGCCGTCGACGAGGACGTCGTAGACACTCGGGATCTCCGCGTGGTGGGCGATGTTCAGCGCGGTGCTCGCGTTGCCCTGGGGGTCGGTGTCGATGAGCAGGACGCGCAGACCGTTCTGGGCGAGCGCTGCCGCGAGGTTGACCGCGCTCGTCGTCTTGCCGACACCGCCCTTCTGGTTCGACACGGTGATCACCCGCGGCTGCGCGGGGCGCGGCAACGTGGGCCCACTCGACGCCGGATGCTCCGCCCGCTCGTCCGCCTCCTGCGTGGTGCCCGTCGTCGACGTGGTCTCGGGACGGTCTGTCGAAGCGGTCACAGGTACCTCCGGCACCGGGCTCGTGGGTTGTCCCGTGAGGTCGTCGTCGCCGGCGGGCGCGGCCGGCGCGTCGGTCGTGGGCTGGACCTGCTCGGAGCGACCGGTCAGCCACCCGATGGGTGCGGACCTCGCCGGTGCGGGCAGTGCGGGCCATCCGATACCCGTGACGACGGATCGTTCGCTGGTCACCGAGTCATTCCTCCTGAAGGCTGGGAGCCCCGCCATACAACCCCACCCGAGGACGACACGCCAAATGGCGCCCAACTCTCGTGCAGTCGTCGGTGACGACGCCCGTGCGTACCGCGACGTTCATGTCCCACGACCCGTTCCACGTGAAACATCCAATGGGTCGACCGAGCGTCCATCACGGTGTCGGTGACGCGCAGCCCGGGACGCGCCAGGTCCCCGGGGGCCGCGTCGTCCCCCGGGTCGACATCCGCGAAGGCAGCGCGGTGCTCCGGCTGGCATTGGTGGCGTTCCACGTGAAACGGACGTCGCGTGATGGTGATGCCGGCGTACATCCACGCCGGCCCGGGGTGGGGGCGTCGTGCATGGGGGGTGGCACATGCCTGCGTCCGGTGTGGTGGCGCTCGCCGACCGGGGTGCAGCGTTTCACGTGAAACGTCACCGTCGGTGGCGGACGTGGCAGATGACCGTCAGGGTGGGCGTCTCGAGCACGTCCTCCCCGTGGGAGGTCACCTCGGCGCGAACCAGGCCCTCCTTGCGCAGGGCCTTCGTCGTCGCCGTCAGCTCGTCCTCGACCGATCGACCCTTGAGTGCCACGAGCTGGCCGTCCTGCTCGACGAGGGGGAAGCACCACCGGGCCAGCTTGTCCAGACGCGCGACGGCGCGGGCCGTCACGTAGGGGGCCGACAGCCGCCCATGGAACTCCTCGGCGCGCCCGCGGTGCACCGTCACGTTGTCGGGTCCGATCTCGGCGACCGTCGACTCGAGCCAGTCCGTCCTGCGCTGCATGGGCTCCACCAGGTGCACTTCCAGGTCGGGCCGCGCGATGGCCAGGGCAATCCCGGGCAGTCCGGCGCCGGACCCCACGTCGATGAGGCGGGCCCCCTCGGCGAAGGCGTCCTCGATGACGGCGCAGTTGAGGATGTGGCGGTCCCAGAGGATCGGTACCTCGCGCGGACCGATGAGGCCATGGCTCACACCGGTGTCCGCGAGCACCGCGGCAAACGCCTCGGCGTGCGGAAGGCGCTCACCGAAGAACCGGTGAGCGCCTTCCGTGGCTGAAGGAGCGTCAGTCGTCATGGCTCCAGCGTTTCACGTGAAACGAGCGTGGTCACGCCGGGTCCGACGACCCCTCGTCGGCATCCGTGCCGCTGGTGTCGTCCGCGGTCCCGGACTCGTCCGCCGCCTCGTCGGCCTCGGCGGGATGTACGACGACGAAGCGGCGCGGCTCCGTCCCGGACGAGTCGGAGACGAGGCCACCGGCGAGCACCTCGTCGTGGACGACCTTGCGCTCGAAGGCGGTCATCGGCTCCAGGTCGTAGGACTCGCCGCTCTCCTTGACCGACGCGATCGCGGCACGCGCCACCTCTACCAGCTCGGCCCGTCGGGCAGCCCGGTGCCCGGCGACGTCGAGCATGAGACGGCTGCGGTCACCGGTGGCGGACTGGACCGCCAGCCGCGTCAGCTCCTGGAGTGCCTCCAGCACCTTCCCGTCCTGCCCGACGAGGCGGCGCGGAACGCGGCCCTCGTCGGAGTCCACGACCGCCACGGCGGCCCGGTCCCCATCGATGTCGAGGTCGATGTCGCCGTCGAGGTCGGCGATGTCGAGGAGGGTCTCGAGGAAGTCGGCCGCGACCTCACCCTCGCGCTCGAGCTGTCGGCGACGGTTCCCGCCCCTGGCCGGGGCCGACGCGGCTGCGTCCTCCGTGCCCGTCTGCTCCTGGGTTCCGACGGCCTCGTTCTGGTCCGACTCGTCGGTGGTCGGCTCCCCGACGGGCGTGCTCTTCTCGCTCATGGTCTCTCCTGCTGCGTGGTGCGGGCGGACGGTCCCGGCGGGTCGCCGGGTCACGACCGAGGTCAGGTGTTCTTACCGGGCTTCTTCGGCGACTGGCCGCTGGACTTCTTGGCGCGCTTCTTCGACATCGGCTGCTGCCGCTGTCCGGAGAGGACCCCCTTCGAGCGCAGCTCCTCCTCCATCTCGAGGTCGTGGGCCCGCTCCCGGGTCTCCTCGTAGGTGTCGAGCGGCTTGCCCCGCTTGCGGCGACGCTCCTGCATGGCCTTCTCGGCCGCGGATCCGGGTGCCGGCATGCGTCGGATGACGTAGAACTGCTGGCACATGGTCCACAGGTTGGTCGTGAACCAGTAGATGAGGACACCGACGGGGAAGAAGACGCCGGAGACGGCGAAGATGATGGGGAAGAGGTAGAGCATCATCTTCTGCTGCTGGGCGAACTGGCCCTCCAGCGCCGATGCCGGCATGTTCTTGCGCATCAGCTGGTACTGCGTGGTGAAGGTCGTCGCCGACATCAGGATGATCAGCACGACCGTGACGATCCGTACGGACCAGTTGTCGGCGGCGTTGAACTGGGCCGACAGCTGCGCGCCGAAGATGGCCGAGGACTCCGCCTGGGCGGCGACGTACTGGGTGATGGGACCGATGGCGTCGGCCTGACCGGCACCGATCTCGTCGAGGGAGTTCAGGACACGGAAGAGTCCGAAGAAGAAGGGCGACTGCGCCAGGATGGGCAGGCACGAGGAGAACGGGTTGGTCCCGCTGTCCTTGTAGAGCGCCATCGTCTCTTCCGTCATCTTCTGACGGGACTCGGGATCCTTCTTGTCCTTGTACTTCGCCTGGATCTTCTGCATCTCGGGCTGGATGAGCTGCATCTTGCGCGAGGCGTGGATCTGCTTGACGAAGAGTGGGATCAGGGCGGCCCGCATTACCAGGACGAGGCCGACGATGGACAGCGTCCACGTCCAGCCGCTGGCCTCCGGCAGACCGATCGACGTCAGTGCGCTGTGCCAGAGATACATGATCCAGGCAACGAGCCACTCGAACGGGTACATGATGTCGCTGAAGCTCACTCGGTGAACATCCTTTTGTCGGTGACGTCGCGTGCGACGTCGTCGTCGTCGTCCACGCGAGCCAGCTGTGGCTTCGCCAGCTCCGGCGATCCACGGTCGGCCCAGGTGGCGGGCACGTGATCGATCCCCCCGGCGGACCAGGGGTTGCACCGCAGCAGGCGGTGCACGGACAGATATCCGCCGCGCAACGGGCCGAACCGTTGCAACGACGTCACCGCGTAGCCCGAGCAGCTCGGGTAGTACCGGCAGCTCGGCGGCAGCAGCGGGGAGATCACCAGCTGGTAGGCCTTCACCAGCCAGATGAGGGGCAGCGCGAGGATTGTCATCGGTCCTGCCCAACGAGCAGGTCGGCCAAGCAGTGCCGAAGGGCGGCGCCCAGCTCCTGGGACGTGGCGTCCGCAGCAGGGGGGTTGGCCCGGACGACCACATCGGTCCCGACCGGCAGGAGTGGGAGGAGCAGGGCCATCTGGGCGCGCAGGCGTCGCTTGACGCGCGTGCGGGTCACGGCATTCCCCACGGCTTTGGACACGACGAGACCGACGCGCGAGACACGGTCTCGCGCGTCGGTCCGGGAGGCGTCCGCCGGGCGGGCATGGACCACGAGGAGTCGAGTACCGCGGCGGGCGGTGCCCCGACCCCGGATCGTTGCCGCGAAGTCCGCGCGGTGCGTCAGGCGGTGCCGCGAGGGCAGCACCGGGCGCTCGTCAGGCCGAGAGCTTGTTGCGACCCTTGGAGCGACGGTTCGCCAGGATCGAGCGGCCGGCGCGGGTGCGCATCCGGGCGCGGAAGCCGTGCGTCTTCGCGCGACGACGGGTGTTCGGCTGGAAGGTGCGCTTGCTCATTGCAGTCTCCGATGATCGGTGGACCCGGGGGGTCCGGTGCTCAGGTCGATGGCATCGGTCGCCATCGGAAGCCCACGTCGTGCCTCCCTGGTCGATCCGGGACGAGCATGGGCATGCGAAAGCGGCCGACAGGCCTCGGACAAAGGTACGGGAGCCCGGTCTCAGGGGTCAAACCCGCGCGGAGGGGATCCACCCCCTTCGCGGCCCCTCGGTGGCGCCTGAGGACGACGCTCCGCCGAACCCGCCGACGTTGCCAGTCGCGGCGCCGATCCTTGCGGAGACACGCCGTGGACCACGGAAAGTTGCCGCGCTCTCCGGTTGCCCAATGATGATCCAAGTTGTTAGCGTCACCCCTCATCACCTTGTCACCAGTGGCGTACCCACAGTTGTGGACAATGCTGTGGACGGCGACCCCTGATGGGGTTCAATGGCAGTGACGAGGACCCGACCGGCCAGGAGCCGCAGAGAAAGAGGTGTGCGCCCGTGGCCGAAGCCGAGGTCGACTTCGGTCAGGTGTGGCGGACCACCCTCGACACCCTCGATGCCGACGGCGTCCCGGTCACTCGACGGGCCTTCCTGAGCATGGCCCGGCTCGTCGGACTCCTCGACGACACCGCACTCATCGCCGTCCCGGACGACTTCTCCAAGAACTTCGTCGAGCAGCGCCTTCGGATGCACGTCACCCAGGCGCTGTCCGACCAGCTCGGCCGTGAGGTCAGGCTGGCCGTCACGGTCGACCCCGACCTCGCCGAGGAGGACTCCCTCCCGCCGACCCAGGGCATCGAGGACGAGCAGGACCATCCCGAGTCGCGGCCCGAGCGCCGGCAGGGCCTCTCCTCCACGCTGCCCGTCGACGACGTCGACGACGGCCTCGTCGACGAGGACCCGGAGCCGCCGACCCCCGTGCGCCCACGGCGCGGCCGGCCCGAGCCGGAGCAGGTCGAGCTGACGCGGTTGAACCCGAAGTACACCTTCGACACCTTCGTCATCGGTGCGAGCAACCGCTTCGCCAACGCCGCCGCCGTCGCCGTCGCCGAGGCGCCCGCCAAGGCGTACAACCCGCTCTTCATCTACGGCGAGTCCGGACTGGGCAAGACGCACCTGCTCCACGCGATCGGGCACTACGCCCGCAGCCTCTACCCGCACGTGAAGGTGCGCTACGTGAACTCCGAGGAGTTCACCAACGACTTCATCAACAGCATCCGCGACGACAAGGCCGCGAACTTCCAGCGGCGCTACCGCGACGTGGACGTCCTGCTCATCGACGACATCCAGTTCCTCCAGGGCAAGATGCAGACGCAGGAGGAGTTCTTCCACACCTTCAACACCCTGCACAACGCCAACAAGCAGGTGGTCATCACCTCCGACGTCGCGCCCAAGCTCCTCTCCGGCTTCGAGGAGCGCATGCGCAGCCGCTTCGAGTGGGGCCTGCTGACGGACGTGCAGCCGCCCGACCTCGAGACGCGGATCGCGATCCTGCGCAAGAAGGCCATCCAGGAGAAGCTCTCCGTCCCCGCCGACGTGCTCGAGTTCATCGCCAGCCGCATCAGCACGAACATCCGCGAGCTCGAGGGCGCCCTCATCCGCGTCACCGCATTCGCCAGCCTGAACCGGCAGCCGGTCGACATCGGCCTGGCCCAGATCGTGCTCAAGGACCTCATCCCCAACGAGCAGTCGAGCGAGATCTCCAGCGCGACGATCATGGCGCAGACGGCCGACTACTTCGGTCTGAACATCGAGGACCTGCAGAGCCCCTCCCGGACCCGCCTGCTCGTCACCGCGCGCCAGATCGCGATGTACCTGTGTCGCGAGCTCACCGACATGTCCCTCCCGCGCATCGGCGAGCAGTTCGGCGGGCGCGACCACACCACCGTCATGCACGCGGAGCGCAAGATCCGTGAGCTGATGGGGGAACGGCGCGCCATCTACAACCAGGTCACCGAGCTGACGAACCGCATCAAGCAGCAGGCCGGCTGAGCGCCCGGGCCATCGCGCCATATACGCGACTCTGTCCTCTGCGCAAGACATGGGGATAGATCCTCATCCGGCGATATCCACAGGCTTCTCCCCACCTGTGTGCGCGTGCCGGACGATCGTGACCTCATCGGGACCCACCGCGTCCGACCCCGGGGCCTCCCCAGCTTGTCCACAGATCCACAGCCTGTGGACAAGCTTGTGGGTACCTGTTCGCTGCCCCGCAGCCGCCAACACGCCCGACGTCGTCCACAACCACTGCCGTCACGACGCGCTGTGTGCGCCATCCGGTCACTTTGGCACCCCGAGCGACGACGCGAAGCCCGCAGATCGACGCTCAGCACGGGATTTCCTGCGGACGGACGTGTGCACAGGGTGTGCAGAACCTGTGTACAACGCGAGCAACCTGGTGATGCGTGGTGTTCGCCCACACCCCGTCGATGGTTGTGCACCTCCCGTCCACAGACCGTCCACATCCGGGATCAGCGCCATCAGCGCGCCGGAGCCGGTTGTCCACGGTGTCCACACCGCCTAAGACAACGATGAGTCCTCTCTCCATCCATTCCCTCCCCCACGCATTGCTGGGACCCCGGCTGTGGACGAGAGCGTCCCGACGAATCACAAGAAGGCCCTCGGTTGCCCCCGAGGCGACCCGACCGCGTAATGTCAGGGAACCCACGTGTTGCGACGTGGTTCCATGTCATCCCGTGACCTCGCGCTCCCGGCGCGTCGAAGGGTAGGTCTGTCGTGAAGTTCCGCGTCGAGCGCGATGTGCTGGCCGAAGCGGTCACCTGGGTGGCCCGAAGCCTGCCGAACCGTCCGCCCGTTCCCGTCCTGGCCGGTGTCCTCATGGAGGCCACCGATGACGGGTCGCTGACCCTGTCCACCTTCGACTACGAGGTCTCCGCGCGGATCACCGTCGCAGCCGAGGTCAGCGAGTCCGGAACCTCCCTCGTGCTCGGCCGACTCCTCGCCGACATCTCCCGCAACCTGCCCGGCAAGCCCGTCGACATCGCCACCGACGGAGCCAAGGTCCAGGTGACCTGCGGCAGCTCGCGCTTCACCCTGCTGCAGATGCCCGCGGACGAGTACCCCACCCTGCCGACCTCCCCGGAGGGCAGCGGCACCGTCGACGGCACGCTCTTCACCCAGGCGGTCCAGCAGGTGCAGATCGCCGCCGACCGCGGTGACACCCTCCCGATCCTCACCGGTGTCCGGGTCGAGATCGAGGGCGAGAGGATGACCCTGCTGGCCACGGACCGGTACCGGCTGGCGATGCGCGAGCTCGTCTGGCAGCCCCGCGCCTCCGACGCCGACCACGTCGCCCTCATCCCGGCACGCACCCTCGCCGAGACCGCCAAGGCCCTCGGCGCGGCCGGGTCGATCGAGGTCTCGCTCGGGGCCGCCACGGCTGGTGGCTCCGCCGGTCTCGTCGGTTTCGAGGCCGGCCAGCGCCACACCACCAGCCGCCTGCTCGACGGCGAGTACCCGAAGGTCTCCAAGATCTTCCCGACGACGAGCGAGACCGAGGCCGTCGTCGGCACCGAGCTGCTCACCGAGGCCGTCAAGCGCGTCGCCCTGGTCACCGAGCGCAACACCCCCGTGCGGCTGCGCTTCGCCGACGGCCAGGTCACCATCGAGGCCGGCACCGGTGACGACGCCCAGGCGTCCGAGGCCATCGAGGCCAGCGTCGAGGGCCCGGAGATCGAGGTCGCCTTCAACCCCGGCTACCTCCTCGACGGCCTCGGCGTGCTCGGCACGACCTTCACCCGCCTGTCCTTCACGGCTCCGCTGAAGCCTGCGATGATGACCGGCCAGGAGTCGCTCGAGGCAGAGATCGACACCACCTACCGCTACGTCCTGCAGCCGGTGCGACTCGCCGGCTGACCCCCTTCGTCCACTGCTCGCCCACCGTCGAAGAAGGAAGGTCCGACATGCAGCTCGGTCTCATCGGTCTCGGCAAGATGGGCGGCAACATGCGAGAGCGTGTGCGCCGCGCCGGTCACGAGGTCATCGGCTACGACACCGATCCCGACGTCAGTGACGTCGAGAGCGTCCAGGCGATGGTCGACAGGCTCGACGCGCCGCGCGTCGTGTGGGTCATGGTGCCGGCGGGCGAGGTGACCCAGGCCGTCGTCTCGGATCTCGCCACCCGCCTCTCCCCCGGTGACCTCGTGATCGACGGCGGCAACTCGCGCTACTCCGACGACGTCCCCAACGCCCAGGAGCTCGCCCGCAACGGCATCGGCTACGTCGACTGCGGAGTCTCCGGCGGCATCTGGGGCCTGGAGAACGGCTACGGGCTGATGTGCGGCGGGGCGAAGGAGGACGTCGAGAAGGCGATGCCGATCTTCGACGCGCTGCGGCCCGAGGGCCCGCGGGACGAGGGCTTCGTCCACGCCGGCGACGTCGGGGCCGGGCACTACGTGAAGATGGTGCACAACGGTATCGAGTACGGCCTGATGCAGGCCTACGCCGAGGGTTACGAGCTGCTGGAGAAGAAGGGCATCGTCACCGACGTCCCGGGTTCCTTCAAGGCGTGGAGCCGTGGCACGGTCGTGCGCTCGTGGCTGCTCGACCTCATGGTCAAGGCGCTCGAGGAGAACCCCGAGATGACCGACGTCAGCGACTTCACCGCCGACTCCGGCGAGGGGCGCTGGACCGTGGAGGAGGGCATCGACAACGCCGTGCCCATGCCGGTCATCTCGGCCGCGCTCTTCGCCCGCTTCGTCTCCCGCCAGCAGGTCAGCCCGGCCATGCAGGCCGTGGCCGCGCTGCGCGGCCAGTTCGGTGGGCACCAGGTCATGACCGTCGCCGAGGGCGAGGCACTGCGGGCCGAGGCGGCGAAGGGGGTCGCCTCCCCCGAGGCCAGCGAGGCCCAGGAGGAGAAGAAGGTCAGCCCGGCGGCCGCACCCACCGAGTCGTCGAAGGGCGACGCCGCGGCGGCCGGCCCCACCTCCGGGACGGAGAGCACCGGTGGAGCGCCCGGACCGACGAGCGGGTCCGGGTCGACCGAGTGACGTGTACGTCCGCCACCTGAGCATCGGCGACTTCCGCAGCTACCCCGCCGCCGAGCTCGCCCTGGAGCCGGGGGTGACCACCCTCGTCGGCCTCAACGGGCAGGGCAAGACCAACCTCGTCGAGGCGATCGGCTACGTGGCCTCGCTCTCCAGCCACCGGGTCGCGACCGACCAGCCGCTCGTGCGCTTCGGCACCGACCGGGCGATCGTGCGGGCCGCCGTCGTGCGGGACGAGCGGGAGAGCCTCGTCGAGCTGGAGATCACGCCCGGCAAGGCCAACCGCGCCAAGCTGAACCGATCCCACCTTCCCCGCACCCGCGACGTCCTCGGCACCCTGCGGACGGTGCTCTTCGCCCCCGAGGACCTCGCCCTGGTCAAGGGCGACCCCGGGGAGCGGCGGCGCTTCCTCGACGATCTGCTCGTCCAGCGCCAGCCCCGCTGGGCCGGAGTGCGCTCGGACTACGACAAGATCGTGCGCCAGCGCGGGGCGCTGCTGAAGTCCGCCGCTTCGCTCCTGGGCTCCAGGCGAGGTCGACGGCGTCGCAGCTCCGCGGCTCCCGAGGGCGTCGACCCCGCGGCCGCGGCCGAGGACGCGCTGCGCACCCTCGAGATCTGGGACGACCACCTGGCCACGGTCGGTGCCCAGCTGCTCTACGCCCGGCTGCGTCTCCTGCGCGACCTCGTGCCGCACCTCCAGGAGGCCTATCGAGAGGTCAGCGCCAACCAGTCCGAGGCCACTGCGGTCTACCGCTCGTCCCTGCACGACGAGGCAGCCGAGGCGATCGCGGCCGGGGAGGTTCCCGAGGTCGACGAGCTGCGCTCGATGATCCTGGAGTCGCTCGCCCGGGTACGCGAGCAGGAGGTCGAGCGGGGGGTCAACCTCGTCGGTCCCCACCGCGACGACCTCGTGCTGGGCCTCGGGCCGATGCCGGCGAAGGGGTACGCCTCCCACGGTGAGTCGTGGTCCTTCGCGCTCGGGTTGCGGCTGGCGGCCTACCACCTGCTGCGCCGGGACCTCGGTGACGACCCGGTGCTGGTCCTCGACGACGTCTTCGCCGAGCTCGACAGCGGCCGGCGCGAGCGCCTGGCCGCGCTCGTCAGCGACTGCGAGCAGGTGCTCATCACCGCCGCGGTCCCCGCGGACGTGCCCGAGTCCCTGGCGGGACGGCGCTACACCGTCTCGCTCGGTGAGGTCGGCGAGGCGACATGAGCGAGGGTGAGGGCGTCCCGTCGGGTGCCGGCGGTGAGCCGAACCCGGACGACGTCCCGGAACCTGTCACGGGGCCCGTCCCGGCCGAGGACGACGAGGTCGAGCCGAGCGTCGAGGACGCCGCCTTGACCGCGCTCGCCCGGGCGCGCGCCATGGCCGCGAAGAAGGGGCTGCGCCCGGGGATGAAGCCCCGGCCCAAGCGGCGCCGGCAGCACCCACAGGCGCCGAAGGGTACCCGTGGGCGTGACCCGATGACCATCGGTGACCAGGTCGACCGCCTCGTCGACAACCGCGGCTGGCAGGTCGACGTCGCGGCCGGCTCGGTCATGGGCCGGTGGGACGAGATCGTCGGGCGGGAGGTGGCCGAGCACTGCCAGCCGGTCAGCTTCGAGGACGGGGTGCTGTCCGTGCGCGCCGACTCGACGGCCTGGGCCACGCAGATCCGCCTGCTGTCCAGCTCCCTGCTCGGGCGCATCACTGACGCCGCCGGCCCCGACGTCGTCCACGAGCTGCGGGTGCACGGGCCGAGCGCGCCCTCCTGGTCCCGTGGCCCCCGTCGCTCCAGCGACGGTCGCGGTCCCCGCGACACCTACGGGTGAGTGGGTGCACGACGACGCCCCCTCCCCACCGGCAGGACCGGAGCGAAGGGGGCGGTCGCTGTCTCTCAGAGCTTGCCCGCGACGAGGCTCTCCAGAAGGAAGATGAAGGTGTCGTGCGCCTCGATCTGCGTCCAGTGACCCGTCCTCGGGATGATGTGCAGTGAGGCGTCCGGGAGGTTCTTTGCCAGCCAGGTGCTGGACTCCACCGGGACGATGATGTCGTCTCGGCCGTGCACGCACAGGACCTTGTGCCCGATGGTGGCCATCTCCTGCGCGGTGAAGCCCGGCTTGGGTGCACCCGGGTCGAACATCGCCGCGTGCGAGCGCTTGATGTCACTGCGCTGGATGTAGGGCATCCGCTCGTCGACGACCTCGTCGACCTTGTCACCGAGCACATCGATGTCGTAGACGAAGGAGGACAGCAACTTCTTCATCGATGCCGGCGTGGGGTCGGCGTAGAAGCCGAAGAGGTGCTGCAGGCCTTCGGTGACCGGCAGGTCGGGTGCGCCGCCGGAGCCCATGAGCAGCATCTTCCCGACGCGGTCACCATCCAGGAGAGCCATCTCCAACGAGATCATCCCGCCCATCGAGTTGCCGACGAGGGTGATCGGGCCGGACACCTCGAGCGCATCCAGCAGCTCGAAGAGGGTGCGCGCCTGGATCGCGTTGAGGGCCTTCATCCCGCGGGGCGGGTCCGTCAGGTGGGTCGAGTCGCCGAAGCCGATCATGTCGGGTGCGATGCAGTAGTAGCGGTCGCCCAGCTCCTCGATGACCGCCTTCCAGTTCGACGTCCCGGTGGCGCCCGGGCCGGAGCCGTGGAGCAGGAGGAGGGGGGTCATGCTCGGGTCCCCGGTGCTGTGCACGCGGTAGGTGACCTCCGCCAGGCGGACGTCCCGGCTCGTGACCTCAGCGTTCTTCGTCGGCATTGACGTGTCCTTCGTTGCGATGGTGGGAGATGCCGTGGTTGACACCGGCATCTCTAGAGTGATTACTACACACTAGGGTGCCCGACGCGGACCTACAAGCCTCCTATCACATGTATGAAGACCGGCTGTCTGTCCTCCATGTGGATGCTTGTGCTGATGTAGTCACTACAGTGAAGGTGGATCCAGATGAGATTGGCGAGTCGTGGTGGGCGCGGGGTGGTCCTGCCGGGCGGTGAAAACGGTCCATTGGTGGCCTGGGACATCGCCGAACTCAGCGCGGGGAGGATCGGTCCGGACCCCATGGACATGTATGCGTCGGTGGACGTCATCCGTGACCTGGTGGCAGCTGCCGATCCGGACGTTGCCACCCCCGTGACGATCGAGGACCTCGATGCGCCCGTCCCTCGGCCGGCGGCGGTCGTGGCGATCGGCCTCAACTACGCCGAGCATGCGCACGAGTCGGGGTTCGAGGCGCCTGCGGAACTGCCCCCTGTCTTCACGAAGTGGCCCAGCTCGATCACCAGCGCCCACGATCAGATCGTCCTTCCCGCAGGATCGGTGGACTGGGAGGTCGAGGTCGTCGCTGTGCTGGGGCGCGCGCTCCATCGCGCAGCGGAAGAGGATGTGGTCGACGCGTTGGCCGGGGTCACCGTGGGTCAGGACCTGTCCGAACGGGACCGACAGCTGAGCGGACCGGCTCCGCAGTTCGGTCTCGCCAAGTCCTTCCCCGGCTTCTCCCCCATCGGGCCGTGGGTGGTCACCCTCGACGACGCTCCTGGCCTGGACGACCTGCACCTGGGGTGCGCCGTGGACGGTGAGGTGGTCCAGGACGGGACCACCGCGCATCTGCTCTACCCGGTGGTCCGAGCAGTCGCGGAGCTGTCCCAGATCCTCACCTTCCAGCCGGGGGACCTCGTCTTCACCGGCACTCCCGACGGAGTGGGGATGGCGCGCCGGCCGCCGCGGTACCTGCAGTCCGGGCAGACGCTCTCGAGCTGGGTCGATGGCGTCGGCCGCATGGAGCACCAACTCGTCACGGAGTAGTGGTCGCCACACCTACCGCCCCATCAGTGAATCGATTATTACAGGGTAGTTCGCTCTGAACTATTGCCAGTACGAGAACCAGTGTGCTTCCCTATACCAACCACTACACGGTAATGCGTCACTGTTGCCGTGCCAGTGACTGGTAGTGACCCATCTGCGTCCAGCAGACCGCCGCGCCAGCGGCATGACACGGCAAAGGAGCCGACCATGTCCCGCACCACCACCACGTCCCTGAGAGGACTGGCCGCTGTGGCCACGCTCTCCCTGACTCTCTCGGCCTGCGGCGCAGGCGAACAGGCCTCGGGGGGTAACGCATCCGCGGACAGTTCCGGCGCGCAGGCCGCTTCCGTCGACGAGGCGAAGGCCCAGGTCGAGGAATGGAGCAAGGAGATCACCGAGTGGCCGGAGGTCACCGAGATCGCCGATCCTGCCGACCTGCGGGGAAAGACGGTCACGATCGTCCCGCTCGGGGACCAGATCCCGGTCATCCACGGTGTGGGCGTGGGTGAGGAGCAGGCCCTGGAGGAGCTGGGGGCGAAGGTGAACGTCTGCGACGGCAAGTTCAACCCGTCGGAGATCGCGGCGTGCTTGAAGACCGCCGGAGACCGGGACGTCGACTACGTCATCACGAACTTCGTCGACTACGACATGGTCCCGGCAGCTATCGATGACCTGACCGCCAAGGGTACGAAGGTCCTGGTCGGGTCGATGCACGAGTCGAAGAACGCCCCCAAGAGCGACAACCTGGCCTTCTACGACGCCACGGAGCGCGTTGCCCTCCTCTACGAAGCGATGGCCACCGACGCCGTCGCCGGCCAGGGCCAGGAGACGCACCCGCTCTTCCTCAAGCTCATGGACTCCTCGACCACCGAGGTCGCCAGCGAGCGGATGATCACGAAGTTCGAGGAGCTGTGCCCCGGTTGCCGGAGCGACTCCGTCGAGTTCACCACCGCCAACCTCGACAAGCTGAGCTCGACCGTCTCGGCGGCCCTCGTCAGCAACCCGGACACCAACGCGATCATCGTTCCCGTCGACACCTTCGTTCCTCCGGCCATCCAGGGCGCCAAGAGCGCCAACAAGATGGACCAGGTCGAGATCTACAGCTCGAGCAGCGACCTCGCCGGCCTCCAGCGAGTGCAGGACGGCACCCAGGCGAGCGACCTCGGGACGCCGGTGATCTTCGAGGGGTGGAAGCACGTCAACGCCCTCATGCAGATGGCCTCCGGTGAGGAGGTCCAGCCGGCCGATGTCCTCGTCACCCGTGCGTTCACTCCGGAGAACGTCGACGACCTGCAGCTCGACCCGAAGACCTACCTCACCGACGACTGGTTCGGCACCGGGTACCGGGACGAGTTCCTTGCCGCATGGGGAGCCGAGTAGGACATGGTCACACTGATGAGGCTGGAGGCCCGGGGGATCACCAAGACCTTCGGTTCCAACAACGTGCTCGAGGACGCCGAGCTGGTCATCCGACCGGGCGAGATCCACGCCCTCATCGGCCAGAACGGCTCGGGCAAGTCGACCCTCGTCAAGGTCCTCACGGGGTACCACGCTCCCGACGAGGGCGGCTCGCTCCGGATCGACAACACGGCACTGGCACTGCCGGTCCAGTGGTCCCAGGCCCAGGCTGCAGGGATCTCCGTGGTCCACCAGGACCTGGGACTGCTGGACCAGCTGTCGGTCGCCGAGAACATCGGTATCGGCGGGTACACGGCCCACCGGATCACCCGGAAGATCGACTGGGCGGCGCAGCGCGCCGTCGCCAACAGCGTCCTTGCCCGCCTCGGTCTCGACGTGGACCCGAGCACGCCGGTCGCCCGGCTCTCCGCCTCGGCGCGGGCGGAGGTCGCCATCGCCCGCGCGCTGCGCGACCAGCAGCCGGGTCAGGGCCTGGTGATCCTCGACGAGGCCACCCGGTCGTTGGCCAGGGAGGAGCTCGCTGCCTTCCACACCCTCCTGCGACGCGTGGTCGCCGATGGCACGAGCGTGCTCATGGTCAGCCACAACCTCGACGAGGTCCTCTCGCTCTCCGACAAGGTGACCGTGCTGCGTGACGGCCGGGTCGCGGGTGCCGGGGTGGCGACCGCAGACCTCGATGAGGCGGAGCTGGCCCGACTGATGCTCGGCAAGAGCGTCGACGCGGCAACCCGCCGCTCGGCCGTCCCCCCGCCCGATGCGCAGGCGATGGTCGTCACCGGCCTCTCCGGTTCCGGCGTGGAGGACCTGGACCTCACCGTGCGCGCCGGTGAGGTCGTCGGTCTCACCGGACTGCCGGGCTCGGGATTCGAGTCGGTTCCCTACCTCATCACCGGTGCACGCGAGGCCTCCGCCGGTGCCATCGACGTCGGCGACCGCCGGCTGCGTGCTGCCGGACTGAGCGTGAGCACGGCCCTGCGCAACGGTATCGCCCTGCTCCCCGAGGGACGGATCCGTGAGGGACTCGCCCTGGAGATGTCGCTCCGCGACAACATCGCCCTGCCCAACCTGAGACGTCGTGGCCGGCCCTGGCACGTGGCACGCGGGTGGCAGGACTCGGACAGCCACCACTACATCGACCTCCTCGACATCACGACCACCGGTCCGCAGGCCCTGGTCAAGGAGCTCTCGGGAGGCAACCAACAGAAGGTCCTCCTCGGCAAGTGGCTCTCCGTCCAGCCCGACTACCTCGTGCTGCACGAGCCCACCCAGGCGGTCGACGTCGGGGCACGTCGGGAGATCCTCACCACGATCGGTGAGGCCGCCGACCGAGGCATCGGAGTGCTCCACGTGAGCATCGAGCCGAGCGACCTCGTCGAGGTCTGTGACCGCATCCTGGTCTTCCACCCCGATCGCCCCCTCGTCGAGCTGCGGACGACTGATCCGGACGAGGTGCTGGACGCGATCTACACGACCGCACCGGACACCTCCCCTGCCACCGCCACCGCTGGAGACACTCATGCCTGAAATCCCGACCCCGACCTCGTCACACTCCCGGGTGACGAGCACGGACGACAGCTCGCACCGCACCATCACCGACAGCGGGCAGCCGGCGGACCCGGCCACCCCGCCGACCCGCACGACGCTGCGCTCGCGCTTCGAGCCCGGCTGGCTGCACGTCCTCACCAGCAGGTATGGCCTGATCGGTGTCTGGGCCGTGATGGTGCTCGTCTACGCGATCCTCATGCCGACATCGTTCTGGAACGTCGGCGCCCTCTCCTCGATCTTCGGCTCGCAGTCGGTGCTGGTCTTCCTCGCCCTCTCGGCGATGACCACCCTCATCGTCGGGGAGTTCGACCTGTCCATCGCCTCGGTCATGGGGATGACGGCGACGACAGTCGCCGTCCTCGGTGGCGTCCACGGATGGCCGATCGGCGCAGCCGTGGCGGCGGCGGTCGTCGTCGCGCTCGTGGCCGGCCTGGCCAACGCCTTCTTCGTGGTCTTCATGGACCTGAGCTCACTCGTGGTCACCCTGGGCATGGCCACCCTCCTGACCGGCCTGACCCAGATGATCTCCGGGTCCAACATCGTCTCGGTGAACTCACGCGGTCTCGCCGCTCTCGTCGGCCACGATGTCCTCGGGCTGCCCCTGAGCTTCTACTACGGCCTCGCGCTCGCGGTGCTCATCGCCTACGTCCTGGGTTGGACACCGCTCGGCCGCGGGATGCTCTTCATCGGGTCGAACCCCGAGGTCGCGCGCTTGGCGGGCATCCGGGTCAACCGCGTGCGGGTCGGCGCCTACCTCGCCGGAGCCCTGATGTCCGGGCTCTCGGGGATCATCCTCGTCGGCAGCGTCGGTGGTGTGGACCCGAGCACCACGATGACCTTCCTGCTGCCGGCCCTGGCCGCCGTCTTCCTCGGAACCGCGGTCGTCCAGCCGGGCCGGTTCAACCCGATCGGCACGATGATCGCCATCTACTTCCTCACGACCGGGATCTTCGGCCTGCAGCTGCTCGGCTTCTCCGGCTGGATCCAGAACGTCTTCTACGGCGGCGGTCTCGTCGTCGCCGTCGCCCTGGCCAAGATCATCCGCTCACGCACGACCACGGCCTGAGCTCCCCCCTTCGTCCCCACCACCCCGACAGAGGACCCGATGAACTCCCCACTGACCCACATCCGTGACCATGCCGCAGAACTGCGGGCGGAAGCCCGCCCCAGCGACGCCCTCGGCCGCCTGACCGACCGGACCGTGGAGATCCTGCGCGCATCGGAAGGGATGAAGATCCTCCACTCGAAGGACCACGGGGGATTCGAGGGGCACCCCAACGACTTCGTCGACTGGGCCATCGAGGTCGGCCGCAACCACCCCTCCGCGGGTTGGGTCGCCGGCGTCGTCGGGATCCATCCCTGGGAGATCGCGATCTGGGGACCGGAGGCCGAGGACGAGGTCTACGGGGCGAAGGGTGAAAGAGCCGACGACTGGGTGTCGTCACCGTATGCGCCCTTCGGCCGGGCGATCCCCGTCGAGGGCGGCTACCGGTTCACCGGCCGGTGGCCGTTCTCGACCGGAAGCGACCACGTCGAGTGGGCGATCCTCGGCGGGATGGTCGCGGACGAGGACGGGCAGCCGACGTCACCACCGACCGTGTGCCACTTCCTGGTCCCGCGCCGCGACTTCGAGATCGTCCCGGACAGCTGGAACGTCATGGGTCTGTCCGGCACCGGGTCCAACGACGTGACCGTCGACGCCTTCGTCCCGGAGCACCGGGTGCTCGTTGCGGACGACGTGCGCGGCAACGTGTACACCGATCGTCATCGTCCGGACAGCCCGTTGTACCGCATGCAGTTCGGTCTGATGTTCCCGCTGGCCATCTCCGCGGGCACCTTCGGGATCGCCCGTGGCGCAGTCGACGCGGCCTACGCACACATCGAGAAGCGCGTCTCCACGCAGGGGACTGCGAGCAAGGCCGACCCCTTCACGATGCAGGCTCTGGCCAGGGCCGAGTCCGACGTCGAGGCAAGCATCGCCCACGTCAAGCTGCTCGTCGGTGACCACTATGACTCGTTGTGCGGTGGTGGCCCCCACATCAGCGTCGAGGACAGGCTGCGATTCCGCATCGACCAGGTGCGCGCCACCGACCGGGCGATCACGGCTGTCGGCGACCTGTACCGGCTCATGGGCTCCAGCGCCATCCAGCAGGCCTCGCCGCTCGAGCCCTACTGGCGGGACCTGCAGGTCGCGGCCTCGCACGTGTGCAACGTCCGGGAGATCTGCTACACGGCGTGGGGAGCGCACCAGTTCGGTGGTGCAGTACCCCCGAGCGCCCTCTACTGAGTCGTCGCACGGCACGCGGGCCGGGGGTTGCCAATAGTCGTTGATGCCCTCTACTCTGTAGCAACCACTACAGCAAAGATGCTTGGTCACCGCATCGACCGCCGCTCCCCGGCGCAGATGCCAAGGCCCCACAGACAAAGGAGTCGTGATGAGTCAGCAGGTCACCGAGGAGAGCACGTCCCGCGAGGTGGAGACTCCTGACTGGACTATCCACTACAACGAGGCGGGTTCGCCAGACGCGCCCGTGGTGGTGTTCCTCCACGGCTCGGGTCCGGGTGCCACCGGCTGGAGCAACTTCAAGACGAACATCGTCGAGCTGAGCAAGGACTTCCGGGTCATCGCACCCGACATGCCGGGTTGGGGCCGCTCGTCTGCCGTCACCCGCGACGAGAACGACCACGCGAAGGCGGCCGTCCAGCTGCTCGACGCGCTCGGCATCGACAAGGCGGCCTTCGTCGGGAACTCGATGGGTGGGATCACCACCCTGCGCCTGGCCACCGAGTACCCCGAGCGGGTCAGCCAGGCCATCACCATGGGTCCGGGCTCGGGCACGGTGCCGATCACCCAGGCCGGTGGCGGTCTCTCCGAGGGCATGAAGGTTCTTCTTGGTGGATACCGTGAGCCGACCGCCGAGTCGATGAAGGCTCTTGTGCAGGTCATGACCTACGACTCGGAGCGGTTCGGCACGGACGAGCTGGCCGAGGAGCGGGCTCGCTCCGCCCGGGCGAACCCCGAGCACCTGAAGAACTACCTGGACGGATTCGCTGCCGGCGGTCCGATCGCCAAGTGGTTCAGCCTCGACGCACTCAAGGACGTCGGCGTGCCCTGCCTCCTCATCCACGGACGCGACGACCGCGTCGTCCACTTCGAGCACTCGTTGCACCTGCTCGCCCGCATCCCCGATTCGCGACTCGTCCTGCTCAATCGCTGCGGCCACTGGGCGCAGGTCGAGCACGCGGACGAGTTCAACCGCCTCGTCCGCGACTTCCTGCTCGCGAACGCCTGACGGCACCCACCCACACCCAGACCACGAAGAGGACTCAACGATGACTTCTCCGATCGAGCACATCCGCAATCACGCCGAGATCCTTCGCAGCGAGGCGCTGCCCAGCGACCAGGCCGGCCAGCTGACCGACGCGACCGTGAAGGTGCTGCGTGACTCGGGCGTCATGCGCCTGTACGCCCCAGCGGAGTACGGCGGCGCCGAAGCACACCCGGTCGAGTTCATGGAGGCCGCCATGGAGGTCGGCCACCACTCCCCCTCGGCCGGTTGGGTCACCGGTGTCGTCGGGGTGCACCCGTGGGAGATCGCCATGATGGACCAGCGCCTCCAGAAGGAGATCTGGGACCAGGACCACGACGTGTGGACGGCCTCCCCGTACGCGCCGTTCGGGGTCGGCACGCCCGTCGACGGCGGCTACCTGTTCACGGGACAGTGGCCCTACTCCACGGGGACCGACGCCTCGGAGTGGGTCATCCTCGGAGGCATGGTCGGCGACGCCGACGGCAAGGCGCTCATGCCGCCCCAGGTGCGCCACTTCGTGATCCCGCGCAAGGACTACGAGATCGTCGAGGACAGCTGGAACGTCATGGGCCTGAAGGGCACCGGCTCCAAGGACGTGCGCATGAAGGACGTCTTCGTGCCCGACTACCGCACGGTCGGGGCCGCGGAGATGAACGCCGGTGACTACGAGTACCGCCAACCCGGCAAGACCCTCTACCGCCTGAAGTTCCCCGTCGTCTTCTCGGCCGCCATCAACTCCGGCACCCAGGGCATCGCCGAGGGGGCACTCAAGGTCTTCCGTGACTACGTGATCGAGCGGGTCACGGCCGACCAGCGGGTGGCCAAGCAGGACCCCGTGCTCATGCACGTCTACGCCGAGGCCGCCGCGGACATCGCCGCCAGCCGCACGGTTCTGCTTAACGAGATGAAGGAGCTCTACGACTTCGTCGACGGTGGCGGAGAGCTGACGATGACCGAGCGCGTCCGGACCCGCCGCAACGGCGTGCGGGCAGTCCGCAGGTCCATCGACGCCATCGACCGGCTGTACAAGATCGCCGGCTCGCAGAGCATCCACGAGCGACTGCCGAACGAGCGCTACTGGCGGGACATGCAGGCGGGCATGACCCACATCTGCAACGTCGACGGTCCCATCTACAACGCCGCGGCCACGCTCGACTTCGGCGGCGAGATCACCAACCCCATGCTCTTCGCCTGACCGCGACAGCGCGCTCTCGAACGACACACAGGAGAACTGCCATGATCACCCGTCTCGCCTATCTCGGAATCACCTCACCCAACCACGCCGACTGGCCGGACCTCGCCCGCACGGTCTGGGGGGCCCAGGTCGTCGACGACGGTCCGGACGGCGCGGTGCGCATCAAGATCGACGACGCCGCGTGGCGGCTGCAGATCCACCCCGGTGAGGAGGACCGCACCGAGTACATCGGCTGGGCGGTCAACTACGAGGAGGACCTCGAGGAGGTCCTGCGCGTGTGCGCCGAGCTCGACATCGAGCACGAGCGCGGCGACGAGGAGCTCGCGGCATCGCGTGCGGTCAACCGCATCGTCGTCTTCACCGACCCGTGGGGGTTCCGGCACGAGGTGACCTGGGGCCAGAGCGCCGTGCCGGGCAGCTTCCTGCCGAGCCGGCCGATCAGCGGCTTCGTCACCGGTGAGCAGGGCCTCGGTCACGTCCTGCTGCTCCTGCCGGACATCGAGGCCGGTCACGAGTTCTTCAGCAACTTCGGTTTCCGTCTCTCGGACAAGATCATCGTCCCCGGACGGCTGAACGCGCGCTTCTACCACTGCAACAAGCGCCACCACAGCCTGGCGCTGGGCCAGGGCCCGGAAGGCGTCGCGGGAGTGAACCACCTGATGATCGAGGTCGGCGACATGGACGACGTCGGGACCGGCTACGAGCTGGCGCAGGAGCACGACGTGCCGATCACCCTGAGCCTGGGCCGGCACACCAACGACAAGCAGTTCAGCTTCTACCACGCGACGCCGAGCAGTTTCCACGTCGAGTACGGCTGGGGTGGTCTCGAGGTCGACGAGGAGGAATGGATCCCGCGCGTCTACGACCGCACCGCCACCTGGGGCCACATCCCGGGTGAGGGGACGCAGCGGGGCCCCGGCCTCATGCACCCCCTCGGGGCAGCCGGTGCCGTGATGCACGACGTGCCGGAGGCCTGAGACCGGTGCCATTTCCCCCCTTCGCCCACGCTGCTGAGCTGACGGGGGTGGCCGCGGACGTCACAGCGCACGACAAGCGGATCGCCCTGCGCTCGGCGATCGCCGGAGGGACGCTCGTCCTCCCCGGCGCCACCGACGCCATGGGCGCCCGCCTCGTCGAGCGCGCCGGCTTCTCCGCCGGCTACCTCACCGGTGCCGGCCTGGCCAATGCGACGTACGGGCTACCCGACATCGGCCTCATCTCACTCGCCGAGGTCGCCGACCACGTCGACCGAGTGGCCAGCGCCGTGCAAATACCCCTCGTCGTCGATGCGGACACCGGCTACGGCAACGCCGTCTCCGCCATGCGCACCGTCCAGAAGCTCGAGCGTGCCGGCGCTGCGGGCATCCAGCTCGAGGACCAGGAGATGCCCAAGCGCTGCGGTCATTTCGACAGCCACGCGCTGATTCCGGGGGAGCACATGGCGGCCAAGATCGTCGCCGCCCGACAGGCTCGCCATGATGAGGCGACGGTGATCGTCGCCCGGACCGATGCCCGCAGCGTCCACGGCATCGACGAGGCGATCCACCGGGCCAAGCTGTACATCGAGGCCGGCGCCGATGTCCTCTTCGTCGAGGCACCGCGCACCAGGGACGAGCTCGAGCTCGTCGGCCGCGAGCTCGCCGGGACGCCGCTGCTCGTCAACGTGGTCGAGGGAGGCAAGACGCCCCAGATGTCGCTGGAGGAGTACGAGCGGCTCGGTTTCACCGTCGTCCTCTTCGCCAACTACCTCATGCGCTCGATGATGGCGGCAGGGCAGGAGGCGCTGGCTCACCTCGCCGAGACCGGCGAGACCGCCTCGCGTGAGGACCGAATGGCGACGTGGCAGGACCGGCAGGAGCTGTTCAACCTGCCCCAGTTCAGCGCTGCGGAGGCCCACTTCGACCGGCTGGGCGAGGCGACGTCATGAGCACCAGGGTCTTCGCCGAGGAGCCGGGGATCACCACGGACGGGCTGCCCGTCGAGCGCGAGCTGCCCGATCGGGTCGGGGTGATCGTCCTCGGCGGTGGCCTCGCGGGGGCAGCCGCGATGCTCGCCGCCGCCGAGGAAGGGCAGTACGCCGTCCTGCTCGAGAAGCTGCCGGTCCTCGGCGGGTCGACGATCCGCTCCGCCGGGCTGAGCGCCTTCGTCGGCACCGACGAGCAGCGCGAGCAGGGCATCGAGGACTCCGAGGAGCTGCTGCGCGAGGACCTCCTGAGGGTCGGCCTGTACCGCAACGACCCCGAGCTCGTCGACGCCTACGTCGAGCACCAGGCCGTGACCTACCGGTGGCTCAAGGACCACGGGGTGGCGTACGGGCACATCCACGCCGCCTCAGGTCAGTCGGTCCCGCGCTCGCACCCGAGCGACACGACCGCCATGCTGCGCAGTCTCTTCACCGCCGCGGGAGCCCTGGGCGCCCGCATCATCACCGACGCCCCCGTGGAACGGCTCGTCGTCGAGGAGGGTCGGGTGATCGGGGTCGTCGTCGATCGGGACGGGCAACGGCACACGATCCGCTGCGACGCCGTCGTCGTCGCGACCGGCGGCTTCGCCCGGGACCGCGAGCTGCTCGACAGGGTCGCCCCCCAGATGGAGCACGCCCTCCTGGCGGGCGGTCCGGGCAACAGTGGTGACGGCATGGTCATGGCCCAGGCCCTGGGCGCCGGCGTGCGCGACCTGCCGTGGATCAAGGGCACCTACGGGATCTACGCCGAGTCGCACCCCGACGAGGACGGCACCGGCATCCTCGCGGTCTACAAGGGCGCGATCATGGTCGACGTCCACGGGCACCGCTTCGTCGACGAGTCGCGTCCGTACAAGGAGCTCGGCGACGCCAGCCTCGCCCGCGAGAACGGCTGGACCTGGCAGGTCTTCGACTCACGCGCCATGGCGCTCGGCAGCGACGAGGTGCCGATCTACGACTTCGCCAACCGTCTCTCCGCCGGGATGCTCGAGGTGGCCGACACGATCGAGGAGCTCGCCGTGCGGCTCGGGACCGACCCGGGAGTGCTCGAGGCGACGGTGGCGGAGTACAACGCCCGTCTCGTCAGCGGTGACCCCGACCCGCTCGGTCGCGAGCACCTCGTCGGCGCCGTCGGGCGTCCCACGCCGATCGACGCCCCTCCCTTCTACGCCCAGCGCTCCGGCACGGTCGTCCTCGCGACCTACTGCGGCCTCACCGTCGACCCGCGGATGCGGGTGCTCGACGTCTACGGGGAGCCGATCGAGCGCCTCTACGCCGCCGGGGAGGTCGTCGGTGGCCTCCACGGGGCCGGCTACATGACGGGTACGAGCATCGGGAAGTCGGCGATCTTCGGCCGGCTCGCCGGCCGGTACGCCGCTCACGAGGAGAGTGAGCTCGAGTGGTGACCACGACCCCGCGCGAAGGGGGGAGCGGCTCCCCCTTCGACATGACCGGGCGGGTGGCCGTCGTCGTCGGCGCCTCCGCGGGTGGCCTCGGCCAGGAGGCGGCGCGTGCCCTCGCCGCCGCCGGTGCGACCGTCGCCGTGGCCAACCTCGCCCCCCTGGGGGACGAGATCGAGAAGGTCCGTGCGTCCCTGCCGGGCTCCGGTCACTCCGCACACGTCGTCGACGTCACCGACGAGAGCTCGGTCCGGGAGCTCGCCGAGCAGGTGCTGGGGCAGCACGGCCGGGTGGACTCGGTGGTCAACGCCGCCGGCATCATGCTGCGCAAGGGCTACGCCGAGACCTCGGTCGAGGAGTTCGAGCGGATCATCAAGGTCAATCTCGTCGGCTGCTGGATCGTGGGCCGGGAGTTCGGCCCCCGCCTGGCGGCGTTGGGCGGCGGGCAGATCGTCAACCTCACGACCGTGTACGCCGAGCGCGTCGGCCCGATCCCGGAGAGCGCCTACTACGCGAGCAAGGCGGGCGTGGTCAACGTGACCCGCTCCCTGGCCAGCGAGCTCGGCCGCGACCGCGTCACCGTCAACGCCCTCGCCCCCGCCGTGTTCTACCCGACGGCGATGACCATGCCCCTGAAGGACGACCCCGACCAGCTGGAGTGGTTCGCGCAGCGCACCATGCTCGGCCGGCTCGGCGACGTCGACGCCGACTTCGCCGGCCCGCTCCTCCTCCTCGCCTCCCCGGCGAGCAGCTACATCACCGGACAGGTGCTCTACATCGACGGCGGCTGGTCCGCCTGGTGAGGCCCTGACCGCCCCCATGCACGCACACCGATACATCCCGAACGAAGGACACACACGATGACTGCTGACCGCACCGCCCTCCTCATGCTCGACTACCAGGTCGCCCTGGGTCAGGAGGGTGATCTCTGCCTGGCCCCGCCGTTGGCGGCCCAGGTCCGTGAGCGTGGCGTCGTCGCGACCGCCTCGCGCGTGCTGGGGGCGGCCCGTGAGGCGGGTGTACCCGTCTTCCACATCCGCCTGGCCTTCGACCCGGCCTACCGGCTGCGGACGAATCTGCTGCCCCGGTTCGACGGGTACCCGACGAACCAGAAGATGAAGATCGGGTCCCCGGAGACGGAGTTCCTGCCCGAGCTGGCTCCGGCCGAGGGGGAGGCCGTCGTCACCAAGGGGTGCGTCGACCCCTTCGTCGGCACCCCGCTGCGTGAGGTCCTCGCCGGGAACGGGATCGATCACGTCGTCCTCGGGGGCATCGCCACCCACCTGGTCGTGGAGTCCGCCGCCCGCCACGCGAGCGACTCCGGCCTGCAGGTGAGCATCGTCGAGGACATGTGCGCCACTCCCGACCCGGCACTGCACGAGCACGCCGTCGCCAAGACCCTGCCCCTCTTCGGCACGGTCACCACGGCCGACGAGGTCGTCGGGAGCTGGGCATGAGCGCGCGCACCCATGACGTGATCGTCGTCGGCTCTGGCATCGCCGGTCTGTCATCGGCGATCAGCGCGCACGAGGCCGGAGCCAGGGTCCTCCTCCTCGACCGGGCCACCGAGAGCGAAGCGGGAGGCAACACCCGGTACACCGAGGCCTACATGCGGATGGCCTCGGTCGACGAACCCGCGGACGGACTCGCTGATGCACTCGTCGACGACTTCATGGGACACCCCGACCCCGGCCTGACCGCGGACCTGACGAAGTCGTGGGAGAAGCGCTCCCCGCTGCTGCGGGCACATCCGATGGTCGACCTGGACTACGTCGAGACCTTCGTGGAGAGCGCCGGCCCGACCCTGCGGTGGCTCGAGGGCCACGGCATGTCCTTCGGTCAGCTGCCGACGCTGTTCCTCACCGTCTCCACGACCCGCCTGGCACCGATAGGCGGGGGGCAGGCGCTCGTGGAGACCCTCAGCCGTCGGGCCAAGGAGCTCGGCATCGACTTCTCCTACGAGAGCACGGTGCGCGAGCTCGTCGTCGACGAGGGTGTCGTGACCGGTGTCGTCGCTGCGACCCCCCAGGGGCGCGTGACGCACAGTGGCACGGTCGTCCTCGCTTGCGGTGGGTACGAGGGCAATGCCGAGATGATGGCCCGCTACCACGGGGACAAGGCGATGACGTGCCGCCCGGTGGCCCGCGGGGGCAACTACAACAAGGGTGAGGGCCTCGAGATGGCCTTGGCCGCGGGCGCGGCGACGGCCGGTAACTTCAGCCTCTTCCACGCCGAGCCGATCGATCCCCGCTCGGGCGACCCGGAGGCGGCGATCATGGCCTTCACCTACGGCGTGCTCGTCAACGTCCACGGCCGGCGCTTCGTGGACGAGGCCCGCGGCCCGATCGACGCCTGGTACGAGCGGACCACCCGCGACATCCAGGCCCAGGACCGGGGCATGGCGTGGATGATCCTCGACGCCGCAGGCCAGGCCGTGCCCAACATCAGGACAGCCATCCGCACCGAGGAGCCGGCGGTCACCGCAGGGACGATCGAGGAGCTGGCGGCTGCCCTCGACCTCGACCCCACCACCCTGGTGGCGACCATGGATGAGTACAACGCAGCCTGCCCCGAGGGCGAGTGGGACGTCACCCGGCCCGACGGCATGGCCACACAGGGCCTGCACCCCGCCAAGAGCAACTGGGCCCGCCCGATCAGCCAAGGACCCTTCGCGGCCTACCCGATCATGGCGGCCAACGTCTTCACCTTCGGCGGGCTCAAGGTCGACGCCTCCTCCCGCGTCATCGACCGCGACGGACGAGCCATCCCCGGCCTGTACGCAGCCGGTGAGATGACCGGTCTGTACTACTCGAACTACGTCGGGTCGACGTCGGTGTTGCGCGGGGCCACCTTCGGCCGGATCGCTGGTGCCGGGGCCGCCGAGAGCCGAAGGGAGTCACTCGCCTCATGAGGATCTGGCACCAGTCCTTCACCGTCCTCGACGATGTGCCCCACTACCGGGACGCGCTGCAGCGCCACCTGTCCGCAGCTGCCGGGTCGGAGCACTCCGTCGACCTGCACGGGATGCGGGCGGGGACCTACCCGAGTGAGTATCCGGGAACCCACATCAAGTACGCCTATCTCTCGGGTCTCCACAAGGACCAGTTCGTCGAGGCGGCGCTGCGGGCGCAGGACGAGGGGTACGACGCCTACTTCATCGCGACGATCCCGGACACGGCCTACGAGGAGGTCCGCTCGCTCGTGGACATCCCGGTCGTGGCCCTGGGGCAGACGAGCGCCCTCATGGCGGCCCAGCTCGGGCGCCGGGTCGGCATCGTCAACTTCATCGCCGAGCTCGAGCCCCAGCTGCGTCGCAACATGGAGGTGTACGGGCTCGACCGGATCGTCGGCCCGATCCACCAGGTGGAGCGGGCGTTCACCGACATCATGGATGCGTATGCCGACCCAGGGCCGCTGACCGAGGCCTTCACGGTCGCGGCCCGCGCCGCCGTCGCGGACGGGGCCGACGTCATCGTCCCGGGCGAGGGGCCCCTCAACGTCTTCCTCGCCGACCAGGGCATCAGCCGGATCGACGACGTGCCGGTCGTCGACTCGATGGGCACCTGCGTGCGGGTCGCGCTCCTGCGCGCAGCTCAGTACCGCGAGCAGGGCCTGGTCGCGTCACGGCGCGGCTTCTTCGGGGAGCAGCCTCCCAGGGGTCTCGTCGACGCGGCCCGCGCCTTCTACGGCCTCGACTCCCCGGCCGACTCGTGATGGAGACCGTCGACGTGGACGTGGCCGTCGCAGGTGGTGGCGCGTGCGGTGTCATGGCGGCATTGCGGACGAGCGAGAATCCTGACCTCGTCGTCGCCGTCTTCGAGAAGAGCACCCGCGAGGGCTGCAACGCCGACGTCTCCTCGGGCAGCCTCGCCGCGGGCGGGACCCGGCTGCAACGGGAGGCAGGGATCGAGGACTCCCCGCAGCAGCACTGCGACGACATCATCGCCAACTCCGGTGACGAGATGCTGCGCCCCCTGGTCAGGGCACTCTGCGAGGTGGCGCCCCGGTACGTGGACTGGATCGGCGACACCCTCGGGTACCCGCTCGAGGTCGGTGTCGACATGCCCCGCAAGGGGATGAGCGTGCCCCGACTGCACGCAGACCCCGAGCGCAGGGGTGGCGGGCCGCTCATGGCCTTCCTGCGGGCCGAGCTGGCCTCTCGCGACAACGTCGCCTTCGTCGACGAGGCGCCCGTGCGCCGCCTGCTGACCGAACCGGACCCCGAGCACCCGCGTCAGCAGCGGGTCATCGGCTTCGTGGCCGAGCAGAACGGCGAGGCCATCGAGGTCCGGGCGACGACGACCGTGGTCGCCACGGACGGTTTCGCCAACAACCCCGACCTCATGCGGCGGTTCGCGTCGGGCCTCGGCACCCCCTTCTACGGCGGGGTGAGCACCTCGACCGGCGACAGCATCGCCTGGCTCGAGCCCCTCGGTGCGCAGTGGACGCACATGGAGGCCTGCCTGCGGCACGGTCAGGTGACCCTGGGCCACGGGACCCGGGTCAACCCTGCCCTGCCCTGGGCAGGTGCCGTCCTGATGAACACCGCGGGTGATCGATTCGTCGACGAGCAGGCCTTCGGCTACTCGGGGCTCGCGGGGCGGATCCAGGCGCAGCCGGGCGAGCGGGCACTCATGGTGTGGGACGAGCAGGCGATGGCGGAGACCATCACCTCGGAGATGATGCGTGACTCCCTGGCCGCCGGCGCGATCCGTGAGGCTGAGGACGTGGCCGACTTGTCCCGGCAGGTTGGCATCCCCTACGAGGCCTTGGCGGAGGCCATGCGTCCGGTGGCGGGTCGTCGCCCCCAGCAGGGACGTCTGCACCACACCTGGCTGACCCACGGGGTCCTGACGACCCAGGGCGGCGCGCTCATCGACCCTCGCTGTCGCGTCGTGCGGATCGACGGTTCGACCGTGAGCGGCTTGCGGGTCGGGGGCGGCAGCGCCGTGGGCACCGCCGGGCCCGACTCGCAGGGCTACTCCTCGGGTGGCGGTCTCATGGCGGCCATGGGAGCCGGATGGATCATCGGCGAGGAGCTCGCGACCGGGGTCACATCATGAACCAGCTGCGGTAGGCCTGCAGCACCTCGCTGCTCTCGCCACCCCGCAGCGAGGTGCTCACCTCGGCGGCCGCCTCCTGGAGCGCGCCGAGCCATCCGCGCACCGTGTGCGCCGACGCGCCCTGCGGTAGCTGCGTCAGGCGCAGGACCATGGCCACCGTGCCGCCCGGGTCGAAGACGGGCACCATGATCGAACCGAGGTCATAGCGGGTGTCCTCGCAGATGTCGATCGGCTCGAAGAAGTCGGACATCTCGGAGAGCACCTCGCGCACCGCACGCTCACGGCTCGGTGTCAGGGGGCCGGAGGCGTACTCCTCGAGCGCCTCGTGCATGCGTGCGTACTGCACCGCACCCACGGCGCCCACCTGGACCACGGAGTAGCCGTCACGTCGAACCGTCTCGAGGCGCCGGCGGTACCTGGCCTGAACCTCCTCGTCCGCCGGGGCCTTGGCGCACCAGGCGTCCTGGACCTCCTGCGAGGCGTGGGCGACGTACACGTCCCCGATGGGGGGAATGAGCGGGATCCGCTCGCCCAGCCGCTCGTAGACCTCGGCCGTCCCGGCATAGGCAGAGTCAGCGGTCGTCATCTCGTCCTCGCTCAGTGCGGTGAGGACGGCGGCTTCGCAGCCGTACCGGTCGGCGAGGCGTCGGATGTGTGGTCTGGCCGTCTCGGCGAGCCGGAGCGCCTCGATGAAGTCGCCGTCGCCGAGCGCGGACAGTCCCTTGGGGTTGAAGCCGCCGTATCCACCCTGGAAGAACAGCAACGGCGTGACCGGCCGGACGATCTCGAGGTCGTCGACGGCGCACAGGGTGATGTAGTGGTCACCCGCGAGGACCTCCTGGTCCAGCCGGCAGTGGATGATGGCCACTGCGTCATCGAGGACGGGGGCACCTGTGGACGAGGGCTGCCAGCCCACGTGATCGAACTTGTCATCCGCCGGAATGGCCATCGTGCGGCACACGTCGGTCTGGTCGTGCGCCAGGACGTTGATGACCAGTGCAGGGCACTCTCGTAGACGGGCATAGGTGCCCGACCCCACGCCGGGCATGAACGAGACGATGGCAGGCTCCAGGGAGACCGAGCTGAAGGTTCCGACGACCATCCCGACCGGATCGCCGTCCGGGTGCACTCCCGTGACCACGACGACCCCCGTCGGGTAGTGGCCGAGGACCTCGCGGAAGGTCGCGGCGTCGAAGCGCCGCTCGAGCTGCTGGTCCTGTGTCATGTGAGCCTCCTCGTTGAGTCCCAGAGCCGGGCTCCCAGTCGGGCAGCCTGTAGCGGATACTACAGCGAGAGTAGCGATGGATCTCTTGTGGATCAAGCGCCGATCACGGCCCAGGCCCGCTGCGGATGCTCGTCCCTGTATGTTGAACTCCAGAACGGTGCACGCACCGTCAGTCGACGAGTTGGTGAGGGGACCGGGTCATGCCGCGCAAGACCGACCGAGTCCACAAGCAGGGTGAGGAGTCTCGTGTTGCGATCCTGCGGGCCACCCTGGAGATCGCCGCATCCTCAGGGTACGACGGGACGACGGTGGCCAAGGTGGTCGAGCAGACCGGACTGCCGGCCAGCTCGATCTACTGGCACTTCGGGAACAAGGACAAGCTGCTGGCAGCCACACTGGAGTACTCCTACCGCCAATGGCGGCCCACGGCGCCGACCTGGGTGCGCAGGGACGAGCCCGAGGACCTGCGCGAGCGACTGGAGCAACGATTCCAGCGGGCTGCCCAGTCGCTCATCGAGACACCCCAGTTCTGGCAGCTCGGCCTGCTGCTGACACTCCAGAAGCGGGTCAAGGAGCCCGAGGCGCGGACCCGGTACCTCGAGGTGCGACGGGACACCGAGGATGCGATGACCCAGTGGTGGACCGAGGTCCTCCTCCCCGAGGCCTTCGACGACGACGAGGACCGTGTCGCTGCCGCCCGGACCATGGCCAGGACGCACATGGTGCTGATGGACGGTCTGTTCGTCCACGTACGGTCGAGCTCGGCCAAGGACGTGCGTCGCCTGACCACCCTCGTCGCCTCCGGGTGGGCCGAGCACCTTCAGCAGATCGGGTGGGTGCGATGAGCACGTCCGAACGATCCACAACGCCCGACGCACGCGAGCCCGGCCTTGCCTCTCGCGACCGGATCCTGATCGCGGCGGCGGAGGTCGCCCGGGAGCGTGGGGTCACCGGAGCGACGGTCGCCGCCATCTGCAAGCGGTCCGGACTGCCGGTGTCGAGCCTCTACTGGCACTTCACCGACAAGGACGCGCTGTTCGCGGAGGTCGTGCGCACCAGTTTTGCGCGCTGGCTCGCCGAGTCACCGGGGTGGACGTCCCGGTCTGATGATGTGCTGGACCATGTCGCGGAACTCCTGCGCACCACCGAGGAGACGCTGCGTCGCAAGCCGAGTTTCATGAACATCGGGATGCAGGTCCTGCTCGAGGACGGGGATGACACCCAGCAGACCCGTCAGGCCTATCTCGACGTGCGGGCCCAGGCGTTGACGATGATGACGGTCTGGCTCGAACGGGCCCTCTCCGACCTCCGCGATCCCCAGCTGGTCCGCGATGTCGCGATCCTGTTCCGCGCGCTCTCGGACGGCCTCGTCGTCGCCGGTGAAGCCTTCGACGACCTGGAAGCGATGCAGATCATCGACCTCTTCGTCCCGATGATCCAGGCCCTTCTGCGTCGGGCGATCGCCAGCGGTAGTCGTCCTTGATGGAGCAGTTGCACCAGCGGTAGTGGTCGTCATTCGCTTTCGCCGTTGACTTGATCGAGCCCTTCTGTAGTGTTCACTACACTGACTTGACCCCCGTCAAGTGGTTCGACGACGCACCACGTAAGGACGACATCCCATGCCCACAGCCCAGTCGGCTCTCACGCGTATCGCCGCCGCCGCGGTGCTCGCCCTGACCGCGTCCACGGTTCCCACGGGGGCCGGCGCGACGCCCTCGCAGGCCACTCCGACCCACGAGCTGACCGGTTTCCTCGCGGGCCCGGAAAGCCCGGAGGACATCGTCGAGGTGCCCGACTCCGAAACGGCGATCGTCAGCGGTCTGTCGGCAGACCCGTTGTCGACGGACAGTGTCGGGCACCTCTATGCCGTTGATGCCGGCACGCACGCGGTCACCGAGATCTGGCCCGGTCGCACGTGGTCCGTGGACTGGGACCGGTCACGGTTCCCCGACTGCGGCGGAGCTCCCGATCCGACGATCGCCTCGCCACACGGGATCAACATCGAGCAGAAGGGAGACGACGTCCACGAGCTGTACGTCGTCAACCACGGCGGGCGTGAGGGCGTGGAGGTCTTCGAGCTCGACCTCAGGGACGGGATCGACCTGACGTGGACCGGGTGCGTGACCCTGCCCGGTGGAACCTTCGCCAACGGTGTGGCTCCCCTGCCCGGCGGCGACGAGTTGGTCGTGACCAACTTCTTCGACCCGACGGAGTCCGACCCCTTCTCGCAGATCTTCAGTGACACGCCGAGCGGCAACCTCATGCGGTGGAGCGCGGAGTCGGGGTGGAGCGTCGTGCCGGAGTCCGCCATGGCGGGCCCCAACGGTGTCGTCGTGACACGGGAGGGCCGCACTGCCTTCGTGGCCGAATGGGGTGGACGCCGGGTCCACCGCATCCCGCTGGACGGAAGTCGGGCGAACGAGCGTTCTGCCGTCGGCAGGACCAGCGTCGATGTGCCCCTCATGCCGGACAATCTCCGACTCTCGCGCGAGGGCGAGGTCCTCGTGACGGGGCAGGACTTCACGACGGCGGAGGTCATCGCCTGTCAGTCGGACGACCTGGCGAACTGTCCGACGGGGCTGGAGGTCCTGGCGGTGGATCCCCGGCGGATGACCACGCACACGATCTACGAGGGCGAGCCGAAGAACTTCCGGGCTCCCACGGTGGCCACCCCCGTCGGGGACGAGGTCTGGGTGGGTGCGGTCAAGGGTGACCGGATGGCCGTCCTCCGCTGACGAGCGCCCCCAGCCCACCACGTTCGACGACGGGACGTTCCGCGGGTGGGAACGGCCGGCGCCGATCCCCCCTTCGTGAGGCAGAGTCGGTCAGACGGGCGCCGTTGCCCGCGCGAACGACCACGAAGGAGTGTTCGATGACGACGATCATCGTGCAGCCATCGGGGACCGAGATCCACGTCGAGCCCGGTGACACCGTGCTGTCCGGCCTGCAGAAGGCCGGGTACGCGTACACGGTGGGCTGCCGTCGCGGCGGCTGCGGGATCTGCAAGATCGACGTCCTCGACGGTGAGTTCTCCTACTGTCGACCCGTGGCCGAGACGGTCATCACCGATGAGGAGCGAGCCGACGGCACCTGCCTGAGCTGCCGCGCCGTCCCCGGTGACGACCTGACCATCCAGATGCGAGACGCATCCCTGCGCCTCGTCAACCCCCTGCTGGGTCAGCTCAACGAGAAGGCGCGCAAGCGCGCCAAGGCTCCCAGCACCCCACCGGAGGAGCAGTAAACATGGGCATCATGCGAATGGGGTACGCCCACGTGCGTGTCACCGACATGACCGAGGCGAAGAACCACTACGCGTCGACCCTGGGTCTGTACGAGACCCTCGAGGACACCTCCCCAGAGGGGAACAAGCGCGTGTTCTACAAGGGCTGGGACGAGTGGGACCACCACTCCGTCGTCCTCGAGGAGGGTGGCGTCGGCGTCGTCAAGTACGGCTGGAAGGTCGAGCACGAGGCCGACATCGACGCGATCGAGAAGAAGGCGCAGACCTTCGGCCTGACGGTCGAGCGGATGTCCAGCGGTGAGAACCCGGAGGTCGGGGACGGGATCCGCTTCACCACGACCAGCGACCACGTCTTCGAGGTCTACCACTCGCAGACCTCCATCGGCACCGAGGTCGGCACGCACAACCCCGACCCCTTCCCGCGCCACCTCGTCGGTGTCGGTGTCCCCGCGCTCGACCACTCGCTCATCACCTGCGAGGACCCGAAGCTGATGGAGAAGCTCCTGATGGAGGTCTTCGGCTTCTACGCGACCGAGCGGGTGCAGACCAGCCTCGACGCGGACCACGACCTCGTGGGCACGTGGCTGACGTCCAACAACCAGATCCACCAGCTGGCCGTCATCGGTGGCCCGCAGGGCAAGCTGCACCACTTCGCCTTCCGCCTGGACGACTGGAGCCAGGTCGGCCACGCGGCGGACATCTTCACCATGGACGACGTCTCGGTCGACGTCACGCCGACCCGCCACGGCATCACCCGGGGGCAGACGACGTACTTCTTCGACCCGAGCGGCAACCGCAACGAGGTCTTCGCCGGTGGCTACCTCGCCTACCCCGACCGGCCGACCAACGTCTGGACCGTGGACCAGCTCGGCCAGGGCATCTTCTACCACGCCCGCGAGCTCAACGAGCGCTTCACGACGGTCCTCACCTGATGGAGCACGTCCGCACGAGCGCCGTCCTGACCCTCGCGGGGGCCAGGGCGGCGCTCGACGCTGCCCTGGCCCATGCGCGGAGCAACGACCTGCGGATGAACGTGGCCGTCGTGGACACCGGCGGTGTGCTGCTGTCCTTCGCGCGGATGGACGGTGCCTTCAGCAACTCCGGACCGATCGCGATCGACAAGGCCCGCACGAGCGTCGGCTTCGGCGGTGCACCGACCGCGGACCTCTACGCCGCGCTCGCCGGCGAGGACGCCGTCATCCGGGGCATCGCCAACCGTCCGGGGGTCGCCGCCTTCGGCGGGGCCGTGCCGATCCGGGTCGATGGTGAGTTGGTCGGCGCGATCGGTGCCTCCGGTGGCTCGGCCGAGCAGGACGCCCAGGTCGCCACCGCCGGCGCCGACGCCGTCGGCGCCTGACCTCGGGGAGGGAGCCCACCCCCTTCGCAGGAGCCTAAGCAGTTGCGAAGGGGGGAGCCTCCCGTGGTGCAGGAGCCTAAGCAGTTGCGAAGGGGGTGGGCGCAGGCGTCCGGGTCAGGAGCTGGCGGCCAGGGTCTGGCTGGGCAGCCGGCCGTACCGGCTCCGGTAGGCGGCCGCGAAGCGGCCCAGGTGGGTCACGCCCCAGCGCACGGCCACGTCGGTGACGCTGCCGCCGCGGCCGTGGACGAGGTCGTCGTGGACGCGCTCGAGACGCACGTCGTGGAGGTAGGCCAGGGGGGTCAGCCCGACGTGCTCGCGGAAGCACTGCTGCAGCCGGCGGACGCTGACACCCGCGACCTCGGCGAGGTCGGCGGGCGCCCACGGGCGCGCGGGATCATGCTCGATGGCGTCCATGACGCGTCGGATGGGCCGCGGACGCATCCCGGTCGGGCAGGTGGCGGAGTCCTCCTCGGGGACGGCCGTGAGCAGCAACCCCGTCACGAGCATGCTGGCGACGGACTCCGCCACCTGCTCCCTGGTGTAGAGACTGCCACCGGCCTGCCGGGCGTTGTCGAAGGTCGTGCGCGCGAGCGTCAGCCAGGCAGCGCCCTCGGCCCCGCGCAGGTCGATCACCCGGGGCAGCTGCACGTGCTTGCGGGCGAAGACCCGCTCGGCCTCCCGGGAGAGGTAGTCGCTGTCGATGCGCAGCCCGAGGACGGCGCGGTCCGCCGGCCACTCGGGCATCCGTGCCGGGGTGTCGGCGGGGAAGACCATCGCCTCGCCGGGAGTGGTGGTGAAGCTGTCGGAGCCGAGACGTGACTCCATGCTGCCCTCGAGCTGGATGTTGATCGCGAATGCGCCCGGGTGCTCGGTGACGATGTCGACCGTCGCGCCGAAGCGCATGTGGGCCAGGCGGCACACGGACAGGTCCACGACCTCCAGTCCGCAGTGCGACGCCGGTCCTCCCGAGCGGGGCTTCATGTCGTGCGGGAAGTAGGCGTCCGCGACGGCGTCGTGCACTCCCTCCCAGTCGTCGAAGGTCGGTGCCGACTGCAGAAGATGCTCCATTGCACTCCCTCAGCGAGTCCGTGATCCACAGCAGCATGCGCAGCCGCCGGAGGTCCGTAGCCCGGCGTTCGCCACAGCGGAACGTCCCCTGACACTACGACCCTTTGCTGACAGTCGTCTCCCGCAGCCACCCCGGCACCACCACCCGGCGCGAAGGGGGTGACCCCCCGGCTGCGGGGCGTCCGGAGCAGTCGTTGCGCTGGCTGGACAGACCTTTCGCCCAGCGGATCGCGGTCCGTCGGCGCGCGACCTACGTTCATCTCCACGCCCCACCGAACCAGGAGAAGTGCAATGACGCCCTTCATGACCCGCGTGGCCGAGTTCGTCGGCACCCCCGCGGACGAGGTCCCGCAGTTGGCCGAGCGCCGCTCGACGCTCCCGGAGACCCGGATCAGCCGTCGGGTGGCCACCGGCACCGGTGCGGACCGGCACGTGGCCCTGCGCTCGCTCGCCGAGCAGTACGTGTGCGAGGCGAACGCCGTGCTCGGCGCCGACCACGACCACCTCGACCTCGTCGACGAGCCCCTGCCCAACGAGCTCGCCTTCACCGTCACCTTCAGGGACCACGGAGCCCGCTGCTCGACGACCTTCGCCGACGGTCGCGCCTTCGGTCGGCTCGTCGGGGACCTCTTCGACGAGGAGGAGGCCCGGGAGCTCGAGGGACCGGACGCGCTGCCGGACCTGCTGGTCCAGCTCATGGAGGCCGGGATGGAGGCCACCCCGACGACCTCCGCCTGACCCCCCTTCGCCCGACCGACCCAAGGAGAACGTCCAGTGCAGTACGAACTCAAGACCCAGGTGATCGAGCCGCAGCGCTCGACCTTCACCCACCTCGTCAACCGCTACGGCGACAAGCCGGCCTCGCGCTACCTCGAGGGCAGCGTCGGTGTGCAGCCGCGGGAGCACTTCCACTACCGGCCGACCTACGACCCCGGCAAGGAGCTCTACGACGAGACCTACAGCGTCTTCCGGCTGAGCGACCCCTACTCCTTCCTCGACCCGCGGCAGTACTACTACGCGCCGTACGTGACCTCGCGCTCGACCCACCACGAGGCCTTCGCGACCTCGCTGCAGTACATCGAGGACCGGGGCCTGCTGGAGCGCCTGCCGCAGGAGTGGAAGGACCTTCTCGGTGAGCTCGTCCTCCCGCTGCGCCACCTCGAGAGCGCCGGGCAGCTGATCCTGTGCGGGATGGCCCGGTTCGGGTACGGGTCGACCGTCACCCAGGCCGCGGCGTTCTCCGGCTTCGACCGGGTGGGCAACGCGCAGATCCTCAGCCGCCTGGGCATCGCGCTCGCCGGCGGGACCGCCGACCTGCTCGCCGAGGCCAAGACGCACTGGCTCGAGGACGAGCCGCTGCAGGGCCTGCGCCGACTGGCCGAGTACACGATCGTCGAGAAGGACTGGGGCATCGCCCTGCTGCACCTCGACGCCGTCGACCAGCTGCTCTACGACCTGCTCTACCGCCACCTGGACGACGAGGCGGTCACCGGTGGTGCACCCGCGTACTCGCTCTTCGCCCAGCACATGTCGAGCTGGTTCGCCGACAACCGCAAGTGGATCGACGCGCTGCACAAGGCCTGGCGCGCGGACGAGGAGCTCGGGGCGACCAACGCCGGGCTGATCGCGCAGCACGGCGAGCTCGCCATGGACCAGGCGCTCGAGGCGGTCACCCCCTTCGCGGCCCGCGTCGACGAGCTGCTGGCCGTCGGTGCCGTGGACCGCGTGACCGCCCGTGCCGCCGAGGTTCGCCAGACGTACGCGGCCGACCAGGCCTGAGGAAGGAAGCGACATGAGCGAGTCAACGCAGACCCCGACCTCGTCCCGGGACGTCGGGATGATCCTGCAGGAGTCCGAGGACAACCGCCCCATCATCGAGGCGATCGAGGAGGACAACCCCGAGTGCAGCATCAGCCACACACCGGGCCTCGTGCGGATCACCGCACCCGGCCGGCTCGTCGTGCTGCAGGAGAGCGTCGAGGAGAAGCTCGGCCGGGAGTGGGAGACCCACGAGTTCCAGATGTCGATCGTCTCCTACTTCGGGAACATCCAGGAGTGGGACGACGACGAGATCGTCATCGCCTGGGACCACTGAGCAGACACCGAGGTCTCGAGGCTCGTCGCAGAGCTCCGCGCACCTCGACCAGCGGGGCCGCCCGGACGCCTCGACCAGCGGGGCCGCGACGCCTCGACCCGATCACGACTGATCCGAACAACGCCGTTCACAGGAGGACGAGATGACTCTCGCACCCGAGCAGAAGAAGACCAAGAAGCCGAAGAAGCTGTCGATGAAGGCCCGCTACGAGGCGCTCACGCGCGGCCTCGACTGGGAGCCCAGCTACGTCGACAAGGACGAGATGTTCCCGCACCTCGACTACGAGGGCATCAAGATCCACGACTGGGCGGCCTGGGAGGACCCCTTCCGCCTGACGATCGACGCCTACTGCAAGTACCAGGCCGAGAAGGACAAGCGCCTCTACGCCGTCCTCGACGGCTTCGCGCAGGGCCAGGGCCACCTCAGCCTCACCGATGCGTCCTACCTCAACGCGATGAAGATCTTCCTCCAGGGCGTGACGCCGCTGGAGTACGCCGCGCACCGCCACTTCGCCTACCTCGCGCGGCACTTCGCCGGCCCGGGCCCGCGCTTCGCGGCCCTGTGCCAGTCGATCGACGAGATCCGGCACATGCAGACCGAGATCCACACCCTGAGCAACTACAACAAGCTCTACTCGGGGATGCACAACTGGCCCGAGCACTTCGACCGCGTCTGGTACCTGTCGGTGCCGAAGAGCTTCTTCGACGACGCGATGTCCTGCGGGCCCTTCGAGTTCCTCATCGCGGTCGGGTTCTCCTTCGAGTACCTGCTGACCAACCTGCTCTTCGTGCCCTTCATGTCCGGGTCCTCGTTCAACGGCGACCTGCCGACGATGACCTTCGGCTTCTCGGCGCAGTCGGACGAGTCGCGGCACATGACCCTGGGCCTGGAGGCGATCAAGTTCCTCCTCGAGCAGGACGAGGACAACGTCGAGCTCGTCCAGGGCTGGATCGACAAGTGGTTCTGGCGCTCCTACCGCGTCACCGCGCTCGTCGCCCAGATGCTCGACTACATGCTTCCGCGCAAGGTGATGAGCTGGAAGGAGTCCTTCGAGCTGTACTTCGAGGAGCAGATGCTCGGTGGCCTCTTCGAGGACCTCGCCTTCTACGGCATCAAGCCCCCGCGCCACGTGGAGGACGCGATCCAGGAGAAGGAGCTGCTCTCCCACCAGGTGTACTGGACCCTCTACCAGTTCTCCTTCGCGGCGGGCTTCACCACGACGATGCCCTCCGAGGAGCACCTGAACTGGCTCTCCGAGTCCTACCCGGACACCTTCGACACGTACTTCCGGCCGCTGTGGGACAAGGAGGCGAAGAACCGCGAGAACGGCGGTCGCCACTTCGCCCCCGGTCTGCCCCAGCTGTGCCAGGTCTGCCAGGTCCCGATGCTCTTCACCGAGCCGGGCGACCCCACGACCTTGTGCCAGCGCGAGTCCGAGTTCGAGGGCGAGATCTACCACACCTGCTCCAACGGGTGTCAGTGGATCTTCGAGCGGGAGCCGGAGAAGTACCGCCAGGCCTGGCTGCCCGTGCACCAGATCCTCGCCGGCAACTGCGGCGGCCCGACCGTCCCGGACGTGCTGGAGTGGTACGGCCTGCAGGACGGCGACGCCGGCGAGTACCTCGGCTCGAGGGACCACCAGAACTGGGTGGCGTGGCAGGGCGAGGCCGCTGCCGACACCGCCGCCCCGAGCGAGACGAAGGCAGGTGCCTGACATGACGATCAAGAGCATCGGGGAGTACGACTTCCCCTCCCGGTCCGCGCAGGAGAACTACGGCGACGACCAGCTGGTCAGCGTCTGGTTCCAGAACACCATGTGGTTCGCCTCCCCGGCGATGTTCCGCGCCCCGCGGGAGATGACGTGGGGTGACTTCAAGGCCCAGATGTTCGTGCCCTTCGCCCAGGAGGACCCGGACTACGACCCGGACGCCCCGCGGACGTGGACCCTGCACGGTTCCCCCTTCGAGCCCGAGGACGGCCAGACGCTGTCCGAGCTCGGCGTCCGCCACAAGGACGTCATCGGCACCCGCGTGGCCGCCTGACCCAGCCCTCCCCCTTCGTCCCGCTCGAGGAGCACCCATGACCAAGTACACGATCACCGTCGAGCCCGTCGGGCGCGAGGTCCAGTGCGACGAGGACCAGACGATCCTCGACGCCTGCCTGCGGGCCGGGGTGTGGTTGCCGCACAGCTGCACCCACGGCACCTGCGCCACCTGCAAGGTCGACAAGCTCGACGGTGAGGTCGACCTGGGTGAGGCGAGCAGCTTCGCCCTCATGGACTTCGAGCGGGACGAGGGGAAGATGCTCACGTGCTGCGCCAAGCCGCGCGAGGACGTGACGCTGGAGGCCGATCTCGACGTCGACGAGGACCTGGAGGTCCACCCGGTCCAGGACTTCACCGGGACCGTCGTCGTCCTCGAGGACATCGCCGAGCAGACCAGGCGCCTCGTCGTCGAGCTCGACCGCGAGATCGGCTTCAATGCCGGTCAGTACATGAAGTTCACCGTCCCCGCCGCCGAGGTCGACGGGGTCGCGGTCGGGGAGGTGGACCGGACCTGGTCGATCGCCTCTCCCCCCGATGAGACGACGCGCCTGGAGTTCCACATCCGCAACGTCGCGGGTGGTCGCGGCACCGACGGCTGGGTCTTCGGCGGTCTGGCGAAGGGGGACCAGGTGCGCCTGTCGGGTCCGTACGGCCGGTTCGTCCTGCGGACGAGCGACGACAAGCACGCGATCCTCGTCGGTGGCGGGACGGGCGTGGCTCCCCTGAAGTCGATGGTCCGCCACGCCCTCGAGGCGGGCGAGTACGAGGGCGACCTCACGCTCTACGCCGGTGGCCGCACCCGGGCGTGGCTCTACGACGTCGACGCCTTCCGTGACCTGGCCGAGGAGTACGAGGCGTTCACGTACCGACCCTGTCTCTCCGACGAGACCCCCGAGGAGGTGGCGGCCTCCGGTGACGACCCGGACGCCTACGCCTACGGCATGGTCACCGACGTCATCGAGGCCGACCACCAGCGGTTGATCGGCTGCCGCGGTTACCTCTGTGGCCCGCCACCGATGGTCGACGCGGCCCTGAAGACGCTGATGAGCCGACGGCTCTTCCCCCGGGACATCTTCCGTGAGGACTTCTTCGACGAGTCGGACAAGAACGACTCCGGGCTGAAGAGTCCCCTGATCAAGCGATGACTCACAGGCCGGCGTCCCGCAGCAGTCGCGAGATCGTGAATGCTGCGGTGCGCACGGCCACCCCCAACCGGTCCAGGTCCATCCGCTGGGTGTGCCCGGTCACCGAGATCGCCGCCCGGATGCGTTTGTCCGCCCCGAAGACGGGGGCGGCCACGCAGGAGATGCCCGGGTGGGACTCCTCGTGGTCGTAGGAGGTGCCCACCGAGCGGATGTTCTGCAGGTCCCGGGCGAGGCCACCCGGGGTGACGATGGTCCGCGGGGTCATCGCCGGCAGGCCGGCCTCGATCCGCTCCTTGACCACCGAGCGCGGCGAGTAGGCGAGCATCGCCTTGCCGACGCCCGTGGCATGGGCGGGCAATCGACCGCCGATGGTCGAGGACAGCGGGAGGCCGCCGTGGACGATGGCGATGTAGACGACGTCGACGCCGTCGAGCGCGGCGAGGTGGACCTGCCGGTCCGTGGCCCGGTGCAGGTCGTCCATCAGCGGGCGGGCCACGTCGGTGAGCGTGCGCGGGAGGGTGACCCGCGAGCCGAGCTCGAAGAGGCGCACCCCCAGGTCAAGCCGGGAGCCCTCGGTGCGCTTGAGGATCCGCTCCTCCACCAGCTGCGCCACGAGGCGGTGCACCGTCCCCTTCGCCAGCCCGGTCGCCGCGGCCAGCTCGCTGATCCCGAGCGGCCCGGGAGCGGCCTCGAGGGCGCTGAGGACCGCGCTCACGCGCCCCACGACGGAGATCGGCGGGCCGTTTCGATCAGCGGAACGCATTCCTTGATCATGCCCGTAATCGGGGCGACAGTACAGACACATCGAGCCAGAGAAGGGCGGCCGAGATGACCACCGCGACTCACGACCCCTCCATCGAGACCGTCAGCGACAGTGCCTGGTGCACGTCGACCCCCCGACGAGGGACGGCCGGCGGGCTGCGCTCCGTCGGGACGGCCCTCGACGTCCTCGAGTGCTTCGCGATGGACAGCACGCTGGGTGTCTCCGACGTCGCACGGCGGCTCGGGGTCGCCAAGTCGACGGCACACCGCGTCCTGACCACGCTGGCCGGCCGCGGGTTCGTCGAGCAGGACGCCAGCGGGTCCTACCGCCTCGGTCTGCACCTCTACGAGCTCGGGATGCTCTCCCACGCCCGCAACGGGCTGCGCCACGTGGCCCTGCCGGTGATGCAGGCCGTTGCGGACCAGACCGGTCACACCGTCAACCTCGGTGTCCCGGACGGGGCCGACGTGGTCTTCGTCGAGCGCATCGAGTCGGTGGACGGCGTGCGGATCCTCGGCCACACCGGTCGTCGCCAGCCCGCCCACTGCACCAGCTCCGGTGTCGTCATCGCCGCCTTCAACCCCGGCGTCGACCGGGAGCGTCGCCACGCGGGGTTCCCCCCGAAGGCGAAGGGGACGATCCGGCGGGTCGAGGACTGGGACCGGGCGCTGACCGACGTGCGCCGCCGTGGCCACGCCGCGCTGCACTCCGGGTCCTTCACCGACGCCAGCTCCGTCGCCGTGCCGATCCGGGTCCACGGCCAGGCCGTCGGCTCCATCTCCGTGCTCGGCCCGACCCCGCTCATCGAGCCCGACATGCGTCGGGTGGTCCCGCTGCTCACGGCAGCCGCCAACCGCATCGCCAAGCAGTACTCCGCCTGACACATCCCGACCCCGCAACTGCCTGGGCAGTTGCGCGCAGACACCCGCAACTGCCTAGGCAGTTGCGAGATCCGCGCTCGTTCCCACCACGGGAACGACCCATGATTCCGACGAAGGGCAGTCCTAGCGTGACGACCATGGAAACGTCCACGACCACCCGGACCGATGCGGCCCGGGTCCTGCTGCAGGCGTATGCCAGCGGCGTCCCCACCGCCCCGCTCACGGCGCAGTTCGACGGGCTGACCGTCGAGGACGCCTATGCGATCCAGCTCGAGCAGGTGGCGAGCTGGACCGCCGCGGGCCGCACGGTCATCGGGCACAAGGTCGGCCTGACCTCCGCCGCGATGCAGAAGCAGCTCGGCGTGGACCAGCCCGACTTCGGCCACCTCATGGACGACTTCGTCCACCTCGAGCACCAGGCGATCCCGCTCGGGGGCTACCTCCAGCCGCGCATCGAGCCGGAGATCGCCTTCGTCCTGCGCAAGCCGCTCACCGGGCCCGGCGTGACCGTCACCCAGGCGATCGACGCCGTCGACTACGTCCTGCCGGCCCTGGAGATCGTCGACAGCCGGGTCGCCGACTGGAAGATCACGCTCGTCGACACCATCGCCGACAACGCGAGCTCCGGCGGCTTCGTCCTCGGCTCCACGCCGACACGGCTGCAGGACGTCGACCTGCGCCTGACCGGGTGCGTCTTCTCCAGCAACTCCCGCATCGTCGGGACCGGGGCCGGCGGCGCCGTCCTCGGGTCCCCGATCACCAGCCTCGTGTGGCTGGCCAACACGGTCGGTGCCCTCGGCACCACCCTCGAGGCCGGTCACGTCATCCTCCCCGGGTCCGTCACCTCGATGGTCCCGGTCGCCGCGGGCGACGTCCTCACCGCGACCTTCGCCGGTCTCGGCAGCGTGACCGCCCGCTTTGCAGACAAGTGAAAGGTGAACCCATGACGCAGCGCACCCAGGGAACGGCCGCGATCGTCGGACCGGGCAACATCGGCACGGACCTGATGTTCAAGCTCATGCGACGCTCGAACGTCCTCCAGCCGCGCTACATGGTCGGGGTCGACCCGTCCAGCGACGGCCTGCGCCGGGCCAAGACCCTCGGCCTCGAGGCCAGCCACGAGGGCGTCGACTGGTTGCTCGCCCAGGACGAGCTGCCCGATGTCGTCTTCGAGTGCACCTCCGCGAAGGCGCACGAGGCCAACGCGCCCAAGTACGCGGAGGCGGGCATCCTCGCCGTCGACCTCACCCCCGCGGCCGTGGGCCCCTACCTCTGCCCGCCGGTCAACCTCGACTTCAACCTCGACGCGCAGAACGTCAACATGATCACCTGCGGCGGGCAGGCGACGACGCCGATCGTCGCCGCGGTCTCCGACGTCGTCGACGTCCCCTACGCCGAGATCGTCGCGTCGATCTCCAGCAAGTCCGCCGGTCCCGGCACCCGGGCCAACATCGACGAGTTCACCGAGACCACGAGTGAGGCGCTCGAGGTCGTCGGTGGCGCCAAGACCGGCAAGGCGATCATCATCCTCAACCCGGTCGAGCCGCCGCTGATGATGCGCAACACCGTCTTCTGCGCCATCCCGCAGGAGGCCGCCGAGGCCGGACCGCTCCACGACCGCGTCCAGGAGTCGATCGCCGCGATGGTCGCGCGCGTGCAGGAGTACGTGCCCGGCTACCACCTGCGTACCGACCCGCAGTTCGACCACGCCCGCGACCTGTGGAACGGCATGGCCCGGGTCACCGTCCCGATCGAGGTCAAGGGGCGCGGGGACTACCTGCCGGAGTACGCCGGCAACCTTGACATCATCACGTCCGCTGCCGCCCGCGTGGGCGACATGATGGTCGCGCACCGCCTGGGGGTCGACTCCGGCTGGGTCGCCTCCGACGCAGCGAAGACCGCCCAGGAGGTTTCCGCATGAGCACCAGCACCAACACCGCCCCCTCGCCCGTGCTCTTCGACGGTGACGTCGACGTGCGGATCACCGACACCACCCTCCGGGACGGGTCGCACGCGCAGTCGCACCAGTTCACCGAGGAGCAGGTCCGCACCACCGTGCGCGCCCTCGACGACGCCGGGGTCCAGGTCATCGAGGTGACCCACGGCGACGGCCTCGGCGGCAGCTCCTTCAACTACGGCTTCTCCGCCGTCGACGAGATGGCCCTGGTCAAGGCGGCCGTCGCCGAGGCGCGGCAGGCCAGGATCGCCGTGCTCATGCTCCCGGGCCTGGGCACCGTCGAGAAGCTGCACGAGGCGCACGAGATGGGCGCCCAGATCGCCCGCATCGCCACGCACAGCACCGAGGCCGACGTCTCGATCCAGCACTTTGGTGCCGCCCGTGACCTCGGCATGGAGACCGTCGGCTTCCTCATGCTCAGCCACATGAACACGCCCGAGGGCCTGGCCAAGCAGGCCCGCATCATGGTCGACGCCGGCTGCCAGTGCGTCTACGTCGTCGACAGCGCCGGCGCCCTCATCCTCGAGGACGTCTCCGACCGCGTCTCGGCGATCATCGCCGAGATCGGCACGGACGCCCAGGTCGGCTACCACGGGCACCAGAACATGTCCTTCGGCGTGGCCAACTCGGTGCTCGCCTACCGGGCCGGGGCCCGCCAGATCGACGGCTCGCTCCGCGCCCTCGGCGCCGGTGCCGGTAACTCGCCCACCGAGGTCCTCGCGACCGCGTTCGAGCGACTCGACATCAAGACGGGTATCGATCTGGGCGCCATCCTCGGTGCGGCCGAGGACGTCGTCACCCCGATCATCCGCCGGATGCCGGTCATGGACCGTTCGTCGATCACCCAGGGCTACGCGGGGGTGTACAGCTCCTTCCTCATCCACGCGGAGCGTGCCGCGGAACGCTACGGCGTCCCGGCCCACGAGATCCTGACCAAGGTCGGCGAGTACGGCTACGTCGGCGGCCAGGAGGACATGATCATCGACGTGGCCATCGAGCTGCGCGACGCCGGGAAGGTGAGCGCATGAGTGCCTGGACCGTCGAGTCCGTGGCGACCGAGCTCCTCGCCTGCGAGGCAGAGCGCCGCGACCGGGTGAAGTTCACCGACGAGTGGCCCGAGCTGGACGTGGCCACCGGCTACGAGATCCAGGACCTCACCCTCCAGCGGCGCCTGGACCGGGGCGAGCACCTCGTCGGCATCAAGCTCGGCCTCACCTCCCGGGCCAAGCAGCAGCGCATGGGGGTGGACACCCCCTTCGTCGCGTGGCTGACCGACGCCATGGTGCTGCCGGCCGGCGACCCGGTCCCCCAGGAGAAGCTGATCCACCCGCGCATCGAGCCGGAGCTCGTCTTCGTCATGGGCGAGCGTCTCGAGGGACCCGGCGTGACCGCCGCCCAGGCGATGGCCGCCGTGGACCAGGTCCTCGGCGGCGCCGAGGTCATCGACAGCCGGTACAAGGACTTCAAGTTCGCCGCCGGTGACGTCATCGCCGACAACGCCAGCTCCGGTGCCTACGTCACCGGGCCCGTCTCCCTTCCCCCGAGCGAGCTCGACCTCTCCCTCGAGGCCGTCCTCGTCGAGGTCGACGGAGAGGTCGTGGACTCGGCGACCGGCGCCGCCGTCCAGGGGCACCCGGGCGAGGCGCTCGCGCTCGCGGCCAACGACCTGGCCAAGCGCGGTCACGCCATCGAGGCCGGCTGGGTCGTCCTCACCGGTGGGATGACCGACGCGCAGTTCGCACCCCCCGGCTCATCGGTCTCCTGCCACTTCACCAACCTCGGCTCGGTCCGCATCCACGGGGGCGAGTGACGTGCCGATCGTCCAGGTCACCCTGACCGAGGGCCGCTCGCCGGAAACCATCCGCTCGATGATCTCCGCCGTGACCCAGGCGATGGTCGACACGGGCGTGGCACCCAAGGACAACGTGCGTGTCCTCGTCAACGAGATCCCCACCGAGCACTTCGCTGCCGGTGACACCACCATCGCCGAGCGGCACGCGGGCCGGACGGCCGACAACGAGAAGGAAGACCAGTCGTGAGCACCCAGTTCTTCGGCCACATCATCGACAACGAAGAGGTCGAGTCGCTCAACGGCGAGCGCTTCGACGTGTGGAACCCCTGGACGCGTGAGGTCTTCGCCCAGGCCGCGGAGGGGGCCGCCGAGGACGCCGACCGCGCGATCGCGAGCGCCCGCCGCGCCTTCGACGAGGGCCCGTGGCCACGGATGACCCGCCCCGAGCGGGCAGCGGCGATCCACCGGCTCGCCGACCTCATGGAGGAGCGGGCCGACGAGCTGGCCACCCTCGACGCGACCAACATGGGCAAGCCGTTCGCCCAGGCCAAGCACGACGTCGGGCGCTCGGTGTGGAACTTCCGCTTCTTCGCCGACCACCAGCGCGACCACAACGGTGAGGTCTACCCGATGCCCTCGGGCCACCACACCTACAGCGAGTTCGGCCCCGCCGGCGTCGTCGCCGCCATCTCCCCGTGGAACTTCCCGCTGATGATGGCCTCGTGGAAGATCGCCCCGGCGATCGCCTGGGGCAACACCTGCATCATCAAGCCGAGCGAGGACACCCCCGCCTCGGTGACGCTGCTCGGCCGCCTCGCCGTCGAGGCCGGGTTCCCGCCCGGTGTGCTCAACGTGCTCAACGGTCACGGCGCCCCGGCGGGCTCCTCCCTCACCGAGGACGACCGTGTCGACCGCGTGACCTTCACCGGGTCCTCCACGACCGGCAAGATGGTCATGGCCTCCGCCGCGACGCACCTCGCACCCGTCTCCCTCGAGCTCGGCGGCAAGGGCGCCAACCTCGTCTTCGACGACGCGGACATCGACAACGCCGTGTACTGGGCCGTGGAGGCGATCTTCCGCAACTCCGGCCAGATCTGCCTGGCGGGCTCGCGCCTGTTCGTCCAGTCCGGCGTCTACGACGAGTTCATGAAGCGCTTCGTCGCCGCCGCCGAGGCCCTGCCGATCGGCGACCCCTTCGACCCGGAGGCGAAGTTCTCCTCGCTCGCGAGCAAGAAGCACTTCGACAAGGTCTCCTCCTACCTCGAGGACGTCGAGGCACAGGGCGGGACGATGGTCACCGGTGGCGTGGACGAGGACGGTCGCTGGCTGGTCAGGCCGACGATCCTCACCGACCTGCCGCTGGACTCCAAGCAGTACTGCGAGGAGATCTTCGGCCCGGTCGTGGTCGTCAACCGCTTCGACACCGAGGCGGAGGCCGTGCACCTGGCCAACGACACCCGGTACGGGCTCAACGCCATGCTCTTCACGGAGAACCTCTCCCGCGCCCACCGGGTCTCCTCGAACCTGCGCGCCGGCACGGTCTGGGTCAACTGCTTCTTCATCCGCGACCTGCGCACGCCCTTCGGCGGCGTCGGTGACTCCGGCGTCGGCCGCGAGGGCGGGGACTTCAGCCGTGAGTTCTTCACCGAGCCCAAGGCGATCGTCATGCAGATCGACCGGACGGTCCCCGGGGCCTGACCGCACCGGGGTCACCCGAGAACCGGTGGCCGGTCCACCCATCGAAACGACGATTGGTGGACCCCCCGGGTCGTTATGGCATCGTGAGTTGCTGCTCTTGCTTCCGAGAGCGCGAGTGCCTATGAGGAGTTCCCATGAGTGGACCGAAGGACGGTCGGCGCGGCGACGCCTTCAACGACTTCTTCGGCGACCCGAGCCCGTCCGGACGCATGGGTCCGGCGGCGGAGCAGCCCCCGGAGAGCGGCCCCGACGAGACCACCCGCATGGACATCGGCGGTGGCGAGGAGACGCCGACCCAGCCGAGCCCCGCGGCCGAGCCGTCCTACGAGCCGACCATTGCGACGGGCGCGGTCCCCGAGAGCTGGTGGGCCTCCGAGCCCGAGCCGAGCACCGCACCGTCGGCCTCGACCTGGGACACCACCTCGGCAGCGGCGCAGCAGGACCAGCGACCCCCGCGCAAGGGGGTCTCCCCCCTCGGCCTCGTGGCCATGCTCGTCGGCGGCGTCCTGCTGGGCGGCCTGGTCGTCGGCGGTGTCGTCATGGCCCTCGGTGGTGACGACGAGCAGCCGGTCGCCCAGCAGACGGTGACCACGACCAGCTCGCCCACGGAGGGCGATGCGAGCGAGTCCTCCGACGAGACCTCGTCGAGCACCTCCAGCTCCTCCTCCCCCTCCTCGTCATCGTCGAGCACGTCGTCGAGCACGTCCTCGAGCAGCTCGTCGAGCTCGACGACGGTCGCGCGCACGGGCGAACCCCCGAGTGGTGTCTCCGAGTGCGCAGGCCCGTCCGGCGGCGTGGCCGTCGGCACCGGTTCGGACGTGACCTCCTGCGGGTTCGCCCTCGCGGTGCGTGACGCCTACGTCGCGGGCGGCTCGAACGGGCCCGCGACCCTGCGCGTGACCTCCCCGGTGACCAACAAGGCGTACACGATGAGCTGCTCGGGTGAGGCGGTCACGCGCTGCACCGGCGGCAACAACGCCGTGGTCGTCCTGTACTGACCGTGCTGCGCCACCTCGCCGGGACCCTCACCGTGGGCCTGGCGATGGCTGCCTGCTCGACGCCGGGTGGGAGCGGCCCGACGTCGTCGACCTCGACGAGCGCCCCGTCGTCGACGACCTCGACGACCTCAACCTCGACCTCGACCTCGACCTCGACGGCGCCGGCCGAGCCGCCGGTGCTGCACCGCGCGCTCGTCGCCGACCTCCAGGAGGTCCTGCGTACCCACGAGGGGGCCGAGGTCTCGGTCGCGCTCGCCCCGGTGGGCTCGCCCGAGCTGACCCGGGTCGTCGGCGAGGCCACGCCGCTCGTGGCCTGGTCGACGATCAAGGTCCCGCTCGCCCTGGCGGTGCTGCGCTCCGACCACGTGGCCCCGGCGGACACCACGGCGGCGCTGACGGCCTCGGACAACGCGGCCGCCCAGCGCCTGTGGGAGGGCCTGGGGTCCGGTGCGAGCGCCTCCGACGCCGTCGAGAGCGAGCTGCGGCGTGGCGGGGACACCCGCACCGAGGTCCCGCCCGAGGTGACCGTCCCCGGCTACTCCGCCTTCGGCCAGTCGACGTGGCGCCTGGCCGACCAGGCCTCGTTCACCGCCGCACTCCCCTGCCTGCGCGGAGCGTCCCCGGTCACCGAGGCGATGGGCAGGGTCATCGGTGGCCAGCGGTGGGGTCTCGGCGGGATCGACGGTGCCCGTCTCAAGGGTGGGTGGGGCCCGACCCCCGAGGGCTACGTCGTGCGCCAGCTCGGCATCGTCCCCGGGGCGAAGGGGGGAACCGCTGCGGCGCTGCAGGTGCGCACCGATAGCCATGCCCAGGGCACGGCGATCATGGACGCGGTCGCCGCGGTGATCGAGCAGCACCGGGATGCTCTGCCCGTGGGGTCGTGCGCCTGAGGGTCCCGTCGGGGCGCTCCCTTCAGGAGCGCCACTCAGAGCGCCTGACGGTGCCGCTTGCGTACCGGGAGTCGTCAACCCACGGGTTCTGCGGTCAGAACGGCCGCCACGGGCCCCTCAGATGCGTCTCCGCGGGCCTCGGAGAGGTAGGATCGGGGGGTTGAGGCCGCGGCGCCGCCCCAGTGGGGACAGCCCGCGGCGATCCGTGCACGCACTCGAGGAGCACCGTGGCAGACGAGCAGTCGCCGTCCGAGATCCAGCCGACGACACCCGACCCCGGTGGACCCGAGTACGACGCGAGTGCCATCACGGTGCTCGAGGGGCTGGAGGCCGTGCGCAAGCGGCCCGGCATGTACATCGGCTCCACCGGTGAGCGCGGTCTGCACCACCTCGTGTGGGAGATCGTCGACAACGCCGTGGACGAGGCGATGGCCGGCTACGCCGACACCATCGACGTCACCCTCATGGAGGACGGCGCGATCCGGGTCAAGGACAACGGCCGCGGTATCCCCACCGACATCCACGAGGCCGAGGGCGTCTCCGCGGTCGAGCTCGTCCTGACCCAGCTGCACGCGGGCGGCAAGTTCGGCGGCGGCGGGTACAAGGTCTCCGGTGGCCTGCACGGCGTCGGCTCATCCGTCGTCAATGCGCTGTCCACCCGCATGGACGTGGCCGTGCGGCAGAAGGGCCACGCCCACCGGATGTCCTTCGAGCACGGGGTGCCGACCGGCCCCCTTCGCCAGGAGGAGGAGACCGACGCCTCCGGCACGACGATCACCTACTGGCCCAACGACGAGATCTTCGAGTCCGTCGACCACGACTTCGAGACGATCCGCGCCCGCTTCCAGCAGATGGCCTTCCTCAACAAGGGTCTGACGATCAACCTCGTCGACGAGCGCATCGAGGAGCCCACGGAGGAGGAGCAGGCCGAGGACCTCGACCGCGTCGACGACGACATCACCGAGGTCGTCGACTCGGAGGAGGCCACGGCGGCGCCGAAGAAGGCCCGCAAGGTCTCCTACCGCTACGACAACGGCCTCGTCGACTACGTGAACCACCTCGTCGGCTCGAAGAAGTCCGAGCCGATCACCAACGAGGTGATCGCGATGGAGAACGAGGACAGCGAGCGTGAGCTCTCCCTCGAGATCGCCATGCAGTGGACGACCGCCTACAGCGAGTCGGTCCACACCTACGCCAACGCGATCAACACCCACGAGGGCGGCACCCACGAGGAGGGCTTCCGCTCCGCACTGACCAAGATGGTCAACGACTTCGCCCGTCGGCAGAACATGCTCAAGGACAAGGACGACAACCTCACCGGTGACGACATCCGCGAGGGACTGACCGCGGTCATCTCGGTCAAGCTCGGCGAGCCGCAGTTCGAGGGCCAGACCAAGACGAAGCTCGGCAACTCCGAGGTCAAGGGCTTCGTCCAGCGGGCGATGACCGACGAGTTCGGCCACTGGCTGGAGACCCACCCCAACGAGGGCAAGGACATCGTCCGCAAGGCGATCCAGGCCTCCGCCGCGCGGATGGCCGCGCGCAAGGCCCGCGAGGCGACCCGCCGCAAGGGTCTGCTCGAGTCCGGTGGCCTGCCCGGCAAGCTGTCCGACTGCCAGACCAAGGACCCGACGGTCTCCGAGGTCTTCATCGTCGAGGGTGACTCCGCCGGCGGCTCGGCCAAGGCCGGCCGCAACCCGGAGAACCAGGCGATCCTGCCGATCCGCGGCAAGATCCTCAACGTCGAGAAGGCCCGGATCGACAAGATCCTCGCCAACCAGGAGGTCCAGGCGCTGATCTCGGCCTTCGGGACGGGCATCGGCGAGGACTTCGACATCACCAAGGCGCGCTACCACAAGATCGTGCTCATGGCCGATGCCGACGTCGACGGCATGCACATCCGCACGCTGCTGCTGACGCTGCTCTTCCGCTTCATGAAGCCGATGATCGAGGCCGGCTACGTCTACCTCGCCCAGCCGCCGCTGTACCGCCTCAAGTGGTCCAACCACGACCACGGCTTCGCCTTCACCGACCGCGAGCGCGACGCGATGATCGCCGAGGGCCAGGCGAAGGGGTGGCGCCTGCCCAAGGAGAACTCCGTCCAGCGCTACAAGGGCCTCGGCGAGATGAACTACCAGGAGCTGTGGGAGACCACGATGGACCCCGAGTCCCGGGTGCTCCTGCAGGTCACCCTCGACGACGCGGCCGCGGCCGACGAGATCTTCTCCGTCCTCATGGGCGAGGACGTGGAGTCCCGGCGCAGCTTCATCCAGAAGAACGCCCGCGACGTGCGCTTCCTCGACATCTGATCCGCCCGCGCGCCACCACCCAGCCTTCGCCCCCCTTCGGCAACGACCCCGAGGTGACCTGACCACATGACCGACATCCCCACCACCGACGAGCAGCACGACCGCACCGAACCGATCGACCTCAACGCGGAGATGCAGCGCAGCTACATCGAGTACGCGATGAGCGTCATCGTCTCCCGGGCGCTGCCGGACGTGCGCGACGGCCTCAAGCCCGTGCACCGGCGCATCGTCTACGCCATGTACGACGGTGGCTACCGCCCCGACCGCGGTTACAACAAGTGCTCGCGCGTCGTCGGTGACGTCATGGGCCAGTACCACCCGCACGGCGACACCGCGATCTACGACGCGATGGTCCGCCTCGTGCAGCCGTGGTCGATGCGCTACCCGCTCATCGACGGGCAGGGCAACTTCGGCTCCGCCGGCAACGACGGTGCCGCCGCCCCCCGGTACACCGAGTGCAAGATGGCGCCGCTGTCGCTGGAGCTGGTGCGCGACATCGACCAGGAGACGGTCGACTTCGTCCCCAACTACGACGGCAAGACGATGCAGCCGGACGTGCTGCCGGCCCGCTTCCCCAACCTGCTGGCCAACGGCTCCGCCGGCATCGCCGTCGGCATGGCCACCCAGATCCCGCCGCACAACCTGCGCGAGGTCGCCGAGGCCGCCCACTGGATGCTCGACCACCACGAGAGCACCCGTGAGGAGGCCCTCGAGGCGATCACGGGGATCATCAAGGGACCGGACTTCCCCAGCGGCGCACTGATCATGGGCACGCGCGGCATCGACGACGCCTACCGCACCGGCCGCGGCTCGATCATCATGCGCGCGGTCGTCGAGGTCGAGGAGATCCAGGGCCGCACCTGCCTCGTGGTCACCGAGCTGCCCTACCAGGTCAACCCGGACACGCTCGCGCAGAAGATCGCCGAGATGACCAAGGAGGGTCGCCTCTCCGGCATCGCCGACATCCGCGACGAGACCTCTGGTCGCACGGGCCAGCGCCTGGTGATCGTGCTCAAGCGCGACGCCGTGGCCAAGGTCGTGCTCAACAACCTCTACAAGCACACCCAGCTGCAGACCACGTTCGGTGCCAACATGCTGGCCCTGGTCGACGGGGTGCCGCGGACCCTGCCGGTCTCCGCCTTCATCCGGCACTGGGTCGAGCACCAGATCGACGTCATCGTCCGGCGCACCGAGTACCGGCTGCGCAAGGACGAGGCCGCGATCCACATCCTGCGCGGCTACCTCAAGGCCCTCGACATGCTCGACGAGGTCATCGCGCTGATCCGCCGCTCGCCGACGGTCGAGGAGGCCCGCGAGGGCCTGATCCAGCTCCTGGACATCGACGAGGTGCAGGCCCGGGCGATCCTCGACCTCCAGCTGCGGCGACTGGCCGCGCTGGAGCGGCAGAAGATCATCGACGAGCACGACGAGATCGAAGCCCGGATCATCGACTACAAGGACATCCTCGCCAAGCCCGAGCGGCAGCGCCAGATCGTGCGCGACGAGCTGACCGAGATCGTCGACCGCTACGGCGACGACCGGCGCAGCCGGATCCTGCCCTACGACGGCGACGTCGCCATGGAGGACCTCATCCCCGAGGAGGACGTGGTCGTCACGATCACCCGGGGCGGCTACGCCAAGCGCACGCGGGTGGACGAGTACCGGGCCCAGAAGCGCGGCGGGAAGGGGGTGCGCGGCGCCACCCTGCGGGGCGAGGACGTCGTGCGCAACTTCTTCACCACGACCTCCCACCACTGGCTGCTCTTCTTCACCAACATGGGCCGGGTCTACCGGATCAAGGCCTACGAGCTCCCCGAGGCGGCGCGTGAGGGCAAGGGCCAGCACGTGGCCAACCTGCTCGCCTTCCAGCCGGAGGAGCAGATCGCGGCCGTCTACGCGATCAAGGACTACGAGGTCGCGCCGTACCTCGTGCTCGCGACCAAGAACGGCCTGGTCAAGAAGACCCGGCTGAGCGAGTACGACTCGCCCCGCACCGGTGGGCTGATCGCGATCAAGCTGCGCGAGGGCGACGAGCTCATCGGCGCCGGCCTGGTCCACGCGGAGGACGACCTGCTGCTCGTCTCGCGCCACGCGCAGTCGGTGCGCTTCCACGCCACGGACGACGTGCTCCGGCCGATGGGCCGCTCGACGAGCGGCGTCACCGGCATGAAGTTCCGCGACGGCGACTCCTTGCTCGCCCTCAACGTCATCCCCGACGGTAGCGACCCCGATGTCTTCGTCGTCTTCGAGAACGGCGTCGCCAAGCGCACCGCGGCCTCCCAGTGGACGGCCAAGGGCCGTGCCGGTCTCGGCGTCCTCGCGGCCAACTCCGGGAAGGGCGGTCAGCTCGTCGGTGCCCTGGTCGTCGACGAGCTCGACGAGGTCATGGTCGTGATGGAGAAGGGCAACATCGTCCGGTCCGCCGTCACCGAGATCAACCGCACCAGCCGCAACACGCAGGGCGTGAACTTCGCCAAGCCTCGCAAGGGCGACGCGATCGTCGCGGTCGCCCGGAATGTCGATCGTGGCGAAGACGCGGAGATCGAGGACGGGGAGGTAGCGTCGGACCCTGACGTGAAGTCCGTCGAGAGCGACTCGGCGGAGACCGGCCAGCAGGGGGACGCCCCCGGAGGTGACGACGAGTGACTTCGCCAGGAGACACCACGACGATGCGGACGTCGTCCGACCCGAACCGTCCCCAGGGCGGCGGTCCCGCTGCCCGACCCGCGCCCCGGGCCGGTCGCCGCGTCCGGCTCATGGTCTCGCGGGTGGACCCCTTCTCGGTCATGAAGGTCGGCTTCCTGGTCTCCGTGGCCATGGGCATCGCCTTCGTGGTGATGACGGCGGTCCTGTGGATGCTCATGGGTGCCATGGGCGTCTTCGACACCGTCAACGAGCTCGCCGGGCAGATCCTCGGCGAGGGCTCGGGCACGGAGTTCGACATCATGGACTTCGTCGGCTTCGGCCGGGTCCTGTCGCTGTCGATCATCGTCGCCGTCATCGACGTCGTGCTCATGACGGCGATCGTGACGCTCGGGGCCTTCCTCTACAACATCGTGGCGAGCCTCGTCGGCGGCATCCACATGACCCTGACGGACGACTGACCGGCTCCGGGACGTCGTTTTGGAATCGGCGTCCGGAGTGAGGTACTGTCGGGCGTCGCACCACGGTGCACGCGGGCCTATAGCTCAGCTCGGTTAGAGCGCTTCCCTGATAAGGAAGAGGTCCCTGGTTCAAGTCCAGGTAGGCCCACCACGGGCGGCGAAGGAGAGATGATGAAGAAGGTTCTCGCCCTCGCCGCCGCTGCCGCAGCCGGGGCGGTGTACGCCCGGCGCAAGGTCGAGCAGCAGCGATCCGAGAAGGACCTGCACGCCGCGACCTCCCGGATGAGGACCCCCACCGCGACGAGCGGTGGGGCGTGGGCGGCCGCGACGGACCGCCCGACCTGATCCACCAGCCCTCGGGGGCGTGGCGCAATTGGTAGCGCACCTGCTTTGCAAGCAGGGGGTTGTCGGTTCGAGTCCGATCGCCTCCACCGAGTAGGACGAAGGCGGTGCCCGGAGGTGCTCACACCTCAGGGCACCGCCTTCGTCGTCCCTGCCCCGCGTTCCGCCCTGCGCACCGGGTGCCCACCCCGCGCGGCGGTCGGCCTACGTTGGCGAGAAAGACACGAGCCAGGAGGCCCCCATGAGCACTGTCGAGACCACCACCAACCCCGAGGTCGCCGAGTCGATCGATGTCAACGGCATCGCGACGAACTACCACGACGTGGGCGAGGGCGACCCCGTCCTGCTGATCCACGGCTCCGGCCCCGGCGTGAGCGCGTACGCCAACTGGCGCGTGGTCCTGCCCGAGCTGTCGCGCACCCACCGCGTCATCGCACCGGACGTCCTCGGCTTCGGCTACACCGAGCGCCCGGAGGGCATCACCTACGACATGGCGACGTGGACCGAGCACCTCGTCGGCCTCATGGACGCCCTGGGCATCGAGAAGGCCGCGGTCGTGGGCAACAGCTTCGGCGGGGCGCTCGCCCTCAACGTCGCGGCACACCACCCGGAGCGCGTGACCAGGCTCGTCCTCATGGGTGCGGTGGGCGTGCCCTTCGAGATCACCGAGGGCCTGGACAAGGTCTGGGGCTTCGAGCCCTCCCTGGAGAACATGGTCGACCTCATGGACGTCTTCGCCTACGACCGCTCGCTCCTGACCGAGGACCTGGCCCGGCTCCGGCTCGAGGCCGCCACCCGCCCGGGCGTGCACGAGGCCTACCGCTCGATGTTCCCGGCGCCGCGGCAGAACTCGGTCGAGGCGATGACGATCCCCGACCAGGACATCCGCGCCATCACGCAGCCGACGCTGATCATCCACGGCCGCGACGACGAGGTCATCCCGCTGAGCAACTCGATGCGCCTCCACGAGCTCATCGAGCAGTCCCAGCTGCACGTCTTCGGCCAGTGCGGTCACTGGGTGCAGATCGAGCACACCAAGGACTTCACCCAGCTCGTCGAGTCCTTCCTCGCCTGACGACACGCAGGTGGGCATCGGCCCTCAGGCCACGGGACGGTGCCCTCAGGCCACGGGACGGTGCTTCCTGGGCAGCTTGGCCACGACCGTCTCGTAGGAGTCCTCGACCGCCTCGAGCAGCTCGTCGAGCGGGATGGCCCCGCCGATGGTCAGGGTGTTCCAGCCGCTGCGGCCGATGTAGGCCATGACCGCGGCATCGTGCGGGTAGCGGGCGAGCCACTCGTCGGCCTCCTCCCGGGTGGCGCCGGCCTTGACACCGACGGACCGGGCGCCGAGGAAGGCGAAGATCCTGCCCTTCGCCGCGGGCCCGACCTTCGCGACGAGGTCGCCCTCCCACGGCTCGTCCGGCCACGCTCCCGGGAGGGGGAGGGCGTGGTCACGGATGGTGTCGGCGGCGGCCACCTGCCCAGCGTGGCACAGCGAAGGGGGCCGGCCCGCTGGTGCGGACCGGCCCCCCTCGCGTGGTGCTGGTGGTGACGCTCAGAGCTTGTCGTCGCGGTCGACCGGGAGGTCGCCGTCGAGGTGCTCCGGCGCGAGGTCGGCGTGCTCCGTGGTGTCCGTGGTCGACGGGACGGACGAGTCGTTGTCCGCCCAGTCCTGGGCCGAGGTCCACGCATCGGTGCCCTCGGCCGACGTGGCCTGCGGGGTCGGGTCGAGCGCCGGGTCGATGGGGGCGGCGTTGGCGGACTCGGCAGCCGGTGCCACGCCGGTGGCGGCGATGCCGCCCGTGACGGACGAGTCGCGGCCGGTGGTCGGCGCCTTGTAGGGGTCACCGGTCGGCACGGCCCACGGGTCCTTCTTCGGGGCCAGCTTCATCTTGGCGGCGACGGCGGCGACGCCACCGGCGAGGACGGCCAGCAGGACCAGCTTGCGCTTGCGGCCCTTCTTCGTGGGCTTGCTGCCCTTGCCCTTGGCGGCCTCGAGGGCGGCCCCGGTGTCGCGCTCGTCGCGCAGCGCCGCCATGACCTCGGGGCCACGCACGACGGCCTCGTCGGCGGCCTTGCGGCCCGCGGCGAGCCCGGCGGCCGCGAGGCTGCCCGCGGTCCCGACGATGCGCTCGCGGGCCTCCGCGAAGTCCTCGCTGGCGTGGTCCGTGGCCTTGCGGGCCTTCTTCTTGTGCTTCTTGAGGTCCTTCGCGGCGGCCTGGCGACGCTTGCCCGCGGTCTTCTTGGCGTCCTTCTTGGCCTGCTCGGCCTCCGCGCGCAGCTCCTCGGCGCGAGCCGTGGCGTTCGCGCGGGCGGTGGCTGCCTGCTCGGCGGCCGCCTCCTTCAGCTCGTGGGCGCGCTCACTGCCGTGCTCGGTCTGCTCTGCGAGCTTGTCGATGATCTCGTGGACCTTGACCGCAGCGGTCTCGGCGGTCTCGTGGGCGCGCACGCGCCCGTCCTCGACCTTGTTGTTCGTCTGGAACACCATTCCTCCTGCGCGATGGACTACACCCCCATCCTGCACCGGATCGCTCGTGGGGGAAACCGAGAGGTCCCGAACGGACCGGGCGGTCCACGTGTCGGACGCGCTGACTACGATGAGGGCATGAAGGCGATTCTGCACACGAACCACGGCGACATCTCCATCGAGCTGTTCCCCAACCAGGCCCCCAAGACGGTCGACAACTTCGCCGGTCTCGCCACCGGTGAGAAGGAGTACACCGACGACGCGGGCCGCTCCAACCCCACGAAGTTCTACGACGGTCTCGGCTTCCACCGGGTCATCCCCGGCTTCATGATCCAGGGCGGGTGCCCGCTGGGACAGGGCGTCGGCGGTCCCGGCTATGCCTTCGACGACGAGATCCACCCCGACCTGACCTTCTCCAAGCCGTACCTGCTCGCCATGGCCAACGCCGGCAAGCGGATGGGCAAGGGCACCAACGGGTCGCAGTTCTTCGTCACCGTCGGTGAGACCCCGTGGCTGAACGGCAAGCACACGATCTTCGGCGAGGTCTCCGACGCCCCGAGCCGCGAGGTGGTCGACTCGATCGCCGCCGTCCCGACCGGTGCGATGGACAAGCCGGCCGAGCCGGTCACCATCGACTCCGTCGAGATCATCCGGGACTGATCCCGTGACCCAGCCGCCCCAGGGCTGGGGAGGAGCCACCGGACCGCGCGACGGTGCCGGTGGCTCCGACGTTCCGGTCTGCCCCCGGCACCCGGACCAGGTCTCCTACATCCGCTGCCAGCGCTGCCGCCGACCGGCCTGCCCGGAGTGCCAGCGCAGCGCCGCGGTGGGTGTCCAGTGCGTGGACTGCCTCCGGGAGCAGGCGAAGGGGGAGCGCCGCCCGGTCACCGTCCTCGGCGGGCGCGCCGGGGCCGACAAGCCCTACCTGACCATGACGATCATCGCGATCTGCGTGCTCGTGTGGATCGGTGAGCAGATCTCCCCGCAGGTGTTCCAGGCGGTCGCCTTCGCGCCGGTGCTCGGCGCGATCGAGCCCTGGCGGTTCATCACCTCGGCCTTCGCCCACAGCCCGAACCAGATCATGCACATCGGCTTCAACATGTTCGCCCTGTGGATCGTCGGCAGCTACCTCGAGCAGATGATGGGCTGGGCGCGCTACCTGGCGATCTACCTCGTGACGGCCGTCGCCGGGACGGTGGCCTGGCTGCTCTTCCAGCCGGTCGCGTGGGGCGTGCCGGGCTCCAACACCCCGCTCGTGGGTGCCTCGGGGGCCGTCTTCGGGCTGTTCGCCGCGGTCATCGTGCTCAACCGCCACCTCGGCCGCGACAGCTCGAGCATGGTCGCCATCGTCGGCATCAACGCCGTCATCGGCTTCATCATCCCCAACGTCGCCTGGGAGGCCCACCTCGGTGGCCTCGTCGCCGGTGGCATCGTCGCCCTGGCGCTGACGTGGGCCCGCACCCGGCGCAGCCCGGTCATCGCCTGGGCCGGGATCCTCGGTGTCCTGGCCGTGGTGCTCGCCCTCGCGGTGGGCAAGTACGCCCTGTCCCCGGGAGCCCCCATGCTCCTCGGCTGAGTGAGTTACACGCGTGTAATTGTCCCCAGATGGGGACAAGCCTGTGGACAACTCCAGTTGTCCACAGGGCTGTGGGGGGACAGCATGCGCGAGGGCCCGCACGTCACACGAGCGGGCCCTCCGTGCGCGGGGAGCGGGGCTACTTCCACCTGGTCGTCATGGCGAACCCGGCGAGGATCAGGCCGAAGCCGACGCCGAGGTTCCACATCCCCCAGCTGGGGACGGGGTACTGCTGCTTGGTGATGTAGAAGGTCACGACCCACAGCCCACCGATGACCATCAGGGCGAGCATCACGGGCACGAACCACGGTGGGTTGCCGACGCGCTGTGCCTTCGCCTTGTGCCGCTGCTTGGCCTCTGCCTCCTCGACCGCGGCGTCGGCCTTGGCCCGCTTGCTCGGGTCGCCGGAGCGCGAGAGCCGGCTGGCCTTCGCCTTCCCGGTGGCCGAGGCCTTGGTCGCCGGGGTGTCCTTCGCGTCATCGGCGGACTTCGCCACTGCGTGCTCCTTCGAGGATGTCAGGTTCGTGGCCTAGCGTAGAGGTCTCCACCGGTGCGACCGAGCGAAGGGGGTGGGACACCCGTGGCCGAGGACGAGACCTCTGCCGGGCAGGAGTCGAGCCCGACCCTGGACGTGGGGCCCCCGACGGATCGTCCCCGGGCGGGACGCCTCCGCGCGTGGCTGACCCACCGTCCCACCGGGTGGTCCGCGCTCGTGCCCGTCATCGCGCTGGGTGCCGGGCTGCTCTTCGCGACCTCCAGCGCCACCGCCCGCGGCACCGACCTGCGGGCGGAGAGCGCCGATCTGCCGGGACTCATCCAGGAGGGCACCCGCGAGAACGAACGGGCCGCGCAGCGGGTCGAGGTCCTGCGTGAGGACATCGAGCGTCTGACGAGCGAGGCGGCTCCCGGGAGCAAGCGGCTGCGCGAGGTCGAGCAGAGGACCACCGCCGTGGCCGACGAGGCGGGTCTGGTGCCGGCCACCGGCGAGGCGGTGACCGTCACCCTCGACGACGCCCACCTCGACGCCGACGAGATCCCTCCCGGCTTCACCGTCAACGACGTGATCGTCCACCAGCAGGACGTCCAGGGCGTCGTCAACGCGCTGTGGCGCGGTGGCGCCGAGGCGATGCAGATCATGGACCAGCGGGTGATCTCCACCAGTGCGGTGCGCTGTGTCGGCAACACCCTGATCCTCCAGGGCCGTGTCTACTCCCCACCCTTCAGGATCACCGCCGTCGGTGACCCGGACGAGCTGCAGGAGGCACTCGACGAGGACCCCGCCGTCGCCGTCTACCGGCAGTACGTCGCCGCCGTCGGTCTCGGCTACGAGGTGACGGTCGACGAGCAGCGCGAGCTGCCCGCCTTCTCGGGCCAGACCGGTCTGGAGTACGCCCGGGCCGTGCCCGACGAGCGGTGAGGTCCATACTGACCGGGTGAGCCAGATCCTCGTCGTCGACAACTACGACAGCTTCGTCTTCACCATCGTCGGGTACCTGCAGCAGCTGGGTGCCGGGACGACGGTGGTACGCAACGACGCCATCTCCCCCGGGGACGCGGCCGACTTCGACGGGGTCCTCGTCTCGCCGGGGCCCGGTACACCGGAGGACGCCGGTGTCTCCATGGCCATGATCGAGTCGTGCGCGGAGCGCGCCCAGCCGATGCTGGGCGTGTGCCTGGGGCACCAGGCCCTCGGGGTCGTGCTCGGGGCGAGCGTGGGACGGGCACCCGAGCTCCTCCACGGCAAGACCAGCCGCGTCCTCCACGACGAGGACGGTGTGCTCGCCGGGCTGCCCTCCCCCTTCACCGCGACGCGCTACCACTCGCTGACGATCGACCCGGCGACGGTCCCGGACGATCTCGTCCCCAACGGCCACACCGAGTCCGGCGTCATCATGGCCGCCCGGCACCGGAGCCTGCCGCTGCACGGGGTCCAGTTCCACCCCGAGTCGGTCCTAACGGAGGGCGGCCACCGCGTCCTCGCCAACTGGCTGGGGATCACCGGCGACTCCGGGGCGGTCGCGCGCAGCGACGGCATGTCACCCCTCGTGCGGGACGTCGAGGGCGTCGCCCGGGTCGTCGCGCAGGGCTGACCTGACCGCTGCGAGCACGCGGTCGGCCCCCGCCGGAGGGCGGGGGCCGACTCGCGTGCACCGGTTGGCCCTACGGGCTCGGCGGCGAGCCCGTGCTGCGGGGGGAGGATCCCGTGTCGGGACCGGTGGGTGAGGAGGTGTCCTCACTGGGGGTCGACGTCTGCGACCCGGTGTCCGTCGACGTGGACGTCGGCTCGGGCTCCTCGGTCGCGGTGGTCTCCGACTCGGTCGGCTCGACGGTCTCGGTCGTGGGGGGTGCCGTGACGGTCGAGGCGGGCTCCTCCGCGATGACGAAGGTGACCTCGGTGCCCTGCTCGACCTTCCCGGCCGCGGGGTTCTGCGAGAGGATCGTGCCGGGTGTCGCCTGGGACTCCTCGGGCTGCTCCACGACCTCGAGGTTGAGGTCGTAGAGCTCGGAGCGCACCTCCGAGATGTCCTGACCGACGTAGTCCTCCAGCTCGACCTGCCCGCTGGCCACGACGAGGTCGACGGTCTCCCCCTTCGATACCGTCTCCGACACCGACGGGGAGACGGAGATGACCTTGTCGGGGCCCTGCGCGGCAGAGTCCTCCTCCGTGACGTCGCCGACCTGCAGACCCGCTCCCTCGAGCGCTTCCGTGGCCTCGGACCTGGTCATCCCGACCACGTTGGGGACACTGACGTCCGCAGGACCCGTGGAGACGGTGAGGGTGATCTCGTCCCCCTCCTGCGCGGTCGAGCCCTCCCGCGGATCCTGCGCGATGACCTGGCCCACGGACTCGTCGCTGGACTCGCTGACGGTGTCCACCTCGAGCCCCAGATCGGTCAGCTCCGCGGTTGCCTCCTCCTCGCTGGTCCCGACGACCCCGGGCACGGTGATCTCGGGCGCGCCCCTGCTGGCGTCCCAGGCGAACCAGCCGAGAAGCAGGAGCGGGATGAGCAGCAGGGCGGCGAAGAGCCAGCCGAGGCGGGAGTTGCGTCGACGCTCGGTCGTGGTCGGGATCGACGCCGTATCGGGGTCGGTGCGCGGGGACGTCGACCCGGCGAGCGAGGCGCCGGCGACGGCCGGCAGGGCCGCAGTGGGGGCCTCGAGCCGGGAGGTCGCCACCGGGCTGACCGGACGGCCGTGGGCGAAGGCCTCCAGGTCCTCGGCCATCGCCTTGGCGTCGGGGTACCGCTCGTCGCGGTCCTTGGTCAGTGCGTGGACGACCACGGCATCCAGCTCGGAGGGGACGTCGGGGTTCACCGACGAGGGGAAGGGGATCTCCGAGTTGACGTGCTGGTAGGTCAGCGAGATGGGCTCGCCCGTGTACGGGGTGCGCCCGGTCAGGAGCTCGAAGAGCAGGCAGCCGGTGGAGTAGACGTCACTGCGCTTGTCGACCGTCTCGCCCCGGGCCTGCTCGGGGGAGATGTACTGCGCGGTGCCGATGACGGCCTGGGTCTGCGTCATCGTCGCCTGGGTGTCGGCGATGGCCCGGGCGATGCCGAAGTCCATGACCTTCACGTCGCCGGCGTGCGTGACCATGACGTTGCCGGGCTTGATGTCGCGGTGGACGATCCCCATGTCGTGGCTGTAGTCGAGGGCCTCGAGGACGTGCTGGACGATCCGCGCGGCCTCGTACGGGTCCAGCATGCCGGACTCGGTGTCGTTGAGCATCTCCCGCAGGGTGAAGCCGTCGACGTACTCCATGACGATGTAGGGGATGTCCAGCTCGGCGCCGCCGGTCTCGCGCAGGTGCTCCTCGCCGGAGTCGTAGACGGCCACGATCGAGCGGTGGTTGAGGCCGGCGACGGACTGCGCCTCACGCCGGAAGCGCGCGAGGAAGGCCGCGTCCCGGGCGTGGTCGGTTCGCAGGATCTTGATCGCGACGGGGCGCCCCAGCCGGGCATCGTGGCCGAGGTGGACCTCGGCCATGCCGCCGCGACCGATGAGTTCCCCGACCTCGTAGCGTCCGCCGAGCAGGCGAGGTGCCGACGTGCTCATGCTGTCTCCCGGGGCTTGCAGATGGCTGGCGTGGTGGTCGTCGTGCTCACTCGAGAGCCGCCTTCATCACGGCGCTGCTGATCGGTCCGGCCACGGCCCCGCCGTAGGCCTCGCTGCCGGCTCGTCCGCCTTCCTCGACGACGACCGCGACGGCGATCTCGGGGTTGTCCGACGGCGCGAAGCCGGTGAACCACGCGTGTGGTGAGGCATCGGGGGCGTGCTCGGCCGTCCCGGTCTTGCCGGCGACGCTGACACCGGGCACCGCTGCCTGGGTCCCCGTGCCGTTCGAGACGACGAGCTCCATCATCTCGGTGAGCTCGTCGGACGTGGAGGAGTCCATGGCCTCGGAGAGCTGCTCCGGGTTCGTCTCGTCGATCGTCGACAGGTCGGAGCCGAGGACCGACTGGATCATGTAGGGCCGCATGACGTCCCCGTCGTTGGCGACGGCTGCGCTGACCATGGCCACCTGCAGCGGCGTGACGCGCACCTCGTACTGACCGATCGCGACCTGTGCCTCCTGCGGGGGGCTGAGGTCCTTCGGGATGGTGGAGGGTGCGACCTCCATCGGGACCTCGAGGTCGTCACCGAAACCGAACTGGCTCGCCTGCTCGCGGATCTTCTCCCCGCCGAGCTCCATGCCGAGCCAGCCGAAGGCGGTGTTGCACGAGTCCTGCATCGCGATGTCGAAGGCGACCTCGTCACCGGGGCCGCAGGCCAGGCCACCGTGGTTGGGCAGACCGACCTCGGTCTGGGGCAGGTCGAGGTTCGCCGGCCCGGGGAGCGTCGAGTCCGCGTCCCACTCGCCGTCCTCGAGGGCGGCAGCGGCGGTGATGATCTTGAAGACCGATCCCGGGGGGTAGAGGTTCCCCTCGATGGTCCGGTTGACGAGGGGGTTGCCCGGGGCGGAGGTGAGCCTCTCCCAGGTCTCCTTCTCGACCTCCGCGTCGTGGCTGACCAGCCCGTTGGGGTCGTAGTCGGGGTGCGAGACCATCGCCAGGATCGCCCCGGTGCGCGGGTCGAGCGCGACGACCGCGCCGCGCTGGTCTCCCAGCGCCTCCTTGGCGGCCCTCTGCACCTCGGGTCGGATCGTCAGCTCGAGGCTGGCGCCCTTGGGCGTGCGGCCGGCGATGGTGCCCGTGATCCGGTCGTAGAAGAGCTTGTCGTCGCGCCCCGAGAGCAGCCCGTCGGCCGCGCCCTCGACCCCGCCGCCGGGGCCGTAGGTGAAGGAGTAGTAGCCGGTGACGTGGCTGTAGGTCTCGGGGTGGGGGTAGACGCGCTGCCACTGGAGGTCGTCCTGGGAGGGCTCGGACGTCGCGATCGGCTGCCCCCCGAGGAGGATCTCCCCACGCTCGCGGGCGTAGTTCTCCAGCTGGGTGCGGCGGTTGCCATCGGCGTTGTTGATCTCCTGGGCGCCCAGCACCTGGATCCAGGTGCTGGAAGCCAGGATCGCCACGAACATCGCGGCGACGAGCATCGACAGGCGACGGATCGGTTGGTTCATCGCGTCTTCACCACCTGGGTGGGCGCGTCCATCGAGGCCGGGTCGAACTCCGGCTCGGGACGGCGTGCGTGGTCACTGATGCGCAGCAGGATGGCGACGAGGGTCCAGTTGGTCAGCAGCGAGGACCCACCGTAGGCGACGAAGGGGAGCGTCAGGCCGGTCAGCGGGATGACCCGCGTGACGCCGCCGATGACGACGAAGACCTGGATCGCCAGGACGAAGGTCAGGCCGGTGGCGAGCAGCTTGCCGAAGCCGTCACGCAGGCCGATGGCCGAGCGCAGCCCGCGCTCGATGAGCAGGGCGTAGAGCAGGATGATGGCGAAGACGCCGATGAGGCCGAGCTCCTCGGCGAGGCTGGTGAAGATGAAGTCCGACTCCGGCAGCGGCGTCAGCCAGGGGCGACCGCGGCCCAGGCCGGTGCCGGAGATCCCACCGGCGGCCATGCCCATGATCCCCGTGGCCAGCTGGCCGCACTGCTCGGCGCCCTCCTGCGAGAACGTGTCGGTCCAGCACAGGATGCGCGTGCGGATGTGGCTGGCGAACTGGTAGGCGATGAAGGCACCGATCGCGGCGAAGCCGAGGCCGAGGACGATCCAGGAGATCCGCTCCGTGGCGACGTAGAGCATGGCGACGAAGAGGCCGAAGAGCAGCAGTGTCGTGCCGAAGTCGTTCTCGAGCACGAGCACGAGGGCGGCCACGACGCAGGCGATGAGCAGCGGCCCGAGGTCACGGGCGCGGGGGAAGGAGATGCCCATGAACTTGCGGCCCGCCAGGGCGAGCATGTCGCGGGTCTGCACGAGGTACCCGGCGAAGAAGATCGCCAGCAGGATCTTCGCCACCTCGGCCGGCTGGAAGGTGAAGAGCCCGAGCTTGATCCAGATGCGGGCACCGTACACGGTGTGACCGAGCGGGGTCAGCGGCATCGCGATGAAGATGAGCGCGAGCAGTCCTGAGGTGTAGGTCAGTCCGCGCAGCGTCCGGTGGTCGCGCAGGGTGACGAGCACGATCAGCGCGATGGCGACGCCGAGGCCCGTCCACAGCACCTGTCGTGAGGCCAGGCCGGACGTGAAGTCCTTGCCCGCGGCGAGGTCGAGGCGGTGGATCATCACCAGGCCGATGCCGTTGAGCAGCGTGACCACGGGCAGGATGATCGGGTCGGCGAAGCTGGCCCGCCAGCGCAGGACGAGGTGCACCCCGAGCGCGATCAGGCCGAGGACTCCGGCGTGGCCGAGCAGGTCCGGCGGGATCTCGCCGTCCTGGGCCACGGTGACGTTGACGTAGGCGAGGACGACGACACCGAGCGCCAGTGCGGTGAGCAGCAGCTCGATGTTGCGGCCACGGGCCGGGGTGATGGTCGTGATCGCTCGACTCATCTGCCGCACGACTCCCCTGCGGCCCGCAGGTCGCTGCACTTCTGTGCCGCGACCCGCAGGCTGTCCAGTCGCTGCTCGGCCTCACTGCGGGAGCTGACGGAGATGGTCTCCTCGACCTCGCTGCGGTAGAAGGAGGGCAGCTCGTGCATCTCGATGTCGGTCTGCTCGACGACGGAGTGCAGCGAGAGCGGCCCGAGGTCCTGGGCGACGCCGCGGTAGAGCGTGACGTTGTCGTCCTGGACGCCGACGAAGTACTGGGTCTGGGTCCAGGCGTACCCCGCGTAGGCGACGGCGCCGAGGAGGAGCACCGCGATGCCCGCCCCGAGGAGGCGACGCACCCACCGGCGGCCGGAGCCGCTCTCCTCGTCCAGCTCCACGCCCTCGTCGTCGGTGCGGGTCAGGGCGGCTGCCCGGGAGGCGGGCGAGTCCTGGGTGCGCTTGCCGGGGCGCCTCAGAGCGGCCGAGCCGACGACCTGCGGCTGGGTGGAGGGTGCGCTGGTGGCGTCGACGACGTCAGCGACGATGACGGTGACGTTGTCGGGGGCGCCGGCACGCAGGGCGAGGGAGACGAGGTCGTCCGCCGCCTGCCCCGGTCGGGAGCCGGCGGTGAGGATCTCCTCGATCGTGTCGAGGGCGACGAAGCCGGACAGTCCGTCGGAGCACAGCATGTACCGGTCGCCCCGTCGGGCCTCGCGGGCGCCGAGGTCCGGCTCGTCGTCGGGGTCGCCGGTGAGGACCCGGGTGACGACGGAGCGCTGGGGGTGGGTGCTCGCCTCCTCCTCGGTGATCCTGCCCTCGTCGATGAGGGTCTGGACGAAGGAGTGGTCCTTCGTCACCTGCGACAGGCGTCCCTCGCGCAGCAGGTAGGCACGGGAGTCACCGATGTGGGCGAGGATCAGCTTGTTGCGCGCCCGCATGAGCGCCGTGACCGTCGTGCCCATGCCCTCGAGCTCGGGGTTGTCGGCGTAGGTGCGCGAGATCTCCTCGTTGGCGGCGGTGATCGCCTTGCCCAGCCGGAGGGAGGCCTCCGCCGCGGTGAGGGAGTCGTGGTCCATCTCGACGAGTTCGGTGATGACGGTCGCGGAGGCGATGTCACCACCGGCGTGGCCGCCCATGCCGTCGGCGACGACGAGCAGGTGGGGGCCGGCGTATCCGGAGTCCTGGTTGTCCTTGCGGACGAGCCCGACGTCGGAGCGAGCGGCGTAGTGGAAGGTCAGCGCCACGTCATTTCCTCAGCTCGATGACGGTGCGCCCGATGCGGATCGAGGTCCCGGTCTCGACGGGGACCGGGTCGCCGACACGGTACTGCCCGAGGAAGGTGCCGTTCGTCGAGCCGAGGTCCTCGACGTACCAGCCGTCCTCGGCCCGGATGATGCGCGCGTGCCGGCCGGAGGCGAACTCGTCGTCGAGGACGAGCGTGCACTCGGGGTTGCGGCCGATGAGCACGCCGGAGTCGCGCAGCGGCAGCGACGTGCCGGTGAGCGGCCCCGTGGTGAGCACGAGGTGGGTGGGTGCGCGCGGGTTGCGCGAGGGGCGGGCCGCACCCGCCGCGGCGCCCGCGCCGCGGCGCCCCTTCGGGGTCTTCTTCGCCGGAGCCGGGCGGCGGTTGACCACCCGGGTGCCGAAGAGATCGGTGCGCAGGACCGAGGCGACCGACAGCACGAACACCCACAGGAGCACGAGCAGGCCGAGACGCAGGACGGTTACCGTCAACTCGCTCACGTCGCTGCTCCGTTCGGGTGGGGGCCGTCAGCGACGGCCGGCATGGAAGGTGGCGTGGGTACGGCCGGCGGTGATCCGGTCACCATCGGCCAGGCGGACGGCATCCGTCGGCTCACCATTGACGAAGGTGCCGTTGGTCGAGCCGAGGTCACGCAGGTGCGTGGCGAATCGGGGGCCGTCCTGGGTGACCCGGACCTCGCAGTGTCGCCGTGAGATGCCCGGGTCGTCGAGGACGACGTCGGCGCTCTCGTCACGACCGAGCACGGTCATGGCGCTGATGAGGGGGTAGCGCTCGCCGGAGATCTCCAGCCAGGGGCGCTCGTCCACGGACACCGGCCGCGGAGGCCGGCTCGGTGGGACGGCGCGCTGGACCGAGGTCGGTGCATCATCGTCCTCCTCGACGGCCGCCCGTGGGCGCGGGGGTGCGGGGGACGAAGGGGGGTTCCCCCGGGCGCGCCCGGACGCGGGCGGCGCGTCCGGCTCGCCGTCGCGCTCCCAGCTGCCGGAGTACTCGTCGTAGCCGTCGTCGGCCACCTCGGGCGCGGTGTGGGCACGCACCTCGGCGCGGTCGACCCGTTGCCGAGCGGTCGCGGGCCGGACCCGGAAGACACCTGTCTCGAGCTCCTCGTCGCGGTCGAAGAGGACCTGGAGGGGGCCGCCGGGTTGGTAGCGCTGGGACTCGGCGTGCTCCTCGGCGGCGGCGACGAGCTCGTCCTCGAGCTCCTCGTCGAACTCCGTCAGCCGGTCGTAGTCGTCGGGAGCGAGCTCGACCGTGAAGAGGTTGGGGACGACGGTGCGTCCACGGCCGAGCACCGTGGCGCGGTCGTCCATGGCCCGGCGCAGGGCGGAGGCGAGCTCGAGCGGCTGGACCTCGGCGCGGAAGGCGCGGGCGAAGACACCGTTGACGGTGCGCTCCAGCTTGCGCTCCATGCGCTCGAACAGGCTCACGTCGCCGATCCTCCCTTCGCTCGGTCTCTGGGTGCACATGCGACCACCGTCGGTGTCCGCATGGACATGGGTGCGCCGATCCTAACGGCGCATCCTGACCGGATGCTGGACCCGGGGTCTCAGGAGGGCGACGATCCGAGACGTTCGCGCGCGCCGCGGCCGCGCCGACCCGCCTCGATCGTCCCGGTGGCCGCGCCGAGTCCGATGAGGGCACCGTTGCCGTAGAGGGTCTCGATGTGGCCGGCCGGCACGTCGAAGGTCTCGTGCCAGATGCCGACCGCCTCCGGGTGCAGCCGGGGTCCTCCGCCTCGCCCCGGGCGGCGGCGGCCGTGGCGCGCTCGAGCTCGGCGAGCATCTGCGGCATCGCCGTGAAGACCGGTCCCCACAGGTCGGGGCGGTGCTTCTTGCGGATGGTCATGCCGATGTTGAAGACGACGACGCCGCCCACCGGTGTTGACGCTCAAGTGCTACCGGCGCGAGGAGCTGCTGCCCCAGGGGCGGGTGATCACCCGCACGAGCGCCGAGTACGACGAGGGGCACGTCGAGCGGGTCCGCCTGGTGCGCGCGCTGACGGCCGTCGGCGGTCTCGACCCGGCCACGACGCGTCGCGTCATCACGGTCGAGCACGTCACCGTGAGCGGCACCGCCACCCGGCCTGCCCCGCGCTGAGGGGCGCGCCGGGGCCCCCGCTGCGGTGCCCGAGCGGACGGGCCGCCGCGCGGCCCGCGGGTGCCGTCGGGCCCGCTTTGGGAATCGGGCAGCTCATGGGGCACAATGAGACGGCTCACGCGCGACGTCGCGGGTGGGACACTCACGCGAGAGTGGCGGAACGGCAGACGCGCTGGCTTCAGGTGCCAGTGTCCGCAAGGGCGTGGGGGTTCAAATCCCCCCTCTCGCACACGAGTCCGCACCAGGACGACCACGACCCCCGACCCACACGGCTCGGGGGTCGTCGACGTCTGTGGGGCGCACGCCGACCGCTCGCCGTGGCCGGCCGACCGCTCGTCGAGGGTGGGTCTCAGGTCGCGAAACGCCGCGGCGAGGACGTGCCGACGACGTCCACACTTGTGCACCGTGGACCAGCTCAGGACGAAGCCGACCTTCCGACTGTGCCTCATCGCGCACTCGGTGGTCGTGATCGACGACAGCCTCTAGGCAGACGGCGCCGACCCGTCAGCCGTCCGTCGTCCCTTCCCACAGATCGAGCATGCCCATGACCACGTCATCCTCCGCCGCCCTCGCTCCCGACGCCGGGGCGCGTCCGTCCGCACCCACCGAGGGGCCACCCGTCGCCACCGGCCCCAACTCGCTCGCCATGACCACGGGGCTCGTCCTCGCCGTCCTCGGGTCGGTGTACCTCGCCACCAACCACGGCGCGAAGCAGACCGTCCTGTTCGTGCTGGGCATCGGCCTGGGCGTGGCCCTGTTCCACGCGCGCTTCGGCTTCACCTCCGCCTGGCGCCAGCTCGTCTCCGTCGGCCAGGGCCGGGGCCTGCGCGCGCACACCGTGCTGCTCGGGACGACGGCCGCCCTCTTCGCCGTCGTGCTGGCCACGGGTGTCGGCTTCGGCGGCGTGACACCACAGCCGAGCGTCGACCCGATCGGGGTCGGCACGATGGTCGGCGCCCTCCTCTTCGGCATCGGCATGCAGCTCGGGGGTGGCTGCGCCTCCGGGGTCCTGTACCACGTCGGCAGCGGGCAGAGCGCGATCGTCATCACCCTCGCGAGCTTCGTCGTCGGCTCCTTCGCGGGCACGTGGCGCATCGACTTCTGGCACGAGACCCTGCCGACCTTCGGCTCCTACTCCCTCTCCGAGGACCTCGGCTACGGCGGTGCCCTGGCGGTCACGCTGCTCGTCCTCGCGGCCATCGCCGGCGCGAGCATCCTCGTCGAGCGGCGTCGCACCCCGCCGCCGGTCGCGCCGGTCCCCACCGCACGTGGCCTGGCCCGGATCGTGCGCGGGTCGTGGCCGATGTGGGTCGGTGGAGTCGTGCTCGCGGCCCTCAGCGCCCTCGTGCTCATGACCAAGGGCAGCGCCTGGGGTGTCACCAGCGCCTTCGCCCTGTGGGGGGCCAAGATCGCCCAGGCGCTCGGCATGCACCCGGAGACCTGGTCCTACTGGCAGGACCCGGGCAACGCCGCGGACCTCAACGGCTCGCTCCTGGACCACGCGACGACCCTGAACGACCTGGGGATCATCGTCGGCGCCGGCCTCGCCGCCGCCGTCGGCGGGCAGTTCGTCGTGCAGCGGCGCATCCCGTGGCGCATCGTGGTCGCCGGCCTCCTCGGCGGCTTCCTCATGGGCTACGGCGCCCGGCTCTCCTTCGGCTGCAACATCGGTGCCTACCTGGCCGGGATCGCCAGCTTCAGCCTCTCCGGCTGGGTGTGGGCGGTCGTCGCCCTCGTCGGCACGTGGGTCGGGCTGCGCGCCCGGCGCCGGCTCGGGCTGGCCACGCCGCGGCCCGGCGACGGCGTCTGCTGACCCGCGGCGGAGCGACCCGCCGGCAATAAACACGATCGATTTGGTGTTTATTCGAAGGGGGGTGCAGACTGCACATTCCCGTTGCAGGAGAGCGGTTCCGACCAGGGGTGGACCGCGGCGACGGAGGTGACGCGAGGGCCGCGCCACAGATGCAGGAGGTAGTCGTGCTGTCAGCCACCGCCGCCGAGACCGTCCGGTCGACGCTGCCGATCATCGGGTCGAAGATCGACGAGATCACACCGATCTTCTACCGGCGGATGTTCGCCGCCCATCCCGAGCTGGAGCGTGACCTGTTCAACCGCGGCAACCAGGCCCAGGGCGACCAGCAGCGGGCCCTCGCCGGCGCGATCGCCGCCTACGCCACCCTCGTCGTCAGCCACGAGCAGCCCGACGTGGACGCGCTCCTGTCCCGGATCGCGCACAAGCACGCCTCGCTCGGCATCGCGCCGGACCAGTACCCGATCGTCCACCAGCACCTCTTCGAGGCCATCGCGCAGGTCCTCGGCGACGCGGCCACCCCCGAGGTCGTCGCGGCCTGGGACGAGGTCTACTGGGACATGGCCCACACGCTCATCCGGATCGAGAAGGGCCTGTACTCCCGCTTCGGCGTGGCCCCGGAGGAGGTGTGGCAGGACCTCGTCGTCATCGGGCGCCGCCAGGAGTCACCCGACACCGTGGCCCTCGTCCTGGCGCGCCGGGACGGTGAGCCGCTGCAGCAGGCGCAGCCCGGCCAGTACATCTCCGTGCAGGTGACCCTGCCCGACGGCGCCCGGCAGATCCGCCAGTACAGCCTCACCCGGGCCCCCGACAGCCGCTCGTGGGGCATCACGGTCAAGGCCGTCCCCGCGGGCGTCGTCGACGGCACCCCCGTCCCCGCCGGCGAGGTGTCGAACTTCCTCCACGACAACGTCTTCGAGGGGGACCTGCTGCACTGCTCGCTCCCCTTCGGCGACCTCGTGCTGGAGGACCGGACCGATCCCCTCCTCCTGGTGTCCGCGGGCATCGGCTGCACCCCGATCATCGGGATGCTCCACCACCTCGCCCGCACCGGCTCCGAGCGGCCGGTGACCGTGGTGCACGCCGACCGGTCCCCGGCCCGGCACGCGCACCGCCAGGAGCTCGCGGAACTGGTCCAGCGCATCCCCGACGCCCGCCTGCACCACTGGTACGAGGACCTGGGCGTGCGGCCCCCGAGCGAGACGGTGCAGCGCGGTCTGATCGACCTCGACGCGGCCCACGTCGACCCGGACGCGCAGGTCTACCTCTGCGGACCCCTGCCCTTCATGGAGCTCGTGCGCGGTCGCCTGGCCGGCCACGGCGTGCCCGAGTCGCACATCCACTACGAGGTCTTCGGGCCGGACACCTGGGTGCCCCACGCGGAGCCGGCCGCGGTCTGAGCGAAGGGGGCCGCCCCGCCCGGCGTCGTGGTCACCGGCCACGGCGGCCGGGCCGGGTCCCCCTTCGCCACTGCTCGATCGCTCGGGTGGACCACAGCGCCCACACGACGAGCACCGGCTGGAAGAACAGCCGGAGCAGCCGCGCGCGGTCGGTGTCGAGGCCGAAGGCGTCCCGGTGCTCGGTCAGCTGTGCGATGTTGCCCGGGAGGACCGCGACGAAGAGGGCCGCGGTGGCCAGCCCCACGACCGCGCGGTGCGGCTGCCGCCAGGCCACGAGCAGGGCCACCCCGACGGCGAGCTCCACCACCCCGGAGAGCAGGACGACCGTGTCCACGTCGAGCGGCACCCAGGGCGGCACCTGTGCCCGGAACTCCCTGCGGGCGAAGGTCAGGTGCCCGGTACCGGTGAACAGGAGGGCGGCGCCGAGCAGGACCTGGGCGAGCGCCCTCGGGGATGTCGTCATCCCCTGACCGTACGCAGATGCGGCAGAGTCCTCCCCATGACGTACACGACGATCCGCCACGACCTCGACGACGGTGTCCTCACCGTCACGCTCGACCGGGCCGACCAGCTCAACTCCTTCACCCCGACGATGGCCGACGAGCTCGAGCGCACCTTCCGGGAGGTCAACGACGACGACGCGGTGCGCGCGGTGATCGTCACCGGCGCCGGGCGCGCCTTCTGCGCGGGGATGGACCTCACCGCCGAGGGCAACGTCTTCGGCCTCGACGAGTCGATGTCCCCCTCCCTGACCGACATGCAGCAGCTCGACGACCCCGCCCTCGTCGCCGGCGTGCGCGACACCGGCGGCCGCGTCACCCTGGCCGTCCACGACTGCCGCAAGCCGGTCATCGCCGCGATCAACGGCGCCGCGGTGGGCATCGGCGCGACGATGACCCTGGCCATGGATGCCCGGCTGGTCTCGACGAAGGCGCGCGTCGGCTTCGTCTTCGGGCGGATCGGGATCGTCCCCGAGGCGGCCTCGTCCTGGTTCCTGCCGCGGATCGTCGGGCTCCCCACCGCCCTCGACCTCGTCCTGTCCGCCGACATCCTCGACGCCGACGCCGCCGTCGCGGCGGGGGTGGCCACCGGGCCGCACGAGCCGGACGACCTCCTGGGTGCTGCCCGGGCGCTCGCCGACCGCTGGACGAAGGGGCGCTCGCCGGTCGCGGTCGCCCTCGCCCGGCAGATGCTGCGCCGCAATGCCGCGACGCAGCACCCCGTGGAGGCGCACCGGATCGACTCCCTGGCCATGTTCGAGACGAGCATCGGTGACGGCAAGGAGGGCGTGGCGGCCTTCCTGGAGAAGCGGGACCCGCAGTACACCAGCCGGGCGTCGCAGATGCCGGGGTTCTACGAGGAGTGGATCGCCCGGGACGGGGGCTGAGCGCGGGGACGCCCGGGCGCCCCCCTTCGCCTCAGATGAACTCGAGCGGGTCGAACTCGTCGATCTCGATGACCCGCACCCGCGGCAGGCGGCTCTTGAAGGCGGAGATGTCGTACTCGAGGTCGAAGAACTCCATGCCGGGCACGTCCCGCAGCCCATTGGCCATGAACTCACCGAACCCGACGATGCCGACGCGGCGGTCCTCGTCCTCGGCGAGGTCCTCCATCTGCGGGGTGAAGTCGTTGTCGTGGCTGACGAGCATGACGTCCGCGTCGCGCTCGAGGAGGGCCTCCGCGGTGCGCTGGATCGCGATGTCGACGACCTTGCCCTCGCCCCGCAGCGGCACCGGCCGATAGCCCATGGCGAGCAGCGCCTGCACGAAGGAGGCGGGCAGGTCACCGGCGACGGCGAGGAAGAACAACCCCTTGACCGGCTGGTCCCAGGCCGCCTCGGTGTACTCGAGGAGCTTGTTCCAGCGTGGGCGCTCCTCGGGCTGGGGGCGACGGCCGAGGACCGAGACCCCGAGCGTCGCGTCGATGTTCTCGCCGTCGACGAGGAGGTAGGTGGTGCGATCGGCCATGGCCAGACCCTATAGCGCGGGAGCCGGCTCAGAAGTCGCGCGCGGCCTCACCCTCGCCACCACCGGCGGACCCGAGGTGGATCCGGCGGACGAGTCGGATGGTCGGTCGCACGACGAAGAGCACCGACCCCACGGTGAAGCACCAGATGGCGGCCGTCTCCGTCGCCTTCCAGAAGAAGAGGATGCTGCCGACGAGGAAGAGCAGCCCCGCGAGGAAGTCGTTGGCGATCGACAGCGCCTCGTACGCGCCGTCGACCCGCAGGTTCGTTGGGCCGAGCGTCACGGAGACGTCCCAGCGCCCGTCCCGGGTCTTCTGCCACATGCGTGTCCTCCTGAGGTCGGGTGCGTATCCTGCTCAGTCCTACCCGCCTACGCTGGCGGGACACCGAGGAAGGGAGATCCGCCATGTGCGTACCGGTGCGGTGCACGAGCTGCGGGAAGACGACCTGGTCGGGCTGCGGGGAGCACGTCGACGAGGTCCGGGCGCAGGTGCGCGCCGAGGACTGGTGCACGTGCGCCGAGGCCACGGCCCACTGACGAAGGGGGTCAACCCCGCCGGTCCTGCATCGTCACCCTGACGGTGGGCACCGGGGAGTCCGCCCCCGCGATCGTCCACATCCGGGCCAGCGTCGGCTGCAGCAGACGGTCGCCCAGCTGACCCACGAGGACGGCGACGGCCTGCTCCTCGACCGGGATGCGGCTGCGCGCGATCCCGTGCTCACGCAGCGTGCGCGTCTGCGCGATCGTCTCCGCGATGAGCTTGCGGGCCAGGCCCACGTCACCCGGGTCCGGGGTGACCACGACCCGCCGCAGGTAGTCGATCGCCTCGGGGTTCGCCTCGAACATGCGGGTCACCGCGTCGTCACGGCCCGCGACGACCTCGGCGGCGGGTCCGTCGAGCGGGACCGAGTCCAGTGCCCGGCGGAAGAGGTCGACGACGTGGTCGTCGACGCACCCGTGCAGCCCCTCCTTGCCGCCGAAGTGGTGCACGACCAGGCCCGGGGCCACGCCCGCGACGCGGGCGACCTCGCGCAGGCTCGTCGCGGCGACTCCGCGCTCGCCGAAGAGCCCGAGGGCGACGGTGAGGATGCGCTCCTTGGCATCGGCGGACGGGCCCGCCACTGGTGGGGTCACGGTGCCTCCCTTCGTCGTTGTCGGGGTCACACCGGGGACTATTGCACAGGTGTTCAGCGCGTGCGTAGGGTGCGAACTGAATCGCCGTCGCGTATCCGAGAAGGAGCCGGTTCATGCCCGAGCAGCCCCAGGCCGTCATCTACGACGCCGTCCGCACGCCCCGAGGGAAGGGCAAGTCGTCCGGCTCCCTCCACGAGGTCAAGCCGATCGACCTGACCGTCGGTCTCCTCGACGCCGTCCGTGAGCGCAACCCCGGCCTCGACGCCGCCCGGATCGACGACCTCGTCATGGGCATCGTCTCCCCGGTCGGCGACCAGGGCGCGGTCCTCCCGCGCATCGCGGCGCTGAAGGCCGGTTACCCCGAGCCGGTCGCGGGCGTGCAGCTCAACCGCTTCTGCGGCTCCGGCCTCGAGGCCATCAACCAGGTCGCGGCCCGCGTCCGCTCCGGCTTCGAGGACCTCTTCCTCGCCGGTGGTGTCGAGTCGATGTCCCGCGTCCCCATGGCCAGCGACGGCGGCGCCTGGGCGATGGACCCGGCGACGAACCTCGAGACCGGCTTCGTCCCGCAGGGCATCGGGGCCGACCTCATCGCCACCCTCGAGGGCTTCGACCGCGCCGAGGTCGACCGCTTCGCCGCGCAGTCGCACGCCCGTGCCGCGGCCGCGTGGGAGAACGGCTGGTTCGACCGGTCCGTCATCCCGGTCCGGGACGCCAACGGCATCACCATCCTCGACCGCGACGAGACCATCCGCCCGGGCACGAGCGCGGAGTCGCTCGGCGGCCTCAAGCCCTCCTTCGCCGCGATCGGCGAGCAGGGCGGCTTCGACCACGTGGCCCTGGAGAAGTACCACTCGACGGACGGGATCAACCACGTCCACCACGCCGGCAACTCCTCCGGCATCGTCGACGGCGCCTCGCTGGTGCTCATCGGCAACGAGAAGGCCGGCCAGGAGATGGGCCTGACCCCCCGCGCCCGCATCATCTCCACGGCCGTCATCGGCTCCGAGCCGACGATCATGCTCACCGGCCCGGCACCGGCCTGCCGCAAGGCCCTCGACCGCGTCGGCATGAGCGCCAAGGACATCGACCTCGTCGAGATCAACGAGGCCTTCGCGGCCGTCGCCCTCAAGCTCATCCGCGACATGGGCTGGACCGAGGAGCAGACCAACGTCAACGGCGGCGCGATCGCGATGGGCCACCCGCTCGGCGCGACCGGGGCGATGATCCTCGGCACCCTCGTCGACGAGCTCGAGCGCCGCGACCTCGAGCGCGGCATCGCCACCCTCTGCATCGGCGGTGGCATGGGCATCGCCACCATCGTCGAGCGCGTCTGAACCAGCGGACAAGGAAGCCAGGAACCAATGAGCGAGAACATGATCCGTTACGAGCGTGACGACGAGGGCATCGTCACCCTGACCATGGACGACCCGGACGCGGGCGCCAACACGATGAACGACACCTACACCCGGTCGATGGCCGAGACCATCGAGCGCCTCGAGGCCGAGCGCGACCAGATCACCGGTGTCGTGCTCACCTCGGCGAAGAAGACCTTCTTCGCCGGCGGCAACCTCTCCGACCTCCAGTCGGTGACGCAGGAGACCGCCGCGGAGTTCTTCGAGGGCATCGAGGGCATCAAGGCCCAGCTGCGTCGCCTCGAGACCCTCGGCCGGCCGGTCGTCGCGGCGATCAACGGCGCCGCCCTCGGCGGTGGCCTGGAGATCGCGCTCGCGACCCACCACCGCATCGCCGTCGACGACCCGAGGATCAAGCTCGGTCTGCCCGAGGTCACCCTCGGCCTGCTCCCCGGCGGCGGTGGCGTCACCCGCCTGGTGCGGATGCTCGGCATCCAGGAGGCGCTCATGGGCTGGCTGCTGCAGGGCCAGCAGCGCACCCCCGCGGCGGCCCTGGCGAAGGGGGTCGTCGACCAGCTCGTCCCCACCCGCGAGGAGCTCGTCCCCGCCGCCAAGGCGTGGATCCGCGAGCACGCGGACGACGAGACCGCGGCCGTGCAGCCGTGGGACGTCAGGGGCCACAAGATCCCCGGCGGCACCCCCAGCACGCCGCGCTTCGCCGCCAACCTCCCGGCCTTCCCGGCGAACCTGCGCAAGACGCTCAAGGGGGCGCCCACGAAGTCGCCCCGCGCGATCATGTCCGCCGCGGTCGAGGGGGCGCAGGTCGACTTCGACACCGCCAGTCGCATCGAGTCGCGCTACATCACCGAGCTCGCCGCCGGTCGCGAGTCGACGGCCATGATCCAGGCCTTCTTCTTCGACCTGCAGGCGATCAGCTCCGGTTCCCTCCGCCCCGAGGGCATCGAGAAGTCCTCGGTCGGCTCGGTGGGCATCCTCGGCGCCGGGATGATGGGCGCCGGCATCGCCTACTCCGCGGCCAGCGCCGGCATCGACGTCGTCCTCAAGGACGTCTCGATCGAGGGCGCGCAGAAGGGCAAGGCCTACTCCGAGAAGATCCTGGCCAAGCAGGTCGAGCGCGGGAAGTTGTCGGAGGATGCGAGCAGCGCCATCTTGGCCCGGATCACCCCCACCGCCGACGCGCAGGACCTCGCGGGCGTCGACGCCGTGATCGAGGCGGTCTTCGAGGACTACGACCTCAAGAAGAAGGTCTTCGCCGAGGTCGAAGCAGTGGTCGGCCCCGACACCCTGCTGTGCTCGAACACCTCGACGCTGCCGATCACGAGCCTGCAGGAGTTCACCTCCCGGCCGAAGGACTTCATCGGCCTGCACTTCTTCTCGCCGGTGGACAAGATGAAGCTCGTCGAGATCATCCGCGGCGAGCAGACCTCCGACGAGGCCACCGCCCGGGCGATCGACATCGTCCAGCAGATCCGCAAGATCCCGATCGTCGTCGGTGACGGCCGCGGCTTCTACACCAGCCGCGTCTTCGGCACGCTGATCCTCGAGGGGGCCACCGCGCTCGCCGAGGGCATCGACCCGCAGACGATCGAGCGCGCGGCGACCCAGGCCGGCTTCCCGGCACCGCCGCTGGCGATGCTCGACGAGGTCTCGCTGACCCTGACCCAGCACATCCGCGCCGAGGCCGACAAGGCCGCTGCCGCGGAGGGCCGGACCGTGGCGAAGGGCCCGGGCGAGGAGCTCATCGACACCATGGTCGAGCTCGGTCGCAAGGGCCGCGCCTCCGGGGCGGGCATGTACGACTACCCGTCCGCGGGACCGAAGGTCCTGTGGCCCGAGCTGCGCGAGCGCTGGGCGAAGGGGACCGAGGTCCCCTTCGTGGACCTGCAGGACCGCTACCTCTTCATCATGGCCCTCGAGACGGCCGGCTGCTTCGAGGACGGCGTCCTCTCCGACACCGTCTCGGCCAACATCGGCGGCATCTTCGGGATCGGCTTCCCCCCGCACACCGGTGGCCCGGCGACCTTCATGACCAACTACGAAGGGGGCCTGGCCGGCTTCGTGGCGCGGGCCAACGAGCTGGCCGACGCGTACGGGGAGCGGTTCCGCCCGAGCGCGTGGCTGACCGAGCGCGCCGCCAAGGGCACCCTCGTCGACGAGGCCTGATCGACGTGGACGCCCCCCTCGCCGGTGTGCGGGTCGTCTCGATCGCCATCAACCTGCCCGGGCCGGCCGCCGTCGCGCGGCTGGCCCGGCAGGGCGCGAGCGTGACGACCGTCCTGCCGCCCTCGGGTGATCCGATGGAGCAGTACGCGAGGCCGTACTTCGAGGAGCTGCACGTCGGGCAGGACGTCGTGCGTATCGACCTGAAGGACCCCGCCGGTCGCGCCGAGGTCGACGAGCTGCTCGCGGGGGCGGACATCTTCCTCACGTCCTCGCGCCCGTCGGCGCTGCGGCGCCTCGGGCTCGACTTCGCGACCGTGCACGAGCGGCACCCGCAGGTCTGCCAGGTCGACATCGTCGGTTATCCGGGCGAGGCGGCGGAGACTCCGGGGCACGACCTGACCTACCAGGCCGGCACCGGCATGGTGCGTGACGGGCGGATGCCGGCCACGCTCGTCGTGGACCTCGCGGGCGCCGAGCGGGCGGCTGCCGAGGGTGCCGCGGCGCTCGTCCAGCGGGCCCGGACCGGGGAGGGCGTGCGCCGTGAGGTCGCCCTGTCCGACCTGGCGCACACGATGTCCCGCCCGGTCGCCCACGGCCTCACCTCCCCCGGGGGCATGCTCGCCGGGGACCTGCCGGTCTACGCCGTCTACGCGGCGGCCGAGGGCCACGTCGCGCTCGCGGCGCTCGAGCCGCATTTCACGCGCTCCCTGCTCGCGGCCCTCGACCTGCCGGCCGAGGAGCTGACCACCCAGCGCCTCGCCGAGGTCTTCGCGGGTCGCACGGCGAGCGAGTGGGAGCAGTGGGCCACCACCCACGACCTGCCGCTCGTCGCCGTGGCCGACTGACCCCCTTCGTCACAGGAGAGACCGATGCCCGACATCCTCCAGCCCCAGCCCTACGTCTCGCCGTGGATGGACGTTGAAGACATCGTCGATGTGACGCAGTTGGCCCGGACCTTCTTCGAGCGGGAGGTCACGCCGAACCTCGAGCGTTTCGCCGAGCAGCACCAGGTCGACGAGGAGACCTGGCTGGCCGCCGGTGCCGCGGGGCTGCTGTGCATCTCCGTCCCCGAGGAGTACGGCGGTGGCGGCGGGTCCTTCGCCCACGAGGCCGCCGTCCTGTGGGAGCAGGGCAAGGCCGGTGACGACGCCCTCGGCTACTCCGTGCACTCCTCGATCGTCGCCCACTACATCCTCGCCTACGGGTCGGAGGAGCAGAAGCAGGCGTGGCTGCCGAGGATGGCCTCCGGCGAGCTCGTCGGGGCCATCGCCATGACCGAGCCGGGCACGGGGTCGGACCTGCAGAACATCCGCACCACCGCCCGGCGCGACGGCGACCACTACGTCGTCAACGGGTCGAAGACCTTCATCACCAACTCCTCCCACGCCGGCCTCGTCGTGATCGTCGCCCGCACCGGTGGTGAGGGCGCCCAGGGCCTGTCGCTGGTCGTGGCCGAGGTCGACGGGCTCGAGGGCTTCGAGCGCGGGCGGGTGCTGCACAAGATCGGCCAGCACGGGCAGGACACCCGCGAGCTCGCCTTCACCGACATGCGGGTCCCGGTGGCCAACCTGCTCGGCGAGGAGGAGGGGCAGGGGTTCTACCAGCTGATGACCCAGCTGCCGCAGGAGCGCCTGGCCATCGCGGTGGGGGCCGTCGCGTCCGCGGAGAAGGCCGTCGACCTCGCCGTGGCGTACACCAAGGAGCGCGAGGCCTTCGGCAAGCCGATCGCCGCCTTCCAGAACACGCGCTTCACGCTCGCCGAGGTGTCGACGGACGTGCTCGCGGCGCGCACCTTCCTCGACCACTGCGTCGGCCTGCACGTCGACGGGCGGCTCGACGCGGCGACCGCCTCCCGGGCGAAGTACTGGACGACGGACGTGCAGTGCGACGTCATCGACCGGTGCCTGCAGCTCTTCGGCGGGTACGGCTACGTGCTCGAGTACCCCATCGCCCGCCTCTACGCCGGCGCCCGGGTGCAGAAGATCTACGGCGGGACGAACGAGATCATGAAGGAGCTGATCTCCCGGACGCTGTGAGCGAGGCGCGGTCCCGCTCGGCGTGGAGGGCTGGCAGGACGCACCAGGCGCCGCCGAGTCCGATGACCCCCGCGAGGACCATGGCCACCTGGATGGACGTGTGGTCCGAGAGCAGCCCCAGCAGCGGGCTGCCCAGGGTGAACGCGGTGAAGGCGACCATGGACGCCATCGACAGCACCGTCGCCCGGTTGTCCGCGCGCGCCTCGCGGTGCAGCAGGGCGTTGTAGACCGGTCCGCCGAAGCCGTGCATCGAGTACGTCAGCAGGTGGGTCACGACGAGGGCGACCGGACCGAGGGCGAGTCCCATGGAGATCGCGCCGAGGCTGGTGAGGACCCGGCCGACGATCGCGGTGCGGGCGACACCGATCCGCAGGCTGAGCCACCCAGACGCCCTGGCGCCCGCGGCGAAGACGACCCAGGCGGCCGCGGCGACCGGCCCGATGATGACGGCGGCCCGGGCCTCGCCGCCGACGAGCTCGGCCATCCGCGCCGGCATGAGTGCCTCGAAGCTGATCATCGACGTCGACCAGAAGAGCTCGACGAGCACGAGGTAGCGCAGCACGCGGTTCTCGCGCAGCATCCGCAGCCCGGACCGGATGACGCCCGGCGCCCGGACGACCGACGCGCGCGCCGCCCCGAAGCCCCGCTGGTCGAGCCGGGCGGGCTCGTGGAGCAGGAGCAGGACGGCGAGGAGGTGGACGACGTTGAGCGCGACGAAGACGAGGATCGGCAGCCACAGGGCCGAGTGGCCCTGGACCGGGTGCCACGCCACGAGCACGGACGAGGCCACGGCACCGGCGCCCATCGACAGGCCCATGGTCGTGCCCATGCGGGAGAGGTCCTGGTCGACGTCGGTGCCCGGGTGGGTCTGGTGGACGGTGTCGACGAACCACGCCTCCAGCGGCCCGGAGTCCAGGGCCCGGAAGACCCCGAGCAGTGCCGCGGCCACGGCGAAGGTCACGAGCGAGTCCGCGACGAGGAAGGCCACCGCGGCCCCGACGTTGACGACCCCCGCGACGACGAGGAGCGGCCGACGGCCCAGGGCGTCCGCGATCCCGGAGGTCGGCAGCTCGAGGAGGAGGACGCAGGCGCCGGTGGCCGCACTGGCCGCGAGCGCCTGGGTCAGGGTCAGCCCGCGCTCGAGCATCCACAGCACGTGGAGCGAGACGACCAGACCGACCGGCAGCCACCGCGTGATGGTCAGCAGGAGCAGGACGCGGCGGGCGGCGTCCGGGGAGAGGTGGGTGGTGGTGTCGAGGCTCGTCCCTCGCACCTCAACCACCGTCCTGTGCGTCCCACGCCGGCTCCTCGGCGTCGACGAAGGTCGACACGACGACGTTGAACCGCCGCTCGCCCTCGCCGACCGGCCCGGGTGGACCGCCGTGCTCCTCGAGGACCTCCCAGATCAGCGACTCGAAGCGGTGCTGGATCTCGCGTGCCTGCTCGGCGGTGACCGCGAGCGCGGCGTCGCTGATCGACGTGACCACACGCCACTCCTGCGGCTCCCCGCCGCGACGCTCGGCGGCGGTCTGCATCCGCTGTGCCTGCTGACCCACGACCATGTGGTGGAAGGCGTCGGTGGCGTCCCTCCCTTCGTCGTCCGGGTCGTCCGGCTCGGGGACGGAGGTCATCTGGCTGACAGCCCGCCACCACCTCTCCCGCTTGGTGCCCATGCCGGGGGCCTCCTCGACGAAACCGTGCTCGGCCAGCTGGCGCAGGTGGTAGCTCGTCGCGCCCGAGTTGAGTCCGAGGCGCCGGGCGATCAAGGTTGCGGTGGCCGGACCGAGCGTGCGCAGCAGGCCCAGGATGCGCATGCGCACCGGGTGGGAGAGTGCCCTGAGCTGGGTGACGGGCAGCGCGGGGTCCATGACGCCCAGCGTAGAACCGCAAAGAGATGTTTGCAAACACTCCTTTGCACACAGCGGAGCCAACGAACTACTGCAGGCAGTAGCACGTATCGTCTGCATCAGCTCGAGCTACTGCTCGCGATACCAGGTACTGCCTGCAGTAGTTCGTGTGCGCCCGGAGGCGACCGCGGGCGTTAGTGTCGAGCCCATGTCCGCTCCGGCCTTCGGCGATCTCCCGAGCCCTCTCGATGAGTACCGCGACGAGGTCACGGTCACCGAGGGGATCGACGAGGTCGTGACCCTCGACGGTGTCCGGGAGGCGGCCGAGCCGCTCGCGGAGGCGATCGCCTCCGCCCGACTGCCCGGGATGCTCGCCGCCCGGGCAGCGAGCCGCCGGTTCGTCGAGGACGAGGGGATCACGTACGGCGCGGGCGCCTCCCCGGACGACGAGGACGTCGCCGACGGCCGCACCGTCCCGACCGAGCCCCGCACGTGGGAGCTCGACCCGCTCCCGCTGACCATCGGCGCCACGGAGTGGGCCAAGCTCGAGCAGGGCGTGCGCCAGCGTGCGGCCCTCCTCGACGGCGTCCTCACCGACCTCACCGGCGAGCAGCGCCTCGTGCGCGACGGCATCCTGCCCGGCACGGCGGTCTACGGCCACGACGGCTGGCTCCCGCAGGCCGACGGCATCCGGCTGCCCGGCCCGCGCCAGCTCGTCATGCCGGCGATGGACCTCGCCCGCGACCGCACCGGCACGTGGCGGGTCTTCGCCGACCGGACGCAGGCCCCGAGCGGTGCCGGTTACGCGATGGCCAACCGCCGCATCATCGCCCGCGTGCTGCCCGACCTGCACCGCAGCGTGGACCTGGCCCGCCTGCGCGGCTTCTTCTACCAGATGCACAAGGCCCTCATGGCCGCCGCGCCGCAGACCGACGACGTCCCGCGCATCGTCATCCTCACGCCGGGCAGCCTCAGCGACGCGGCCTACGACGAGGCCCTGCAGTCGACCGTCCTCGGCGTCCCCGTCGTCGAGTCCGAGGACCTCGTCAGCCGCGACGGTCGGATCTGGATGCGCACGACGAGCGGCCTGTCCCCGGTCGACGTCATCATGCGCCGGGTGGACGGCGGCGCCATCGACCAGCTGGACCTGCGCGGAGACTCCCGCCTCGGACTCCCCGGCATGGTCGAGGCGGCACGGCTGGGGCACGTCTCGCTGGTCAACCCGATCTCCTCGGGCGTGCTGGAGAACCCGGCGCTGATCCCCTACCTCCCGGCGATCTGCCGGTACCTGCTCGACGAGGACCTGATCCTCCAGTCCACCCAGACGTGGTGGGCCGGCGACCCCAGCCACCTCAGCCACGTCGTCACCAACCTCTCCAGCCTCGTCGTCAAGCCCGCCTCCCGCGGGGACGGCACGAACGGCGGCAACGCGGTCTTCGGCTGGGAGATCACCGCGGACGAGCGCGAGGAGCTGGCCCGACGCATCCAGGCCGAGCCGTGGAAGTGGACCGCGCAGGACCCGCTGACGATGTCGACCGCTCCCGTGGTCACCGCCGGCGGGCTCGAGCCGCGCCACGTCGTGCTGCGCACCTTCGCCGTCGCCGACGAGGAGGACTACGCCGTCCTGCCCGGTGGCCTGGGCCGTGTCGCCGTGCGCCCCGACTCCGGCGCCATCTCCAGCCTCACCGGCGCGATGAGCAAGGACGTGTGGGTGCGTGACGACACGCTCGTGGACGAAGGGGAGGGCCTGACCGCCCCGAGTCCGTTCGCCGGGGCGGCGGCGCTGGCCTCCGCGGCACCGCCGCCACGTGTCGCGGCCGACCTGTACTGGATGGGTCGGTACGGCGAGCGGGCCGAGTTCGCCGCCCGCCTGCTGCGGGTGGCCGACAACCTCGTCGACGACCACGCCGCACGCCCCGGCACGACCGGCCACACCGCGATGCTCGCCCTGCTGGAGGCGGTCACCTCCGTCGTGGCCGCCCGTCCCGGCTTCGTCGGCGAGGACGCGTGGGAGCGCCGGAAGGACCCGCTGCCGCACCTGCGCGCCCTCACCCTCGACCCGCGGGTCGTCGGCTCGGTCGCCTTCAGCACCCATCGCGCGGTCATCGCGGCCCAGGCCGTGCGCGAGACCCTCTCGGTCGACACCTGGCTGGTCATGTCGCGGCTCGAGCGCACCCTGCGGCACGCCGCCCCCGAGGACGATCTGCAGGAGCTGCTCATGGGGACCATCGAGGGTCTCCTCGCGCTCGCGGGCATCGGGGTGGAGTCGTTGATCCGCGATCCCACGTGGGCCTTCGCCGACGCGGGCAAGCGGGTCGAGCGCGCCCAGCAGACGACGCGGCTGATCACCTCGGTGCTCGCTGTCGAGCGGGCGCCCGTCGTCGAGGGCACGACGACCGAGGCGGCGCTGCTCGCGGCGGAGTCGGTCATCACCTACCGACGCCGGCTGACCAGCGGTCTCGGCGGGCTCTCCCCGCTCCAGGCCGCCGTCGACCTGCTGCTGCGCGACGGGAGCAACCCGCGCTCGGTGGGGTTCCAGGTCGAGCGGCTCGTCGAGGACCTCGAGCTCCTCGAGGACGAGCTCGTGCTGCCGTGGGTGCGCGAGCTCCGCGACCGCATCGCCGCACTCGACCTCGAGGAGCTCTTCGCCGACGGGCGCCAGCCCCTCTCGCGCGCGCTCACCGGCATCGGTGCCGACCTGCGCCAGGTCCACCGGGCCCTCGACGAGACCTACTTCCAGCGCAAGGCGGAGGGCCGCACGATCCAGTGGTTCCAGTGGAGCAGCGGGGAGGGGTCCTGGTGAGCTCCACACCCGACCGGCCGCCCGCCCCCGAGCCGACGACGACCGGCCCCGGACCGACGATCAGCCCGGAGCACCACACCCGCCGTCGGTACGAGGTGCGCCACCGCACCACCTACACCTACGAGGAGTACGTCACCGACTCCTACGGCCGGGCGATGCTGCGCCCGCGGAGCACGCCCCAGCAGCGCATCATCGAGCACGACGTGGAGATCGTGCCCGAGCCGCACATCCACACCGAGCACGTCGACCACTTCGGCAACTTCTCCAGCTTCTACGAGGTGCGCACCCCGCACACCGTCCTCGAGGTGTCCAAGCGCAGCATCGCGGAGGTCGACTGGCCGGCGCCGGACATGGAGCGGCTCGACTCCTGGACCGTCGCCGAGGTCGCCGCGGCGGTCTCCGAGGGGGAGGGCATCGACCGGGCCGAGGCGGCGCAGTACCTGCTCCCCTCCTCGCTCGTGGACCTCGACCCGGAGGTCATCGCCTACGCGGCGGGGATCCTGCCGCCCGACCGGCCCTTCGGCAGCGCCCTGATGGCCCTCTACTCCGACATCTACCGCGACTTCACCTACGCCAAGGGTGCGACGAGCGTGAAGACGACCCTGCCGGAGCTGCTCCGGGGGCGGGCCGGTGTGTGCCAGGACTTCGCGCACCTGGCCATCGGGTGCCTGCGGGCCGTCGGCATCCCCGCCAGGTACGTCTCCGGGTACATCGAGACCCGCCCTCCGCCCGGCGAGGCCAAGCTCGAGGGCTCCGACGCCTCGCACGCCTGGGCGGCGGCGATGACGCCGGAGGGCGACTGGGTGGACATCGACCCCACGAACAACCACTTCGCCGACTCGCGCTACATCGTCACCGGCTGGGGCCGTGACTTCCGCGACGTCTCCCCGCTGAAGGGCATCATCTTCTCCGAGGGCAGCGGCTCGACGCTGGACGTCGGTGTCGACGTCATCCGGTTGGGCACGGGCGATCCACGGGAGAGCGGCGCGTCGGGTGCCGACGACGGCCAGTAATCTGGCGACCATGCCCACGACCGCCTTCGTCCTCGGTGGAGGGGGCGTTCTCGGGGCCACCCAGGTCGGGATGCTCCAGGCGCTCCTGGCCGCCGACGTCACACCCGACCTCGTCGTCGGGACGAGCATCGGTGCGGTCAACGGCGCCTTCGTCGCGGCGGACCCCACGGCGGAGGGGGTCGCCCGCCTCGAGGAGCTGTGGCGCGACGTCGTCGTCTCCGGCGAGATGGGCGAGAGCCCGGTGCGCCAGGCGGCCCGCTTCGCCAGGTACCGCACCCACGTGATGCGAAGGGGACTGATCCCCGACCTCGTCGAGCGGCACCTCGGCGTGGAGCAGTTCGAGGACCTGGCCGTCCCCTTCCAGTGCGTCGCCGCGGAGATCGAGGGCTCGGCCTCGCGGTGGTTCACCTCCGGGCCGGTCGCCCCGGCGGTCGCCGCCAGCTGCGCGGTCCCGGGGCTCTTCGCCCCCGTGGAGATCGACGGCGCCCACTACTACGACGGCGGCCTCGTGCACTCCATCCCGGTGGGGAGGGCGATCGCGCTCGGCGCCACCGTCGTCCACGTGCTCCAAGTCGGTCGGGTCGAGCAGCCGCTGGCCGTGCCGCGCAACCCGCTGGTCGTCGGGCTCGTCGCCTTCGAGATCGCCCGGCGGCACCGCTTCGTCGAGGAGATCGCCGAGGTCCCCGACGACGTGCGGCTGCACGTGCTGCCCAGCGGTGTCGACCGCACGCCGACGGCCTCGCTCATCGGCCAGGGCTCGGTCGCGAAGGTCGAGGACCGGATGGCCCGCGCCTTCGACGCCACGAGTGCCTACCTGCGGGGGACCACCTCGTGAGGATCAGCTCCCTCCCTTCGCTCCCGGCGCCGCCGTACTGGCTGCGGCTGGTCCTGCAGGGGATCTACCCGCTCGTCGGGATCTTCTTCTCGCTGCTCTTCGTCGCCGTCGCGCCGTTCATGCTCCTGCTGTGGCCGTGGGACCGACGCCTGGCGCTGCTGCGGTGCCTCTTCCTCGCGCTCTACATCATGTGGGAGGACATCGGGCTCGTCGTCGAGTGCTGGTACCTGCGGCTGCGCTCGCCGCGGGGCACCAGCCCGACCTGGGACGAGGACCACCTCACCCTGATCCGCCGGGCGCTGAACAACGTGATCTTCACCGCCGGCAAGGTGGTCGGCTTCACGATCGACGTCGAGGGCGCCATCACGGTCGGCCGCCCGGGCCACCCGCTCGTCGTCATCTCCCGGCACGCCGGCCCGGCGGACTCGCTGGCGATCGCCTGGCTGCTCGCGTCGACCGCCGGCCGGATCCCGCGGATCGTCCTCGCCGACGCGATGCTGTGGGACCCCGGCATCGCGATGGTGCTGCAGCGCCTGGACTCCTACTTCGTCCCCTCGCGCTCCGGCGCCGGCGACGACCGCACCCGCGGGGTCGCGGACCTGGCGTCGACGCTCACGAGCAAGGACGCGATGCTCATCTTCCCCGAGGGACGCAACTGGGCCCCCGACCGCCACGAGGCCCTCGTCGAGCGCCTGCGTGCGCGCGGCGAGCACGAGCGGGCGGACCGGGTCGAGTCGCGCCCGTGGGTGCTCGAGGCCCGCTCGCGCGGTGTCGCGGCCATCCGGGAGAACGCTCCCGAGGCTGACGTCATGGTCGTGGCCCACACGGGCCTGGACATGCTCACCGGGCCGGGACCGGTCATCAGGGCGGTGCCCTTCCGCAACCGGCTGCTCTTCCGCGGGATCACCCACCGCAGCGAGGACGTGCCCACCGAGCCCGGCGAGGTCGCCGAGTGGCTCGATGCCGAGTGGGACGAGCTCAACGCCTGGGTCGGCTCCCACGTCGAGCGGCGCGAGCACCCGTGAGCCGCGCACAGCTGCCACCGACCGTGAGCGCGGAGGCGGCCGCAGCCGCTGCCGCGGCGGACAACCGGCCCCACCGGTGGCCGCTCACCCCGCAGGTCACCCGGTGGCTGCGGACGAAGGGGGCGGCCGAGCAGCTCGCGGGGTTCGAGGCCGACCGCGCCGCCCGGGGCGTGCACGTCACCGAGCGCCCCGACGGCCACCTGCTGATGACGGCGGAGCCCGGTGAGGGCGTCGCCGACGACGCGTGGGTGCTGTGGATCCACGGCGGCGGCTTCTGCTGGGGGTCCGCCCGCGACGGGACGGGGCTGCGGCTGGCCGAGGGGCTGGCCCGGCCGGTCATCTCGGTCGAGTACCCGCTCGCTCCCGAGGCCCGCTTCCCCGTCGCGATCGACGTCTGCGTCGACGCCTACCTCGCCGGGGTGGCGGAGCGCGGCCCACGGGTCCTGCTCGGTGGCGTCTCCGCGGGCGCCAACCTCGCCCTCGGTGTCCTGCAACGTCTCCGGGCCCGGAGTGCGGGGGGTGCGGACGTCCCCCTGCCCCTGGGGCTGGTGGCGCTGACCCCCTTCGGCGACCTCGCGGGCGAGGGCGACTCCTACCGCGTCAACGAGGGCCGCGACGCCTGGATCCGGTGGCGCGGCCAGCAGGAGCGCTTCGCCCGGGCCTACGCCGGGCGGGCCCACCCGCGCGACCCGCTCCTGTCACCCGTGCACGCGGACTGGACCGGTGGGGCGCTGCCCGAGGCCTTCATCTCCTCCGGCACGCGTGACCTCTTCCTCTCCGACGCCGCGCGGATCCACACGAGGTGGCGGGCGGCGGGCGGAGCGGCCGAGCTCGACGTCGCCGAGGGGCTGTGGCACTCCTACCACTCGGACGCGCGGCTGCCGGAGTCGCAGGCGCTGATGGAGCGGTTGCTCGGGTGGTGCGAGGACGTCACCGCCTGACCGGCCCCCGGACAGCCACGACATCGAGCTCCAGGTCGAGGAAGCGTCCCACCATGCCCCTGCCGTTGGTGATCCCGAAGGCAAAGCGGTCCAGACGCGAGGCCCCGGCGTGGATGTGGATGGTCTCGCCCTCGGACTCGATCGAGTGCACGGTGACCTCGACGGGCACGGTGTGCGCGTGGGCGGTGACGGTCCCCTCGACCAGTAGGCGATCGCCGACGCGGCGAACCGCGCTCGAGGAGAAGACGATGTCGGGATGGGTCGCAACCTGGAGGAAGTTCTCCGTCACATCTCGATCCCGACGGGCGTTGTCCGAGGTGAAACTGGCGGCGTCGATCGTGGCGTGCACTCGGCAGCCCGTCTCGGACTCGGCGACGCGGATCTCGCCGCCGGTGACGTTGAGCTCGGCACTCACCGTGCCCAGGCCGAACATGTGCTTGCCTGCGTAGGTCGCCACCGAACGCGTGGCATCGATCTCGTACGTCCCCGCGGTGACCTCGGTCAGGTCCGCGGTGCCTGTGTGGTCCATGAGTGCTCCTCGATGGGGCACGGCGGGCTGGACGGGGCACTGGGGGGACCACTCGGCGGACCGCGCGAGGCTCGATCTGATCGAGCCGACATCAGTTCAATGCTACGCCGGGCACGGGCTCTGGTCACCCCCTGTGCATGCGTCTATCCCCCGAGGGCCCGCAACCGCTCCAGCCACCGACGCGCGTCCCGGAAGGCCTCGTCCGTGGTGATCGGGTCGACGGTGATCTCGGCGCCGGCGGCCGCCGGGTAGGAGCCGAGGAAGCGCAGGTCCGCGCACACCCGGTGCAGGCTCATCAGGGCCGCGCCGACCCGCTCGTCCTGCACGTGCCCCTCGAAGTCGATCGAGAAGCAGTAGGAGCCCATGGAGTCCTTCGTGGGGCGTGACTCCAGGCGGGTCATGTTGATGCCGCGCACGGCGAACTGCTCGAGCAGCTCCAGCAGGCCACCCGCGCGGTCGGTGCGCTGGTAGAGCACGACGGTCGTCTTGTCCTTGCCGGTGGGACCGGGCTGCCACTCCGGGCGGGAGACGATGACGAAGCGGGTGACCGCGGTCGTCATGTCGCCGATGTCGTGGGCGAGGACCTCGAGCCCGAACCGCTCGGCGGCGACCGTGGCGCACACGGCGGCCTGGTAGCCGACCTCGCCGGGGTGCTCGGCGAGGTCCTTGGCCGCGGAGGCGGTCGAGAGCGTGGGGACGTAGACCGCGTGCGGGACCGTGTGGTCGGCCCAGCCGCGCACCTGCGCCCACGCGTGGCTGTGGGTCCCGATGGCCGTGACGTCCTGCAGCCGTGTCCCCGGCCGGGCGCACGCGACGAAGGTGATCGGCACGAGCACCTCGCCGACGACGACGAGCGGGTCTCCGGAGGCGAGGGCGTCGAGCGTCGCGGAGACGCCGCCCTCGACGGAGTTCTCGATGGGCACGACGGCGGCGTCGACGTCGCCGGCGCGCAGCTGCTCCAGCGCGGTGTCGACGGAGCCGCACGGCACCTGCTCGGCGTCCTCGGTGGGCCCCCACATCATCAGCGCCTGCTGGGTGAAGGTGCCCTCGGGGCCGAGGTAGGCGTAGCGGGTCATGGCGTCTCCAGTGGGAAGGGGGAGGTCAGGCGTCGACGGAGCCGGTGCGGGCCGCGGCGAGCGCCTGGCGCTCCTCGGGGGTGAGGGTCGCGTCGGCGTCGCCACCGACCACGCCCTTGGCGTAGGTGCGGGACTCCCCGCGCCCGTGGATGCTGCTGACGACCAGGCCGTCGCCGGTGTCGTCGATGATCGCGGCGGAGAAGGACAGCCGCCCGCCCATGTCGCCGAAGGCGTCGTAGCGCACGACCGCCACGTGCCGCAGCGCCTGGGCGATGTCGTGGCGAAGGGAGGCCAGGTCGCCCTCCCCGACGGGGGAGCGGTGCTCGAGCTCGACCACCCGATCGCTCAGCGCGCGCAGGCGCAGCAGTGCCAGGGTCGCGACGACCAGGGCGACGACGAGCCCGCACAGCAGGGCGATCTCGACCACGGTCATGCGGTCACCCTAGCGACGCGGGGGGAGGGATTCGCAGGAGCCCAAGCAGTTGCGCAAGGGGCTCAGCGCAGGGTCACCTGGCGGGAGAGCAGGCCGTTGCGCGCCCTGCGCTCGTCGGGGGTGAGGTCCTCGGTGGCGGCGAGCGCCGTCGCGTACCGGCCGGCGAAGTCGGTGACGGCGTCCTCGTGGTCGGCCGCCTCCGTGTCGGCCGGGACCTCCCAGACCGGCACGAGCAGGCCGCCGGCGCGGAAGGCGCCGAGGAGGCGACGGTCCTCGCCGAGGTGGGACTCCCCCTTCGCGTGGAGGCGGGCCAGGGCCGTGGTGGCCGCGTCCTCGTCGTCCGGGAGGACGTGCCGGATGTAGGTGCGCTCCCCGATCCGGCACCAGTAGGTGGCCGGGGCCGAGGTGATCGGTGTCGTCGGGACGACGCTCTCGTTGGCGCGCTCGAGCGACTCGGCGGCCTCGCCGGTGACCTCCTGGCCGTCCAGCCAGAAGTCGAACCCCTCGTGCACCGTGACGTCGAAGTCGGCCTCGGTGTCGAGGAGGTCCTGCAGCCGCGGCGTCTCGGCGGTGGCACGGGGGAGCCGGGTGATCGGCGCGCCCGGCTCGCTCTCGAGGGCGGTGAGGAGCGCCTGCGCCAGGTCGCGGCTCGGGTCCCCGCTGGTGGAGCCGGACTGGCTGGCGACGAGGATGCTGCCGTCGTCACGCCGCAGCGCGGGCCAGGCCATCGGCAGCACCGTGGCGAGGGTGACCGTCTCCGGTGCGCCCTCGGGGACCGCCTCGGCCCTGAGGGTGAGGGTGGCCGTGGCCGCCGGGAGGATCTCGTAGGCGGCGACCCAGTCGGCCTCGCCGGGCAGCCCCGCGAAGGGGCGTGCGATGTGGGGCGCAGGGGCGACCTTGGTCTTGCCCTGCGCCTCCTTCTTGCGTCGCGAAGCCTTTCCCATGCCGGTCAGCGTAGGCCGTCGGTGCGTGGCGAGTTGGGCCGGACCGCCCTCACGGGGACAATGAGGTGATCGGGGAGGAAACGTGATCGGTGAGGAAGGGAGCCCGACGGTGGGCCAGGCAGGCACGACAGCGTCGTCCGCGAGCGGTCTCGACAGCTTCGGAGGGGAGATCGGGCGCGGCCAGGCCCGCACGATCCGGGCCCGCTGGGAGCTGCAGACCGTGACCCGGATCCGTCAGGCCGTGGCACTCGACCTGGCGGCGCGCGGGGTGGACGAGGAGATCGTCGGCGAGGCCGAGCTCGTCACCACGGAGCTCGTGACCAACTCACTGCGTCATGCCACCCCGCTCGCGGACCGCACCGTGCGCATCCACTGGAAGGCGCGGGGCAACAGCGTCGAGATCGAGGTCAGCGACGGCGGGTCGGACACCCAGCCGGTGCCCGCGGCACGTGCGGTGTGGGCCACCTCCGGTCGTGGCCTGCGGATCGTGCGCAGCATCGCCCACGAGTGGGGTGTGCAGCGCGACGAGAAGCAGACGACCGTCTGGGCCGCCCTCGGCGGCCCCTCCCGCCGCCGCGTGGGGCACTGAGGCGGACGGAAAATCAGTGGCCCCGTGAGGGCCCGGGTGCCACTGTCGGTGGATGAACATCACGACCACCGACCTGACGTCCATCGGCTGGGACGACGCCTGTGCTGCCGCCTTCGAGGAGGTGGCGGGGGACTTCGTCCTGGTGCCGGGACGGGTCGGCCGCGTCGACCGCGGCCGGGTCACCGTCCACACCGCGGACGGCCCGCTGACCGCGCTGGTGCGTCTGCCCGCCGGGAGCCTGCTCGAGGAGCAGCCGACGACCGGTGACTGGGTGGGCCTGGAGCGGCGTGACGACGGGGACGTGGTGCGCACCGTCCTTCCCCGCCGTAGTGCGATCGTGCGGCGCGTCGCGGGGGAGCGCTGCGACGCGCAGGTGCTGGCCGCCAACCTCGACCACGTCCTCGTCGCCGTGCCCTTCGAGACCCGACTGAGGCTGTCGGCCATCGAGCGCTACCTCGTCATCGCCTGGGAGTCGGGGGCGCAGCCCCTCGTCGTGTTGACGAAGGCCGACCTCGCCTACGACCCGGACGCCGCCCGCGCCGAGGTCGAGGCCGCCGCCCCCGGGGTCACCGTGCTCGTCGCCTCGGCCGAGACCGGCGAGGGCATCGACCGCGTCGCCGAAGTGCTCGCGCGCGGGACCACCGCCCTCGTCGGGCAGTCCGGCGCCGGCAAGTCGACGCTCGTCAACGTCCTCGCCGGCCGAGAGGTCCAGGCGGTCACCGACACCCGCCAGGACGGCAAGGGACGACACACCACGACGGCCCGGGAGCTCGTCCCGCTCGCCGGTGGCGGGGTCCTCGTCGACACACCCGGGCTGCGGTCGATCGGCCTGCACGAGGACGGCGAAGGGGTGGCCCGCGCCTTCCCGGACGTCGAGGAGCTGATCTCGGCCTGCCGGTTCAACGACTGCTCGCACGAGTGCGAGCCCGGGTGCGCCGTGCGGGCGGCCCTCGCCGACGGTCGCCTGGAGGAGCGCCGGTGGGCCAGCTGGCAGAAGCTGCAGCGGGAGGCGGAGTGGATCGCCATGCGGTCCGACCCGGCCGCACGGGCCAGGGCCCGCAAGCGGTGGGCGGCCACGGGGCGCGCCGGGAAGGCGCGCGCGGCCCTCAAGCGGGGGCAGGACCCCTTCGCCTGACGAGCCGGATCACCGCGGTGCGGGACGTCCGCGCGGGCGGGCGCCGCCCGGACCTCGGTACCATGCGAGTGCCATGCCCCTTGCCCTCCCCGCCGCCGACTCGTCCGTGATCGACTGGGGGGAGGTCGGCCACCGCCTCGGCACCGACCCGACGCAGGCCCTGGCCGTCGCGCTCTCCGCGGTGGGGATCTACCTCGCCTTCCTCGTCCTCGTGCGGATCTTCGGGGTGCGGGTGCTCACGGGGATGGGCACCTTCGACGTCGTCGTGGTCATCACCGTCGGTGCCGTGGCGGGTCGGGTCATCCTCGGGCACCCGCCGACGCTGGCCGCCGGGGTCATCGGCCTGGCGTGCCTCTTCGCGATGGAGGCGGGCTTCGGTGAGCTCCGCCGCACGGTCCGGGGGGCCCGGTGGGTCAACTCGGGACCGGTGCTGCTCATGGCCGGGGCGGAGGCGCTCGAGCGCAACATGCGCTTCGCCCACGTCACCGACCGCGAGCTCAACGCCGCACTGCGGCAGGCGGGGGTGCGCCATCCACGCGAGGTCGCCTGCGTCGTCTTCGAGTCCACTGGGCGGATCAGCGTGCTGCGCCGCGGCATCCCCCTGGACCCCGCGCTCGTGGCATGGGTCAGGGACGCCGACCGCATCCCGCGGGAGTTCTTCGACGACGTGTAGCGAGGGCTCAGAGCACGTCGTGCCCGGGGCGACCGCCCCTGGCCATGGCCTCGGCGACCTCGAGGGCGGGACGCACCCGCGGTGCCTTGGGGATGACGCCGAGGCGACCGGCCTGGAAGTCCTCGACGGCCGTGATCAGCTCCTCGCGGGTGTTCATGACGAAGGGGCCGTAGGCGGCGACGGGCTCGCGGATCGGCCGACCACCGAGGAGCACCACCTCGAGGGAGGGGCTGCGGGAGTCCTGCCGGTCGTCGGCCGCGATCTCGAGGGCGCCGCCGGCGCCGAAGACGGCCAGCTGGCCCTCGCGGATCGGACGCCGCTCGGGGCCGACGAGGCCGCGACCGGAGAGCACGTAGGCCAGGCCGTTGAAGTCCTCGCGCCACGGCACGTGCATGCGCGCCCCCGGCGCGATCGTCGTGTGGATCATCGAGATCGGGGTCGTCGTGATGCCCGGGCCCTCGTGGCCGTCGAGCTCGCCGGCGATGACCCGGATCAGCGCGCCGCCGTCGTGGCTGGAGAGCAGGCCGACCTCGCCGGAGCGGATGTCCTGGTACTTCGGGTCGGTCATCTTCTGGTGGCTGGGGAGGTTGACCCACAGCTGGAGACCGTGGAAGACGCCGCCGCTGACGACGAGCTCCTCCGGCGGGGCCTCGATGTGCAGCAGGCCGGAGCCGGCCGTCATCCACTGCGTGTCGCCGTTGGTGATCAGCCCGCCACCGCCGTGGGTGTCCTCGTGGGCGAAGGTCCCGTCGATGATGTAGGTGACCGTCTCGAAGCCGCGGTGCGGGTGCCAGCTGGTGCCGCGGGCCTCGCCGGGCGCGTACTCCACCTCACCCATCTGGTCCATGTGGATGAAGGGGTCCAGGCGCGCCGAGTCGACGCCGGCGAAGGCGCGACGGACGGGGAAGCCCTCGCCCTCGTGGCCTTGGGGTGCGGTCGTCACGGACAGCACGGGGCGCGAGACCGTCTCGGGCAGCGGCTGGTTCACCCGGGGCAGGGTGAGGATGTTCTCGACGGTCACGGCGGGCATGGTGCGCTCCTTCGGTGGGTGGGTCACCATGTCCAACAGTAGTTGAAAATCAAACATTCCGCGAGGGTCGGCGGGGGTCGGGGCGTGGTCGGTGCTCGAGCGTCTAGTCTCGCGACCGTGCCCCCACGTTCACCGCTCGCCGCGCGCCACGGACTCAGCGCGGCGTGGGTGCGCACGCCGGATCGGGATGCCCTGCGACCGCCCCGGTGGCCGACGATGTCGGCCTGGCTGCGGGAGAAGATCCCCGACGAGGTCGACGTGGACGGGATGCTTGCCGACGCGCGATTCGTGTACGACGACGGTCGTGCCGTCCTGCCCGGCGACGAGTACCGACCGCACACCTTCGTGTGGTTCCACCGGGACCTGCGCGAGGAGGTCGAGGTGCCCGGTGAGCTGAGCGTCCTCCATCGCGACGAGCGACTCGTCGTCGTGGACAAGCCGCCCTTCCTCTCGACGATCCCGCGCGGTCGGCACGTCCGGCAGAGCGTCGTGGTCCGACTGCGCGACGAGCTGGGCCTGCCGGAGCTCTCCCCGCTGCACCGGCTGGACCGGGTGACCTCGGGCGTGCTCATGCTGGCGACAGAGCGCCGGTGGCGGGGGCCGTACCAGACGATGTTCGAGCAGCAGCGGGTCCGGAAGACCTATCTGGCGCTGGCGCCGTGGCGCGATGGTCTGGCGCTGCCCGTCACCGTCCGCAACCACATCCGCAAGACGCGCGGGGAATGGCAGGCCCGGGTGGTGCCGGACGCGCCGGTCAACGCCGTGACCGATGTCGCGGTCGAGGCGCGTGTCGGTGACCTGGCCGTCTACCGGTTGACGCCGCACACCGGGCGCACCCACCAGCTACGGCTCCACCTCCACGGTCTCGGCATCCCGATCGTGGACGATCCGCTCTACCCGGAGGTGCTGGACGTCTCGCTCGACGACTTCTCCCGGCCGCTCCAGCTGCTCGCCAGCACGGTGGAGTTCGTGGACCCGGTCGACGCCGGCGAGCGGCGGTTCGTCAGCGCACGGGAGCTGCCGCTCGAGTGAGGTGGCCGGGCGACTTGTGCCTTACCTCATCCCATGGGACGTCCCGCCACATGAGGTAGGGCACAAGCGGCGCGAAGGGAGGTGGCCACCTCCGCGCGACGGTCACCCCTGCGGGCTCGACCCGACGGATGTCGGCATCCGTGACCCGGCGCTGCGGCGGGCCGCCTCGGGTGACTCAGCGGCGTAGGCGTCGATCTCGTCCTGGCCGGCGTCCTCGACCGGGTGGTCGTGGGTCGTCTCGCGCAACGGCGCGTGCGGGATGAAGAAGGTCGCGATGAAGACGACCGCGAGGACCGGCAGCCCGAGCATGAAGGCGCTCCCGAGCTGCTCCGCCAGGCCCCAGCGCACGGCCTCCGCGACCCCCGGCGGGACGTTCGCCAGGGCGTCCGGGTCGAGCACCGAGCCCGCGTCCATCTGGCTGGCGGCCCCCCTCGGCGTCCCGGCAGGCAGGTGATCGGCGATGCTGCGGCCCAGCCCCGTGGCCATGACGGTGCCGTAGATCGCGATGCCCACGGTCGAGCCGACGTTGCGGAAGAACTGGGTCGAGGCGGTCGCGGTGCCCATGTCGGCGCGGGTGACGACGTTCTGCACGACGAGGGTGTACTGCTGCATGGCCATCCCGAGGCCGACCCCGATGACGACCATCGCCACGGTCAGCTGCGTCGCGGTGGCCGTGTGGTCCAGCCGGGTGAGCAGGAGGACGCCGCCGGCCATGATCGCGATGCCGGTGAGCATGAACGGGCGGTAGTGGCCGGTCCTGGTGATGGCCAGCCCGGTGAGGATGCCGCAGATGATGAATCCGAGCATGAGCGGCATGAGGATCAGGCCGGAGTCGGTCGCGTTCACCCCGACCACGCCCTGCGCGTAGACCGGGATGTAGATGATCGAGCCGAACATGACGATGGCGATGCCGAAGGAGGCGATCAGGCTCAGGGCGATCGTGCGGTCGGCGAGGAGACGCAGCGGCAGCAGGGGCTCGACGGCGCGCAGCTCGATGGCCACGAAGGCGATGGTCGAGACGAGGCTCAGGCCGAACAGGCCCAGCGAGGTGCTCGACCCCCAGGCCCAGGAGGTGCCGCCGGAGCTGACGGCGATCAGCAGCGCGACCAGTGCCGTGGACAGCGTGGCGATGCCCGGGTAGTCGATGACCGCCCTGCGCGGCTCGTGCGGCAGGTGGAGGAACCTGACGATGAAGGTCAGCGCGAGGAGCCCGATGGGCAGGGTGACGAAGAACAGCCAGCGCCAGCCGAGGTGGTCGGTGATCAGCCCGCCGGCGAGCGGCCCGGCGACCGAGGTGACGCCGAAGACTGCGCCCATCAGGCCCTGGTACTTGCCGCGCTGCCGCGGCGGGATGATGTCGCCGATGATGGTCTGCGACAGCGGCATCAGCGTCCCCATGCCCAGCCCCTGGATCCCGCGGGCGACCACGAGCATCCAGAAGCTCTGTGCGAAGCCGGCGAAGACCGTCCCGGCCATGAAGACGATGATCCCGCCGATGTAGAACTCCCGGCGGCCGAAGAGGTCGGAGAGCTTGCCGACGATCGGGACGGTCACCGCGGAGACGAGCATCGCGGCGGTCGCGACCCAGCTGTAGTGGCTCATGCCGCCGAGCTCGGCGACGATCCGGGGGAGGGCCGGGCCGACGATCGTCTGGCTGATCGACGCGACGAGCATGCCCAGCATCAGGCCGATGAAGACCCGCTGGTGCTCGCGGCTCATCCGGTACGGGGTGGGGGCGGTGCTCACGCGGAGGTCCTTCCGGTGGTGTGGGGCGAAGGGAGGTGGCCGGCGGACCGGGCGTCGACGGCCAGGTCCTCGCTCAGGCGGGTGAGCAGGCGATCGAGGTCGACGAGGTCGCCGTGCGGCCAGTCGGTGAGGAGCGCGCCGAGCAGGTCGGTGCGAGCGGTGCGCTCGTCGGTCAGGGCGGCCCGGCCCGCCGGGGTCAGCCGCACCGTGGAGGCGCGACCGTCGCTGGGGTCGGCGAGCCGCTCGACGTGGCCCTGCGTGACCAGCTGACCCAGTCGGCGGCTGACGGTGGAGGCGTCCTGGCCCTGGACCTCGGCGAGGTGGGAGGTGCGCATCCCCCACTCCTGGTGGCAGTGCTCGAGGGTGGCGAGCAGGGCGTAGTCGGTGCGCGACATCGCCTGCGGATCGAGCGTCTGGCGCCGGGCGATCAGCCGGGCGAACTGCCCGAAGACCTGTCCGAGGGTCTCCTGGAGGTGGAGCCCGACGGCCGAAGTAGTTGTGTGCACCTACCAACTATATATCTGCATGACGCAGACATACAACTGCATGTTCCCCTACGGGCGTGGGGCGGTGGCGACCAGCAGGGTGGGCACGGCCAGGGCGGGGTCGCGCACCGTCGTCACGCGGGTGCCCGGCTTGCGGCCCTCCCGCGCCTCGGAGAGCTCAACGCCGGCGGCCGCCAGTCGCGCCCTCGTCGCCTCGAGGTCGGCCACCCGCCAGGCCACGCCGCCGAAGGTGTCCGGTCCCTCCGGCGGGTCGCTCGGCACGATGACCTCGACCACCGCGTCACCGCAGCGGAAGAACAGCCCGCGGAAGCCGTGCCCGGTGTCCCGGTCCAACCGCAGCTCGAGCCCCAGCCGGGCCCCGAAGTCCGCCACCGCCCGCTCCGCGTCGCCGGTGACCACGACGACGTGGTCGACGACGACGTGGTCACCGGGGGCGGAGTCCCCGACGGCCTCCTCCGCGCGCGGTGCGGGTCCGCCCCCTTCGTCCCGCGGGGTGGGGGCCAGTCGCCACACGGTCCCGCCGAGGTCGAATCCGGCCGCGTCCCCGGCCAGCCCCCTTCGCCGGAGCAGGCGCTCGGTCGCGTCCACGTCGTCGACACCGAGCGTGACCGCCGCGAGCCCGGGCTCCCCGGCGACCACCTCGACGAGGACGCCGGCCGGCCCGAGGCGGCGCCAGGCCTCCTCGGTGGCGGCGACGTCGGGTGCGGTGACGGTCAGGCCGATGATCTCCATCCGGCCATCATGACCCGACCGGCTGACGGCGGGTCGATGTACCAGCGAGCCTCTGGACACGCGCTGATACATCGACCCGGCGGAGGACGCCCGCGTCAGAGCAGCTTGCGCACGACCTTCAGCGGGAGCACCTGCATCGCGGCGCCGACGGCCACCCACGGCTTGGCGGGGACGTAGGCCCTGGGCTTGCGGGCCTCGATCGCCTCGACCATCGCGCGCACGCCCACGTCGGTGTCGACCATGAACTTCGTCTTCTGCTCGACCTTCTCGTTCATCTCCGAGCGGATGTAGCCCGGGTAGAGCACCGAGACATCGATGTCGAGCTCGGGCTTGCCGAGCATCTCGGAGCGGATGCCCTCGCCCAGCGAGGCGACGAAGGCCTTGGTCGCGCCGTAGGTCGTCATCGACTTGGGCATGCCACGCAGCGCCGTGATCGAGGCGATGAGCACGAGGTGTCCGGCCTGCTGCTCGCGGAAGATCGCCATCGCCGCCTCGGTCTGCGCGGCGGCGCCGAGCACGTTGGTGGTGATCGTCTCGCGGTTGGCGTAGTGGCTGCCCTTCCCGTACGGGGCGCCCTTGCCCAGGCCGGCGTTGACGACCACGCGGTCGAGGCGGCCGAAGTCCCCCTTCGCCCGCTCGAAGACCGCGGAGACGTCCTCGTCGCGGGTGACGTCGAGGGCGTAGGTCTCGACCCGGCGCTGCGGGTGGGCGGCGGTGATCTCGGCCTTGAGCGCATCGAGGCGGTCGGTCCGGCGGGCGGTGAGCGCGAGGTCGTGACCGAGCGCGGCGAACTGGCGGGCCATCTCGGCGCCGAGGCCGGAGCTGGCGCCGGTGATCAGGGTCGTGAAGGTCATGGCCCGACGGTATCGCGCGGGTGCCGGGGGTTCGTTGCCGCTCAGTGGCCGGCCAGCCCTATTATTCACGACCGGAGCCGTGTAAATTGGGGCGGACCATCCTTCGAGAGGACCACTTCGCCAGGAGTGCAGCAGCCAGGAGGCCCACCATGACAACCACCGAGCAGCCACGGCGGGATGCCGCCGCCACGGACCACCGCGGGCTGGGGGTGCTGGCCCACCAGGACTGCCTGCGCCGGATCGCGTCGACACCGATCGGCCGGATCGCCTTCCACGACGCCGGGGAGACGGTCATCCTCCCGGTCAACCACGTCGTCGACGGCGGCAGCATCGCCTTCCGCGCCAGGTGGGACTCGTCGCTGGCGTCCGCGGTCAACCAGACATCCGTCGCGTTCGAGGTCGACGAGTTCGACGCACTCGAGGGCACCGGGTGGAGCGTGCTGGTCAAGGGCGTCGCGAGCACCGTCTACGACGAGGAGGCCAGCGAGCGCTTCGAGAAGCTGCTCGGCGACCAGTGGGACGAGCAGCCGGAGGGGACGTTCTGGACCTCCATCCGCCCCGACGAGATCAGCGGGCGCGAGATGCGGGTCAGCCGTCGGGAGTGCGGCTGCTGTTGAACCCCTTCACCCGGCGGGCTGAGGAGACCCGGCACTGGCGCCACGACGCCGCGTGCTTCGGCGAGGACCTGGACCTGTTCTTCCCGGTCGGCGTCGCGGGCCCGGCGGTGTGGCAGGTCGGTCAGGCCAAGGCGATCTGCGAGGACTGCCCCGTGCGGGCGCAGTGCCTCGAGTACGCCCTGCGGTCCGGGCAGGACCACGGGATCTGGGGCGGTCTGACCCCGCAGGAGCGCCGCGAGCTGCGCCGCGCCGACGACGCCCGCGGGGCCTAGGGCAGCGGCCCGGTCGGCGCGGAGGTGCGCACCGACAGGGCGTGGTGGACGCAGCGCACGTGCATCCGCCGGGCGGGCCCGATGACGTCCCCGTCGAGCTGGACGTGCAGCGGTGTCGCGCTGGTGACCGTCAGCTCGCGCGAGGGCCGGGTCCGCAGCCCGGAGACGTCGCGCTGCCAGCCCCACCCCTTCGCGGCCACACCGACCCACTGGACCGGCCAGCGCACGATCACCTCGAGCACGTCCAGGAGCCCGTCGTCGACGAGGCCGCCCGGCACCAGCACGCCGGCGCGCACGCGCGTGCAGTTCGCGGCCAGGACGCTCCAGGCGAGGACGTCCCGCTCCGGCTCGTCGTCGTGGCGCACCGTCACCGGTACCGGTCGGCGCATGGCCGACACCGCGGCGGGGGCCAGGTAGGCCGGCCAGCCGATGCGGTCCTTCAGCCGGGGCCGGGTCGCCGCGACGGTCGCCGCGTCGTGACCCATCCCCGCCAGGACGACGAAGGGATGGTCCTCCGCCTCGTCGTCGATGCGGGCGAGACCGAGGTCGACGGGTCGGGGAGTGCCGGTCACCGCGACGTGCGCGGCCGCCTCGATCCCGCTCGGCAGGTCGAGGTTGTGCGCGAGGAGGTTGGCCGTCCCGGTCGGCACGACACCCAGCTGCGTGCCCGTCCCCGCCAGGGCGTGCGCCACCGCGCGCACGGTGCCGTCACCCCCGGCGACGACGACCAGCTCGGCCCCGGCCGCGAGCGCGCTCTCGGCCTGGGCGCGGCCGGTCTCCGCGCGGGTGGTCAGGTGCACCGCCGGGGTGGGCCAGCCGGCCGACTCCGCCTGCGTGGTGACCGCCTCGAGCGCCCGCTCCCATCCCCCCTTCGCCGGGTTGATGATGAGGGCGGAGCGCACTCAGCCGGCCGTACGCGAGTCGTCGAAGACGATGATCGAGCCGCCGTAGTTGGCGACCCAGACCCGCTCCTTGGTCGGCTCGTAGGTGACGCCGATCGGGTGCGGGTCCGTCTTCACGGTCTGCACGACCTCGAAGTCCTCGGTGAGGACCTTGCTCATCGTGGCGTCCGAGTAGTTGACGACGTACAGGGCGCCGCCGTCCGGGCTCATCGCCATCGAGCGCGGCTGGTTGCCGACCTCGACGACGCGGGTGACCTCACCCGTGGCGGTGTCGACCTCGCTGACGGTGCCGTCGTTGTTGTTCGTGACGTAGAGGTGCGTGCCGTCCGGGGAGAGCACGAGGTGGCGTGGCCCGTCGCCGGTGACGGTGAAGTCGCCGTCGACCGCGCCCGAGGCCAGGTCGACCGCGACGGTGCGGTCGTCGCCCATGAGCGCGACGTAGGCCGTGGAGCTGTCCGGGGAGACCTCGATGCCGCGCGGGTTGTCGCCGCCGAGCGGGATGGTCGAGGTGACATCGCCCTGCTCGACGTCGATGACGCTGAGGTCCATCGAGCACCAGTTGGACACGAGGACCCGGGAGCCGTCGGGGGTGGCGGCGACGTACTTCGGCACCGCACCGACCTCGATGACGTCGACGATCTCCAGGGACGAGGTGTCGATCTTGTAGAGGTAGCTGTTGGAGATGCCCTCGGGGCCCTCGCACGCGTCCTTGCCCTCGGGCAGGAAGCCCTCGCCGTACATCGAGTAGTTGCTCACCCACGCGGTCTCGCCGTCGGGGGAGAAGGCCATCTCGACCGGGGAGCCCTGGCTCGTCCCCGGGTGGCCCTCGATCCCGAAGCCGGCGAGATCGACCGAGTCACCGATCGTCTTCTGCAGCGAGCCGTCGGCGGTGAAGACACTGACGGTGTGCGTGTACATCATGTTCTGGGCGAAGACCTGGCCCTTCTTCGACGCGACGACCGACTTCGGCGTCATCTCACCGGTGAGGCGCTGGACGCGCACGAGGTCGGACTCGGCCGGGTCGGCCTTCTTGCCCTGCGCGGCGTCCGGGGAGTCCTCCGGAGCAGGTGACTCGACCTCGGCCGGGGCGGTGGCCTCGGGCTCGGCCGTCGCACTCGCCCTCGTCGGCGAGGCCTCGGCGGAGCCGTCGTCGCTGAGCAGCTTGCCGATGACCAGCACGAGGATGAGGACGGCGACGAGGAGGACGGCGATGACGGCGCGCCGCCGCCGGACGTAGACCGGGTCGTTCTTGATCTTCACGGAGGGCACCTCGTTGTGGACAGCGTCACCGCAGAATCTAGGCCATGCGTGGCCGTCGTCATGGAGGCGCACCGTGCCCGCCCGGACGGGGACGGGTGTGCGGCCGGGCCGATCCCCCGCGGAGTCGGCGGCGGACTCAGCCGCGCGGGACGTCCCGGCGGGTGAAGCCGAGGACCCCGAGAGCGAGGAGGAGCAGTCCACCGACGCCCGCGACGAGCGACCCCACGACGTCGACGTCCCCCGCCGGCACGTTGCCGACGAGGCCGAAGGGCGACCACTCGATGAGCGACTGCGGCAGGTCGAGCCCCGGGCCCATGTAGGACAGGACGGCGGCCACCGCGAAGGCCGCCCAGACCGCCGGCTGCACCCGCGGCAGCCAGCCGAAGAGCACCACCGAGAGTCCGGCGAAGAGCAGGACCACCGGGAGGTGCGTGGCACCCGCGCCCACGAGGGTGCCGACCCACGAGGAGTCCTCGAGGGAGGCCGCGGTCGTGACGGCGAGCGTCACGGCGCCGACACCGCCGACGACGAGCGTGCCGACGGCGACCACGAGCAGGTGCGGCACCAGCCAGACGACGCGACCGCGGGCCTCGCTCAGCTGCAGCTCGAGGCGCCCGGACGTCTCCTCCTTGCGCAGCGAGCCGAGGGACTGAAGAACGTAGCCGACGACGAGCATCGCGAGCATGAGGACGAACATCGCGGCCATCGCCTCCACGAGTGCCTCGCCGCCGCCGGCGATGAACTGGGCCAGCTCCGGGTTGTTCGCGAAGGCGTCCATGACCGTCTGGGTCAGCCCGCCGTAGGTGCCCATGAGGATCGCGACGAGCAGTGCCCACCCGAGCGTGGCGCCTCGGTGCTCCCGCACGGCGAGCCCGACCGGGGTGCGCAGCCACGGTGTCGCCCGGTGGGGGCCGGTCCGGGCGGCGAGGAGCGACCCGCCGACGTCGCGCCCGGCGGACAGGCGCAGGGCGAGGGCCAGCAGGACGAGGGTCGTCGCGGCGGCGAGGACGAAGGGGGTTCCCTGCGGCCGGCCGAAGGGCGCCACCTCGTCGTACCAGCCGTGCGGCGAGAGCCACACCAGCCACGTCCCGTCGACCGCGCCGATACCGCGGAGGATGTAGGAGGCCAGCGCGATCGCGAGGCCGGCGCCCCACACCGAGCGCTGGTGGCCGAAGACCTGCGCGAGGACCGCCGTCATCGCGACGAAGACGGCCCCGAAGGCCAGGACGGCCAGACCGTAGAGGAGGGACCCGAGGGTGTCTGCACCCGCGGCGACGAAGGTCACCGCGGTCAGGGCGCTGAGGGCCACCAGGGCCGCGAGGCCGAGGAGGACCGCGGCGACGAGTGGGGCCTGCCGACCCATCCGCGAGGCCAGCAGGAGCTCGAGGCGGCCCGCCTCCTCCTCCCGTCGCGTCCCGCGACCGGTGAGGGAGATCGCCAGCACCGGGAGGGCGAAGGCGACGACGAAGCCGAGCTCGTTCACCAGGACCCCGCCGATGGTGTCCAGGCCGGCGACGTCGCCGTTGAGCATCCGCAGCGCGGGGGTGTCGGTCGAGGCGGCGTAGGTCTGCAGCTCGGCCGGGGTCTCGTAGAGGCTGGTGATCGAGACCGCCGTGAGCGCGACGATGGCGTAGAGGCCGAGCACCCAGGCGGCCAGGGCCTTCCACCCGGTGCGCCACTGGACGCCCAGGTTGGTGCCGACCCCCGAGACGTGGGTCCAGGTCGAGGCGCTCATCGGACCGGCTCCCCTTCGGTGGTCGGGCCGCCGGCGTGGTCACCCAGACGCGGTGGGGTGCCCTGCGTGGCGGGCTCGTCCGCGGACGTGTCGCGGTACAGCTCGAGGAAGACGTCGTCGAGGCTCGGCGGGGTGATCGTCAGGGTGTGCACCCCGGCGGCGTGGACCCGGCCGACGACGTCGGCGATCTGCGTCGCGTCGACGTGGCAGCGGATCTCCGGACGCCCCTCGGAGGTGCTCGTCACCAGACCGGTGACGGCGGGGACCGGGCCGAGGTCGAGCGGCCGGTCGGTCACGGCGTGGACCTGGCTGCTCGTGCTGCGACGCAGCTCGGCGAGCGTCCCGGTCGTCACGGTCCGTCCCGACCGGATGATGGTCACCCGGTCGGCGAGGGCCTCGACCTCCCCGAGGATGTGGCTCGACAGGAGCACGGTCGTGCCGTCGGCGACGCGCTCGCGCACGGTCTCCTGGAAGACCTGCTCCATGAGCGGGTCGAGGCCGGAGGTCGGCTCGTCGAGGAGGAGCAGGTCGACGTCGGCGGCGAGCGCGGCGATGAGCGAGACCTTCTGCTTGTTGCCGCTGGAGTAGTCGCGGGTGCGCTTGCGGGTGTCGAGGTCGAAGCGCTCGACCAGCTCGCCCCGACGACGCTCGTCGATGCCGCCGTGGGCGCGGCCGAGGATGTCGATGCACTGCCCGCCGGTCAGGCCCGGCCACAGGATGACGTCGGCGGGCACGTAGGCGAGGCGCCGGTGCAGCTCGACCGCGTCGTGCCACGGGTCGCCGCCGAGGACGGTGACGGTGCCGCTGTCGGCGCGGGTGAGGCCGAGCAGCACGCGGATGGTCGTGGACTTGCCGGACCCGTTGGGGCCGAGGAAGCCGTGCACCTCCCCGCGGGTGACGTCGAGGTCGAGCCCGTCGAGGGCGTGGGTGCTGCCGTACGCCTTGTGCAGGTCCGCAGCGTGGACGATCTGGTCGAGCGGGGTGGTGCTCATGGTCGCTCCTTCGACGAAGGGGGTTGGGCCCCGATCGTGGTGTCTGTCCCTGTATCCGGTGTGGGCAAGATTGCGGCATAGACGCGCATCGCCTCGTCGGCCCACCGCGCGAGACCGTCGCCGTGGAGTGGGTCGTAGCCGAGGACCTGCTGCCAGTGGTCGGCGAGGAGGAGGGTGCCGAGGTCGGCGGACATCGCCAGTGCCGCGCGGGTCTGCGGGTCGGGTCCCGCGAGGAGCACGCCGGCGTCGTCCCAGGCGCGGAAGATCTCGACCGTGCGTCGGTGCCACGCGGCGAGCAGTTCGGTGGCGAGCGGGTCGCCGGTCATCATCAGTCGGCGCAGGTAGCGGATGACGGGAGAACCCTCGGGGAGGGCCTCCTGGAGCACCTCGGCGATCGAGGACCACTCGCCGGTCAGTCCGCTGTCGCTCGAGAGGTCGAAGAGCTCGTCCATCCGGTCGCGGACGTGCTCCACGACCGCCTCGCGCAGCCCGGCCTTGGACCCGAAGTGGTGCACGACGAGCGCCGCGGACACGTCGGCGCGCTCGGCGATCTGCCGCATCGTCACCGCGTCCTCGCCGTGCTCGGCGAAGAGCTCGAGCGCTGCATCCCGCACCCGCGCCCGGGCCGTCCGGTCGTCCACTGAACTCATGTTCAGCAGACTAAACGTTGGTTCAGTCCGCGGTCAAGGGGATACGAACTTCTGCAGGCCGCAGTACGTATCGTCTGCAGTAGTTCGAGGTACTGCACGCGATACGGGGTACTGCCTGCAGTAGTTCGTATCCGGGGGCGACCTACGCTGGCGCCCATGGCGAACGTGAGCGGGCTCGTCCTCGCGGCGGGGGCGGGGCGCCGGATGGGGATGCCCAAGGCGCTCAAGACCGACCCGGACGGCACCTCGTGGCTCGCCCGGGCCGTCGACGTGCTCCGTGACGGCGGGTGCGCGGACGTCACCGTCGTCCTCGGCGCCTGCGGGGGCCGGGCTGCCGAGCTCGTCCCCGACGTGCCGCACCTGCTCTGCGCCGACTGGGACGAGGGGATCGGCGCCTCGCTCGCCCACGGCCTGCGCCATCTGACCGCCCGCCCGGACGTCGACGCCGTGCTCGTCCACCTCGTCGACCTGCCCGACGTCGCTGCGGACGTCCCCCGCCGTCTCCTGGCGAAGGGGGCCGCCCCGGCCGATCTGCGCCGCGCCGTCTACGACGGCGTCCCCGGCCACCCGGCGCTCATCGGCCGGGACCACTGGGCGCCCCTGCTCGCACGGCTCGTCGGCGACCGCGGTGCCGGCGCCTACCTGCGGGCTCAGCACGCACACGAGGTCGAGTGCGGCGACCTCGCCACCGGACACGACGTCGACACCCCGGTCGTCGACACCCCCGACACCCCCGACGCCCCCGACGCCCGGGACTGACCGGCGGTGGCGGGGGACCCCCCTTCGCCCGGCTACCGTCGTGCCCATGACGGACAGCACGGTGCGCACGGCACCGGAGCCGCTGCCGGACAACCCGTGGCCCGCGCTGTGGGCGCTGGTCATCGGCTTCTTCATGATCCTCGTCGACGTCTCGATCGTCTCGATCGCGACGCCGGCGCTGATGTCGTCCTTCGAGGCGGGGATCGAGCCGGTGCTGTGGGTGACGAGCGCCTACCTGCTCGCCTACGCGGTACCGCTGCTGATCACCGGGCGCTTCGGCGACCGCTACGGGCCCAAGCGCGTCTACCTCGTCGGCCTGACCGTCTTCACCCTCGCCTCGCTCGCCTGCGGGCTCAGCCCGACGATCCACTGGCTCGTCGGCGCGCGGGTCGTGCAGGGCCTGGGCGCCTCGCTGATGACCCCGCAGACGATGGCCGTGATCACCCGGACCTTCCCACCGGATCGCCGGGGGTCGGCCATGGCCCTGTGGGGCGCCACCGCGGGCGTCGCCTTCCTCGTCGGCCCGCTGCTCGGTGGCCTGCTCCTCGACACGCTGGGGTGGGAGTGGATCTTCTTCATCAACGTCCCCGTCGGTGTCATCGGCCTGGTCATGGCCGTGCGCCTCGTGCCCTCCCTGCGCACCCACGCGCACGCGATGGACTGGGTCGGGGTCGTGCTCTCCGCGGTCGGGCTCTTCCTGGTGATCTTCGGGCTGCAGGAGGGCGAGGGCCACGACTGGGGCAGCATCGTCGGACCGGTCACCGTCCCGGTGCTCATCGGCGCCGGGGTCCTCGTGCTCGCCGTCTTCATCGGCTGGCAGGCGCGCGGGCCGGAGGAGCCGCTCGTGCCGCTCACCCTCTTCACCGACCGCAACTTCTCCCTGTCGAACGTCGCCATCACGATGATGAGCCTGGCCGTCACCGCGATGATGTTCCCGCTCCTCGTCTGGCTGCAGACGGTGCGCGGGTTCACACCGACCGGCGCGGCCGTGGTCATCGCACCGCAGGCGATCGCCTCGATCGTGCTCGCGCGCCGGGTCGGCCACCTCGTCGACCGGATCCACCCGCGGGTGCTGCCCACGCTCGGGCTCGGCGGCTTCGCGGTCACCCTCTTCGTCCTCGCCGCCCTGATGACACCGGACTCCCCGCTGTGGGCGGTCCTCGTCGCCGTCGCCTTCATCGGCATCACCGGAGCCTGCGTCTGGGGCCCGCTCGCGACGACCGCCAACCGCAACCTCCCGCTGCACCAGGCCGGCGCGGGAGCGGGGATCTACAACGCGACCCGGCAGGTCGGGGCGGTCATCGGCTCGGCGGCCATCGCCGCGGTCATGTCGGCCCGGATCGCCGTGCACCTGGGTCCGGGAGCCGCGGAGCAGTTCGCCGGCGGGGCCGAGGGCGCGGCGGCGAAGGGGGGCTCCGGCCTCCCACCGCAGGTCGCCGAGTCCCTGTCGGTCGCCTTCGCCGAGTCGATGCTGCTGCCCGCGGGTGTCCTCGTCATCGGCGCCCTCGCCGCCGTGGCCCTGGAGCAGATGCGCCACACCCGCCCGAGGTGAGGGAGAGCGAACGGCGGGACGGGGTGGGCCGACTCAGGCCACCGTCCGCACTTCGGGCCGAGGTGACATGGATACGGAAGTCGTGCGGACGGTGCGCCAAGGCCCGCCGCGTTCCGTCGTCCGCGGCACCACGGGACCTCAGCGCAGGTCGGCAACCGCTTCGCCGTGCGCCCGCGCGAGCTCCTCGAGGTCGACGCGCTGCTCGGCGATCCGGCAGCCCAGGCCGTTCGGCTTGATCGGGATGTCCTCGTCGCGCCAGTGGTCGAAGGCCTTCTGCCGCTTGTGCTTCGGTGGGTCACCGGCGGCGTTGACCACCCGCCACCAGGCGACGCCGCTGCCGTACTCGCGCAGGATCGTGCCGACGTGCCGCGGCCCGGTGCCGACGAGGGCGGCGATGTCGCCGTATGAGATGACGCGTCCGGACGGGACGAGCTCGACCGCACGCAGCACCTTCTCCACCAGGACCTCGTCCACGGCTCACTCCTCGGTGATCGTCACGCTCTCGATGGTGTGGACGGTCTCCGGTGGGCCCTCGCCGGTCGAGCCGTCCGCCTCGATCGTCTCGACGACGTCCATCCCGTCCGTGACCGTGCCGAAGAGGCTGTAGTTCGGCGGCAGGCCCACGCCCGCCTCGCCGGTGACGATGAAGAACTGCGAGCCGTTGGTGTCCGGGCCGGCGTTGGCCATCGCGACCGACCCGACCTCGTACTCACCGGCCTCGGGCAGCTCGTCGTCGAACTGGTAGCCCGGCCCGCCGCTGCCGTCACCGGAGGGGTCGCCGCCCTGGGCCATGAAGTCCTGGATGACGCGGTGGAAGGTCAGCCCGTCGTAGTAGTGGTAGCGCGCCAGGACGACGAAGTTGTTGACCGTCCTCGGGGCCTTCCCCTCGAGCAGGTCGACCTCGATGTCGCCGGCGTCGGTGGTCAGCGTCGCCGTGTAGTCCGTCGACTCGTCGATGCACATCGGCGGCGCCTGCTCGAACTGCGTGACCCGCTCCGCGCTGCCGTCGGCCGGCGGGCACTCGGTGGCGCCAGTGCTGCTGCCACCGCCACCGCCGCCGGTGCCGCCGCCGTCCTCGTTCCCGGACCCGCTGCACCCGGTGAGGACGAGGGCGGCAGCAGCGACGAGGGGGAGCAGGCGAGGGGTCATGGGGTGAGTGTAGGAGGGGGCCCGGGCGCATCATGGGGGCATGAGCGCCTTCACCGACACCTTCGGCATCGCCACCCCGATCGTCCTGGCACCCATGGCCGGCGTCGCCGGGGGCCGCCTCGCCCACGCGGTCTCCAGCGCCGGTGGGCTCGGGATGATCGGCACCCGCGGCAGCTCCTCGCCCGACTGGATCCGTGAGCAGGCGGCGATCGCGGGGGAGGGGGCCACCCCCTTCGGCATCGGGGTGATGGCCTGGGTGCCGCACCTGCGCACCCAGCTCGAGACGATCCTCGCGCTCGAGGGTGACTCCCGGCCGGCGCTGGTGTCGCTCTCCTTCGGTGGGCTCGAGGAGCCGACCCGGGTGCTGCGGGAGGCCGGGTTCGCCGTGGCCTGCCAGGTCGGCAACGCCGCGGACCTCGCCGCGGCCGCGGCAGCCGGCGCGGACGTCGTCGTGGCCCGTGGGGGCGAAGGGGGCGGACACGGCCGCAACGAGATGGCCACCGAGGAGATCCTCGCGCTCGCGCTGCAGGAGACCGACCGGCCGGTCCTCGCGGCCGGCGGCATCGCGGACGCGGCCGACGTCTCCCGGGTGATGGGCGCGGGGGCGTCCGGGGCGTGGTGCGGCACGGCCTTCCTCACCTGCCGTGAGGCGGACAGCCCGCACGCGGCGCGGACCGCGATCGGCAGGGCGGCGTACACGAGGTACTCCCGCGTCCACGATGTCGCCCAGGGCCTGGACTGGCCGCGGGAGTTCGGTGGCCGGGCGGTGGCGACGGACTTCGTCGAGGCCTGGGCCGGGCGCGAGGACGAGATGACGCAGGAGGCCCGCGCCGAGCACGCCACGGGCATGGCGGAGGGGGACACCGCGTACACGCCGCTCTACGCCGGCGTCCGCGTCGACCGGCTCGGCGCGGAGGTCGACGCGGCCGACGTGGTCTCCGCCCTGACCCCGCGGCCCTGACCGTTCTCGCACCGGAGTTCGCAGGAGCCCAAGCAGTTGCGGGAGGTGTTCGCAGGAGCCCAAGCAGCTGCGGTGGCCCGTGGTGAAACTTGCTCCCGTGTGAGCGCTGACACAAGGATGGGGCCATGAGCGACGAGACCTCCGCGGGTGTCCACTTCCCGGCCGACGACCAGGGCAGACGGTCCACGACCACGACGACGAGGGGGGTCCTCGCCGACTCCGTGCGCGGCGTCGACGCGGCCTTGGCCGAGCGCATCGACGGCTCCCGCGAGTGGCGCAAGGACTATGTCGACCTCGTCCACGCGGTGACCGCCGCCAGCGCCGGCTCCGCCGACCGCGCCGCGCGGATCGCCACCGACGGCCTGGCCTCGATGCGTCGCCGGATGGTCCTCGTCGACGGGTCCACCGAGGTGCCCCTCGACGAGGCGAGGCCGACGATGCCCGCCGGTGCGGCCCCCTTCGGCACCGAGACCGTGCGCGGCACCGCCGCCCCGGAGACCACCCTGCGGGTCCCGCTCGACGGTCGGGTGCTCAAGGGCGAGGAGCTGCGCGGGCAGCTGGCGTCCTGGGTCGACCGGCAGATCGTCGAGCCCTCCTTCGCCACTGCGGTGGGGGAGGTCATCGACCACCCGGAGTGGCTGACGCTGCCCGGCCGGCGGGTGCTGCTCGTCGGGGCCGGCGCGGAGATGGGGCCGCTGGAGTCGCTCCTGTCCTGGGGTGCCGACGTCATGGCGATCGACCTGCCCCGCAGCCGTGCCTGGCGGCACAAGAAGGGCCTGGCCACCCGTGGCGCCGGCACGCTGACCTTCCCCGTGGACGGGTCCGGTGACTCCGGCGCCGACGTCGTCCACCAGCCCGGGCAGGTGCTCGAGTGGATCCGGCGCGAGCGGGGTGATGACCCCCTCGCCGTCGGGATGCACGCCTACGCCGACTCCGGGGTGCACGTGCGCGTCAGTGCCGCGATGGACCTGCTCATGGACGAGCTGACCGCCGACGACGCCGAGACCGCGCTCGGGTGGCTGGCCACGCCGACCGACGCCTTCGTCGTGCCGTCGGAGGTCGTCGAGGCCGCCCGTGCCCGCTGGGACTCGCGGGGCCTGACCATCGCGTCCGCCCAGGCGCCTCTGCGAGCCCTGGGCCGGGGCAGGCTCTTCGCCCCCGCCTACCGGGACGCCCACGAGGGGCAGCCGGGGATCGCGGACGTGCTCGTGCCGCAGCAGGGACCGAACTACGCGATCGCCAAGCGGCTGCAGCGGTGGCGCGGGGTGGCCGCCGAGGGCGCGGGGCAGCGGGTCTCCTTCAACGTCGCACCGGCCACGTGGACGCGCTCGGTGACGAAGAACCCGGTGCTCGGTGCGGCGTACCGCGGGGCGCACCACTTCGGGGTCGAGGTCTTCCGCCCGGAGACGGTCCGGCCGCTCATGGCGGCGCTGCTCGTGCGCGACCTCGTGCGGGAGGCGCCGGTGCGCGCGCACCCCGAGGAGCTCTTCAGCGAGGCCGCGGCCCACGGCGGGCTGTGGCGCGTGGGCTACGAGCCGAAGGCGGTGCTTGGTGTCGCGGCCGTCGCAGGTCTGCCCGGGTCCTTCGCACGACGCCTGCGGCGGAGCTGAGCCGGCTCCTGCGGGCGGGCCCGCCGCAGCCCGACATGGATGTAGCCCCGTGCGCCGGCGACCGCCTGGGTGGCGGGCCGGCCCACAGGGCTACATCCGACGTGTGTCGGACCCACCACCCCAGGGTCGGTGGCGGGGCCAACTGCGAACGACGACGACGTAGGAGGAACAGGTAAACCTTCGTCGCGTGCTCTGCCAGGAAGTCTGCCCCGCTCGGCTGGGATCACCCTGAGTGCCGTCTGCGGATCCCCTCCACGACCCGCACCCGGGGCGGGGTTGGCCCCGGGCCACGACCACCCGGGCCGCGCCCTCCGGGGGCCGTGCAGCGAACCCGGTCGGGGCTCAGCCCCCGTCGTGCCCGCGCAGCAGCTCGGAGAAGTCGGTGACCGGCCCGAGGGGCTCGACGTCCTCCTCGCCCGTGGGCGCGAAGCCGGCGACCCCGGTGCGCTCGGCGACGACGAGGGTGGCCAGCTCGCCGGCGGCACGGTGCACGCGGCGCTCGAGGCCGATGTCACCGCCGAAGTCCTCGGTGGCGGCGAAGACCGCGGTCGGCACGACGACCGCCCGCAGGTACGCGAAGAGCGGACGCATCGCGTGCTCGAGCACGAGGCTGTGCCGGGGGCTGCCGGCCGTCGCCGCGAGGAGCACCGGCTTGCCGGTGAGCGAGTCCGGGTCGAGCAGGTCGACGAAGGTCTTGAACAGCCCGGAGTAGCTGGCCGTGAAGACCGGCGTGACCGCGATAATCCCGTCCGCGGCGGCGATCTTCTTCCTCGCGTCGACCATGCCGGGCGTCGGCCGGTTGCCGGAGACGAGGGTCTGCGCCATCTCGACGGCGAGCTCGCGCAGCTCGATCGTCTCGACCTGCGCCGACTCGCCCCGCCCGCCGACCGCCGCACGGGTGGCGTCGGCGAGCTGGTCGGCGAGCAGGCGGGTGCTGGAGGGCTCGGAGAGCCCGGCGCTGATGACGAGGAGGCTGCGGCTCATCGGGCGCCCGCCTTCGCCTGCTCGCGCTCGGCCTTCTCCTCCTCGCGGGCGATGGCGACCGGAGACGAGACGACCCGGCGGTGCGGGCCGTCCGGGCCCTGCGCGACGAGCGATGCGTGCGTCGGCGGCTCGCTGGGCACGTGCTCGGGGCGGCGGCGCTCGAACTCCGCGCGCAGCACCGGGACGACCTCCGCGCCGAGCATCTCGACCTGCTCCAGGACCATCTCGAGCGGCAGGCCCGCGTGGTCCATGAGGAAGAGCTGGCGCTGGTAGTCACCGACGGAGTCGGCGAAGGACAGGGTGCGCTCGATGACCATCTCGGGGGTGCCGACGGTCAGCGGGGTCTGCGCGGTGAAGTCCTCCAGCGACGGCCCGTGCCCGTAGACCGGCGCGTTGTCGAAGTAGGGGCGGAAGCGGCGCTTGGCCTCGGCCTCGGTCCCGGCCATGAAGGCCTGGCCGCCGAGCCCGACGATCGCCTGGTCGGCGGAGCCGTGCCCGTAGTGCTCGAAGCGACGGCGGTACAGGTCCACCATCTGGGCGGTGTGCTCCATGTTCCAGAAGATGTTGTTGTGGAAGAACCCGTCGCCGTAGAAGGCGGCCTGCTCGGCGATCTCCGTGGAGCGGATCGAGCCGTGCCACACGAAGGGCGGGGTGTCGTCCAACGGGAAGGGCGAGGTGGTGAACCCCTGCAGGGGCGTGCGGAACTGGCCCTTCCAGGTGACGTTCTTCTCCCGCCACAGGCGGCGGAGCAGGTGGTAGTTCTCGATCGCCAGCGGGATGCCCTGGCGGATGTCCTTGCCGAACCACGGGTACACCGGGCCGGTGTTGCCGCGGCCCATCATCAGGTCGATCCGCCCGCCCGACAGGTGCTGCAGGAAGGAGTAGTCCTCGGCGATGCGCACCGGGTCCGTCGTCGTGATGAGCGTGGTCGCGGTCGAGAGCTTCAGGTGCTGCGTCTGCGCGGCGATGAAGGCCAGGTGCGTGGTGGGCGCGGACGGCACGAAGGGCGGGTTGTGGTGCTCACCGGTGGCGAAGACGTCGAGCCCGACCTCCTCGGCCTTCAGCGCGATCTGCGTCATGGCGGAGATGCGCTCGCCCTCGCTCGGCGTGCGGCCGGTCGTGGGGTCCATCGTCACGTCGCCGACGGAGAAGAGTCCGAACTGCATTGCTTCCTCCAATGCCTTATTGAATCGTCAACTATGCTAACAGCACGAGGTCACGGATGCATTCCCCTCACCCCGCGAAGGGAGTCACCGCCTTCCCCCGCACACCCGGTCGGACGACGAAGAGCGACCCGGCCGCGGGGTCGTCGTCCTCGTCGAGCCCCTCGCGGGAGGTCGTGATGTACAGCCGGTCAAGATCCGCTCCGCCGAAGGTGCACGCCGTCACCTGCCGCGCGCCGACCTCGACCACCGCGTCGCGGGACCCGTCCGGAGCCCGGCGCTCGACCCGGCTGCCGCCGAAGACGGCCGTCCACACGCCCCCTTCGCCATCGACGGTGAGGCCGTCGGGGAAGCCGTCCACCTCCGCGAACACCCGTCCCTGCTCCAGACCGCCCTCCGGTGACCAGTCGAAGACCGTGATCCGCCCGGTCGGGGTGTCGTTGTAGTAGGCGCGGCTGCAGTCGGGGGCGAAGTCGATGCCGTTGGACACCGTCACCGACTCCAGCGCGGTCTCCACGCGGCCATCGGGACGCACGCGGTAGAGGCGGGCGGCGCCCTTCGCCTGGTCGTAGGCCATCGACCCGACGTAGAGGCTGCCGTCGGGCGCGACCCCGCCCTCGTTCATCCGGACGGCGTCGGTGCTCCACATGGGGCGAAGGGGGTCCACCCGCCAGTCCTCGTCCGCGAACCCCAGGCCGCGCTCGAGTGCGATGACCGCACCCCCGACGGTACGGGGTCGGATCATCGCCGCGACGTCACCGACGTGGGTGCGGCCCACCTCGCCGGAGTCGCTCAGGTGCAGGACGTCGCCGGCGGTCATGTCGACCCAGCGCAGGCCGCCCCAGCCCGGCCACCAGCACGGCCCCTCGGCGTGGTGGGCGACGGCATCGGTGAGGCGTTCGGCCCGCATACCACCGAGGCTAGCGCCGATGGACGGCTGCGGTCAGTCCCGCTCGAGCAGCTCGGCGATCTCGTGGGTGAGGGCCACCGCCGCCTCGATCTCCACCCTGCGGCTGGAGACGGACTCGACGTTGAAGCCGAAGGGGATGCCCAGGTAGCGGCAGAAGCCGGCGAGGTCCCGGGCGGCGATGAGCGCCTGCTGGCGGGACCAGTCGAGCGGGTCGTCGGTGTGCAGGATCTCGTTGCGCACCCAGTGCGGCACCTCGACCCCGAGCCACTCGAGGAAGGACAGCGTCTTCGCCGAGCCGCACAGGGAGAGGGTGAAGATGAGGGGAGCGACCTCGACGCCGCTGTCGCGGGCGGCGTAGCGGTAGTCCGAGGCGAGGTTCTTGGCGGCGCCGATGTCGTAGACGATCTGGCTGATGAAGAACTGCGAGCCGCCCTGCTGCTTGCGCAGCAGGCGCTGGTGCTCGTCGCCGCGCCCGATGTGCCGCTCGGGGATGGTCACCGCCCCCAGGGGCAGCTCGGGACGGGTCTCGTGGTGGATCTCCACGGCCTGCGGCAGGCTCGTGCGGACGGTGGCGTCGCTGCTCGAGGAGCCGACGAAGACCGTCATGACGTTGTCGGGCGCCGTCTGCAGCCAGCTGCGCAGCTCGTCCGGGGAGTACTTGCCGACGTAGCGGTAGACGACGGCCGGCTTGTCCCACCCCATCAGGCCGTCCGAGAGGTAGGTCGCCGGGTCGAGCATCTCGACGAACGGGAAGGGGCGCGGCTGCGGGTTGCGGTCCGCCTCGTCGGTGATGTCGTAGATCACCAGCGCGTCGACCGGCAGGGCGTCGACCCGGGCGAGGGTGCGCTCGGCGATCTCGGTGACGCGCTCGGGCGTGGTGTCGGCGCGCGGGGGAGTCAGGCCGAAGAGCAGGACCTCGCGCGGGTTGCGGGCCGGTGCGGGGAAGGCGGCCGGAACGAGGGTGCGGTGCTGATCCTGCATGTGGGGCACGTTAACCCCCGTGGCCGCACCCGCGTCGTCCCGTCTCGCAACCGTGCCCCGGGGCCACGGTTAGGCTCGCCCCGAACGCACCACACGGACACAAGGAGCACGGACATGCAGGTCAAGGACACCGCCGCGATCGTCACCGGAGGCGCCTCCGGGCTGGGCGCGGCCACCGCAGCGGCGCTCGCGGAGCAGGGCGCGTCGGTCTTCGCCTTCGACCTGGCGGACGCCATCGCCGCCGCGCCCGCCATCGACGGCGTGGAGTACGTCGAGGTGGACGTGACCGACCAGGCGCAGGTGCGCGAGGCCGTGGCCACTGCGGCGGGCGCCGGGATCCCCCTTCGCACCGTCGTCAACTGCGCCGGCATCGGTCCGTCGATGCGCATCCTCGGCCGCAAGGGCCCGCACGACCTCGACTTCTACGCCAAGGTCGTCCAGATCAACCTCGTCGGCTCCTTCAACGTGCTCACCCTCGCGGCGGAGCAGATCGCGAAGACCGAGCCGCTGGCCGACGATGCCCGCGGCGTCATCATCAACACCGCCTCCATCGCCGGCTACGAGGGCCAGATCGGCCAGGCGGCCTACGCATCGAGCAAGGCCGGCATCATCGGCCTGACCCTGCCCGCGGCCCGCGACCTCGCCCAGCACGGCATCCGCGTGCTGACGATCGCGCCGGGCATCGTCGAGACGCCGATGCTCGCGACGGTGTCGGAGGAGTTCCGCGAGGGGCTGGCCGCCGGCGTGCCCTTCCCGAAGCGCCTGGCCCGCCCGGACGAGTACGCCCGCCTGGCGATGTCGCTCGTCGAGCAGGACTACCTCAACGGCGAGGTCGTGCGCATGGACGGCGCGCTGCGGATGGCCCCGCGCTGATCGGGGGTCGCGCGGCCCTCAGGCGGGGTCGGTGACGTCGGCGACGTCCGCGCCGAGGCGGATGATGGCCGCGTCGGCGTCGACGGTGGCCGCGACCCCGTGAGCGCCGGCCCCGATGGAGACGATCCGGCCGGCCATGGAGCTGTCGGCGATGACCGGCAGCTGCGTCAGCGACCCGAAGGGGGTGATCGTGCCCCTCTCGTAGCCGGTCACCTCGCGGGCGACGTCCTTGTCCGGCAAGGACAGCCGGTTCACGTCGAGGTGGGCACGCAGCTTCGGCCAGGAGATCTGCCGGTCGCCGGGGACGAGGACGAAGAGGTGGTCGTCCTCGCCCCGGCGCACGACGAGCGTCTTGATGATGTCCGCGGGCTCGACACCGCGGGCCGCGGCGGCCTCCTCGAGGGAGCCGACCTTCCCGTGCCGGGTGATCGTGTACTCCATACCGCTGTCCCTGAGGGCCTGTGTCGCCCGGGTCTCACCATCCATGGGCCCTAGCGTAGGACCCGCGCAGCGCACCGGGTGGTGGACGAGTGCCTCATGGATCCACCCATGGAGCGCCGGTCCACCACCCGGTGCGCAGCGGTCAGCGCGACAGGAACTGCGTGAAGCGCTCGCGCGTCTCGGGGTTCATCGACAGCCAGCTGATCATGTTCGCCTCGTCCTGGCCGACCTCCTCGCGGATGAGGTCCGCGCTCGCGCGGATCAGGCTGCGGGCCCGGCCGTAGGCCTCGGACGCGCCCGCGACCCACATCCCGGCGATCTCGCGCGCCCGGACACCCGGGTCCGCGGCGACCTCCGTCACCAGGCCCTGCTCGAGCGCCTGCGCGGTCGACATCGGCGCGCCGAGCAGCGCGAAGGCCAGCGCCCGCTGCTGCCCGAGGACGCGGGGCAGTGACCCCGAGGCCCCGCAGTCGGGGGACAGCCCGATGTTCGGGTAGGCGAAGACGAACTTCGTGCCCTCCGCGGCGATGATGACGTCGGCGGCGAGCATGATGCCCAGGCCGCCGCCCGCGACGGCTCCCTGCACGGCGGCGACGACCGGCTTGGCCATCGACTCGAGCGTCTGCACGGCCGAGTCCGCCGTCTGGGCGAGCTCGCGGACGTAGCCGCTCGGCTCCTCCTCGCCGGCGAAGGCAGCGACGTCGCCCCCGCCGCAGAACCGTGCGCCGGCCCCGCTGAGGACCACGGCACGCACCGCGTCGTCCTCGGCTGCGTTGGTCGCCGCCTCCCCGAGCGCGACTGCGAGCGGCATGTCGATCGTGTTGGCGGACTCGGGACGGTTGAGCTCGATGTGAGCGATCCCGTCCGCGACGGTGTAGGTGACTTCTGTCATCAGACCCTCCTGAAGAGTGCGGCGAGGGCCTGGCCCCCACCGATGCACATGGTGACGATGCCGTACTCGAGGTCGTTGCGCACCATGTGCTTGGCGGCGCGCACGGTGAGGATGGCGCCGGTCGCACCGACGGGGTGGCCGAGCGCGATGGCCCCGCCGTAGGGGTTGACCCGCGCCGGGTCCAGGCCGGTGTCGCGGATGACGGCGACGGCCTGGGAGGCGAAGGCCTCGTTGAGCTCGATGACGCCGACATCCGAGGGCTGCAGCCCCGTCTTCGCGAAGAGCGCCTTGAGCGCGTGCGTCGGCGCGTAGCCCATGAGCTCCGGCTCCATGGCGGCCGTGGTGACCGCCTCGAGGCTGACGAGCCCGGTCAGGCCGCGCTCCTTGACGGCGGACTCACGGCCGAGCACGACGGCTCCGGCGCCGTCGTTGATGCCGGAGGCGTTGCCGGCGGTGACCGTGCCGTCCTTGCTGAAGGCCGGACGCAGCTTCGCCAGGGTCTCCAGGGTGGTGTCCGGCTTGGGGTGCTCGTCCGTGTCGGCGGTGAAGGGCTTGCGGCCCCCGACCTCGACGGCCGTGATCTCCTCGGCGAAGGCGGCCCGCGCCTCGGGGGTCGCGGCACGACGCTGCGACTCGAGCGCGAACTCGTCCTGCTCCTCGCGGGAGACGCCGTACTTCGTCGCGACGTTCTCCGCGGTGACACCCATGTGGATGTCGTGGAAGGGGTCGGTGAGCATGAGGACGGTGCCGTCCTCGAGCGCCCGGTTGCCCAGCTTGTAGCCGTTGCGGGCACCGAAGTCGTAGAACGGCATCCGCGTCATCGACTCGTCGCCACCCGCGAGGGTGAAGTCGAGGTCGTTCCACCGCATCTCCTGCGCGGCGGACCAGATGGCCTGCAGGCCGGAGCCGCAGAGACGGTTGACGGTGAAGGCGGGGACGTTGGTGGGCAGGCCGGCGGTGACGGCGACCCGGCGGGCGTTGTAGGCGTCCGGGCCGACCTGGCCGATGCAGCCCATGACCACCTCGGAGATGTCCTCACCGGCCACCCCGGCGCGGGCCAGGGCCTCGCGGCCGGCGATCGCTCCGAGCTCGTAGCCGGGGACGTCCTTGAACATGCCGCCGAAGCTGCCGGTGGGGGTCCGGGCTCCGTCGACGACGACGATCTTCTCCACGATGTCTCTCTCCGTTGGTCGGGGAAGGGGGTCTCCTCCCCAGCATTCCATCCCACCCGATCCCCTCGAGCCTCAGCGGGCCAGGAGCGTCACCAGGTCCGTGCGCAGGGTGCTCGGGTCCACGTCGGGTCCCGGCTCGGTCACGTAGATCTCCCAGAACGGCAGCTGCGGTTGGTGCCCGGCACGCGCGACCGTCTCCATGAACTCCTGCCAGGCCTGTCCCAGTCCGTCGTAGCCGCCGAAGTACGAGATGGTCGCGATCCGTCCGGCGGGCAGCGTCGAGGCGTAGAAGGTGATGCCGCCCGCCTCGAGCTCGCCGTTGAGCACCTTGTCCACCGGGAATCCGAGGTCGAAGGTCATCGTCGCCCCGGGGTTGCGGTGGTGCAGCGAGAAGGCGGGGCCGGTCGCGGTCACGTCGAACTCCGTGAGCCCCGGAACCAGGGCGGAGAAGGTCTCGTCGAAGATCCCGCCCATCTCGTGCGGCGCGACCCCCTCGGTGACGCGCACGACGGTCGGCGTCTCCTCGGCGTCGAGGTAGGTGACCTCGGTGTGTGGCTCGGCGAGGTAGCTGGGCTCGGTCACGGCATGCTCCTGTCGTCGGGGTCCGGCATGGTCGTCCGCCTCGATCATCCTCGTGCCGCGGACGGGATGCCAGCCGGACGGCGCCGCGGCGGTGACCACTGCACGAGCACCTCATGGATCGCCCGCCCCGGCGCCGCCGCGCGCTCAGGGCTGGAGGACCACCTTGATGCAGCCGTCCTCCTTGTCCCGGAAGGTGCGGTAGGCCTCGGGCGCTTCGGCGAGCGGCAGGTGGTGGGTGGCCAGGCCCTCGACGTCGAAGACGTCCTCGTCGCGGGAGACCGTCTCCAGCAGCTCGTCGGTCCAGCGCCGCACGTTGGCCTGACCCATCCGCATCGTCACCTGCTTGTCGAACATCGTCAGCAGCGGCATCGGGCTCACCATGCCGCCGTAGACGCCACTGAGCGAGATCGTGCCGCCACGCCGGACGCAGTCGATGGCACTGTGCAGGGCCTCGAGGCGGTCGATGCCCACGGTCTTCATGGCCGCGCGGGCCAGCGGCTTCGGGGTGCGTGTCGTCGCCTTGATGACCGTCTCGGCGATGGGGTTGCCGTGCGCCTCCATGCCGACGGCGTCGATGACCCGGTCGGCGCCGCGGCCCTGCGTGAGGTCCCGCACGGCGTCACCGAGGTCCTCCACGGTGCGCAGATCGAGCGTCTCCACGTCGTGGGCCGCGGCCATCGCCAGGCGCTCGTCGACCCGGTCGACCCCGATGACGCGGCCGGCCCCCTGGACCTTCGCGGAGCGGGTGGCCATCTGGCCGATCGGTCCGAGACCGAGCACGAGGACGGTGTCGCCCTCGCCGATCTCCGCGTACTGCGCGGCCTGCCACGCGGTCGGGAGGACGTCAGACAGGTACAGGTAACGCTGGTCCGGCCCGGTGTCCGGGATGCGGACGGGACCGTACTGGGCCTGCGGGACCCGCAGGTACTCGGCCTGGCCTCCCGGGACCGAGCCGTAGAGGCTGCTGAACCCGAAGAGGGAGGCGCCCATGCCCTGCTCGGTCACCTGGGTGGTCTCGCACTGGGACTGCAGTCCCCGCTCGCACATCCAGCAGCGCCCGCAGGAGATGTTGAAGGGCACGACGACACGATCCCCCACCTTCAGGTCGCCCGTGTCGGGGCCGACCTCCTCGACGACGCCCATGGCCTCGTGGCCGAGCACGTCCCCCGGTGAGAGGAAGGGGCCGAGCACGCCGTAGAGGTGCAGGTCCGAGCCGCAGATGGCGGTCGAGGTGACGCGGACGATGGCGTCGGTCGGCTGCTCGATCCGCGGGTCGGGGACGTCCGTCACCTCGACGGAGTTGTGTGACTGCCAGGTCACGGCCTTCATGGTTGCCTCCTGATGGGTCGGGGTACCCCACCCCGCTACCCGGTCGGCGGCTGCCCAACCGGGGGCCGCCCCCCTTCGTCCAGACGGGCGCGACCCTCGGCCCACGAGATGTCGGCGATCTCGCTCCAGTCGTGCCACCGGGCCTTGCGGTGCAACGCCCCCACGAAGCGGTCGATGACGAGGGGCCCCTCCTGCTCCGAGGTGGAGTAGCCGAGGGTCGAGCCGACGGCGCGGGGACCGACGAGGAGCCGCGTCAACCGAAGGGTGCCAAGCGCGTCCCTGCGTCGGGTGACGGCGCATCCCTCGATGTCGCTGATCCGCCCCAGGTCCCGGCCGTCGGCGTCGACGACCGCCATCCGGAGCAGCTCGGTCAGGCGGTGGCGCTCGCCCGTCGATCCCGGCTCCGGCACGGGGATGCCTTCATCGCCCGCCCACGGGGGCTCTTCCGCGTCATCGGACGTCGGGTGCCCTGCGCCCCGCGCGCCGGGGATGCGCTCGATGAGGTGCTTGCGTAGCCAGTTCTCCAGGCCGAAGGAGGTGAGCAGGGCGTCTCGGGCGGCGGTGGTCACGACGATGTCGGAGCGGACCTCGAGCACCTCCTCCAGCGGGACGAGCACCGCGCCCGACGCGGCCGGGTCGCTGAGTCGCCGCCACATGGCCCAGCCCCACCGGCCGAGCACGCCGGGGTAGCGCGGGGCGAGGGCCGTGATTCCGACCATCAGCGCCTCCACCAGGAGGTCCCCACCGTCCTCCCGCACGGCGAGGTCGTCGACCTTGCCGAGGAAGCGGCCGTCCTCGTCGACGATCTGGTGGTCGAGGAGTCGGATGACGACGCTCGTGTCGAAGGCCGTCGGGTTGGAGTCCTGGCTCATCTCACTGCCCCATCTTCGTCAGGATCATCAGGGGGATCGACGCGGCCGAGGCCAGCATGACGGGGACGAGCACGGCGCTGCCCAGCACGTTGGCCAAGCGTCCGTTGACGCTCTCGCCCATGTAGGTGCGGTCGTTGGCGACGATGAGGATCGGCACGTACGTCAGCGGCAGCGCGAGGGCGCTGAAGACGACCGAGTACTCCGTGAGCATCACCGGGTCGACCGTCGTCAGCAGCAGACCGGCGCCGAAGATGCAGATGAAGAGCAGGATGGTGTGGAAGCGGGCGGCGTGCAGCGGCTGCTCGAACTTGCCCCACTGCCAGCCGAAGTACTGGCAGATGCTGTAGCCGACCGACAGCCCCGTCTCGCAGGCGGCGCCGAAGGTGGCGGCGAAGATGCCGAGGATGGCGAAGACGATGCCGAGCTTGCCCGTCGACTCCGCGACCGGGAGCACGATCTGGCTCAGGTCGCCCACCTGGATCGAGCGGGGGAGCAGGACCGCGGTCGCCCCGGCCATGATCGACAACGACAGCACCGCTCCGATCGGGAATCCGAGCAGGACGTTGAGGCGCATCGTCGGCAGGTGCTTCTTCGTCCACTTCTCCTCGACGCCGCCGGAGGAGAAGAAGAACACCTCGTAGGGCGTCATCGTCGCCCCGAACATCGCGACCGCGTAGTACCAGTAGGTGGGGACCCCCTCGGGCAGGGGCATCTCGGCCCGGCTGGCCTGCTGCCACATCTGCGACCAGTCGGGGGAGAGCTGCCAGACCGCGACCGCGAAGACGACCAGCGCCAAGCCACCCAGACCGAAGGTGTCCTCGAGCGCGGAGAACTTCACCCGCCAGAACACGATCCACAGCAGCGCGGCCACGACCGGGATCCACAGGTACGTGTTGACGCTCGTGGCCAGCTGCAGGGCGAGGGCGATGCCACCGATCTCCGCGCAGAAGGTCAGCAGCGTCACGCCCATCGACGCGAGCAGGTTGACCAGCCCCACGCGGGGACCGAAGCGCTCCCGGACGAGGTCGAAGGTGGGTCGCCCGCACACTGCGGAGACCCGTCCGCTCATCTCGGCGAAGACGCAGATGGAGATGGTGCCCAGGACGATGACCCAGGCCAACGACATGCCGAAGCGGGAGCCGACGACCCCGGCGGTGACGATGTCACCGATGTCGACGAAGCCGCCGATGGCGGTGAGGAAGCCGAGGAGGAGACCGAGGACCTTCTTCATCGCAGGTCCCCCTGCGCCTTCTCGATGTCGGACGAGACGGAGTCGAGGCCGGCTCGGGCCGAGCGCAGACCCGCGATGTCCCCGCGGCGGGCGGCGATCCGGGCCTCGGCGATGGCGCTGCTCGCATCCTCGATGAGCGTGAGCACCCGGCGACGGAGGGAGTCGTCGCGAGGGTTGGGGGGTTGGACCTTGCCGAAGCTGGCCGAGATCGGCCCGATCGCGTCCTCGGCGTTGCTCAGGCTGGTGTCGGCTGCGGGCCCGGTGATCTTGTCGCTGAGGAGCTGGCTCACCACGAGATGGGCCGTGCGCGTCTCGGACAGCGTCGACGTGAGGGCTCGCTCGGCATTCTTGGTGAACGCCCCGGAGTCGATCGCCGGGGCCACGCAGCCGGAGAGTGCGGCGGCGGAGAGCATCGCCCCCAGGGCCTGGCGGCGGTTCACCGCGGCCGCCTGAGGACGAGGTAGGCGAGGATGGCGACCAGGATCAGCAGCAGCAGCCATCCGAGCGCCAGCGGCCATCCCTCGATCATCGGGCCGCGCAGTCTCGTGGGCACAGCATGGCGGTCACCTACCCGAGGCCACCGGCTTCATGCGTGGGCGTCGGGTGGACGGCCCCACCGCCTCGCTCGGCACATCTGCGTCCGTGCCCACGGACACGCCGGTGGCCGCCACCGGGAGGGGTGACGGCCACCGGCGCGGGGGTCCCGGGCCTCAGATGAGGTCTTCGCCCTTCCGCCTCGCGGAGCGCATCTCGCGCACGAAGCCGGTGCAGATGACGGCCAGGATGACGGCGACGATCGCCGGCCACATGAGGATGTAGATGGTCAGTGCGGTGATGGACATGTGTGGCGTCCCTTCTCAGACGGTCGCGGGCTCGTCGTCGGGGTCGACGACGGGGCGGTTTGTGGACTCGAGGGCATCGTCCTCCGGGTCGAAGTCGCCCGTCTTGCGGGCGATGACGTCGAAGTCGAAGGGCTCGCCGCGGGAGGCGAGCGTCATCGCGGCGCAGACGAGGGTCGAGACCGCGTAGGCCACCAGCGAGCCGGACAGCGCGGCGTAGTCGGCGATGAGGCCGATGGCGAAGGGGGCGAGGACCAGGGCGGCGATCGTGCCCCCGGCGAGGCCGACCCTCGGTCCGAAGAACCCGAAGAGCATCAGTCCGATGACCACGCCGATCCCGACGACACCGAGCAGCTCGACGACCAGGTCCGTGCCGGTGGTGCGCGGCAGCCAGCCGAAGCGGACCGGGAGGAACGCGGCGAGGGCGAGGAGCACCGAGACGGTGAAGGCCGAGTTGGTGACCTTCGTCCAGTAGAAGGACGCGATGACGGGGAAGACCAGGCAGCCCCAGAGCGCGCCCACGAAGACGAGCAGGTCGAGGATGCTCAGCTCCAGAGCCGCGAACGCGACCGCTGCCGCCGTCGCCAGGACCATCGTCAGCCGGCCGATGAGCAGCATCGTGCGCGGGCTGACGGTCCGCCCGCTGCGACGCACGCTCACGCCGTAGACGTCGGTCATGACGATCGAGGAGAGAGCGGCCAGGTCCGAGTCGGCCGTCGAGGAGAGCGAGCCGATGATCATCACGAAGAAGATGACGATGAGCGGGGTCGCGAGGTGGCTGGCAGCCAGCTGCGGCAGCAGGTTGTTCGGGTCGCCTCCCGCCGGCTGGACACCGGCGTAGAGGGCGAGGACGCCGAGCATGCCGACGCCGATGACGGTGGCGCCGTAGCCGATGGTCGCGGTGATGAAGGTCGGCTTGATCAGGTCCTCGCGCACGGCGAAGAGTCGCTGGGCGATCGTCTGGTTGCCGATGGCGTAGGCGAGGACGGCCGCGATGTACGGGGCGCCCTGCAAGAGGAAGGCCTCCGAGGAGAAGAAGTTGGACTGCTGCGGGGTGAGGTTGGCGGCACCCTCACGCAGCAGGTCCGTCCCACCGAGGAGGAAGAACAAGGTCGGCACGAGGACGACGACGGCACCGAGCATGGCGACGACCTGGGCGAAGTCGGTCAGCACCGAGGCGCGGAACCCGGACCAGATCGTGTAGAGGAGCACGCCACCGGCGATCGCGAAGACGCCCTGGATGAAGTTCAGCGGCGACAGCATCGCGATGAGCGCGCCACCGGCGATGAAGTTCGACATCAGGGAGATGACGCTCCCGAGGACGTTGGACCCGGCGAGCATCAGCTGGCTCGAGCGGCCGTGGCGCACGGCCATCACCTGGGCGAGCGTGTGCGCTCGCGGCGCGACGGCGCGGATCCGCTTGCCGAAGGGGTAGATGAACAGGATCATCAGCGCACCCCACAGGCCGTAGTGGATCGGCCCGGAGATCCCGTAGAGGTACCCGGAGGTGGCGGAGGCGTACATCGAGGACGCCCAGATCCAGGTGGCCGTCATGGAGGCGGCGGAGATGCCGAATCCGATGCCGTGACCCGCGGTCATGTAGTCGTCGGCGTTCTCCTTGCCCCGGCTGATCTTGACGGACATGTACATCGTCAGTCCGTAGAAGAGGAGCAGGAGCAGGATGATGGTCACGATTCCCAATGGGGGCTCGGTAGGCATGCCGTCCTTCCGGTGTGGTGTTGTCGGTGTGGCATGCGGAACGTAACCCCGGATGCATATGCATTGCCAATGACGGCAAACGGCTCCAAACCGCCCGAGAAGCCGATGTCATCAACGAAAAGTGAATGTTCATGCACCCTGACGGATGTGGCGAACATCACCCGTGGGAGCACGTTTTCCGGGACTCCCGGCGGTGAGTCGGTCGCGGTTGACTGCGCCCGACGGCGCTCGTCCACAGGTGGGTCTTGCACGCTTGATGAGTTGGGGCTTGGCTGTGCCCCATGAGCTACCAGCCACCGCCACCGCCACCTCCGGGCGGGCCCGGCCAGCCACCTCCTTCTGGTGGGTACGGAGGACTGCCCTACCCGCCGCCAGGTGGCTACGGCGGTCAGCCGCCGGGTGGCTATGGCGGTCAGCCGCCGGGTGGTTACGGCGGTCAGCCGCCCGGGTGGGGCGGCGTCCCGAGCTCCTACAGCCCCCTCGAGGCGCTGACCTACGGCTGGCGGACGTTCACCCAGAACCTCGGGCCCTTCCTCGGGATGACGGTGCTGCTGGGCGTCATCTCCCTCGGGTTCTCCTTCGGCTCCGAGCTCCTGCTGGAGACCGGTCCGATCGTCCCGGGCTCGACCGACCCGTTCACCGGTGAGCCGACCGAGGTGCGCGACCCGGGGATCGGCGCGATCGCGGCCAGCGGCGTCCTGAGCATCATCAGCGCGATCGTCCAGTTCGTCATCGCCGCTGCCCTGATCCGTGCCGCGCTCGACGTGGTCGACACGGGGAGCGCGAGCATCGGCACGATGTTCACCCGGATCCCGTGGCTGCACATGGTGCTGGCAGCGATCCTCGTCGCCCTGGTGACCCTGGTCGGGATCATCCTGTGCATCATCCCGGGCATCATCGCCGCGTTCCTGCTGTCATTCACCAACTTCGCCGTCGTGGACGGCAGCTCGGCCACGGACGCGATGGGGGCGAGCTTCAGGTTCACCAAGGCCAATGTCGGTCCGGTGCTGCTGCTCTTCCTGGTCTTCCTCGGCCTCGGGATCCTGTCGCTGTGCACCCTCGGTCTCGGCTTCCTCGTCCTGATCCCGGTGGGCTATCTCGCCGTGGCCTACACCTGGCGGGTGCTGCAGGGGCGCCACCCCGTCGCTGCCTGACCCGGGCCCGCACCACCTTGGGGTAACGCGCGTAGATGCCGCACGACCCCAGGGAAATGCGGGCTACGGGCGCACGACCCCAGGGAAGTGCGGTGGTTCAGTGGCCCAGGATCGCCACGATGTAGTCGCCGTCCTCGGCGAAGGGCTCGAGAGCCCACCCACCGAGGAGGACCTGCTCGGTGAGTCCCGCCTCGGCCGCGTCGGCCCGGAAGTCCGCGAAGTCGTAGCCGCGCCCCGCGCCGAACCCGATGACCACGCGCCCGTCCTCGGCCAGGTGCTCGGCGAAGCCGGCGAGGACGTCCCCGCGGGTGCTCGGCGCGAGGAAGGTCATGACATTGCCGGCCGAGACGATCACGTCGAAGAGCCGGCGCTCACCCCCAACGCCTCGCACGTCGAGGACAGCGAGGTCACTGACCAGCCACTCGGGACCGGGGTGGTCCTCCTTCGCCGCGGTGATGAGGGCGGGGTCGACGTCGGCGCCGGTGACCTCGTGGCCCAGCTCGTGGAGTCGGCCACCGACCCGGCCGGGGCCGCAGCCGGCATCGAGGACGCGCGCACCACGCGGGGCCATCGTGTCGACGAGGCGGGCCTCGCCGTGCAGGTCGTCCCCGCGGGCGGCCATCGCCCGGAAGCGCTCGATGTACCACGTCGAGTGGTTCGGATCCTCTGCGACCTTGCGCATCCACTGGCTCGTCTCAGGCACCATGCACCCACGATAGGCGTGAGGTCCTCGCCGCCCGACGGCGCGCCGGAGTGGGCACGCCACCGGCCGATGCAGGCGGCCGGTGGCGTGCGGTCTCACGCCCCACGGAGTCGTTCGTGCATCTCCAGGACCCGGGGGAAGAGCAGGTTGTTCTCCTTGTGGACGTGCTCGTGCACGTCGTGCTCCAGCTCGGCCAGGCCGGTGAGCATCGCGCGGTAGGAGTTGCAGGCGTCCTGCGGTGGGGTGTGGCCATCCGTCAGCTCGTGGATCCGGGAGAGCAGGTCGCCGACGACGTCGTGCTCCGCGATGAGCTCGCGCAGCGCATCGGAGAAGTCGCCGGAGGAGAGTCGGACGGGGGCCTGCGTCTTCTCCAGGCGGCTGATGGCCGGGAAGATCACCCGCTCCTCGCGCGTCATGTGCGGCTCGAGCTCGGCGACCACGCGGCCGTAGAGCTCCTTGACCACGGCGAGCTCCGGGTGGCGCTCCCTGTGCACCCCGGCGACCTTGTCGACGAGCGCCTGCAGCCGCGGCATCTCCTCCCAGGTGTAGGCGTGGTGCGTGTCGACGATGTCGTGGGCGAGCGCGGCCATCTCGAGGTCACCGGCGACGACGGCCGGCGGCTCGCCGGGCAGGTCCAGGCGCGCGCTGATGTCGGCGAGGTCGAGGCCGGCCGTGCGGGCGGCCTCCTCGAGCGGGCGCTGCCCGTTGCAGCAGTAGTCGAGGCCGAGCTGCTCGAGCACGCGGCTGCGGCGGGGGTCCTCGGCGACCAGGTCACCGAGGGTTGCGGTGGTGGCGACGGCCATGTCCGTTGTCCCTTCGTGGTCGGGGCCTCACGATGTGCCCCTGCGGTGGACGTCGACCGCCGGGGTGGCGGCCAGCGTGGTGGTGAGTGTGGTGCGGGCGCGGGTCCACGCCTCGTGCAGGGCGCAGGTGCGCCCGTGGCCGCAGGCTCGGTCCTCGGCGACGCAGCGTCCGTTGGCGGTCGGTCCGTCGACCGCCTCGATGACGTCGAGCACGCTGGCGTGTGCCGCGGAGTCGGTGAGGGAGTACCCGCCGGTCGGGCCGGGGGTGGAGCGGACCCAGCCGGCCTTGACGAGTGGGCCCACCACCTGGGCGACGAAGCCGGGGGTGGCGTCCAGCGCCTCGCCCAGCTCGGGGGCCTTGAGTCGGGCATCCCTCGGCGACAGGGCCGCGATCGCCTGCACGGCCAGCTCGGCCCGGCGCGTGACCTCTAGTCTCATAGTGACAGACTAATAGATTATTCGGGAGGCGGGAAGAGCGCCTCCTCGACGGTGCTCCCGGCAACGGGCGTGCGCGCCCCGGACCGTCCCAGCGGCCACTCGTGCAGCACGCGGCACCGGCCGGACTCCCACCACGCGAGCTGCAGCTGCGTGAGCGTGCACGTCGCCGGCACCACGTCACCGAGCAGCGCACGGGTGCTCTCGAGGGAGACCGTCGCCGAGGCCGCGTCCAGCGTCAGGTGCGGATCGACGCGGGGGCCGAACCTCCCTTCGTACGGCGGGAAGTCCGGGAAGGCCGCGACCAGGGCCTCGGTCAGGTCACGCAGGGGGCCGTCCGGCTCGGGCCGCAGGTGGATGATGCCGTTCGGGAACTGCCCGAGGTCGGCCAGCCGGATCGTCATCGGCGCGCTCGCTGCCGCGATCCGTCCCACCTCGGCCAGGTCGCTCGCCGACGGCGCAGGGGCGAAGGGGGCCAGGGCCGTCACGTGCGCGTGGCCGAATCGCGGGTCGGCGGAGACGAACCCGGCGTCGTAGGAGCGGGTGCGCTCGCGGACCCAGGCCTCCAGCGGAGGCACGGGGAGCTGCAGCACGGTGTGGCCGGTCACGCCCCGAGCCTGCCCCATCGGCCGTGGTCTCGAGGCTCGGGCCCGGGGGCCCTCACGCCTCGACCGACGGGGTTCTCACCAACGGTGGTTGAGGTGCGAGTCCGCGCAGCGGGCGAAGCCTCGAAGCCACCGGCAGCGATCACCGTCTCGCCCAACGGTGGTTGAGGTGCGAGTCCGCCCAGCGGGCGAAGCCTCGAAGCCACCGGCAGCGATCACCGCACCGTGAAGGCCTGCGAGGTGCCACGGTAGGGCCGCACCCTGCCGGTCCAGCCGTCCCTCCGGTCACCGGTCTGCACGAGACGGTAGGTGCCGGGTGGCGTCTGCTCGCCGATCCGCCACTCGACCGTTGTCCGCGAGGCGGCGATGCCCTCCCGCTCCCACGTGTACGTCGTGTCCCAGTCGCGGTCGGTCAGGACGGTCCTCCACCCGTTGCCGCTCCGGCGCTGGACCTCCAGGAAGGTGCCGTTGGTGCGCAGGTCGTTCTTCGGGTGGGCCCCGCGGAAGACGGCGGTGGCGGTCTCCCCCTTCGCGTAGGCGTCCCGCGGCTGGATGAGCACCTCACCGAAGTCCTGGCCGATCGGGGTGTCGTCGTGGACGACCCCGGGGCGCTCCGGGTACCAGCTGCCGCTCCGGTCCTCGGGGCGCACGCCGTTGCCCACGGACTCACCCTCGGCCATCGCGGAGGCGAGGTCGGCGTACTCCTGCCGGTAGGCGGCCAGCGTGTGTGGGCCGAACTCCGTCGACGCGCCCTCGTAGTGCTGGGCCGCGAACTCCTCGCGCGTGGCGACGTAGCCGGTGTAGGAGTTGGCCAGGCCGGCGACGACGACGGTGTCCACGCCGCTGCCCGCGAGGCGCTTCTTCACCGTGGCCTCGAGGCGCCGCCCGCTCATCGTCGTCGGCTCGCCGGGTACGCCGACGATCGCGAGGGAGCCGAGGCGCAGCAGCTGGACGGGGACCTTCGTCGGGACCCAGCCGAGGTGGCCGGTCGGGAGCAGCACGGGCTTCTCCGCCTGGCAGCTGTCGAGCACGGGGGCGTCGACGAGGGCGTCGACGAGGGCGTCGCCGAGCAGGGCGCCCAGGGCCGAGCCCGCGATGGCGTCGAGTGCACCGCCGGTCATGCTGCTGCGGGTCATCCCCTCGGTGATGCCGGGGATGTTCGAGGGGCCGTTCTCGCCACCTGCGGCGAAGGAGAACCCGCGGGCCGGGGTGCACAGGTCGCGCTCCGGATCGCCCTTGGTGAACTCGTCGCGGACCGTGTAGTCGCCGAAGTCGGCCCAGCGGGAGCGGCTGTCGACGGGGCCGGTGAGGGGCTCCCCCTTCGCCTCCCACAGGCGGACCGCCGCGTCGAACTGCCGCCGGCCCGCCCGCTCGACGTTGAGCCGCTCGTCCGCGCTGCCCTCGTAGCCGGGGGCGGAGTGGGAGTTGCCGTCGACGGCGACGACATCGCCCTCCGCGGCGTTGGCGAAGCTCGCGACGAAGGTGTCGTCCGAGGCCGGGTCGGTGCCCATCCGCTCCTCGAAGAGGTAGCGCGCGTAGCCCTTGTTGTCGGCGCTGAGGTGGGTCCACTCCTTGCTGAAGCTCGTCGGGTGGACGGCGAACCAGTTGAGCATCCCGACCGGTTCTCCGGTGGCGTCGATGAGCTCCAGCTGGGTCATCCGGGTGTCGACGTCCGTGGGGTACTCGCCGGCGTCGTCGTTGGTCTCGTACGCCGGGACCGAGCGGTTGCGGGTGGCGTCGGCGAGCTCGCCCCGGGTCAGGGAGACACTGCCCGGCTCGAGATTGTCGTGCGCGCGGACGATCGAGGCGACGATGCCGTCGACGGCGGCGCGGAAGTTCTGCGAGCTGTAGCCCGCCCCCGAGGCGTCGGCACCGGCGATCTGGTAGAGCGTCGCGTGCGCCTGGCCGGAGTTGCCGACGTGGGTGTGCGTGGCGGTGAGCATGACGTTGTCGCCGGTGTAGGTGTCGCCGAAGCGCTCGCGCAGCTCCTTGACCACCTCGACGCGCACGGACTGGAACATCGCGCCCATGTCCGCGGAGACGTAGACGATCCGCTCGTCGGTGCCGGGGTCGGCGATGACGTAGGCGTGCGAGTACAGGCGGTCCTGGATGCCCCGCATCTCCTGCTGTGCGGCGTAGCCGAAGGCGCCCGTCTCCGCCGCGGCCCCCGTGATGTCGTACAGGCCGGCGCCGACGAGGTAGTCAGCGGACGCGGGCGCGGCCGTGGCGCTCGCGGCGAAGGGGGCGACCAGGCCGAGCGCGAGCGCGCCGGTGAGCAGTCGGGTCCGGGTCCTTCGCGACATCGCGACTCCTGCATCGGGGTGAGCGGTGGCACCGCGCCAAAAGTTACTGCTAAGTAATATTGGCTGCAGGAGGTGGGGTCGTCAACTGCGCCTCGGTGCCGCGGGGGCAGTGGGTGCCGAAGTGTGTCCGCCTCGGGTGAGCCGTCCCCGCAGCACGGCGGTCGCCGCCGCGGCGGCGACCGAGGTGGCGAAGGCCCCCCAGGCCATGTCGATGGGCACGATCCCGGCGGGGTAGCCCTCGATGACGGCAAGACTGGTCAGGTCGAAGGTCGCGTACGCGACCACACCCAGCGCCGCCCCCTGCAGGGCCGCGCTGCGGATGCTGCCGCTGCCCAGGGCCGGGGCGGTCGCGAAGTGCGTGATGCCGAGCGTGTAGATCACGTAGAACGCTGCTGCGGCAGGGGCGTTCATCGGGTCGGCGAGCAGGGGGCCGAAGGCGCGCTCGTAGGTGCCCTGGGCGACGACACCGAGCCAGACGCCGTCGAGGACGCCGAAGGCGATCGCGGTCACGGCCCAGCCCGCGAGCCAGGCCCTCGCGCCCAGTGGGGGATTCGTCGTGGCGGTCATGGGGCCCTCCCGAGCGTGGCGCCGGGTCCGTGGCGGCACGGCGTGCCGATCCCGAGCGTGTCCTACCTTTGTCCAAGGTTAGTCGATGTCCGCGGAGCGGGGGGCGATGACGCACCCTCCGGACCGCGCATGATCCGTGGATCCGCGGGTACGGCGAGGACATGTCGCGTCAACTCGTACGCCCACGCAATGGCAAGTGGATCGCAGGCGTCTGCGCCGGTCTCGCCGACCGGCTCGGACTGCCGCGCTTCCTGGTCCGCCTCGGTTTCGTCATCTTCGGCATCGTCGGGGTGGGGGAGCTCGTCTACATCGTGCTGTGGATCCTCATGCCGAAGTCCGACAACTAGTCCTCCTCGCGTCCTCGGGAGACCGAGGCGTCGAGGCGTGCCGAAGGGGGCCGGGTGACGTGAACCCGGCCCCCTTCGGCGTGCGCCTGGTCCTTGAGCAGGTCTAGTCCTCCGGCAGGGCGGCGAACGCCGTCTTCGTGTCGCGGTACCAGCCCAGGCTCCTGCGGGGGTGGCGCCAGCGCCCCTTCATGTCCTCGCGAGCCGGCTGGTGCGCGGCGTCGCCGGCCTTCTCCGCCTCCTTGAGGTGGCGGTCCTGGGCGTTGATCACGTCGTCGGCGCTCTCGCCGCGGTGCTCGAGGTCGCAGGGTCCGCCGAGCTGGCGGCAGGTCATGGTCTTCATCGTCGTGGTCCTCTCCTTCGTGCGTTCACTGGTCTGACGATCCGGGGGCGTCGGGTGTGACCGAGGAGGTCACCCCCTTCGCTCGGTGTCGCGGCGGCGCACGACCTGCGCGAGCACGGACTCCTCGGCGCGGAAGGTGATGCCCGTGACCCGGCCGTCCGCGACGGTGAAGTCGAAGAGGACCTTGGCCGCGCCCCGGTGGAACCATGCGGCGCCCGGCCGGTCGCCGACGAGGACCGGCAGGGCGGCGTGGGCGCTGCCGTTGAAGAACTCCGCGACCTCACGTCGGCCGTCGATCCGCTCGGGGGATCCCAGGGTGATCGCGGCGGCATCGGCGCCGACCGCGACGTCGGGGGCGAGGAGCTGCAGGAGGGTGTCGAAGTCGCCCTCCCGCGCCGCGGCCATGAAGGCGTCGACGATCTCCCAGTCGGACAGCCCGTCGTGCGAGGGCTCATCCGATGATGGGTGAGGTGCGACGGAGGAGCCTCGGTACCGGACCTTGGCCCGGGCGCGGGAGGCGAGCTTCCGGGCGGCCATGGGGGTGGTGTCGAGGACGGCGGCGATCGTCGGGAAGTCGAAGCCGAAGCTGTCGTGGAGGACGAAGGCGACCCGCTCGCCGGGTGTGAGGCGGTCGATGACCACCTGCAGGGCGATACCGACGGTGTCGGCGAGGGCGACCTCGTCCGCCGCGTCGGGGGAGGTCTCGGGGGCCTCGACCTCGTCGTGCGGCTCGGGTGTGCGGGACTTCAGGCGGTCCAGGCACAGCCGGCTCGTGACCGTGGTCAGCCAGGCGGGCAGGGAGTCGATGCGCGCATCCGTGCCGTGGAGGCGCAGCCAGGCCTGCTGGACGATGTCCTCCGCCTCGGCGTGGTCGCGGAGGATGCGGGTGGCCAGCCCGACCAGTCGTGGCCGCTCCGCCTCGAAGGCCCGCGTGCGGTCGTCCTCGTGCACCTGGTCCATGGGTCCCGCCTCCGTCCGTCGTCGTCACCGAAATGACGAATGGGCCGTCACGAGTGTGACGGCCCGGAGGGTCTGGTGGGCGGTGAGCCCGGTCCCGGGCGGTGCCCGGGGGATGGAGGTCGGCCTGACGACGCTGTCAGGCCGGGCCTCAGCTGCGGGTGGTGATCGTGGCGGGGACGAACATGTTGGCGCCGCGACGGAGGGTCGCGATGATGCCGGAGAAGCCCAGCTCGGACAGCGCGACGCGCTCGGAGCCGGGGACGAGGTGACGGCCGGCGACCCACCACGGGGAGAGGCCCGCGACGAGGAGGACGGCCAGGACTGCGATGGTTGCGAAGATGCTCATGACTCAAGTATCACGAACATCTTCAACAACCACAAGCAGCGGTTCCCACAAGAACATCAGGTAACGCCTTATGGTTGACGCATGATCGATCTGCACCGTCTGTCCATCTGGCGCGCCGTCGTCGCGAGCGGTTCCGTCAGCGGCGCCGCGGCCAACCTCGGCTTCACGCCGGCGACCGTCAGCCAGCACATCATCGCCCTGCAGACGGCCGTCGGGCTGCCGCTGTACGAGCGGCGCGGGAGGGGCATCGAGCCCACCGCAGTGGGCGAGCGCCTGGCCGAGGAGTCGACCGAGGTCTTCGAGAGCGCGCGCCGCCTGGAGGCTTTCATCGAGGACCTGCACGCAGGGCCGACGCCGACCCTGTCGATCGGGTCCTTCGCCTCGCTCGCCCGGGCCTGGCTGCCCGGTGTCGTCGCCGACCTGACGAAGGAGTTCCCCGACGTGCAGTGGGCGATCGACATCCACACGCCCGAGGCGCCCCCCGGGTATCGCACCCGCGACATCGAGATCGACGACGAGGTCCCGGCCGAGATGCCGCTCGACCTCAGCGGCTACCGGCGGCGGGAGCTGGCGATCGACGACTTCGGGGTCGCGGTGGCGGCCGACCACCCGCTCGCCGGCGCGACGGAGGTGCGGGCCGTCGAGTTGCGCGACGAGCTGTGGATCGACCACGACATGTACGACCGCACGTCCGGCCGGGTGGTGCGGGACGCGTGCCACGCCGCCGGGTTCGAGCCGCGCTACGTGGCCCGGTCGGACGACCACAACGTCGCCTTCGCCATGGTGGGTGCGGGCGTCGGCATCGCGATGCTGCCGAGGCTGGCGAAGGGGGAGACCCCCGCCCACGTGCACACGGCGCCGGTCGTCGATCCCGTCCCGCAGCGGCGGATCGCGATGCACGTGCGGGACACGAGCAGTCACCTGGACTACGTCCAGCGGGCGGTCGAGCTGATCGAGGAGCGCGCGGAGGCGGGGCCCGGGGAGTAGCTGCCGGTGCTGCGGGTCGTGATCGCGACGCCCCCTTCTTCCCGCCTCTCGTCCGGTCTCGGTCAATCTACGATGTGGCCGATACATGGAGATAGTGACCTACCGGCCATTCCCGAGTGTCGTGAGATGTCTCGGGGGCGAGCGAGCCGACCTCCTTCGTCCGGGGCAGTGGAGTGGCTCCCATGGTGACAGGGTGGGGCACATGGACAGCGGATCGTGGTCGAGCGAGGACATGCCGGACCTGACGGGGCGCACTGCGGTCGTCACCGGCGCCAACACCGGCCTCGGCGCGGTGACCGCACGAGAGCTCTCCCGGCGGGGTGCCCGGGTGGTCCTCGCCTGCCGGGACGTGGCGAAGGGGACGGACGTCGCCTCGGACCTCGCCGGGGCGCAGGTGGTCCGGCTGGACCTCTCGTCCCTGGAGTCGGTGCGGGAGGCGGCGGTGCAGATCGGGGAGGCGAACGGCCGGCTCGACCTGCTGGTCAACAACGCCGGCGTGATGATGACGCCCCGCGGGGTCACCCGGGACGGCTTCGAGCTGCAGCTCGGCACCAACCATCTCGGTCACTTCGCCCTGACCGGCCTCCTGCTCGACCGACTCGTCGCCACCCCGGGGTCCCGGGTGGTCACCGTCTCGAGCCTGGCGCATCGCCTCGGGTCCGGGCGGATGAACTTCGAGGACCTGCACAGCGAGCGCTCCTACGACCGGATGGGCGCCTACGCGCAGTCGAAGCTGGCCAACCTCCTCTTCACCCACGAGTTGCAGCGGCGACTCGTGGCGACCGGCGCGGAGACCATCGCGGTGGCGGCACACCCGGGCATCTCGAGCACCGACCTCGGCCGCTACGTGCCCTGGTACGCGCGTCCGGTGGTCTCGGGGTTCACCCTCGCCGCCGGGCACAACGCGGCGAAGGGGGCGCTGCCCACCCTCCGCGCCGCGACCGATCCCGCCGTGGTCGGCGGGGACTACCTCGGGCCGACCGGCTACCGGCAGATGCGGGGGCGCCCCGGTCTGGTCACCCCGTCCCGTGCCTCGCGCGATCCGGAAGCCATGCGACGGCTGTGGGAGATCTCCGAGGAGCTCACCGGCGTCCGGCCGCGGCTCGCCGTGGGTTGAGTGCCACCGGCCACTAGATCTGAGCACTTCCGGACCCGCCGTGTGGCTGAGCGCCCGCGGGCATGCCGGTGAGCCCTTCCCTGGGGAAGGGCTGTGGGGCGGGGTCGCTACAGGTGCCAGGTCACGCCGGTGGGGGTGATGCTCGCGTGGAGGTCGTGGGTGTGGACGGTGGTGTGGTGGCGCTGGCAGAGCAGGGCGGCGTTGTCGATGTCGGTGGTCCCGCCGCGGGACCACCAGGCCACGTGGTGGGCATCGCACCACTGCGGGGGCATGGTGCACCCGGGGTAGGTGCAGCCGCCGTCCCGTAGCCAGAGGGCGCGTTTTTGTCCGGGGGTGAACCAGCGCGCCGACCGTCCCAGGTCCAGGATCTCGCTGTCACCGCCGAGCACGGCGGGGATGATCCCCGCGTCGCAGGCCAGCTTGCGCACCACCGAGGGGGCCAGCACCTGCCCGGTCGCGCTCACTCCCGCGCCGTGGGTGCCCTCGCGCAGGTCGTCCAGGCCGATGGTGACCACCACCTGCGCCTTCTCGCACGTCGGCTCCGCGCCCGGGGAGGCGACCCCGCGGCGGATGATCTCCACCAGCGCGTCCGCGCGCCGTTGGGTCGCGGGCCGCTCGTCCGGTTCACCCTCGGGGCCCTTGACCGGCCCGGACAGCGCGGCCAGGGCGGCGTCGACGACCGCGGCGCCCTCGGGATCGAGCACCACCCGGTACAGGGACATCCCGGCCGGGCCCTGGCTCTTGGTCAACGAGCGGCCACGCTTGGCGCGCCGGTCCTCGTCCTCGATGTCCTTCTCCGGTTTCAGCAACCGCCCGGTGCGGGTGGTCGCCGCGGCCAGCTCCTTCTCGCTCAGGCCCCGCACCCGCTCCCGCCGCCGCCCCTCCGGGCCGGTGGCGACGACGTCGTCCTTCGCGGCCGCGACCAGGGTGCCCAGGTCCTCCTCGAGCAGGCCCTCGTCGGCGACCGGCGCGACCTGGGCGTGGAAGCGCACCAGCTGGTCGGCCTTGCCCAGCGGCAGGTCGCCGTCCTCGAAGGCCTCGCGCACCGCGTCCACGGCCTCGCTGGCGCGGGTGGCGTGCCGCCCCGCCAACGCGGTGCCGGCCTTGGCCACCCGCACCACCGACGCGGTGTGCCGCACGCTCGGGTCCGGTGCGCGCTGGCCTTCGGCGCGGGTGACCCAGTCCGTGGGGGACCACGACGACTCCCCCGGCAGCCCACGCGCCAGGCCCTCGCGGACCAGGTCGACCTCGGCGATCTCCAGCAGGGCGCGTGCCTGCCCGATCACCGCCAACGCCTCGGTGATCTCCGCCTCCCCCAGGCGCCACAGCTCCCCGCCACCACCAGCACTGCGGATCAACGAGCGCAGCGCGTCACGCAGGCCGGGAGCAGTCCCGTAGGCCTCGTGCCACTGCGCCGTCATCTCCATGAAGACACCCTGCCAGCGACCACCGACAACGCAGCCCGGGCGTGGTTTCGAGGCTCGCTCGCTACGCGAACTCACACCTCAACCACCACTGTCGGGACTCGCTATGCACACCTCAACCACCGGGTGTCGAAGGGCCAGCCGCCGGTGCGCGCACACCCACCTGTGGACGGCATGCCAGTACCCGTACCGGCCGGCCGCTCCTCGAACGCATGAGCCGCGCTGCCGCGGGTAGGGCGACCACAACGAACCCCCCAACACGGAAGAAGCGAGATGAAACTGCAGGCACTCCGCAAGGTCTACGACGCGGAAGGACCCTTCGCCACCGTCTACCTGGAGGCGCGCTCGCCCGGCGAGGACGCACGCAAGCAGGTGCGGCTGCGCTGGGACGCCCTGCGTGGGCAGCTGGAGGACGCGCAGGCCCCCGAGGCGGCGCTGACCGCGCTCGACGACGCGGTCCTCGACGAGCCGAGTGGGGAGGTCCAGGCCGACGGTCGAGTCCTCGTCGCCGGGAGCGACGGGGTGCTCCTCAACGAGCCGTGGGACGCCGCACTCGGCGCCGGCGACGCCGCCCACGTCGCCGGACAGCCCGAGCTGGGCGCCTACGTCCGGGAGTGGGCGCACTCGGTGCGGCTGCTGGTGGCGATCGTGGATCAGAACCGCGCCGTGGTCCGGCGTGAGGTCGCTGTCGCCGATCGCGAGCACCCTGCCGGCCCCGAGGAGGTCGTGGAGCCGGACACCGTCGAGTCCGTCCACAAGCCGCGCGGGCAGGCACTGTCCCACAAGCAGATCCAGCGCCGGGCGCACGAGACGGTCGAGCAGAATGCCCGGGAGATCGCCGAGCACCTCCAGTCGGTGGCCAAGCACTGGACACCGGACGTGCTGGTCCTGGCCGGCGAGGTGCAGGGCAGGACCGCGGTGCAGGAGGCGCTGCCCGAGGCACTCGCTCGGATCTGCCACCAGACCGACAGCGGAGGGACCGTCGACGAGGCGGCCGAGGAGGCACTCACCGCCGCGCTGCGCGAGCTGGCCAGCGACGTCGCGGCTGAGCGCGACCACCACCACCGTGAACGATTCGAGGAGGCCAAGGCGCACGACCGGGCGGTCGAGGGCTCACGGGCCGTCGCTCAGGCCGCCGAGGCCGGCGCCGTCGACACCATCTTCTTCGGTGACGGCGAGGCCCCCTCGGGTGACGGAGAGCTGCTCGCCGCCTGTGCCCGGACTGATGCCGACGCCGAGGTGCTGGACGGCTCCGTCACCGATGGAGTCGCCGCGGTGCTGCGATTCGAGGCGCCCGTCAGTTGAGCCGTTCGCCGCTGTCGGCGTGGAAGACGTGCAGGTGCTCGGGGGCCGGCCGGACGCGTAGCGTGTCCCCGCGCACCGGCGGGCGTCGCCCGTCCACGCGCGCCACGAAGGGCTTCGTGTCCCCGTCCGGACCGATGATGTCGATGCCCTCACCCATGGGGGTGGTGTGCACGTAGGCGTCGGCGCCGAGCTCCTCGACGAGGTCGACCCTGAGGGGGAACCCGTCGTCGCTCGCCACCAGGTCCTCCGGGCGGAGGCCGACGACGACGTGCGCGCCCGCGTCGGCGAGCACGTCGCGCGGCACGTCGAGCACGTGGTCACCGAAGGCCACGCCGCCGTCGACGACCGGGACCTTGACGAGATTCATGGCCGGGGAGCCGATGAAGCCGGCGACGAAGACGTTCGCGGGGCGGTCGTAGGTCTCCCGGGCCGTGGCGCACTGCTGCAGGTGCCCGTCCTTGAGCACCGCGATGCGGTCGCCCATCGTCATCGCCTCGGTCTGGTCGTGCGTGACGTACACGGTCGTCACCCCCAGGCGGCGCTGCAGCGAGGCGATCTGGGTGCGGGTCTGCACGCGCAGCTTGGCGTCGAGGTTCGACAGCGGCTCGTCCATGAGGAAGACCTGCGGCTGCCGGACGATGGCGCGTCCCATGGCCACGCGCTGGCGCTGGCCACCGGAGAGGGCCTTCGGCTTGCGGTCGAGGTACTCGGTCAGGTCGAGGACCTTGGCCGCCTCGTCGATGCGCTTGGCGATGTCGGCCTTGTCGTTGCCGGCGATCTTCAGCGCGAAGGCCATGTTGTCGGCCACTGACATGTGCGGGTACAGCGCGTAGTTCTGGAAGACCATCGCGATGTCGCGTTCCTTCGGCGATGCCCCCGTGACGTCCGTGTCGCCGATGAGGATCCGCCCGCTCGTCACCTCCTCGAGGCCGGCGAGCATCCGCAGCGAGGTCGACTTGCCGCATCCGGACGGGCCGACGAGGACGAGGAACTCCCCGTCCTCGATGTCGATGTCGAGGGCGTCCACCGCGGGCGTCGGGTGCCCCGGGTAGGTCCGGGTGGCGCCGTCGTAGGTCACCGTTGCCATGATCTCTCCTTCACCGGCGCTGCGCGCCGAACCGTTGCTCGGGGTGGGGTCGTGGGTGGGGGACGAGGGTGCGAAGGGGGTGGGGCCGGCCGGTCATCGGAGCAGCTCCTCGGCCAGGGCGAAGTCGCAGACGAGCCCGGTGACCAGGCCCCCTTCGACCGCTGCCCGCACGGCGGTGGCCCGCTCGGCGCCGGCGCACACGGCGATGACCTCGGGCATGGCCACGAGCTCGGCGACGGACACCGAGATCAGCCGGTCGGCCAGCGGCGAGGTGACGCTGCGCCCGTGCTCGTCGAAGAGGGCGCCGGCGATCTCGCCGACGACACCCGCCTCCCGGACCTCCCGGCGCTCCTGCGCCGAGACGGCGTCGTGGATCGTCGAGGTGCCCGCACCCCACCCGCCCAGCCCGACGACGGCGTGCGTCACCCGGGCCCGGTCGGCGATGGCGGTGCGGACCTCGCTCTGCCGCAGCACCGCACGGGCCGCGGCGGCATCCTCGAGGACGAAGGGGGCGAAGAAGAGCGTGGCCCGCCCGCCGGTGGCCCGGGCGCTCTCCCGGGCGATGGAGACCGCGCTGGAGTCGACCCCGGGCACCTGGAGGGCGCCGGTCAGCTGGACGACGTCGACCGGGGGCAGGTCGTGCAGCAGGGCGGGGAGGACGCTGACCGTGCGTGACCACGGGAGCCCGAGGACGTCCCCCTCGCGCAGCAGCTCGCTCAGCAGGTCGGCGGCGAGCTGTGCCAGGGCCTCCCGCGTCGCCGCGGCTCCGGCCGGCGTGGGCCCCGGGGTGACGAGCACGTGCTCGAGTCCCAGCCGGTCGCGCAGGCGGGCCGAGGTCTCGGTGTCGAGGCTGTCCGGCGGGGTGATGCTGATCCGCACGATGCCCGCGGCCAGGGCGAGGTCGATGAGCCGGGCGACCTTGAATCGGCTGATGCCCAGGGTCTCGGCGATGTCGGTCTTGGCCTCGCCCAGCACGTAGTGGCGCCGGGCGACCTCGGTCGCCAGGACGAGCTCCCTCGGCCCCGGACCGCCCTCGGTCGGGACCCTGCCGGTGGTTGACACACGAGCAGCATAGGCCCTTTACTCATATGAGCAACACCCCCGCTCATGTGAGCATCGGTGGATCGATGGTGACCACGCCGGCGGCGGTACCTCGTGCAACGGAGGACGAATCGTGCGACAGAGAGCCGGACGAGCACTGTGTGCCACGGCGGCGGCCACGCTGGCCCTCACGGCCTGCACCGCGGGCTGGGGCGGAGGCGCGCCCGAGGGCGGCAGCGGCAGCATCAACGTGCTCATGGTCAACAACCCCCAGATGGTCGACCTGCAACGGCTGACCAAGGAGCACTTCACCGAGGACACCGGCATCACCGTCAACTACACGGTCCTGCCGGAGAACGACGTCCGCGGCAAGATCAGCCAGGAGTTCTCCAGCCAGGCCGGCCAGTACGACGTCGCCTCGCTGAGCAACTTCGAGGTCCCGATCTACGCCAGGGCCGGGTGGATCGCGCCCCTCGACGAGTACGCCGAGCAGGACGGCGAGTTCGACCAGGACGACATCCTCGACTCGATGGAGAGCTCGCTCTCGCAGGACGGCTCGATCTACGCCGAGCCGTTCTACGGCGAGTCCTCCTTCCTCATGTACCGCAAGGACGTCCTCGCCGAGCACGACCTGACGATGCCCGACGAGCCGACGTGGGACGAGGTCGCGGAGGTGGCCGCCACCGTCGACGAGAACGAGCCGGGGATGGCCGGCATCTGCCTGCGCGGCCTGCCCGGGTGGGGGCAGGTCCTCGCGCCGTTGACGACGGTGGTCAACACCTACGGCGGTACCTGGTTCGACGACGACTGGGACGCGCGGGTCGCCTCCCCGGAGTTCACCGAGGCCGTGCAGTTCTACGTCGACCTCGTCCGCGACCACGGTGAGCGCGGCGCGCCCCAGGCCGGCTTCGCCGAGTGCCTCAACAGCCTCGTGCAGGGGGAGTCGGCCATGTGGTACGACGCCACCTCGGCCGCGGGGCTCATCGAGGCCGAGGGCTCGCCGCACCGGGGCAAGTTCGGCTACGCGGCGGCACCGACCGTCGAGACGGACAGCTCGGGCTGGCTCTACGCGTGGGTGTGGAGCATGCAGTCGGCGAGCACGAAGAAGGACAAGGCCTGGGAGTTCATCTCGTGGGCGTCGAGCAAGGAGTACGAGGAGCTCGTCGGCTCCGAGCTCGGCTGGTCGCGGGTCCCCTCGGGCAAGCGCGCGTCCACCTACGAGAACGAGGACTACCTGGCCGAGGCCGGTGACTTCGCGGGGCCGACCCTCGAGGCGCTCCAGGCGACCGATCCCCTGGACCCGGGCGTGCAGCCGCGTCCGGCGCCGGGCGTGCAGTTCGTCGGCATCCCGGAGTTCCCGTCCCTGGGGACGCAGGTCTCCCGGGAGATCAGCGCGGCGATCGCCGGCCAGCAGAGCGTGGAGGACGCACTCGAGCGCGGGCAGGAGCTCACCGACGACGTCGGCGCCCTGTATCGCGAGGGCAAGGGAGGGAGGCAGCCATGAGCGTCATGACCCGGACCGAAGGGGGCCGCGCCCCTGACGAGACCAAGGGGCCCGACCCCCGGTCCAGCTCCATGGCCAGGGCGGGACGGTGGGCCCGACGGGCGCCACTGCTCCCGGCGTTGATCTTCACGATCGTGGTCACCCAGCTGCCCTTCGCAGCGGCCGTGGTCATCTCGTTGATGAACTGGAATGCCTACTACCCCGACAACCGGGGCTTCGCCGGCTTCGGCAACTTCGCCAGCATCTTCACCGACTCCAACGCCCGGTCGGCGGTCCTCGTCACCATCGTGCTGACCGCCTCGGTGGTGCTGGTCAGCCTCGCCCTGGGGCTGGGCATCGCGATCCTGCTCGACCGGCCCTTCCGTGGCCGGGGGGTCGTGCGCACGATGATGATCACCCCCTTCCTCGTCGTCCCGGTGGCCGCTGCCCTGCTGTGGAAGCACGCCCTCTACAACCCGGAGTACGGGTTGCTCAACGGGATGCTCACGTGGGTCTTCGGCGACGATGCGCCACAACCGGACTGGATCAGCGAGAACCCACTCGTCTCGATCATCGTCGCGCTCGTGTGGCAGTGGACCCCCTTCATGATGCTCATCCTGCTGGCGGGCCTGCAGAGCCGACCGCTCGACGTCGTCGAGGCGGCCCGCCTGGACGGCGCCAGCTCGTGGCAGATCTTCCGGCACATGACGCTGCCGCACCTGCGTCGCTACATCGAGCTGGCCGGTCTGCTCGGCGCGATCTACGTCGTCCAGAACTTCGACCACGTCTTCACCATCACCGCCGGCGGGCTCGGCACCGCCAACCTGCCGTACTTCATCTACGAGACCTTCTACCTGGCGCAGGACTACGGACGGGCGTCCGCAGCAGGTGTCGTCACGGTCATCGGCACGCTGATCGTCGCGATCCTCGCGCTGCGCACGGTCTTCAGCATCTTCAAGGAGGAGACGTCGTGACCGCTGCACCCCAGATCCAGAAGTCGAGACGGCCAGGGCTCGCGGGCCTGCTCACGGCGGCCGCGTGGGCGTGCGGCATCCTCTTCGCCCTCCCGGTCCTGTGGATGGTGCTGACCTCCTTCCACAGCGAGCCGGACGCGGCCACCAACCCCCCGAGCCTCTTCGCGCCGCTCAGCCTCGAGGGGTACCGCTCCTTCCTCGACGCCGGGCCGTGGCCGCCGCTGCTGAACTCGATGACGGCCAGCATCGTCTCGACGATCCTCGTCATCCTGCTCGCCTTCCCCGCGGCATACGCCCTCTCGATCAAGCCGGTGGAGAAGTGGACGGACGTCATGTTCTTCTTCCTCTCCACGAAGATGCTGCCGATCGTCGCGGCGATCATGCCGCTGTACCTCTTCGCGCAGCAGCTCCAGGTGCTCGACAACATCTGGTTCCTCGTCGTCCTCTACACGGCGATGAACCTGCCGATCGCGGTGTGGATGCTGCGCTCCTTCCTCGCTGAGGTGCCCACGGAGATGCTCGAGGCGGCGCAGGTCGACGGTGCCGGCCTCATCCGCACCCTCGTGTCGGTCGTCGCGCCCGTCGTGGCGCCGGGGATCGCGGCGGCCTCGCTCATCTGCTTCATCTTCAGCTGGAACGAGCTGCTCCTCGCCCGGGTGCTCACGAGCACGGTGGCCCAGACCGCCCCGGTCTTCCTCACCGGCTTCGTCACCAGCCAGGGCCTCTTCCTCGCCAAGGTCTGCGCGGCGTCCTTCGTCGTCTCCGTGCCCGTGCTCGTGGCCGGCTTTGCCGCGCAGGACAAGCTGGTGCAGGGCCTGTCGATGGGGGCCGTCAAGTGAGCCGAGCGCTGGTCGACCTCACCACCGACGAAGGGGGTCCCACCGGCCTGGACGAGCGGGTCGCCGCGCCCGGCTACGACCGCACGTCGCTGCGGACGGGGATCGTCCACTTCGGGATCGGCGGGTTCCACCGGGCGCACCTCGCGGCCTACCTCGATCGGCTCATGGAGTCGGGAGGGGCCTCGGACTGGGCCCTCACCGGGGTCGGGGTGCTGCCGCACGACCGCGCGATCGTGGAGACCCTCGCCGAGCAGGGCGGGCGGTACACCCTCGTCGTCAAGCACCCCGACGGCCGCCTGGAGCCGCGCATCATCGGGTCCATCCGCGAGGCGCTGCTCGCGCCCGACGACCCCGAGGCGGTGCTCGACCGGCTGACCGATCCCGCGGTGCGCATCGTGTCGATGACGATCACGGAGGGCGGATACCTCGTCAACCAGGTCACCGGCGAGCTCGACGCCGACGCGGAGTCGATCCGGGCGGACCTCGTCCCGGGGGCCACGCCGAGCTCCGTCTTCGGGTACGTCGTCGAGGGGCTGCGCCGGCGCCGCGCCGCCGGCACCGCCCCCTTCGCCGTCATGTCCTGCGACAACCTCCCGGGCAACGGTGACGTGGCCCGGCGGATGATCACCGCCTTCACCCGGCTGACCGAGCCCGAGCTCGCCGACTGGATCGAGCGGGAGGTGGCCTTCCCCAACGCCATGGTCGACCGGATCACCCCGGTCACCTCGCCCGAGGACGTCGCCACGCTCGAGAGCGAGTTCGGTATCAGGGACGGGTGGCCCGTCGTCTGCGAGCCCTTCACGCAGTGGGTCCTCGAGGATGACTTCCCGCTGGGGCGCCCGGCGCTGCAGCAGGTCGGTGTCCAGCTCGTCGAGGACGTCGTGCCCTACGAGCTGATGAAGCTGCGGCTGCTCAACGCCAGCCACCAGGCGCTCTGCTACCTCGGCCACCTCGCCGGCCACCGCTACGCGCACGAGGTGCTGGGGGAGGAGCCCTTCCGCCGGTTCCTCCTCCGCTACATGGTCCGCGAGGGGATGCCGACGCTTCCCGAGGTCCCCGGGGTGGACCTGCAGGAGTACGCCCGGACGCTCATCGAGCGCTTCGCCAACCCCGAGATCCGCGACACCCTCGCCCGGCTCTGTGCCGAGAGCAGCGACCGGATCCCCAAGTGGCTCGTGCCGGTGATCCGCGCCAACCTCGCCGCCGGCGGGGAGATCGAGCTGTCCGCGCTCGTCGTCGCGTCCTGGGCCCGCTACGCGGAGGGGGTGGACGAGCAGGGACACCCGATCGAGGTCGTCGACCGGCTCCGGGAGCGGGTCATGGCCGCGGCCGCACGGCACGAGGAGGACGAGCTCGCGTTCCTGCGCGACCCGGACCTCTTCGGCGACCTCGTCGAGGACGACCGCTTCACGAGCGCCTACCGGCAGGCCCTCGCGAGCCTGCACGAGGTCGGGGCCCGCAGCACCGTCGAGCGGTGGATCGAGCGGGTCGGTGCCTGACCGCCCGTCGCGGCCTGCGGTGGCCGAGGTCGATCTCCCGCGCCAGACTGGCCGTCGAGTCCCGACCAGGAGGTCCTCGTGAGTGCACGCCCGCTCGTCGCCGGTGTCGACTCCTCGACGCAGTCGACCAAGGTCGTCGTCCACGACGCCGAGACCGGAGCCGTCGTGCGCTCCGGCCGTGCCGGTCACCCCGACGGTACGGAGGTCCATCCCGACCGGTGGTGGGAGGCCTACGTGACGGCGAGCGAAGGGGGTCTGCTCGAGGGCGTCTCGGCGATCGCCGTCGGTGGCCAGCAGCACGGTCTGGTCACCAGTGACGCCTCCGGGGCGGTCGTGCGCGATGCCCTGCTGTGGAACGACAACCGCTCGGCCGACGCGGCGGTGGACCTCGTGCGGGAGCTCGGTGGCCAGGACGCCTGGGTGGACGCGGTCGGCAGCGTGCCCGTGGCCAGCTTCACCGTGACGAAGCTGCGCTGGATGGCGTGGCACGAGCCGGAGCTGGCCGCCCGGGTCGCTCGGGTGGAGCTGCCGCACGACTGGATCACCTCGCGCCTGCTCGACGGCGGCGAGCGGGTGGCCGACGCGGTGACCGACCGTGGTGATGCGAGCGGGACCGGCTACTGGTCACCCGCGACGGGCGAGTACCGCACGGACCTCCTCGAGCTCGCGCTCGGGCGGGTGCCCGAGCTGCCCACGGTGCTCGGGCCGCACGCTGCCGCGGGCCGGACAGCCGACGGTCTGGTGGTCGGCCCGGGGACCGGGGACAACATGGGCGCGGCCCTCGGGCTGGGGCTGCGCGAGGGTGACGCCGTGGTCTCTCTCGGCACGAGCGGCACGGCCTTCGCCGTCCACGCCGAGGCGGTCCGTGACCCATCCGGTGACGTCGCGGGCTTCGCCGACGCGACCGGGCTCCACCTGCCCCTGGTGTGCACGCTCAACGCGGCCCGGGTCATCACCTCCGCCGCCCGGATGCTCGGGGTGGACGTCACCGAGCTCGACCGGCTGGCGCTCGCCGCGCGTCCCGGCGCCGGGGGGCTGACGCTCCTGCCCCACCTCGACGGGGAGCGCACCCCGACGCTGCCGCACGCGAGCGGCACCCTGGCCGGGCTGCGGCGGGACAACATGACCCCGGAGAACCTCGCCCGGGCCGCCTACGAGGGGATGCTGTGCAATGTCGGCGCGGGCCTGGACGCGCTGCGCGCGCACGGCGTCGAGGTGCGTCGGGTCTTCCTCATCGGCGGCGCGGCGATCTCCAGCGCCGTGCAGGCCATCGCCCCGGACGTCTTCGGTGCCCAGGTCGTCGTGCCGGTGGCCGGGGAGTACGTCGGGCGCGGTGCCGCCCGGCAGGCCGCCTGGGTGCTCTCCGGTGAGGAGCAGCCCCCGCAGTGGGAGATCGAGGTGGACTCGGTCGCCGACCCGGACGGTACCGCCGACGGCGAGAGCGTGCGCGGTCAGTACGCCGAGCTGCTGCGGGCCACCCACGGGATCTGACGCCGCCGCTGCCCGGGGGAGTCAGCGTGCCGGGTCCACGATCGTCATCCCCGCGACGGTCGCCCGGTCGAAGCCGGGCAGCAGTGCCGCCGCCTCCTCCAGGCCGATGGTCCGCTCGACGAGCCGCTGCGGCCGGAGCGCCCCGGACTCGATGAGCGCGAGCATGCCCGGGTAGTCGATCGCCGCCATGCCGTGGCTGCCGAGCAGGTCGAGCTCCCAGCCGATGACCCGCGCCATCGGCACCCGCGGGTGGCCGTCGACCGGCGGGAGCAGGCCGATCTGCACGTGGCGACCACGACGACGCAGGCTGTGGATGGCATCGGCGCAGGTCTGCTCGCTGCCCACGGCGTCGACGGCGACGTGGCTGCCGCCGGCGGTCAGCCCGGCCACGGCCTCCCCGATGTCGCGCCCGTCTGCGAGGAGGGTGTGGTCGGCGCCCAGCCCGGTGGCCACGGCGAGGGCCTGCGGGTTCCGGTCGACCGCGACCACCCGGGCGCCGAGCGCGCGGGCGATCATCACCGCGCTCAGCCCGACGCCGCCGGCACCGACGACGGTGACCCATTCCCCCTTCGTCAGTGCGGCCCGGGTGACCAGCGCCCGGTATGCCGTGGCGAAGCGGCACCCCAGGCTCGCCGCCGTCGTGAAGTCCACGCTCTCGGGGAGGCGGACGAGGTTGGTGTCGGCCGCGTGCAGTGCCACGTACTCGGCGAAGGATCCCCAGTGCGTGAATCCGGGCTGCTCCTGGTCCGGGCAGACCTGCGCCTCGCCGGCGGCGCACCACGAGCAGCGCCCGCAGCCGCAGACGAAGGGGACGGTGACCCGGTCCCCGACCTGCCACCGCTCGACACCGGCGCCGACCTGCGTGACGACCCCCGCCAGCTCGTGGCCCGGGACGTGGGGCCAGGCGATGTCGTCGTGCCCGGCCCAGGCGTGCCAGTCGCTGCGGCAGACCCCGGTCGCCCTGACCTGCACCACCACCCCACCCTCGGGAGCGAAGGGGGGCGCCACCTCCCGCACCTCGGGCTCGGCTCGGACGGCATCGATGACCACGGCTCGCACGGGGTCATCCTCTCAACCGCGCGCCGGTCGCCGGGAGCGAGGTATTAGCGTGTGCGCATGACCAACCGCGCGGGCCCGGTGCCCACCCCGGCCGGTCGCGGCCGCGCCCAGCAGAACGCGATCTACCGCCCCGGTGCGCTCGGCATCGCACCGACCGTGCCCACCGACGTCACCGAGCTCGAGCGGCGCGCGAAGCGGGCGATGACCCGCAAGGCGTGGGCCTACGTCGCGGGCGGAGCGGGCACGGGTGCCACGGTGCGGGCCAACCGTGACGCCTTCGACCGGTGGCAGGTGGTCCCCCGGATGCTGCACGGGACCAGCCGGCGCGACCTGACGACCCGGGTCCTCGACACCCCGATGGACGCACCCCTGATGCTCGCGCCGGTCGGGGCCGCCGGGCTCGTCGCCGAGGACGCCGACGTGCGGATCGCCGAGGGCGCGCACGCCAGCGGCATCCCCTACGTCTTCTCCTGCCAGGGCAGCTGCCCGATGGAGATGACGGCGCAGGCGATGGCCGGGACCCCCTTCTGGTACCAGCTCTACTGGTCGACCGACGAGGGCCTCGTCGACTCGATGATCGAGCGCGCCGAGGCGGCCGGTGCGCAGGCGCTCGTCGTCACCCTCGACACCACCATGCTCGGGTGGCGCACCCAGGACCTCGACCTGGGCAGCCTCCCCTTCGCCCGCGGGCAGGGGATCGCGCAGTACACCTCGGACCCGCACTTCATGACCCTGGTCAGGGAGCGGGTCGCGGCCGCCGGTGCGGCGGCGCAGGGCCTCGGCCTCGATCCTCGGCAGCCGGCGCAGCTGGCCAGGGCGGCGAAGGGGGGAGTCGGCACCCTGCTGTCGATGTCCCGGGAGCACCCCGGTGGGTTGCGGAGCAACCTGCGCTCCGCGGAGCCGCGGGCGGCGGTCGAGACCTTCCTCGACATCTACTCCAACCCGGCCCTGTCGTGGGAGCACATCGCCACGCTCAGGGAGCGCACCTCCCTGCCCGTCGTGCTCAAGGGTGTGCTGCACGAGGACGACGCGAGGCGTGCCTTCGACTCGGGCGTCGACGCGGTCGTCGTGTCCAACCACGGCGGGCGGCAGGTGGACCGCTCGATCAGCGCCCTCGACGCCCTGGTCCGCATCCGTGACACCGTCGGGCCGGAGCCGACGGTCCTCATGGACAGCGGGATCCGTTCCGGCGCGGACCTCTTCGTCGCGCTCGCGCTCGGTGCCGACGCCTGCCTGCTCGGTCGACCGCACATCTACGGGCTCGCCCTCGACGGTGCCGCCGGTGTCAGCGCCGTCATCGACAACGTGCTCGGCGAGCTCGACCTGACCATGGGTCTGGTCGGCGCCGCCTCGCTCAAGGAGATCACCCGGGACCTGCTCGTCGGGGCCTGACAGCCGACGGGCGGTCGGTGGTCGTCCTCAGCCCCGCTCCGGCTGGTCGACGCCGAGGGCGCCCTTGGCCTTGGCGAAGAGCTGCGCGCCCATCGCCCGGGCGGAGTTGCGCACCACGGCCACCTGGGCCGGGTCGCCCCGGACGAGGGACTCCACGACCCCCTTCGCCTGGCCGACGGTGATGTGGGCGGGGAGCGGCGGGACGTTCGGGTCCGTGCGCACGTCGAGGACCACCGGGCGGTCGGCGGCGAAGGCCTCGTCCCACGCCCTCTCGACGTCGTCGGGGCGCTCGACCCGGATGCCGCGCAACCCGAGCAGCTCGGCGTAGCCGGCGTAGTCCATGTCCTCGAGCAGCTGGCTGGTGTCGTAGCGCGGGTCGCCGGCCTCACGCATCTCCCACGAGACCTGGGTCAGGTCGTCGTTGTGCAGCACGAGCACGATGAATCGGGGGTCGTCCCACTCCTGCCAGTGGCGCTTGACCGTGAGCAGCTCGTTCATCCCGAGCATCTGGAAGGCGCCGTCGCCGATCGTGCACACGACGGGGCGGTGCGGGTGGGCGAACTTGGCCGCCAGGGCATAGGGCATCGCCGCGATCATCGAGGCGAGCATGCCCGAGAGGTTGCCCGACATCTGCGGGCCCAGCCGGATGTGGTGGCCGTACCAGTCCGCCGTGGACCCGGCGTCGGCGGTGACGATCGCGTCGTGGGGGAGGCGCTCGTTGAGGGCGCGGTAGACCCGGCGCGGGTTGATCGGGTCCGCCTCCACGGCGGCCTGCTCGGCCGTGACCTCGTCCCACGTCCGCATGCCCTCGATGACGCGCTGCTGCCAGCCGAGGTCCTCGGTCTGCTGCAGGTGGGGCAGGAGCGCGGTCAGGGTCGCCCGGGCGTCCCCGGCCAGGCTGACCTCCATCGGGTAGCGCAGGCTCAGGTGCGCCGGCGACAGGTCGATCTGCACCCCGCGTGCCTGCCCCGTCTGGGGGAGGAACTCGGCGTAGGGGAAGTTCGTGCCGATCATGAGCAGGGTGTCGCAGTCCTGCATCATCTCGTAGCTCGGCAGCGAGCCGAGCAGGCCGAGCTGCTGGGTGTGGAAGGGCACGTCGCCGGGGACGACGTCCTTGCCGAGCAGCGCGGTGGCGATCCCGGCCCCGAGCCGCTCGGCCACGGCGATGACCTCGTCGGTGGCCCCGCGCGCGCCCTGGCCGACGAGCATCGCCACCTTGCGGCCGGAGTTGAGCACCTCCGCCGCGCGGCGCAGCTCCTCCTCCGGGGGTGTGAGGGCGGTCGAGGGATGGCCGACACCGGTGCGGGAGACCCAGTGCTCGGCGGGCGGCTCGACCATGTCCAGCGTCTGCACGTCCGCGGGCAGGATGACGACGGTGGGGCACCGCTGCGCGGCCGCGATCCGCACCGCCTGGTCGACGACCGTCTGTGCGTGCGCCGGGGTCAGGACGGTCTGGCAGTACCCCGCGACGTCGGCGAAGACGGCCTCGAGGTCGATCTGCTGCATGGCGTCGGTGCCGAAGGAGACCCGTCCCTGCTGGCCGACGATCGCGACGACGGGCTGGTTGTCCATCTTCGCGTCGTAGAGACCGTTGAGCAGGTGCACCGCTCCGGGGCCGGAGGTCGCGACGCACACACCGACCTCACCGGTGAACTTCGCGTGGGCACAGGCGAGGAAGGCGGCGACCTCCTCGTGGGTGGGGCGGATGTACCGGAAGTCCTTGCCCTCCGACTCGCCGCTCTCCAGGGCGCCGTCGAAGCCGCCGATGCCGTCGCCCGGGTAGCCGTAGAAGCGGTGCAGGTCCCACTCGATGAGTCGGTCGATGACGAATTCGCTGACGCTCCTGCTCACGGTGGTGCTCCTGCGTACGGCGTCGGGTGGTCCTCGGTCCACTACCCCGGCCGCCGGTCAGCATGCGCGGCGGCCGCCCGGCGGTGCTCCCGTGCTCGTCAGGACGTGAGGTCGTACGGCTGCAGCAGCTGGTCCACGGGCGCGTGGTCGTCGGTGAGGACCTGGGCGTCGCCGACCCAGGTGGCGACCTCGTCGCCGGCGATGGCCGTCCACCCGGTCTCACGCGAGGCGAGACCGTCCTCGATGGCCGTCGGGTCGAGCGGGCGGTCCGAGCCCACGACGACCATGTTGCCCCCGTCGCGCTGCGCCGAGTCGACGTCGACGGTGGACGGCTCACCGACCACGGCCACGTGCTCGAAGACCTCGAGCACCGTGGCCACCTTGGCCCGGGCGAACGCCAGGTCGCCGTGGTCGATGAGGTTGGCCGCGTAGACCCCGTCGGAGTCGAGGACCCGGCTGACGTCGGTCATGGCCCTGCGGGTCGTCAGGTGCCACGGCACGCTGACCCCGCCGAAGGCGTCGCCCACGACGAGGTCACGGCTGTTGCTGTCGAGCTCGTGGAGGCCGAGCCTGCCGTCCTCCACGCGCACCTCGATCCCGCCGCCGAAGTCCGGACCGAGCAGCTCTCGATCGATGTCCACCACCCCGCCGTCGATCTCCGAGACGACGCTGCGGGTGCCGGGACGGGTGGCCTCGAGGTACCGCGGGAAGGTGAGCCCGCCGCCCCCGAGGTGGTAGGCGTCGAGCGGCTCGCCCGAGGCGAAGGAGGCCTCGGTGACGGCGGCGATGGCGCGGACGTACTCGAACTCCAGGTGGGTGGGGTCGTCGGTGTCGACGTAGGAGTGCCGCAGACCATCGAGGACGAGCGTCCGGCCACCCTGCCGGTCCGGATCGGCGAGCACCTCCAGGCAGTGGTAGCGGGTCTCGGCGTCGCACCCGCCGGGAGCGACGCCGCTCGCGAGCCCCGCGGCGACGACGAGCGCGAGCGCGGCGGCGCTGCGCCGGCGGCGTCCGTGCCACTCCATCACCACGCCGCCGAGCACGAGCAGCCCGCCGAGACCCAGGAGGATCCCGCTGACCGGCAGGTGCGAGATGAGGACGAACCCGGTGACCACGGTGCCCACGATCGCGCCGACGGTGCCGATGCTGGACAGGCGCCCGACCACCGTCCCGGTCTCGGCGATGGTCGTCAGCCTCACCTTGGTCACGAGGGGCGTCACCGCCGACAGCAGGGCGCCCGGGACGATGATGGTCCCTGCGGCGACGAGGAAGAGCAGCGGCGGCGACCACTCCGCCGTGGCCCGCATCAGCAGGGGCGTGAAGGCCACGACCACGCCCGAGATCGCCAGGGCCGGCCCGATGAGCCGGCGCGGATCCACGCGGTCGGCGTACCAGCCGCCTGACCACGACCCGAGCGCGATCGCGCCGAGGGCGACCCCGATCACCATCGTGCTCGTCTCCAGGGTGAGCCCGAGGTAGGGGGCCAGCAGCCGCAGCGCGACGATCTCGACCACGAGGACCGCCGCGGAGGCCCCGAAGACGAGGACGGCCGCGGTCCGGGGGCCCATGCCGGCGCCGTCGGACACCGGTGTGGCGGGAGGTTGCGAGGTCGAGCGCGTCATGGACCGCATCCTGCCAACTGTCCGGGCATGGCAGGCTGACCGGCATGGCAGCCGACCGCGCGCGATCCCGAGCCGTCGACGAGGAGACGGCTGCACCACACCCACCTGCGCACGACGTCACCCCCAGCCTGGACAGGCTCGATGCCGATCTGGTGCAGGTGAGCATCGCGCACCTCGGGCAGCGGATCGCCGCTCGCTTCCCCGCACGCAACCTGGTCCAGGTGGCGGCCCAGCTCACCGATCTCGCCGACGAGGTCGAGGACACCTCCGGCGCCAGCCGCACCCGCCTGCGCATCGCACGGTGGGTCTCGACCGCCCTGGGTCTGGCCATCACGGCCGCGACCGTGCTGATCGTGATCGCGGTGCTGCGCCAGGTGCGGGTCGAGCTCGCGGGCGGCTCGGCCGACTGGGTCCCCCTCGTGGAGTCGGGGATCAACGACGTCGTCTTTGCCGGCATCGCGATCTGGTTCCTCATCGCCCTGCCCGCACGCTTCGAGCGTGCGCGCATCCTCGCGCTGCTGCACCGGCTGCGATCGTTGGCCCACGTCATCGACATGCACCAGCTGACCAAGGACCCCGAGCACCTCAACCCGAGCTACAGCCCCACGGGTGCGTCGGTGCGCGACCCCATGTCACGTGAGGAGATGGCCCTCTACCTCGACTACTGCTCGGAGCTGCTGTCGCTCACCGGCAAGGTGGCCGCCCTCTGCGCCGAGGCGAGCGAGGACGATGTCATCCTCGACACCGTCGCCGGGGTGGAGTCCCTGACCTCGGACCTGGCCGCCCGTATCTGGCAGAAGATCTCGCTGTTGCCCGACTGAGCGAGATCGCTGCGTCAGCTGTCCGCGGGGCGGGTTCGGTATTTTCTACGGCGGGGGCGTAGTTTATTCGTGTGACCCTGTCTCCCTCCCGCTCCGTGCGTCGGCAGAAGCACGATGTCCACGACCGCCCGTTCATCGTCATCTGGGAGGTCACCCGCGCCTGCCAGCTCGCGTGCCTGCACTGCCGCGCAGACGCCATCACCCGCCGCAACCCCGGCGAGCTGACCCTGGAGGAGGGACGGCGGCTGCTCGACGGCATCGCCGATTTTCCCAAGCCCCACCCGCTGGTCGTGCTGACCGGTGGCGACCCCTTCGAGCGCCCCGACCTGGCCGAGCTCGTGCGGTACGGCGCGTCGATCGGGCTGTCGGTCTCGCTCTCGCCGTCGGTCACCCCGAACCTGACGCCGGAGCGCCTCACGGAGATGCACGCAGCCGGAGCCAAGGCCATCTCGCTGTCGCTCGACGGTGCGCGCGCCGGCACCCACGACGCCTTCCGCGGGTTCGAGGGCACGTACGCGGCCACGCGGGTCGCGGCGCAGCAGGTCACGGACGCGGGCTTCCGGTTGCAGATCAACTCCACGGTGACCCGGAAGACCGTCGAGGAGCTCCCCGCCCTGCTGCGTGACGTCATCGAGCTCGGCGCGAAGCTCTGGAGCGTGTTCTTCCTCGTGCCGACCGGGCGCGGCCAGCAGCTGCAGACCCTCTCGGCCGACGAGGTCGAGGATGTGCTGCACTGGCTCGCTGACATGTCCCGGTTCATCGCGATCAAGACCACGGAGGCACCCCACTTTCGTCGGGTCGTCCTCCAGCGGGAGATCGCTGCCGCGGCCGGGGAGAACCCCACGGCCGGACGGGGTGAGCTGTACCGGCGCCTGGTGGCGATGACGGCGGTCGAGCTCGAGGGCGTCGCCGTGCGCGACCGCCCCGCGCGGCCCCCGATCGACGTCAACTCGGGGCGCGGCTTCATGTTCATCGACCACACAGGGAAGGTGTACCCCTCGGGCTTCCTCCCGCACGTGGCCGGAGACGTCCGGACGACATCCGTGGCGGAGATCTACCGGTCGGCGCCAATCATGCGTCAGTTGCGCTCGCCGGAGGCCTTCGGCGGCAAGTGCGGGGTGTGCGAGTTCCGTGAGGTGTGCGGCGGCTCCCGCTCGCACGCCTACGCCGTCACCGGCGACCCGCTGGCGGAGGACCCGAGCTGTGCCTACGTGCCCAGGGCCGTCCTGAATGAGGCGGTCACACCTCTGTCGTAGCGGGTCGACGCCCTCACGTCTGCTCGCGCAGGTACCTCCCGAAGTGCGGGACGGTGAACGCGATGCGGCCCCGCTCGGCGGAGTAGATCAGCCCCTTCTTCAGCAACGCGTCGCGGGCGGGGGAGAGGGACTGGGGCTTCTTGTCGAGGACCCGGGCGACCTCCGCGGTGGGGACGGACTCGATGTCGTCGAGCTCCTCCTCCCCCTTCGCCGCGATCCCGGCTGCGACGTCCGCCATGGCGCGCAGGTACTCCCGCTCGCCCGGGGTCGCCCGCTCGTAACGGGACCCGAAGAAGCCGACCGCCAGCTCCGACTCCGCCTCGGGGGAGGCGACGCGGACGTCCTCGACCCGGATCGGGGACTGCGGTGCCTGGTCCCAGACCGCCTTGCCGTAGGCCTGGATGAAGTACGGGTAGCCGCCGGTCGCGAAGTACAGGGCGTCGAGCGCCTCCTGCTCGTACTCGGCCATCTCGTCGGCGGCGGGTGCGGTGAGCGCGTGGTCGGCCTCCGCCCGCGCCAACCGGTCGATGCGCTGGTAGCGGAAGAGCCGCTCGCTGTAGGACTTGCTCGCCGAGAGCACCGCCGGCAGGTGCGGCAGGCCGGCGCCGACGACGATGAGGGGCGCGCCGTTCTGGCTCATCTCGTGGCAGGCCGCGCAGATCGCCGAGACGTCCTCCGGGCCGAGGTCCTGCATCTCGTCGATGAAGACCGCGATGCCCCGCCCGAGGTCCGCCGCCAGGCCGCCCACGTCGGTGAAGAGCTCCACGAGGTCGATCTCGATGTCGCCCGAGTCCGCGCGGCCCTTGACGGCCGGGGCGTCGATGCCCGGGTTCCACACCTCGCGCAGCTTCGTGCCCGGCTTGGCATCGCGCTGGGCGAAGGACTTGATCACCCCGAGGACGTGTGCGACCTCGTCCTCCTGGGTGTGCCCGAGCTCGCGGACCGCCTGGTGCAGCGCACTCGAGAGCGGCCGGCGCAGCCCTTGGTCGGGGCGGGCCTCGAGCTTGCCGGTGCCCCACTTCGCGCGCACGGCGGCCGAGCGCAGCTGGTTGAGCAGGACCGTCTTGCCGACGCCGCGCAGGCCGGTGAGGACGAGGGAGCGCTCCGGTCGGCCGGTGACGATGCGCTTGAGCACGACATCGAATCGTTTCAGCTGCTCGTCGCGGCCGGCGAGCTCGGGAGGGCGCTGGCCGGCGCCGGGGGCGTAGGGGTTCGTGATCGGGTCCACGATGGGACCGTATCCGCATGTATAGGCAACGTCGGATATCTCGGGAGATTGCGCAAGGCGTGTTGCGTGGGGCGTCGCTCCCGGGTGCGGGCGAAGGTGGTGGGCCGGGTTCGGCGCGACGCCCCGATTCTGTTGTCTAGGCCAATCTAAACCGCAGCGAAGATCAGCGCAGAGTCGTGGATCGCGCCCGATGGCCCTGCTCGTGCCCCCCTCGTCGCGTGCGGTGCCGCTGGCCCGTCGCCGTGGTGAGAGACTGGTCACATGCCCGCCGCAACCCCCTCGTCCTACTCCGTCACCATCCGCCTGCACACCTCCACGGACTACGCCGTCGTCGGACGGGTGGCCACCGTGATCGCCGAGCAGGGCGGCATCGTCACCGCCATCGACATCGCCGACTCGCGGCACGACCGGCTCACCGTCGACGTCACCTGCTCCGGCATCAACGTCGACCACACCGACGACCTCGTCGAGGCGGTGGAGTCGGTGGACGGGGTGACCGTCCACAAGGTCTCCGACCGCACCTTCCTGCTCCACCTCGGCGGCAAGATCGAGGTGCGCTCCAAGGTCGCGCTGAAGACCCGCGACGACCTGTCGATGGCCTACACCCCCGGCGTCGGTCGCGTTTCCACCGCGATCGCGAAGAACCCCGACGACGCGCGCCGCCTGACGATCAAGGGCAACAGCGTCGCCGTCGTCACCGACGGCTCCGCGGTCCTGGGCCTGGGCAACATCGGCCCCGAGGCCGCGATGCCGGTCATGGAGGGCAAGGCCGCCCTGTTCAAGCAGTTCGCCGACATCGATGCCTGGCCGATCTGCCTGGCCAGCCAGGACACCGACGAGATCGTGCGCGCGGTCGAGATGATCGCCCCCGGCTTCGGTGGCATCAACCTCGAGGACATCGCCGCGCCGCGCTGCTTCGAGATCGAGCGCCGCCTGCGCGAGAGCCTGGACATCCCGGTCTTCCACGACGACCAGCACGGCACCGCCATCGTCGTCCTCGCCGCCCTGCGCAACGCCCTGCGCGTCGTGGGCAAGCAGCTCGAAGAGGCGAACGTCGTCGTCGCCGGCGGTGGCGCCGCCGGCTCGGCCATCGTCACCCTGCTGCTGGCCGCCGGCGCGAAGGACGTCATCGTCTTCGACCGCGAGGGGCTGCTCTCCCGTGACGACGACTCGCTCTCGCCCGCCAAGAAGGAGCTCGCCGAGCGCACCAACCCGCGCAGGCTCCGCGGCGACCTGCCGGACGGGCTCCAGGACGCCGACGTCTTCATCGGTGTCTCCGCGCCGAACATCCTCAAGGCCGAGTGGATCCGTGACCGCATGGCGCAGGACCCGATCGTCTTCGCGCTCGCCAACCCGGACCCGGAGATCGACCCGGCCGAGGCCGCGCAGTACGCCACGGTCGTCGCCTCCGGCCGCAGCGACTACCCGAACCAGATCAACAACGTCCTCGCCTTCCCCGGTGTCTTCCGCGGCCTGCTCGACGCGCACGCCGAGGACATCACCACCGAGATGCTCATCCGAGCGGCCGACGCGATCGCCGGGGTCGTCACCGACGAGGAGATCAACCCCTCGTTCATCATCCCCAGCGTCTTCCACTCCGAGGTCGCCGACGCAGTCGCCGTCGCGATCTCCGGGGAGGGCAAGTCCACCACCGGCACGCAGACGGGGCCGATCAAGGTCGGATCCCGGTCCACCGCCGCACCGCTGGACGACACCGGCATCATGCCGCGCGTGCAGTAACCGAGTCCGCCCGGGTGGATTCGGCAGGGGAGCGCGGGCCGATGGGGGCGTGGCCCGGCTCAGGGAGCGAGGAACGAGCGACCAAGGGCCGCGTCCGCATCGGGCTGCGCTGGGGACGAATGGCACCCTTGGTCCCGTGAACGAACCCCGCACCTACCGCAAGGACACCTCCGCCGCGCCTCGCGGCTACTCCTCCTGGGAGGCCGCGGGGCTGCTGTGGCTCGCCGAGGCCGAGGCGGACGGCGGCGCCCACGTCGCCGAGCTGCGGGACGTCGACGTCACCCACATCGACCTCGTGAAGTACGCCCCGGCCCCCTCGACCAATGTCGCGGCCGACGAGTTCGGGGCGGCCCTGGCGACCACCCACGCCGCCGGGGCGCCGGCCTTCGGCGCGCCGCCCGCGCGGTGGACCAGCCACGGGTTCATCGGCCCGGGGGACTCCCCGATGCCGATGCCCGTGGAGCCGACGCAGACGTGGGGTGCCTTCTTCGCCGAGCAGCGCATCCGCCACATGCTGCGCGCCGGCCGCTCCCAGGGGCTGTGGGAGGAGGAGAGCGAGGTCATCGAACGCGTCGCCGCCCGCCTCGAGACCGGTGAGTTCGACGACGGCCGTCCGCCCGCCCGTATCCACGGCGACCTGTGGGCCGGCAACGTGCTGTGGACCCGCAAGGGCGCCGTCCTCATCGACCCCGCCGCCCACGGCGGCCACCCAGAGACCGACCTCGCGATGCTGCTCCTCTTCACCGCCCCGCACATCGCGCGCATCATCGCGGCCTACGACGAGGCCGCGCCCCTGGCGGACGGCTGGCAGGAGCGGGTCGGGCTGCACCAGCTCTTCCCCGTGATGGTCCACGCCGTGATCTTCGGTGGTGGCTACGTCCAGCAGGCCGTGGAGATGGCGCGCAGGTACGCCTGAGCCCATCACATCGCCTGCACCAGGTGGCGATGGGCCGCGAGCGAGCAGGGGAGGAGGGCGAAGGGGGGGACATCCCCCCTTCGCCTCGGGGGAGAACTCGGCAGACCCGGGCGACTCCGGCTGCGAGAGTTGTCCCGTGAGCACACAGACGATGAATCCACCACTGGAGCGGCTGGAGCGGCCCGGTCTCGGGCGACGCTGGCTCGCCGGCTGGGGCAGCGTCCTGCTCCTGGTGACGAGCATCCTCACGTCGGTCGGGGCGATGGTCTTCACGGTGCTCGTCATCGGGGCGACGGTGGCCATCACCGCGGGCGGCATCGGCCTGCTCCTGCTCGTCCCGCTCGTGTGGCTCGCCGGCGTCATCGGCCACGCGGAGCGGCACCGCATCGTCGCCCTCTCCGGCCGTCGCGTGCACCCACCGGCGCGGCGGGAGCAGCCGTGGTGGCGGCGGCTCTTCCTCGACGAGCACTCGTGGCGCAGCGTCGCCTACCTGGCGCTGCACTCGCTGTGGGGCTTCGTCACCGGCTGGCTGACCGTGCTCGTCCTCGCGCAGACGCTCCTGCTGCTGATCGTCCCGGTGCTCAGCGGGCGCTCGCCCGAGCAGGGCTTCGAGATCTACGGGCTCGTGGAGGTGCAGGGCTTCACGGCGCTCGCGATCACCTGGGTGTCCGCCCTGGTCGTCCTGATCCTGCTGCCCCTCGTCGCCCACCTGCTCACCTCGGTCGACGTGGTGCTCGCCCGCTGGCTGCTCGGACGCGACGAGCGCAAGGTCCTCGAGCACCTCACGGCCCGCGTCGACACCCTCACCGACTCCCGCCGCGAGGCCGTCGACTCCGTCGAGGCCGAGCGCCGCCGGATCGAGCGGGACCTGCACGACGGGCCGCAGCAGCGCATGGTCTCCATCGCGATGACCCTCGGCATGGCCAAGGAGGCGCTCCACGACGACCCCGAGTCCGCGGCCGGGCTCATCGACGAGGCGCACCGCTCCGCCAAGGAGGCCATCGTCGAGATGCGCCACGTCGCCCGTGGCATCGTCCCGCCGATCCTCGCCGACCGGGGCCTGGAGGCCGCGCTCCCCGCGCTCGCCGCCCGGTCGGCCGTCCCGGTGTCGGTGGACGTGCGCGACGTCGGCCGGCTCGACCCGACCACCGAGGCGATCGCCTACTTCGTCGTCAGCGAGGCCCTGACCAATGTCGCCAAGCACTCCGGTGCCGAGCACGCCCGGGTGGACGTCACCCGCGACGAGGAGCACCTGACGACGGTCGTCACCGACGACGGCCGCGGCGGTGCCGATCCCGCGCGGGGCACCGGCCTGACCGGGCTGCGCCAGCGGGTCACCGCCGTCGACGGCACCCTCGAGGTGCACTCCCCGTACGGCGGGCCGACCCGCCTGACCGCGACCCTCCCCCTTCGCACCGGACGGAGCCTGACATGAGCGAGACCGCCACCAAGGTCGTGCTGGCCGAGGACTCCGTCCTCCTGCGCGACGGGATCGTGCGCCTGCTGACATCGGCCGGCTTCGAGGTCGCGGCGGCGTGCCCGGACGGGGAGACCTTCCTGGCGGCCGTGGAGGAGCACCGGCCCGACCTCGTGGTCGTGGACGTGCGGATGCCCCCGACCTTCACCTCCGAGGGGATCGTCGCCGCGCTCCAGGTCCGCGACAGCCACCCCGACACGGCCGTGATGGTGCTCAGCCAGTACGTCGAGGAGCAGTACGCGACCGAGCTCGTCGCCTCGAAGTCGAAGGGGGTCGGCTACCTCCTCAAGGACCGCGTCGCCGACACGAGCGACTTCATCGCCGCCCTGCGGGACGTCGCGGGCGGGGGCACGGTCCTCGATCCCGACGTCGTCACCCAGCTGCTGACCCGGGCTCGCCACGCGGACCCGCTCGCGGCGCTCACTCCGCGCGAGCGGGACGTGCTCGACCTCATGGCCCAGGGCCGGACGAACTCCGCGATCGCCAAGGAGCTCTTCGTCTCCCACGGGGCCGTGGAGAAGCACGTGACCTCCATCTTCACCAAGCTCGACCTGCCACCAGCCGACGGTGACCACCGCCGGGTGCTCGCCGTGCTCCGCTGGCTCGACCAGGAGGACTGACCGATGTCCCAGACGCCCGTGCCCACCCGACCCGGTGAGCCCCAGGACCCGGAGATGCGCGAGCGCTACCTGCGCGACGCCCAGCGGACGCGTGAGACCAGGCGCGCCGAGTCCGCACGGCTCGCGGCGGAGGTGCCCCCGTCTCGCACCCCCTCCGGCCCCATCTGGGTCGTCGCGGGCCTGCTCACCATCGTCCTCGTGCTCGGGGTCGGGGTCCTCCTCGCCGGGCCGATGCTGAAGCAGACGTCCACGAGCGAGCAGGCCCTGCCCGCGGACATCTCCCGTCTGCAGATCGACAACGCCGTCGGTGACGTACGCGTCCGCGCGGCCGACGCCGGTGAGGAGCCGAGGGTGACCCGGACGACCGAGTGGGGCCTGAGCCGGCCGGACGCCTCCGTCGACGTCACCGGCGGTACCGCGTCGCTGGAGGCGACCTGCCCCTCCGGGATCGTCCTGCCCTGCTCGACCGACTGGACGGTCGTCGTGCCCGAGGGTGCGGACGTGGAGATCGAGGAGGGCGTCGGCCGGGTCACGGTCGAGGGCATCGACGGTGACGTCGACGTCGAGACCGGGGTCGGTGACGTGCGGATCGCCGAGTCCACGGCCGGGCGCATCACCGCCAACCTCGGTGCCGGCGCGCTGTGGGTCGAGGCGGTCGAGCCCCCGCAGCACGTGCGCGCCAAGGTCGGCGTCGGCGGCGTCTCGGTGCAGCTGCCGGACACCGCCGCCTACGACGTCGACGCCAGCGGGGGTGTCGGGGACGTGCACAACGACCTCGGCAGCGACCCCACGTCGGACCGCACGGTCGTCGTCGAGGGCGGCGTCGGGTCGGTGAGCCTCTCCGCCTCCTGAGCCGCCGGTGGCCCGTGCCCAGCACGGTCGCTCGCCTCGTGACCATGGGCCTGGTGGCGCGCTTGTGCCGTACCTCATGCGGTGGGATGCGTCCCACCACACGAGGTACGGCACAAGGACGCCGGAGGGGACCGTGTGCGGTGCGTCGCTCAGGCGGAGACGAGGAGCACGACCAGGGTCCGCGGGCCGTGGACACCCTCGACCCGCTCCAGCTCGATGTCGCTCGTGGCGCTCGGCCCGCTGATCCACGTCAGCGGCCGCGCGTCCCGTGGGTCCGGCCGCAGCCGGGAGACCGCGTCGGGCACGTCCGCGACCACCTGGTCGGTGCGCACGACGCACACGTGGGTGTCCGGGACGAGCGTCAGGGCGCGTCGGCCCTGGTCCGCCCGGTGGTCCAGCACGATGGTCCCGGTCGCCGCGATCCCGACCGCGGAGGCGGTGAGGACGGCGTCGACCCGGTCCAGGTCGGCCGCGGCGAGCGAAGGGGTGTCCCGCACCACCTCGGGCGCCGTCCCCAGGGAGCCGGTCCACTCCGCGTCGATCCCGTCGGGGACGATCACCGAGCGGCAGTCCACGTCGCGCAGCACCTGCGCGATCGTGTCGGGGAGGTTGGACTCGTGCACCCGCAGCACCCGCGCCTCGTAGTCGGCGACCGCCTCCGCGAAGCGGTCCAGAATCGCGGCCTCCGGTGCGGTGCCCGGCGGGGTCGTCTCGGGCCCGATCCCCTCAGGCGGGGTCGCCCCGGGCGACGCGGTCCCGGTGGGGGCGGGGACCCCCTTCGCCTCCGTGGTGATGTCCGCGGTCGCCCCGCGGATCCGGTCGAGGATCTCCTGCTTGGCGCTGCTCACTGCGTCCCCCTCTCGCGAGCCCACCACTGCCGGAAGGACTCCGTGGGGGGTGTGGGCACGTCCCGGGCACTCGTCCACGCGCCCATGCCCGGAACGGTGCGGATCGTGCGGTCACCGAGGAGGCGACCGACGGAGTTCGCGGCCTTCTGTGCGGCGCCGAGGCGGCGCGGGTCCGACAGCACCCAGCCGGCGGCGGCCATCGCGGCCGACTCGGCGCTGGGTCGCTCCTGGTCGGCGACCGCGCCGCGCAGCTTCACGAGCAGCTCGGGGATGTTGATCTTGACCGGGCAGACCTCGTAGCAGGCGCCGCACAGGGTCGAGGCGTACGGCAGCGACTTGTCGACCTCGCTCGCGGTGCCGCGCAGCTGCGGGTTGAGCACCGCACCGATCGGCCCCGGGTAGACCGAGCCGTAGGCGTGGCCGCCGGTGCGCTCGTAGACCGGGCAGACGTTGAGGCAGGCCGAGCAGCGGATGCACCGCAACGCCTGGCGCCCGATGCTGTCGCCGAGGACGTGCGTGCGGCCGTTGTCGAGCAGGACGACGTGCACCTCCTGCGGGCCGTCCCCGTCGTGGGTGCCCGTCCACGTCGAGGTGTAGGGGTTCATCCGCTCGCCGGTGCTCGAGCGAGGCAGCAGCTGCAGCATCGGAGCGAGGTCGTCCCAGCTCGGCAGGACCTTCTCGATGCCGACGACGGAGATGAGTGTCTCGGGCAGGGTCAGGCACATCCGGCCGTTGCCCTCCGACTCGACGACCACGAGGCTGCCCGTGTCGGCGATGGCGAAGTTCGCCCCCGAGATCCCGACCTTCGCCCGCAGGAACTTCTCCCGCAGGTGCAGTCGGGCGGCCTCGGCGAGGCGGGCCGGGTCGTCGGTGAGGTCCTCGGGCGCGGCCCGGCCGACCTGGCCCATCTCCCGCAGGAAGATCTCGCGGATCTCGCTGCGGTTGCGATGGATCGCCGGGACGAGGATGTGGCTGGGCAGGTCGCCGCCGAGCTGGACGATCAGCTCGGCCAGGTCGGTCTCCCAGGCGTCGATGCCGGCCTCGCGCAGGGCCTCGTTGAGCTCGATCTCCTGGGTGGTCATCGACTTGACCTTGACGACCTCGTCGGTCTCCTTGGCCTTGACCAGCGCGGTGACGATCCGGTTGGCCTCCTCGGCGTCGCGCGCCCAGTGGACGGTGGCGCCGTTGGCGGTGAGGTTCTCCTCGAGCTGCTCGAGGTAGTCCGCGAGGTGGGCCAGGGCCTCGTCCTTGGCGTCGGCACCCGCGGTGCGCAGGGCCTGCCAGTCGTCGAGCTCGCCGACGACGCCGGCGCGCTTGGCGCGGATCGTGTGCGTGGCGTGGTGGAGGTTGTGCCGCTGCTGGGTCTTGCCCAGCGCCTCCTCGGCCGCCTCGGGGAAGGCCGGCATGCCCATGAAGGTCGGTGAGGTCTCCTGCAGGGGGCCCGGTCGGGTGGTGGTCACAGCTGCTCCTCCTCCGTGCTCGCGAGGATCTCGGCCAGGTGCAGGCGTCGCACCCCGGATCGGTGACGGGACAGGAGCCCGCCGACGTGCGCCAGGCAGGAGTTGTCGCTCATGACGACGACCTCCGCATCGGTCGAGGTGATCTGGCGGGCCTTGTCGGCCCCCATGGCGATGGAGACGTCGGCGTTCTTCATCGCGAAGGTCCCGCCGAAGCCGCAGCACTCCTCCGCCCCGGGCAGCTCGACGAGGTCGATGCCCTTGACGGCGCGCAGCAGCGACAGCGGCTTGTCGCCCACGTGCAGCATGCGCAGCGAGTGGCAGGTCGGGTGGTAGGTCACCCGGTGCGGGAAGTAGGCCCCCACGTCGGTCACGCCGAGCATGTCGACGAGGAACTCCGAGAGCTCGTACGTGCGGGGCGCCGTCTCCTCCACGCGATCGAGGAGGGCGTCGTCGCCGACCTCCCGGGCGATCGTCGCGTGCTGCTCGCGCACCGACCCGACGCACGACCCCGACGGGGCGACGACCGCGTCGTACCCGTCGAAGACGTCGACGAAGCGGCGCACCAGCGGTGCCGCGTCCTTGCCGTAGCCGGTGTTGGTCTGCATCTGGCCGCAGCAGGTCTGCTCCATCGGGAACTCGACCTCGCACCCGAGGCGCTCGAGCAGCCGCACGGTCGCCTTGAGCGTCTCCGGCCACATCGTGTCGTTGAAGCAGGTGGCGAAGAGGGCGACCTTCGGGCCGGCGGCCCTCGGCGCGGGTGTCGCGGTGGTCTCGGCGGCGGTGCTCACGGGAGCATCCCCGACAGGATCGTCGACTGGAGGCCCACCAGTAGGCACATCACGATGATCAGACCGACGCTCCATGGCAGCACCTTTCGCAGGATCGCGGACTCCTGTCCGACCATACCGACGGCGGTGGCTGCGATGGTCAGGTTCTGCGGGCTGATCATCTTGCCGACCACACCACCGGATGTGTTCGCGGCGACGAGCAGGGTCGGGTCGATCCCGGCGCGCTCGGCGGCGCTCTGCTGCAGCGTGGCGAAGAGGGCGTTGGCGCTGGTGTCCGAGCCGGTGACCGCCGTGCCGATCCAGCCCAGGAGCGGGCTGAAGAAGGCGAAGGCGGTGCCGGTGCCGGCGATCCAGGCGCCGATGGTGATCGTCTGGCCGGAGAGGTTCATGACGTAGGCCAGTGCCAGCACGGAGGCGACGGTGAGGAAGGCGAAGCGCATCTGGATGGCGACTGCCTTCATCTCGGCGAAGAGGCCGGAGAAGCCGATGCCGTAGACGAGCGCGACGACGATGCCGCAGATCAGGAGCAGGGTGCCGGGGGAGGAGAGCCACGGGAAGCCGTAGGTGGTGGAGCCGCTGACGCTGCCGTCGTGGTTGAGGACCTGGCCGTCGAGACCGGGCCACGGGACCGCCACGTTGGTACCGGTGAGGAAGGCGTCGACCGGCGGGACCAGCTTGGCGATCGAGAAGACCGCGACGACGAGGACGTAGGGGAACATCGCCCAGGCGATCGACCGGGGCGTGAGCGCGTCGGCCTGTGCGTCGAGCTCCTCGGGGGAGACGTGGTGCTCACCAGCGGCTGTCGTCGGGTGGTCCCCGCCGGCGCCCACCATGGCGAACTGCTTCTCGCGCTCGACCTGCAGGGAGTCGATGGCCGCGTCGCCACCGGTGGGCTGCCAGACGCGCAGGAAGGCGACGGCGACGGCCAGGGAGACCAGCGAGGCGATGATGTCGGTCATCTCGACCGAGATCCACGTGGCGGAGATCCACTGGGTGACCGCGAAGGTGAGGCCGATGACGACGGCTGCCGGCCAGGTCTGCTTCACGCCGCGCTTGCCGTCGACCATGAGCACGAGGAGCAGCGGGACGAAGACCGCGATGACCGGGGCCTGGTGACCGACGTAGGCGCCGATCTCCTGGTAGGGGATGCCGGTGAGGTTGCCGGCGGTGATGATCGGGATGGCGATGGCACCGAAGGCGACGGGGGCGGTGTTGGCCAGCAGTACGACTGTGGCGGCGCGAAGGGGGGCGAAGCCGACGGCCATGAGCATGACGCCGGTGATGGCCACCGGGGCGCCGAAGCCGGCCAGCGCCTCGAGGAGGGCACCGAAGCAGAAGGCGATGATGATCGCCTGGATGCGCGGGTCGTCGGAGATCAGCCGGAAGGTCGCGCGCAGGTCCTCGAAGTGACCCGAGCGCACCGTGACCTGGTACAGGACGATCGCCGTGAAGACGATCCACATGATCGGGAAGAGGCCGAAGACGGCTCCCTCGGTCGCGGAGAGGAACGCCAGGTCGATCGGCATCCCGAAGAAGAGGACGGCCACGAGGATGGCGACGGCGACCGAGCTCAGGCCGGCCCAGTGGGCCTTCCACTTAAGGACGCCGAGGGTGACGAAGATCGTCACGAGCGGGAGGAGGGCCACGAGGGCAGAGGCGACGAGGCTGTCCGCGACCGGGGCGATGTCGGGCTGGAAGGCGGCTGGTGCTGCAGCGGTGCTCATGGGTCTCCGGGTGCACTTCGTTGGGCAGGAGTAATGGTCGGACCATTCAGGTGGCCGACTGTAGAGGACCGCGCCGTGGCGTGTCAATGGTCGGACCATTGTCCTCCCGCAATGGTCCGACCATCTGTTCTCCACAGCCTCGGCGCGTGCCATCCTGTGCTGGTGACCGTTGACGCCACCCCAGCACCGGCTCGGGCCCCCAAGGCCTACGAGATCGTGCTCGCGTGGGTCGACGAGCAGATCCTCGGCGGCCGCCTGGCGGTCGGGGACACCCTCCCCGCCGAGCGCGAGCTGGCGAGGATGCTCGAGGTCGGCCGCGGGGCCGTGCGTGAGGCGGTCCGCACGCTGGAGGCCCAGGGCGTGGTCCGCTCCGCTGTGGGCGCCGGGGGAGCGGGCGGGACGATCATCACCGCCGTGCCGAGCGGCGCCCTCGGTCGCCTGCTGCGACTGCACGTGGCCCTGGCCAACTTCCCCGTACCCGACGTCCTCGAGGTGCGGGTCTCCCTGGAGTCGTTGAGCGTGCGGTTGGCGGCGACCAACGCGACGCCCGAGCACCTCGCGTCGATCGAGGAGCTGCTCGAGCGGATGTCGGACCCGGACATCGACCGGGTGACCTTCAACGACTGCGACACCGCCTTCCACGTCGCGCTCGCCTCGGCCGCCGGCAACCACCTCGCCCGGGACTTCACGGCTGCGATCCGCGAGTCGATGCGGCTGCCGATCCTCGACGCCTTCCGTACCGTCGGTGCGTGGGACGAGGTCGCCAACAAGCTGCGAGCTGATCACCGGGCGATCTACGACGCGGTCGTTGCCGGGGACGGGGACGCTGCCGCGGAGATCACCGAGGAGCACATCCGCTCCGCCTGGCGCCTGATCACCCCGCAGGCGTGACCGACCCCCTTCGCCCTACTTGAGGAACTTGCTCGTGCGCCGGTCGGCGAGTGCCTTGCCGCCGGTCTGGCAGGTCGCGCAGTACTGCAGGGACCGGTCGGCGAAGCTGACCTCGCGCACGACGTCCCCGCACACCGGGCACTCCTCGCCGGTGCGGCCGTGGACGCGCATCCCCGCGCGCTTGGCGTCCTTGAGCTGCTGGGCCGGCTTGCCGGAGGCGGCGGCGACCGCGTCGGTCAGGGTCGTGATCAGCGCCTCGTAGAGGACGTCGACCTCGTCGTCGGTGAGCTTCGCGGCATGGGCGAAGGGGGACAGTCGCGCCACGTGCAGCACCTCGTCGGAGTAGGCGTTGCCGACCCCGGCGATGAGCGACTGGTCGCGCAGGACGCCCTTGACCTGTGCCGGGCGCCCGGCGAGCAGCTCACCGAAGGCCTCCCGGGTGAAGTCCGGGGACAGCGGGTCGGGGCCCAGGCGGACGATGCCCGGCACGTCCTGCACGTCGCGGACGAGGTAGGCGGCGACGCTCTTCTTCGTCCCCGCCTCGGTGAGGTCGAAGCCCGAGCCGTCGGACATCCGCAGCCGCAGCGCGACGGGGGACTTGCCCGGCCGCAGCATCGTGCGGGGGAGCTCCTCGCTGAAGCGGATCCACCCCGCGCGCGCCAGGTGGATGACCAGGTGGGTCCCGTCGCAGTCGATGTCGAGGAACTTGCCGTGCCGGTGGACCCCGTCGACCGGCGCACCGGCCAGGGCCTGCGGCGGCGGGTCGACCGTCTTCAGGACGGTGAAGGAGGCGAGCTCCAGCGACTCGACGGCCAGCCCGCCGAGGTGCTCGTCGAGGAAGTCGACGAGTCCCTGCACCTCGGGCAGCTCAGGCATCGCTCCGCTCCGGGGAGGTCGTCCCGAGGGCCCGGCGCATCTGCTCCAGCATCGTGTAGCCGTCGGCCGCGTGGCAGATCGGCAGCTGGACGCCGACGTGCTGCTCGTAGGCGTCGGTGGCGATCGGGGTGAAGTGGCTCAGCAGCTGCTCGGTCGCGGACAGCACGCGGATGCCGATGGCGCGCACCCGGTCCGGGCGCTGCTCGGCGAACTCGCCGTAGATGCTCGGGTCGTGCTGCCCGTCGTCGCCGATGAGCACCCACCTGACCTCGGGCAGCTCCCGCACGAGGCGGTGCAGGCAGGCGCGCTTGTGGTCCTGGCCGGAGCGGAACCAGCCGGTGTTGGTCGGGCCCCAGTCGGTCATGAGCATCGGCCCGAGCGGGTAGCCGGCCCGCCGCAGGAAGCGGGTCAGGGGCGGCACGGCGTTCCACGCGCCCGTCGAGACGTAGATGATCGGTGCGCGCGGGTGCTCGCGCAGCAGCTCGCGGTACATCGTCGCCATCCCCGGGACGGCCCGGCGGGTGCCCTCGTGGCGGAAGAAGGTGTTGTACGCGGCGATCATCGGTCGCGGCATCGTCGTCGTGATGATCGTGTCGTCGATGTCGGAGACGATCCCGAAGGTCTCCTCCGGGTCGACGATGAAGACCGCCGCCGTCGTGTCCGCGGCGCGCGGTGAGGACAGGTGCAGGTCGTGCCAGCCCGGCCCGAGGCCGTGGCCGGTGATCGTCAGGTCGAGGATGCCGGAGCGGTCCACCCGGGTGCGGAACTCCTTCTCCCCGATGGTCACGGTGACCGGCTCGCCGCTGGCCGGGGTGGCGAAGAAGAAGCGCCACCCCCTTCGCTCGTTGTCGGCGGTGCGCAGCTCCAGCCAGGTCGCCCGGGCGTCGGCCGCGGCCGGGGCGTACGGGCGGCGGGTCATCAGCACCCGGCCGAGGACGCGCACCCGGTCCACGCTGCCGTACCCGGTGTGGGCGAGCACCCGCGTGCCCCATCCGCGGCGACGCATGGCACCGGCCACCTGGCGGTGCCAGGCGTCCTCGATGATCGCGGCGGAGTGCGGTCTCGGCATGCTCCGAGCCTAGGGGAGGACGACCCGCATCGGCTCACCACGGGGCGCTGCGGACCGCGTTAGCGTGAGGACATGATCCTCATCGTCGTGAAGTACCGCACCAGGCCCGAGTGGACGCAGCAGTGGCCCGAGCTCGTCCGGGAGTTCACCGAAGCCACCCGCGCCGAGCCGGGCAACATCTTCTTCGAGTGGAGCAAGAGCCTGGAGGACGAGCACGAGTGGGTGCTCGTCGAGGCCTTCCAGGACGACGCCGGTGAGGCGCACGTGAGCAGCGAGCACTTCGCCAAGGGTCTGGAGACCATGCGGCCCGCGCTCGCCGAGACCCCGCGCATCATCAGCCGCGTCGTCGACGGCACCGGCTGGGAGGAGATGGGCGAGCTCAAGGTCGACTGAGCTCGCACCACCAGCCCCCCGATTTCCGGGTGACCCGATAAACCCCCGCTTCGCAGGAGTTCCAGACTCTTGCGAAGCGGGGGTTTCTCTTGCTGAGTGGGCTCCGGGTTGCGCTCAGTCCTCGACGAAGGGGGCGACGCGGTCCTTGGGGCGGCCGATGATCGCGCGGTCGTGCTTGACGATGACCGGCCGCTGCATCAGGCGCGGGTGCTCCACGAGGACGGCGACGACCTGGTCGGTCGTGGCGACGTCGTCGTCGCTCAGCCCCTGGTCCTTGAAGAACGAGTCCCGGCGCACGAGGTCGGTCGGCTCGTCCTCGAGCTTGGCGATCAGCTCGCGCAGGGCCCCCTCGTCGAGGGGCTCCTTGAGGTACTGGACGACCTCGGCCTGCTTGCCGGCCGCGTCGAGGGTCTCGAGGGCGGAGCGGGAGGTCGAGCACTTCGGGTTGTGCAGCACGGTGAGGTCACTCATGGCTGTCACCGTAGCGCTGTCTACCGGGCCTGGTAGACGGTGACCGTCTCCTCGCCGGCGGCGTCGGAGCCGATCACCGCGAAGCGCTCCGACGCCCCGGTCGGGTCGAGGGCCGTGATGGCGCGCGCCTGGTCCCACGGGCCGTCGACCGACCACGCCCGCTCACCCGTCTCGGGGGCCAGCGCGGTCAGCCCGTCGTCGTCGGCCACGAGGAGGTGGTCGCCGTCGCACGAGATCGCGGCCTCGTCCGGCAGGGGGCGACGCCACAGCTCGCGGCCGTCCTCGAGGGCGCGCACCGAGACGGCGTGCCCCGTCACGTCGTCGTACGGGTCGTCGGTCAGGGCCACGACCCCACCGCACACGGCTCCCAGCCCCACGTCGGAGGGGATGCTCCACAGCGGGTCCTCGTCCACGTCACCGGCGGGCACCACCTGGGTGTTGCGGGACCCGTCGTACAGGAAGCGGTGGTCGGTGGCGCTGCCGTCGTCGACGAACCGGCGGGCGGACTCGGTGATGCCGGTCAGCGCGTCGGCGTTGTCCGAGGACATCACGACGAGGTCGCCGGTCTCGGCGGAGAGGGCGAAGGGCTCGCCGGCCTCGGTGGTCACGTGGGTGAGGACGAGCTCGTCGCCGAGCAGGTGGGTCTCGCTGAGGATCCCGTCGCCGATGCTGGCCGGTGACTGGTTGTGCCACACGATCGAGCCGTCGGCACCGATCCTCGCCGCGTGCACCGACGCCGTCCGGGTGGCGGCCTCGTCCTCCTGGACGAGCACGCTGACGTAGACCTCGTCCCCGCGGCGCTCGGCGCTCATCCCGACGATCGTCGAGTCCTGCGGGGTCGGCGCGCCGGCGTAGGGCGCGACCTCGGCGAAGGGGGCGCGCGCCACCTGCCCGCCGTTGTCCGCCGAGATGGTGCGGAAGGCGTACTGGTCGGGGCCGCTGGTCCCGGTCTCCACGCAGACGAGCGCGTCGGCGCTCCCGCCGACGCAGATCTCGCCGGCGTCGACCTGCCCCGCGGGGACGGACTCGGAGGTCGACCACGCCACCTCACCGGTCGTCAGGTCGACGGCGGAGCGGAAGTCGTGCCGGCCCTCGCGGGAGCCGCTGACGGTGCCCTCGGCCACGACGGTGTCGGCGTCGATCGGTCGCCAGGTGACGACGCACGTCGCTTCGCTGCACTCCTCCCGCGGGTCCGTCGCGGCGACGGGCAGGGTGAAGAGCTGCGTGGGTGCCCTACCCATCGTCGCCAGGAGGTCGTGCGTCACGGGCCGTCCGGTCTCGCGGAACGCCGTCACACGGTCGGACGCCTGTTCCGGCGGCTCGCCCTCGGGGGCGGGGTCGTCACCGACGAGGCTGCACCCGGCGAGCACACCGACGGCCAGCGCGGCACCGACCGCGCGGATCCGCCGGGTGTGGGTCATGCGGGTGAGCCCCCTTCTCGTGGTCTCCGGTCAGGCGTCGACGTAGTCGACGACGACGGCCGCGTGGTCGCTGACGCGCTCGGCCGCGCTGGCCGGTCGGTCGGTCCCGGCGGCCACGGCCCGCTTGGCCAGCGCGGGGGTCGCGAGGTGGTAGTCGATCCGCCAGCCGGTGTCCCGGTCGAAGGCGCCGCCCATCCACGACCACCACGACATCGGTCCGTCCGCGTCCGGGTGCACGTGGCGCACGACGTCGATGAGGGTGCGCGGTGAGACGATCGAGGAGAACCACTCGCGCTCCTCCGGCAGGAATCCCTCCGACCTGGCGCTCCCGCGCCAGTTGGTCAGGTCCTGGCGGGTGTGAGCGACGTTGAGGTCACCGAGGAGCAGGAAGTCCCGGCCCGCGGCCCGCGCCGCCTTGCGGGAGCGGTCGAGCTGCCGGGCGAAGGAGGCGAGGAAGCCCATCTTGCGCTCGTACTTCGCCCCGCCGTCCGGCGCCTCGCGCCCACCCGACTTCTGCAGATGGGCCGGTAGACCCCCCTTCGGCAGGTAGAGGGAGGCGACGGTGACCGAGCGGTCGGACAGGTCCACCTCGACGTACCTCCCCTCGGAGGCGAAGGGGGCCAGTCCCCGCGCCATCGTCCCGGGCGGGGAGGGCTCCCGGTGGGTGTGCTCCTCACCGGGGGCGCGCATGAGCACCTCACCGTCCCAGGTGCGCACGGCCGCCGGGCGCTCGCGGGTGAGCACGGCGACGCCGTTGCGGCCGGCGATGTGGCCGGGCTCGTAGGTCAGGTGGTACTCGCCGAAGACACCCTGCGGCAGCTTGTCCGGGGAGCAGCGGACCTCCTGGAGCGCGACGACGTCCGGGTCGCGCTCGGCGAGCCACTGCTCGAAGCCACGGCGCTGCGCCGCCCGGATACCGTTGACGTTGAAGGTGGCGACGCGCATGCGGGCCGGGTCAGGCACCGACCGCGGCGATGTCCGCCGGCGTGGGGTCGGAGTGGACGTCGCTGTGCTCGGGGTGCTTGGTGAGCCACGTCTTGACGTAGGGGCACAACGGGACGATGAGCAAGCCGTCCTCGCGGGTCGCCTCGATCGCCTCGCCGACGACGATCCCGCCCAGGCCCTGTCCGCCGAAGTCCTCGCCGATCTCGGTGTGGGAGAAGACACGACGGCCTGCGTGGTCCGTGAACTGCGTGAACCCCGCCACTCTCCCTTCGGTCGTGATCTCGAAACGGTCCGGGTTGCTCTCGCGGGTGACGGAGGTAGTCATGGGGGCCACTGTGCCACGCGCCCAGACCTGTGAGAGAGGCCACTTCCCCGGGTTGCCGGGGGTGTGCGTGTCTTCTCACCCAAAGGACAGGCACACGGGACCGGCGGCCGGGCCGCTACCGTGGCCCCCCTGAACCCGCCCCGACGATGATGGAGAAGATCCGCATGTCTGCTCCCGCGCTCCACCCCCTCTTCACGAACCATTTCGACGAGGTGATCGCCCGAAACCCCGGTGAGAAGGAATTCCACCAGGCGGTCTACGAGGTGATGTCGTCGCTGTCGCCGATCGCGGGCCGGGTCCCGGAGTACGCCCAGTGGTCGATCATGCAGCGCATCTGCGAGCCGGAGCGCCAGATCATCTTCCGCGTCCCGTGGACGACCGACACGGGCGAGGTGCACATCAACCGCGGCTTCCGCGTCGAGTTCAACTCCGCGCTCGGCCCGTACAAGGGCGGGCTGCGCTTCCACCCGAGCGTGAACCTGTCGATCATCAAGTTCCTCGGCTTCGAGCAGGTCTTCAAGAACTCCCTGACCGGCATGCCCATCGGTGGCGGCAAGGGCGGTTCCGACTTCGACCCCAAGGGCAAGTCGGACCAGGAGATCATGCGCTTCTGCCAGTCCTTCATGACCGAGCTCTACCGCCACATCGGCGAGTACACGGACGTGCCTGCCGGTGACATCGGTGTCGGTGGCCGCGAGCTCGGCTACCTCTTCGGCCAGTACAAGCGCATCACCAACAGCTACGAGTCCGGTGTCCTCACCGGCAAGGGCCTGTCCTGGGGCGGCTCGCAGGTGCGCACGGAGGCGACCGGCTACGGCACCGTCTTCTTCGCCCAGGAGATGCTCAAGGAGAGGGGCGAGTCCCTCGACGGCAAGACGGTCGTCGTCTCCGGCTCCGGCAACGTGGCGATCTACGCCGTGGAGAAGATCCACCAGTTCGGCGGCAAGGTCATCGCCGTCTCCGACTCGGGCGGCTACGTCGTCGACGAGGACGGCATCGACCTGGCGCTGCTGCAGGAGATCAAGGAGGTCCAGCGCGGTCGCCTGACCGACTACGCCCGGGCGAAGGGGGGATCCGTCCGGCACGTGGCCGACGGCTCCATCTGGGACGTCCCGTGCGACGTCGCCCTGCCGTGCGCCACGCAGAACGAGCTGACCGGGGACCACGCCAAGGTCCTCGTCGAGAACGGGCTCCAGCTCGTCGCCGAGGGCGCGAACATGCCGTGCGTGCCGGGTGCCGTCGAGGTCTTCCGCGACGCCAAGGTGCTCTACGCACCCGGCAAGGCCTCCAACGCCGGTGGTGTCGCCACCTCCGCACTGGAGATGCAGCAGAACGCCAGCCGCGACTCCTGGGGCTTCGAGGAGACCGAGGCGCGCCTCGAGGACATCATGCGCGACATCCACCGCAACTGCGTCGAGACCGCGGCCGAGTTCGACCAGCCCGGCGACTACGTCATGGGCGCCAACCTCGCCGGCTACATCAAGGTCGCCGACGCGATGGTGGCGCAGGGCGTCATCTGATCCACCACGCGCCCCACCGATACGAACTACTGCAGGCAGCCCTTCGTATCGTCTGCAGTAGTTCGTACTGCGGCGGACGATACGAAGTGCGGCTGACGCTCGGCTCGTCAGGTGATCGGCTCGTGGCAGTCGCACCCGCACCGCTCGTCGAGGTCGTCCTGGTCGTGCGTCACCTCGAAGCGCGAGCCGAGGCACAGCGAGACGAGCGAGACGCAGTAGGGGTTCTCGCAGATCTCGAACCGCCCCTGCTCGTGTCGACGAAGCAGCTCCACCACCGCGAGCATCGCCCCCGCCTCCAGGGCGCTGAGGTGCGGCGCGTGCAGTCGCGCTCGCAAGAGGGTCAACTCGGCGGTGTGGTCGGGTCGATCCGTGACGTCTCGGTACATACCGCCCACCCTGAGCTCCGGCGAAGGGGGAGTCAGCTCCCCTCGACGGGTCGTAGCTCAACCGCAGCTTTGACGTCGAGTCCCGGAATAGTTGTGTGTTGAACCGGTAGCTCCAGGTGCCGGTTCACCGCACACGGCGTCCCCGGCAGCGGGGACCACCGGTTCAACACACAACCGTGGTGAGTCACGGCCTCCGTCACCTGTAGACTGGACACAGCAGCCGCCCAGTTCTGCAGCGTGCTGCTCTTCTTCTTGCAACGATGCCAACGCGCCGCGACCGCCCTGTGCGGGTCCGCGCCGGGCAGAACCGAAGCATCATGACTCCCTCAGGAGCACCCCTTCGTGACCACCACGTTCGCCGACCTCGGCGTGCCCACCGCCCTCACCTCGATCCTCGAGAAGGACGGCATCACCACCCCCACCCCCATCCAGGCCGCGACGCTGCCGGACTCCCTCGCCGGCCGTGACGTCCTCGGCCGCGGGCGCACCGGCTCGGGCAAGACCCTCGCCTTCGTGCTGCCGATGCTCACCCGCCTCGCGGCCAGCGACAAGCGCCGCCAGAGCCGGCGTCCCCGCGCCCTCATCCTCGCGCCGACCCGTGAGCTGGCGACGCAGATCGACGAGGCCCTCGCCCCCTTCGCCGCCGTCCTCGGCATGCGCAGCCGCACCGTCTTCGGTGGCGTCGGCCAGAACCCCCAGGTCAACGCCATCGCCAAGGGCGTCGACGTCGTCGTGGCCTGCCCCGGCCGCCTCGAGGACCTGATGAACCAGGGCCACGTGAACCTCGACTCCATCGAGATCACGATCCTCGACGAGGCCGACCACATGGCCGACCTCGGCTTCCTCCCCGGCGTGAAGCGCATCCTCGACAAGACCCCGCGCGGCAGCCAGCGGATGCTCTTCTCCGCCACGCTCGACGGCGCGATCAACCAGATCGTCAAGCGCTACCTGGACCAGCCGGTCACCCACGAGGCCGACTCTGCGCAGTCCCCGGTCGCGAAGATGACCCACCACGTGCTGCACATCCAGTCCAACCAGCACCTGCCGGTCCTCACCGACCTCGTCGCGGCCCCCGGTCGCAAGGTCGTCTTCACCCGCACCAAGCACCGCGCCAAGCGGATGGCCCGCCAGCTCAACGCCGCCGGGGTCCCCGCGGTCGAGCTGCACGGCAACCTCAGCCAGGGTGCGCGCACCCGCTCGATGGACGCCTTCCACTCCGGTGCGGCCCAGACGCTCGTCGCCACGGACATCGCCGCCCGCGGCATCCACGTCGACGACGTCGCCCTCGTCATCCACGCCGACCCGCCGGTCGAGCACAAGGCCTACCTCCACCGCTCGGGCCGGACCGCCCGCGCCGGTGCCGAGGGCACGGTCGTCACGCTCATGACCGACGAGCAGGTCCGCGACGTGCGTGACCTCACCCGCAAGGCCGGCATCAAGCCGACGACGACCAAGGTCACCTCCGGCGACGCGCTCCTCGCTGAGCTCGCCCCCGGTGAGCGGGCCTACCCCGGCGGCTTCGTCGCCGCGACCCCGCAGCAGCAGACCGGGGCGAAGGGGGGTTCCCGCGGCGGTGGTCGTGGCGGCTCCGGCCGTGGTGGCCAGGGCGGTCGCAACGGCGGCGGCGCCGGTGGTCGCGGTGAGCGCGGCGGCGCCGGTCGCAACCGCAACGGCCAGGGCTCCGGTCGCGGCGGCCAGTCGCGCGGTGCCGGTCAGGGCCGCAGCGGCGGCTCGCGCCAGGGCGGCAACTCCCGCGGTGGCAGCGTCGTCGCCTTCTCCTCCAGCAGCTCGGGTCGCAGCCGCTGAGCGGACGCCTGAGCGCGGGGACGGTGTTCCCGAAGCGACGAAAGATGGGTCGGTCCGACTCAGGGGCTGAGCTTGCGAAGCCCCAAGGACCGGCCCATCCTTTCGTTCGGTGAGGTTGGCTCTGCCCCTCAGCCGAACACGGACACCGTCTGCCGGCTGATCGCCACGAGCCGACCGTCCGGGTGCCAGATGCGGGCGTCGGTGTGGGCGTACCCGTCCGCGGCATGGTCGGTGTGCACGGCATAGGCCCAGTGGGTGTCCGGCTCGGCGGTCACGTCGTCGAGGAGCTCGAGGGTCCAGGTGAGGCTGCTGCCGGGCGCGGGCTTCGCCAGCATCTGGATCACCGCGGGCGGCCAGGAGTCGGCGAGGCTGACGAAGTGCCGCTCGTCGAAGGTCGGCGGCGCCTCGCGGAAGCGCATCCACCCCGTCATGTGCGACGTCTCCGCGCCCGAGTAGGGGACGTTCCCGTCGGCCAGGCGCATCTCGACGTGCTGGAAGAAGTCCGGCGTCATCCCGGGGATGTAGGGCAGCGGGTCGATCGTCATGGGCTCGGGCAGCTGCGGCATCGCCATCGCCGAGCGCACCGTCAGCGCCGACTCTCGGGGCGCGCCGAAGGCGGCCAGCGCCGCAGCCACGACCGTGTCCGCCTGGCGCAGCGTCACCAGGCCCTGCGTCGCGCTCTTGCCCGAGCGCAGGATCTGCACGTCGACCTCGGCCGGGCCGGGCGTGACCGGCGCGACGAAGTTGACCGTGAGGCTGCGCAGCGGCACGTCCGCGGGCAGCTGGGCCCGCAGCGCGGAGTGCATCAGCCCCCCGACGAGCCCGCCGTAGGTGGCGCGGCCCTGGCCCCAGCCCTCCTCGACGTGGGCGGTGCCGGTGGCGGCCTGGTCGAGCATCTCCTGCAGATTCATGGGCTCACCCTAAGCAGGCCTCAGGAGTCGAGCTGCACCTGTGCCCGGTAGCCCTCACGGAAGGTCGGGTACCGCAGCCGGAAACCGCTCTCCCGCAACCGTGCGTTGCTCATCCGACGACCGCTCGGCTCAGTGCTCCCGGTCGGTGCCGGGCGCGGCAGACCGAGCTCGTCGGCGACGAAGTCCCGCACGGCTCCGGCGGGTGCCGGCTCGTCGTCGGTGCCGATGTAGAGCGGCTGCAGCGGGTCGACCCGGGTGAGCAGGTGCACGGCGGCAGCGGCCGCGTCGTCGCGGTGCATCCGGTTCGTCCACTTCCCCGGGTCGGGGTTCTCGCCGCGCCGGACCCGGGTGACCAGGCGGTTGCCCGGCGCCCCGTACAGACCGCTGAGGCGCAGCACCGCCCCCTTCGTCCGCTCGTGGAAGAGCCGCTCGGCCTCGAGCAGCACCTCCGCCCGCCCGGTGGACGGCGCGGGTGCGGTGTCCTCGTCGATGTCCCCCTCGAGGTCGCCGTAGACGCTCGTCGAGGAGATGAGCACCGCCCGCTGCGGGGTGCCGGCGCGCAGCACGGCATCGACCCCCCGGCGCATCGCCTCGACGTAGGTGTGGCGGTACCCGGTCTCGTCCCGCTGGTCGGGCGCGAGCGCGACGAGCAGCAGGTCCGCGGGCAGGTCCGGCAGATCGTCGGTGGCGAGGTCCGCGGAGACACCGGTGATCTGAGGTGGGAGTGCCTCGATGGTGCGGCGGACACCGGTGACGTGGTGGCCGGCGTCGGCGAGGGTGGTCCCGACGCGGATCCCGAGGTCACCGGCGCCGATGAGCACGACGCGAAGGGGGGATCCGTCAGCTCGGTAGGAGGTCACCGCCCGATGGTCCCACGCCCTCACCCGCAACTGCTTGGGCTCCTGCAAGCCAGGCACCGCAACTGCTTGGGCTCCTGCGAAAACCTCGGCGCTCTAGGGTGTCGCCATGACCAATGCTGACCCGCTGACCGTGTGGGACGAGGCTGCGCAGGATCTCCTGAGCCTCCTCCACGACCTGTCCGAGGAGGAGTGGGGCCGCCCGGCGCTCCCCGGCTGGACCGTGCGCGACGTCCTTGCCCACCTTACCCACCTGGAGTCCGAGGCGGCTGGCTTCGAGCAGCCGGCGGGCGGTCGGGTCGTGGTCGAGCCGGCCCGCAACCAGCCGATGCCGATCGAGGTCACCCGGGCCGGGGTCGCCGCCCGGCGTGATCGGTCGGCCGAGGAGCTGCTCACCGAGCTCGAGCGGGCGTGCGCCGTGCGTCGCGAGGCGCTGGCGAGCGCGGACCTGAGCGACCCGAAGGCCCCCGCGCTCGGCCTCGCCGGCGAGCTGGGCTGGGACATGCGGACCTGGCTGCGCAACCGGCCCATCGACCTGTGGGTCCACGAGCAGGACATCCGCCGCGCGACCGGCCGGCCGATGACCACGGCGACCACGGGGGCGGCGCACGTCGCGGGCGTGATGACCGCTGCCTTCCCGGCTGCGCTGCGCAAGCTGCCCGCCGGCACCTCCGTCGTCGCCCACGTCAGCGGTCCGCAGGGCCGGGTCCTCACCGCTCGGGTCGGCGAGGACGGGCGAGCCGCCCCCTTCGACCCCGAGGACGGCGCCGAGGTGGAGGCGGTCGTACTGGAGATGAGCGACGAGACCTGGCTGCTGCTCACCGGCGGGCGGCTCGCGCCTGCGGACGCCGACGTCGCGGTGACCGGCGACGCGGACGTGGCCGCGCAGGTGCTGGGGCGGCTCAACGTCACCCCGTGAGCCGCAGTCGAAGACGAAGCGCGACCTCGAGGCCGCGCTTCGTCTTCGACCCAGGCCTCCGGCCCGCGTAGCGTGGCGGCATGAAGCATCGATACCTCGGCAACAGCGGTCTGAAGATCTCCGAGATCGCCTACGGCAACTGGCTCACCCACGGGTCGCAGGTGGAGGCGGACGCGGCGAAGGCGTGCGTGCGCGCCGCGCTCGACCACGGCATCTCGACCTTCGACACCGCCGACGTCTACGCCAACACCGCCGCGGAGAGCGTCCTCGGCGAGGCGCTCGTGGGGGAGCGGCGCGAGTCGCTGGAGATCCTCACGAAGGTCTACTGGCCGACCGGGCCCAAGGGGCACAACGACTCCGGCCTGTCCGCCAAGCACATCCGCGAGTCGATCGACGCCTCGCTGGTGCGGCTGCGCACGGAGTACGTCGACCTCTACCAGGCGCACCGCTTCGACACGGAGACGCCGCTGGAGGAGACGATGCAGGCCTTCGCCGACGTCGTGCGCTCCGGCAAGGCCCTGTACATCGGCGTCAGCGAGTGGACCGCCGAGCAGATCCGTGAGGGGCACGCGCTGGCCAAGGAGCTCGGCATCCGGCTGATCTCCAACCAGCCGCAATACTCGATGATCCACCGGGTCATCGAGGGCGAGGTCGTCCCGACCTGCCAGGAGCTCGGCCTCTCCCAGGTCGTGTGGTCCCCGATCGCCCAGGGCATCCTCACCGGCAAGTACCAGCCCGGTCAGCCGCTGCCCGAAGGGAGCCGCGCCGCCCACGAGGAGGCCGGCCAGTCGATCGCCGGCCGGGTCAATGACGACGCCCTCCTGACCGCCGTGCAGGGTCTGCGGCCGATCGCCGAGGAGCTGGACCTGACGATGGCCCAGCTCGCCGTGGCATGGGTCCTGCAGAACGACAACGTCTCGGCCGCCATCATCGGGGCCTCGCGCCCCGAGCAGGTCGAGGAGAACGTCGCTGCTTCTGGCGTGGTGCTCGAGCCGGAGGTCATGACGAGGATCGACGACGTCCTCGGCGACCACGTCGCGAGCGACCCGGCGATCACGGCCAAGCAGGCGCCGCAGGAGCGCCCGAGCTGACCGCCCGAGCCGACACGGCCGCGCCCGCGTCGCGGGTGAGGCCGTGCTCCGTCTCGGAGACGCACGAGCTCAGAGGCGCACGAGCATCTTGCCGGTGTTCGCGCCCTCGAGCAGGTCCATGAAGGCCCGCGGCGCGCCCTCGAGACCCTCGCGCACGGTCTCGTCCCCGACCAGCCGTCCCTCGGCCAGCCAGGTGGCGGCGTGGGCGCGGTACTCGTCGGCCAGGTGCGGGTACTGACCGACGATGAAGCCGCGCAGGGTCAGACCCTTGCCGATGGCCTGGAACAGGTTGCGCGGGCCCGGGGCGGGCTCGGTCGCGTTGTACTGGGAGATCGCCCCGCACATCGCCACGCGTCCGAAGCGGTTGAGGTGACTGATCGCCGCCTCGAGGTGGTCGCCGCCGACGTTGTCGAAGTAGACGTCGATGCCGTCCGGGGCGACCTCGCGCAGGCCGTCGCGCACGGAGGTCTCCTTGTAGTTGAAGGCCGCGTCGTAGCCGAGCTCGAGCAGGCGCTCGATCTTCGCCGGGGAGCCGGCCGAGCCGACCACCCGCGCGGCACCGAGGGCCTTGGCGATCTGGCCGGCGACCTGCCCGACGGCTCCCGCGGCGCCGGAGACGAAGACGGTCTCCCCCTCACGCATCCCGGCGATGACGGTCAGACCCACGTAGGCGGTCACCCCGGGCATGCCCAGGACGCCGAGGTAGGCGGATGCCGGCGCGGCATCGGTGTCGATGACCCTCGCCTCCGCGGCGGGGAGCGTGACGTGCTCGCGCCAGCCGAGACCGTGCAGGACGTGGGCCCCGACCGGTGCATCCGCCGAGCGCGAGGCGATGACCTCGCCGACCGCCCCGCCGTCCAACGGGGCATCGATCCGGAAGGGGGCGACATAGGACTTCGCGTCGTTCATCCGCCCGCGCATGTAGGGGTCCACCGACATGAGCGTGTTGCGCACGAGGATCTCGCCGTCTGCCGGCTCCGGCAGGTCGACGGTCTCGAGGCGGAAGTTCTCCGGCGTCGGCGCGCCGTGCGGTCGGGAGGCCAGGGAGATCTGACGGGTGGTGGTCGGGGTTTCTGCGGAGTGTTCGGGCTGCATGCGGCGACAGTTGCACCCAACCGGGTTGTGCACAACTTGGTTGTACGCAATTCATCCACACTGCTTGGATGGGCGCGTGGCACGCAGGCGGACGGTGGACCGGTTCGACGGGCGGATCCTCGGGGCCGGGACGAGCAGCGGGGTACGGCTCGTGGTCGGCGACTGGGCCGGCTCGCCGCTCGGCTCCTTCACCGATGTCATGGTCGCCACCGCCGACGACCGCCGGGTGCTCCTGGCGCCCACCGAGGCGGTGGCCGACTACGTCACCTCGACCTACACCTTCGACGAGGTGGTGCGATGCGACGTCGCGCTGACCGAGACCGCGGCGGAGGCCGGCACCCGCTGGCTCGTCGAGGCCGGCCCCCTGGTCGCCCGCCTCGACCTCGGCTCGCGGACGGCGACCGGGTGGCTGCTGGCGGCGATACCCGGGCCCCTCTCCCGCAGTCGGGTCTTCGCGACCCTCGCCGACCCGGTGGCACGCCTGGTCCACCCGGGCGTGCGGACCCGGGGCAGCGCCGGCAACGGGCGCCGGGAGTACTACGGCGCCCGCGACCAGCACGCCGTCACCCACGTGGCCGGGACCTGGCAGGGCCGGGACCTGGGGCGCCTGGGCGATGTCGCCCCCGACCCGCGGTTCGGCTTCAGCTCCACCCCCGCGCGCCCGTCCCTGACCCGGGTCACCACCACCGTCGTGCGGGTGTGAACACCCCGTGACCGGGTAGTGCGCCGACCTGCGGCGCCCTCCGGTGCCGCACCTCCATGCCTGAGAAGGAGAGCCACATGCCGCACGAGAAGGACGTCGTCACCTCGATCATGAAAAACACGCGGATCGCGGTCCTGACCTATGTCGACGAGCAGGGGCGTCTGGTGTCCATGCCGATGGCCACGCAGGACTTCGACGACCCGGGGGTCGTGCACTTCATCACCGAGGCCGTCGCCGACAAGATGTCCGCCATCGCGGCCACCCCACAGGTCAACGTCGCCTACTCCTCCGATGACGGGTGGGTCAGCCTCAGCGGCACCGCCCGACGCAACGACGACCGCAGCCTGCTCGAGCAGCTCTGGGGGCCGGGGAACGCCGCCTTCATGCCCGGTGGCCCCGAGGACCCCAACAGCACGGTGCTCACGGTCACCGCGGAGACGGCCTCCTACTGGGAGTCGCCCGGGAAGGCCGCGCTGGTGGTGGAGATGGCCAAGGGCGTCGTCGGCGACCACCAGGCCAAGCCCGGCGACTCCGGCACCGTCTCCCTGTGATCCGGGAGGGCGGGCGCGTCAGGGGCTGATCGGCACCTCGACGCTCGTCGGCGATCTGTTGGTCGGGTCGGGTGCACCTCGGCCGGACACCCGGCGCCGGTCGCTCGGGTCGGGTAACGTCGATCGCGTCCGAAGCTCCACAACTCGGTGCCCGACGGGGTTCGTCAGACCTCGTCGCATGGAGGACACGATGACCACGACATCCACCCGCCCGGACGTCACGAGACTGCTCGCACGCTTCCGTGACGTCCGCAGCCGTACCGATCGCCTGACCCGGGACCTGAGCCCCGAGGACCAGACGCCGCAGTCGATGATGCAGGCCAGCCCGGCCAAGTGGCACCGGGCCCACACCACCTGGTTCTTCGAGGAGTTCGTCCTCGGCAGCGACCCCGGGTACCGGCCGCGCAACCCGGCCTTCCGGTACCTCTTCAACAGCTACTACGAGGCCGTCGGGGAGCGACACCCGCGAGCCGCCCGCGGCCAGGTGACCCGCCCCGGGGTCGACGAGGTCGCCGCCTACCGCGAGGACGTCGAGCGGCAGGTCGCCGACCGGCTCGCCGCGGGCAGCCTCGACGACGCGGCGCTCGACCTCGTGGAGCTGGGCTGCCACCACGAGGAGCAGCACCAGGAGCTGCTGCTGATGGACCTCAAGCACCTCCTGTCCGGCAACGTCCTGCAGCCGTCCTACGTCGACCGGTCGCCCGATCCGGACCCCGGCGCCGGACCCGACCCCCTTCGCTGGACGCACCTCCCCGGCGGGCTCACCCAGGTCGGCGACGACGGCCGCGGGTTCGCCTTCGACAACGAGCGTCCCCGCCACCGGGTGTGGCTCGAGGACGTGGAGGTCGCCGGCAGGCAGGTGACCAACGCCGAGTGGATGGAGTTCATCGCCGACGGTGGCTACCGCGATCCCCAGCTGTGGCTGTCGGACGGGTGGGCGACGCTGCAGGCGACCGGCTGGGACGCCCCCGGCTACTGGCGCCGGGACGAGGACGGGTGGACGACGTTCACCCTCTCGGGTCGCCGCCCCGTCGTCGCGGCCGAGCCGGTCTGCCACATCTCGTACTTCGAGGCCGACGCCTTCGCGCGGTGGGCCGGGTACCGCCTGCCCACCGAGCAGGAGTGGGAGGCCTTCGCCGCCAGCGGCGACCAGGTGCGCGGCGAGCTGCTCGACCCCGAGCGGTGCCACCCGGCAGCCGCCCGCGAGATCACGCTCGGCAACGTGTGGGAGTGGACGGCCAGCGCCTACCTGCCCTACCCCGGCTTCGAGACGGCACCCGGCGCGGTGGGCGAGTACAACGGCAAGTTCATGAACGACCAGCACGTGCTGCGCGGTGCGTGCGCCATCACGCCGCCGGAGCACCCGCGGATCACGTACCGCAACTTCTTCCCGGCGGACTCGCGCTGGGTCTTCTCCGGTCTGCGGCTCGCCCGGTGAGCCGGGAGCAGCTCGAGGCCGACCTGCGCGCCGGCCTGTGGTCGCCGCCGCCGTCGCTGCCGCCGCGGTGGTTCTACGACGAGCGCGGCAGCCGCCTCTTCGACGAGATCACCGGCCTGCCGGAGTACTACCCCACCCGGGCCGAGCACGAGATCCTGGCGCGTCGCAGCGCGGAGATCATCGAGATCACCGGTGCCCGCGCCGTCGACGAGCTCGGTGCCGGCTCCTCGACGAAGACCCGGGTCCTCCTCGATGCGCTGACCACCGGTGACCGGCAGGCGGTGTACGCACCGCTGGACATCAGCGGCGAGGTGCTCCTGGAGACCGCCGACCGGTTGCGAGCGGAGTACCCGACGCTGACCGTCGCGCCGGCCGTGGCCGACTTCCACCACCTGCCCTCGCTCGCCGGGGAGCCGGGCAGGCGTCTGCTGCTCTTCCTCGGCGGGACCATCGGCAACTTCACCGGTCCCGAGCGCTCGGACTTCCTGGCGATGGTGCGCGGTGCACTCGTCCCGGGGGACCACTTCCTCCTCGGCGCGGACCTGGTGAAGGACCCGGCTCGGTTGGTCGCCGCCTACGACGACGCCGCCGGCGTCACCGCACAGTTCAACCTCAACCTCATCGACGTCATCAACCGGGAGGCCCCGGTCACCGGGCTGCACCGGGAGGACTTCGAGCACGTGGCGCTGTGGGACGAGGACGCGCTGCACATCGAGATGCGCCTGCAAGCCGTCCGTGACGTCGAGGCGGACTTCACCGGTATCGGCCGTCGGTGGCGGCTGGCGAAGGGGGAGCACCTGCGGACCGAGATCTCCCGCAAGTTCCACCTCGATGCGCTGCACGCCGAGCTGGCGGACCACGGGTTGGCGACGGCGACGGTCGCCGGGTGGACCGACGAGGCGGGCGACTTCTCGCTCACTCTCGCCCGCGCCACCTGAGGGCGCAGTGCGCTGGTCGAGGGGTCAGGCCGTGGGCGGGACCGGACCCTCGGCGCTCGTCTCCACGACGTCCGCACCGGCAGCGGGTGGCATCCCGGCCGCGACCGCACCGGCCGGCGGCGCGGCGAAGTCGTCCACGGTGCCCGGGGCCCGGTCCGTCCCGGGGAAGCGGCGCAGGTCGAGCGTGACCGGGAAGTCGGTCACGGCCGGGCCGAGGCTCGCGAGCGGGTCCGGCAGCGCGGCGACGTCGACCGGTCCCGGGGTGTGGCCGCCGACGACGAAGCGCGCCGCACGGCGGGACTCGGCCGCCGCCGCGTTGACCGGGAAGCTGCTGTAGGAGATCCCGCCCGGGTGCGTCACGTGGTGCGTGAAGCCGCCGAGCGAGCGCCCGGACCACCGGTCGACGAGGTCGAAGACGAGGGGGCCGTGCACGCCGATCGTCGGGTGCAGCGCGGACGGCGGCGCCCACGCGCGGAAACGGACCCCACCGACGAAGGCGCCGGTGCTCCCCTTCGCCCCGACCGGACCGCCCCAGCCCTGCTCGGCCACCGGGACCATCGGCACCGGGACGCCGTTGCACGTGACGACGTGCCGCCCCTCGACGAGGCCGACGGCGCGGACCTGGACCTTCTCCACGGAGGAGTCGACGTAGCGGGCGGTACCGGACTGGCTGACCTCGTCGCCGAGGACGTGCCACGGCTCGATCGCGCTGCGCAGTCCCAGCTCGACCCCGCCGACGACCGTGTCCCCGAGCCGCGGGAAGCGGAACTCGAGGAAGGAGTCGAACCACGCCGGGTCGAGCTGCCCCACGCCCTGCGACCCCAGGTAGCGGTTGACGTCGTCGATGACGTCCCGCAGGTCGGCGGCGACGAAGGCCGGCAGCAGGTATCGGTCGTGCAGGCGGGTGCCCCAGTGCACGAGCGGGGCGGAGTAGGGCTCGTCCCAGAACTTCGCGACGAGCGAGCGCACGAGCAGCGCCTGCAGCAACGCCATCCGCGGGTGCGGGGGCATCTCGAAGCCGCGCATCTCGAGCAGCCCGAGACGCCCGCGCTCGCTGCCGGGGGCGAAGAGCTTGTCGATGCAGAACTCCGCGCGGTGGGTGTTGCCGGTGATGTCGGTGAGCAGGTGTCGCAGCAGGCGGTCCACCAGCCACGGCCGGGTGTGCCGCTTGACGTAGTGGTCCCCGGTCAGCGGCTCGGTGATGTCCTGCGCGTCGTGCTCCATCGCCAGCACGTGGTCCATCTGGGCGAAGGCGATCTCGAGCTCGTAGAGCGTGTCGGAGCGGCCCTCGTCCACGCGCGGCGCCTGCGACGTCGGCCCGACGAAGCGCCCGGAGAAGAGGTAGCTCAGCGCCGGGTGGTGCTGCCAGTAGGTCACGAGCGAGCGCAGCAGGTCGGGGCGGCGCAGCAGCGGGCTGTCGGCGGGGGTGCGACCGCCGAGGGTCAGGTGGTTGCCACCGCCGGTGCCGGTGTGCGAGCCGTCGACGTCGAACTTCTCGCTCGCCAGGTGGATCTGCCGGGCGTGCTCGTGCACGGACTCGGTCTGCTCGACGAGCTCGGTCCACGAGGAGGTGGGGGAGACGTTGACCTCGATGACGCCGGGGTCGGGCGTGATGGACATGGTGCGCACCCGCTCGTCACCGGGCGGTGGGTAGCCCTCGAGGACGACCGGCTGTCCGAGCTCGGTCGCGGCGCCCTCGACGGCCGCGATGAGCCCGACGGCGTCCTCGAGATCCTCGAGCGGCGGCAGGAAGACGAAGAGGTGTCCGTCGCGGTGCTCCACGGCCAGCGCGGTGCGCGGCGCCTCCTCGATCGGGATCACCTGCGCGGGAGCTCGCAACTGCCTGGGCTCCTGCGTGCTGGCTGCCCCCTCACCCTGCAACTGCTTAGGCTCTTGCGAATTGAATGCCCCCTCACCCTGCAACTGCTTGGGCTCCTGCGAAGGGGGGACGGCGGCCGGCAGCGCTCCGCGCGGGGCGAAGGGGGATCGCTGCGGCGTGATCGGCCCCTCGCCCCACGCGATGGAGCCGAGCGGCAGACGCAGTCCCGCCGGTGAGTCACCCGGGACGAGGGCGAGGAAGCCGCGGCGGGTGCGCCAGGTCGTCGTCGCCCAGCCCTCGCCGTCGGGTGCGGGGAAGACCGGCAGCACCCAGGCAGCCGGCGTGTCCGCGTCGACGGCCTCGTCCACCCCGGCCACGTGGGCGGCCCGGGCCCGCTCGTCGGCCAGCTCGGGGGAGTCGGGGGGCAGGTCGCCGGCGGTGGGCCCCTCGCCGGCCGGCAGGCGCGCCTCCGTGACGAGTCGCTGGAGCGGGTCCTCGACGGCCGGGGCGAGGTGCGCGACGTCGATCCCGAGCCGGCGGGAGATCGCGACGGCGAGGTCGCGGGCGGCGCCGACGGCCTCGGGGGAGCCGGACTCGAGGCGGGCCTCCCCCCACGGGTCGTCGAGCAGGTCGGGGTCGCTCCACAGCGGCTGGCCGTCGGTGCGGTCGGCGAGCATGATCTGCCAGCGGGGCAGGGGCTCACCCGGGTACCACTTGCCCTGGCCGTGGTGGCGCAGCGTGCCGGGAGAGGACAGCCGGCGCGCGAGCGCCATGGCCAGCCCGCGCTTCTGCTCGCCGTCGGCCGCGGTGTGCCACTGCGGGTCGGTCGTCCCGCCGGCCGCGACGAAGGTCGGCTCGCCGCCCATGGTCAGGCGGACGTCCCCCTTCGCCAGCAGGCCGTCGACCGCCTCGCCCACCGCGGTGATCCGGGACCACTGCTCCTCGTCGACCGGCTTGGTGACGCGCGGGTCCTCCGCGAGGCGGGTGACGGTGTTGGCGAAGTCGAAGTCGACGCCGACGGGGCCGGTGGCGCCGCTGATCGGAGCGGCGGAGGAGGGGTGCGGAGTGCACGAGAGGGGGATGTGCCCCTCGCCGCAGAGCAGCCCGGACGTCGCGTCGAGGCCGACCCAGCCCGCGCCGGGGACGTAGACCTCGGCCCACGCGTGCAGGTCGGTGAAGTCCTCCGCCGGCCCGCTGGGGCCGTCGACCGCGGCCTGGTCGGTGCTCAGCTGCACGAGGTACCCGGAGACGAAGCGCGCGGCCAGCCCGAGGTGGCGCAGCGCCGCGACGAGGAGCCACGCGCTGTCGCGGCACGAGCCGATGCCTCGGTCGAGGGTGTGCGCGGGAGTCTGCACGCCGGCCTCGAGGCGGACGGTGTAGTCGACGCTCTCGCGGATGGCGCGGTTGAGGCCGACGAGGAACCCGACGATCGGGGTGCCGGCGCCCACGGCCGCGTCCCGGGGTGCGGTCAGGAGCGAGGGCATCCGCTCCTCGAGCCAGGCGACGACGTCGGGGGACGTGGCGGCGCCCCCGCGACCCCCTTCGTCGCCCACGGGGTGGAGGTACGGGGCGAGGTCGCCGCGCAGCTGCTCCGGGTAGGCGAAGGGGAAGGTGGCCGCCCAGTCCTCGACGAAGAAGTCGAAGGGGTTGATGACCGTCATGTCCGCGAGCAGGTCGACGGTGACCTCGAGGTGGTCGACCTTGTCCGGGAAGACGACGCGCGCCAGCCAGTTGCCGAAGGGGTCCTGCTGCCAGTTGACGAAGTGGTTCTCCGGCTCGATGCGCAGCGAGTAGCTCGGGACCGGCGTGCGCGCGTGCGGCGCCGGGCGCAGCCGGATCGTGTGCGGATAGACCTGCACGGGCTCGCTGAAGCGATAGCTCGTGCGGTGCTCGAGGGCCACGCGGATGGTCACCCGCCCACTGTAGGCGCGGGTGGGGTGCCGGATGGCGGGGCGAGGGGCCCCGTCGGAGACAATGCGGGGATGACCACCGTCCCGACCACGCCCGTCTGGCGCCTGCCCGGGATGCTAATCCTGCTCGTGGCGACGGTCGCCGGCTTCAGCGGCTTCTCGGCGCTCATGCCGGTCGCGCCGCTCTGGGCCGCCCAGGGGGGCGCGGACTCGGCCGGGGTCGGGGCCGTCAACGGCGTCCTCATGCTCTTCACGGTGCTCACCCAGCCCTTCGTCCCCGTCGCGGTGCGACGGTGGGGGTGGGGGCCGGTCATGGCGGCCGGTCAGCTGCTGCTCGGCCTGCCCGCGCTGCTCCACCTCGTCGCCGACGAGCTGTCGTGGGTCCTCCTCCTCGCGGCCGTGCGCGGTCTCGGCTTCGGGATCCTCACCGTCACCGGCAGCGCCGCCGTGGCGAACCTCGTCGACCCGAGCCGGCGCGGTCAGGCGGTCGGCGTGTACGGGCTGGCCATCGCGGCGCCGCAGGTGGTCTTCATGCCGATCGGCCCGTGGCTGGCGCAGGAGATCGGCTTCTGGCTGGTCTTCGCGGCCGGGGCGCTGCCGGTCATCGGCGCCGTCCCCGCGTGGCTCGCCGGCCGGTCCCTCGTCGTCGAGCCCGATGACTCGCCCGTGACGCACTCGCGGGCGCAGGTCCACCGCTCGCTCGTGCGCGCGATGCTCCTGCTGCTGGGCGTCACCCTCGCCGGCGGTGCGCTCATCACCTTCTCCAGCGACCTCGCCGGCGCGGCCTGGCTCGCGACCGTGGCGCTGCTCGTGCTCACCGGCGCCGCCGCCGTGACCCGGTGGAAGATGGGCGCGCTCGCCGACATCTACGGGACCCGGCCCTTCCTGTGGCCACTCGTGCTCGTCACGAGCACCGGGCTCGTCCTCGTCGCGGTGTCGCTCACGCGGGACGGGGCACCGGCTGCGGCCCTGCTCCTGCTCGGCGTCCTGTGCGTCGGGATCTCCTACGGTGCGTTGCAGAACCTCACCCTGCTGCTCGCCTTCGCCTCCGTCTCGCGGCGTGACTACGGCACGGCGAGCGCGGTGTGGAATGTCGGCTTCGACGCCGGCACCGGGCTCGGCTCGGTCCTCGTCGGTGCGATCGCCGCCGGGGCGTCGCTCACGGAGGCGCTGCTCGTGGCCGCGGTGCTGTCCCTGGCCACCCTGCCCCTGGCGCTGGTGCGGGGACGCCCCGCAACTGCCTAGGCTCCTGCGCGGTCTGGTGCGCAACTGCCTAGGCTCCTGCGCGGTCTGGTGCGCAACTGCCTAGGCTCCTGCGCGGTCTGGTCCGCAACTGCTCAGGCTCCTGCGGGGCGAAGGGGGGAAGCGCCCCCCTTCGCCATGGGCTCAGTTGTGCGGCTGCCAGGTGCAGACGCACGCCCGGTTGCCGTCGGCATCGGCGAGGACCCACCAGGCGGGGGCGTACTCGTCGGTGACGAGCTGACCACCGGCCGCGACCACCGCGTCGACCCGCTCCTGCGCCACGTCGTGCGGCACGTACACGTCGAGGTGGAAGGGACCCCCGACGCCCGGCTCATCGGTCACCTGGAACCAGATCTCGGGCAGCTGGCCGTCCGGGCTCGGCAGGGAGGTGCTGTCGTGGGGGGCCGGTGCGTGACCGGTCAGGGCCGACCAGAAGTCGCGGATCCTGTCCGGGTCGGCCGTGTTGATGCCGACGGTCATCGCGGTGGGGACCTGCGGGGCGTGCTCGACCTCGCGGTCGTCCGCGAGCCGGGAGATCACGCCAGCGAGCTGGATGTCGCGCGAGGTGATCCCGCCCACGTCGTGGCTGACCATCCGCAGGCCGACCCAGCCGTAACGCAGGTCGATGTCGGGGTGGTGGTTGGCCTCGTCGGCGGCGGTGGCGATCTCGTCGACGAGCCGCAACGACTGGTCGAAGTCGTTGGTGATCAGGCGCGTGCACAGCATCCCGTTCACCTCGCGCCACCCGACGGGGGCCTGGTCGTTCACCTGCTGGCTGGTCAGGACCTGCTTGGCGTCATCGTTCATGTGACCCACGTTAGGCCGCTTTCGGGTTCACCCGCACTGGTACGGCTCGGTAGCCTCGCGGGATGACCGGCGCCGCGTTCTTCGATCTCGACCGCACCCTCCTGCCCAAGGCCTCGGGCCCGGCCCTGTCGGCCGCGATGCGGGAGACGGGTGTCGTGTCCGCGCGGCTGCCGGGGGAGGCGCTGCTCTTCGGCTACTTCAACCTCCTCGGGGAGTCCCTCGGGTCCATCGCCCTCGCCCGCCAGGCCGTGCTCGTGGCCAAGGGGCGTCCGGCCGATGCCTTCGACGAGGCCGCGCAGCTGGCGGCGGACGTGCTCGAGCCGATGGTCGGGCCCTTCGCCCACATGCTCATCGACGAGCACCACGAAGCCGGACGACCGGTCGTGCTGGCGACGACGACCCCGGAGCACCTCATCCTGCCCTTCGCCGAGCGCCTCGGCATCGACTACGTCATCGCCACCCGGTACGAGGTGGACGACACCGGCCACTTCACCGGCCGCAACGACGGCCACTTCGTGTGGTCGATGGGCAAGGTCGCCGCGGTGCGCGAGTGGGCGGCGGAGGAGGGCATCGACCTCGACGAGTCCTTCGCCTACTCGGACTCGATCTACGACGCGCCGCTGCTGAGGGCCGTCGGCAACCCCGGTGCGGTCAACCCCGACCCGCGGCTGCAGGTCCTGGCGACCGCGGCCAAGTGGCCGGTGCTGCACTTCGACGCCTCACCGGGCGTCTTCAAGGTGCCGGTCCTGGGCGTGGAGCTGCAGCGCCTGGTCACCCTGCTCGCCCGACCCGAGGTCTTCCCGTACGCCAGGTTCACCGTCCGGGGCACCGAGAACGTCCCCGAGACCGGTCCGGCGATCCTCGTGGGCAACCACCGCTCGTACTTCGACGTCGCAGCGATGGTCGTCGCGATGGGACGCACCGGCCGGACCGCACGCTTCCTGGGCAAGAAGGAGCTCTTCGACGTCCCCGGCCTCGGCAGCTTCTTCCGTGCCGGTGGCGGGATCAGCGTGGACCGCCGGCAGGAGGACCCGGACAGTCCCGACGCCTTCGCCTCCGCCATGCGCTCGCTCGCGGGCGGGGAGATGCTCGCGATGATGCCCGAGGGGACGATCCCGCGCGGCATCCACTTCTTCGAGCCCGGCATGTCCGGCTTCACGGGCGCAGCCCGGCTGGCCCACCTGAGCAGGGTGCCGGTGATCCCCTTCGCCATCACCGGGACGGAGAAGGTCTGGCCCCGGTCCTCGCGGGTGCCGCGCATGCTGAACCTGCTCGATCCGCCCGAGGTGACGATGACCTTCGGCGAGCCGGTGGAGCTGAAGTACCGCTCGGTCCGGCGTGACATGGAGCGGATCTTCGACGCCATCACCGGCCTGCTCCCGGACGAGGTCGCCAACCCGCCCCGACCCACGATGGCCGAGCTCGCGCTGACCTACCCGGACGGCACGGTCCCCGACGAGGACCGGTGGTTCGCGGTGGACGGGGGCACCGACGGTGAGGCGTACGTCGAGGGGTCTGACGAGAGCTAGGCGACGCCGACCCGACCCGGTCTACGCCTCGCCGAGCTCGTCCGTGGCGAAGCGGAGGCCGTGGGTGACGGCTTCGGCGAAGGGCCGGGAGGTGGTGGGTACGTACGCGGCCACGACCGCAGCCACATGGGCGTGGAGCGTGCCGGCGTCTGCGCTCGCGCGGATCGCGGAGAGGATCTGCTCCAGGGCCCAGTGGTTGTGTCCGATGCGGGCGTGGTCCACGGCGTCGCGCCGAGGCCCCGACGGTGGCTCGGAGAACAAGGGGTAGGCGTCATACAGGGCGCCGTCCGGGCGAAGGTCGGCAGCGGTGACGTCCTGGTCGGGGTGGGCGTGGCGCCAGGCGTGCCCGAGGGAGTAGGTGAACGGGAACCGCTTGGTGAATGTGGTGCAGAACGGGCACGGGCAGTCCCAGACGCGGTCGGGGTCCGACGCCAGCCACCCGGCGCTCTTGCGGATCCGGATCTTCAGGTAGGCCGGCGTGGTGACGTAGAGGACACCGTCGCGCACCGCGTCCTTGATCGGGCTGGTGGCATCGAAACTCAGCGCGGTGCCACCCCCGGATGCCAAGGCCACCAGCGGCAGCATGATCGGGGCACCGAGCCCGAGGAAGTGGAATGCCCGCGGCGCGTGGCCGGCCCTGGAACGGTAGCCGTCCCAGAACCCGCGAGCGGCCAGCACGGTGCGGGTGTAGCGGTTCGGCAACCGGCCGGCGAAGTCGATCCGGCGGCGGCCGATGATCACGTGGTCGGTGTAGTTGGCGTCGGCCATGTAGGCGCCGAACCCCATGGAGATCCGGGTCAGCCCGTGCTCGGCGAACACCGCGCCGGCGTCGTGGGCGGTGTTGTAGGACTCCGCGCTCGCCACCGGGTAGTAGTGCGAGGCGAGGTCGTTCGGCAACGTGGTGATCCGGTCGACGGCACGCCGGGCGACCGTGGTGTTCATCCTGCGCCAGTCCCGCCTGCGTCGTCCGGTGTAGGTGCGCTCCAGGTCCAGCGCCAACCAGCAGGCAGCGGTGATGTCCTCCACGCCGATCACCTGGGTCGGGTCGAGCGCCAGCTGGCCGGCCAGGCTGGCCTCACCGGTGCCGGCCAACGTCCGGGCCAGCTGGTGCGCGCGAACGGACAGGTCGAAGTAGTCGGCCTGCAGCCGCTCGGGGAGCTCACCCGGCCGCAGCGACCGCCCCAGCAGCGTCTCGACCGCATCGGCCCGTTCGTCCAGGGCGTCGGACTCCTGGGACAGGGCGGCCCTGACCTGACCGATCAGGGTGAAGTTGCCGTTGTCGGCCATCAGGTCCAGCCCCTCGCTGCGGACCTGCCGAGCAAGTTCGGCCAGCTGCGGGGTGGCGTTGTTGGGGGCCAGCAGGTAACCACCCGGTGGCAGGTCCACGTTCGCCGGCGTGAAGGTGTCCGGTGAGAGGTTGAAGAAGAACCGCGCCGACACACCGCACCGCCGACGAGCTCAGTTGCGTTTGTGGTCGTTCAGGCACGCGAGGTATGCCTGCTGGGCCTCCGCCGCCGCGGTGGTCGCATCCACGGCCTCCTTGCCGGAGTCGCGTACATCGCACCAGGAGGTGGCTGCCTCCCAGATCCCACCCACACACGCGGGAGTGGTCGCCAGCCCGGCGGCCAAGCCGGCGGCGAAGCCGCCTGCTGTGGTGGCGCACAGGGCGAGCGCCTTGCCGGTATCGGCGCGGGCCTCCTGCAGGTCGTCCTTGGTCTCCGTGGCGGCCTGTTCGGCGTCCCGGCGGGCATCACGAGCCTCGTCCCTCAGTGCGTCGCACGCAGCCATCGTGTCTCCCTTTTTCTGGCTCACCTGGCGAACGGGGCGTAGATCAGCTCCGCGGCCCCGCGGGTGGGGTCCTCGCTGTCGTCCGGGCCGGCGGTGTGGCCGCCCAGCGACCAGCACAGATTGAGGTTGCTGCGCCACACGTCGAGCCAGCGTCCCGCGGTGAACCACAGTCGCGCCTGCCACCACTGCTGTCCCATCGCGGAGGGCGCCAACGCGTCCACCTCAACCCCCGGCCGCCCCTCCAGCCGGGCCGAGGTGGTGCGGTAGACCCCGTGGGCGATCACGTAGCAGCCGAGGGTGATGCCGATGTGCGGCGGGTGCAGGAAGGTGGTGCTCATCTCCACGCTGGTACCGCTGGAGGCATCCTCGACGACCATCCGTCCCACGAGTTTGCCGTCCGACTCACGGACCGCGCTGGCGCCGACGACGAAGCCCTCGACCTGCACGAACTCGCCGTCGTCGTCGGGCCCCAGGTGGGCGATCTCGGTGTCGCGACCGTTGGGCGGGTCCGCGGCGAAGGGGGCCCCACCGGCCTCGAACAGACCGGTCACCGCATCGGACGGGTCGCGCAGCGTCAGGTCCAGGCGCAGCAGATCAGCCACGCTCGCACTCGCGATCGCCCGCCGCAGCAGCAACCCCCCGCGGGCCAGGACCCGGCCGATCCGCTCGGCGTCCCCGTTGCGGCCGGCCTCCCGCAAGGCCGCCACCCACGCCCTGCCGGTCGCCTGCATCGTGGCGGCGGGCACCACGATGTCCTGGACCGTTGCCGCCAGTGCCGCGGCCGCCGTCTCCACCGCGAGCGGCTGCCCGCCGAGGCAGGCAGCGTGCAGCGCCTGCTCCGCTGTCTCCACCACCTCGCCCAGCTCGGCGTGCGTCTGCTCCAACCGGCCCAGCTGGGTCCCGAACCCGGACAGGTCGAGGGACCCCGGGTCGGTGGAGTTCACCACCCAGTGCACCAGCCCCAGCAAGCCGCGCGCGCCTGCGGCCACACACAACGCCGCCTCCAGGTCGGTGGTCGGTGCCTGCCCCAGTACCGCTGCAGTCGCCCGGGCCTCATCGAACACATCCGCGTTGATCGACCCCGCGGCCACCTGGTCGAGCAGCAGGTCTGCTCGTGCCCCCAGTGCCGGGTCGATGTCGTGCAGCATGTCCCGGATGCCCTGCGCCTGTGCGCCGTGGTCGCTTCGAGCCGCCAGCTGCGACAGCCCATCGTGCAGCTGGGCCGCGATCTCCATGGCCGAATCGGCCTGCGCCGCGTCAGAACGGCGGACCGCCCGGATCGCCACCCCATGACCGTGCCCGGCACCCAGCAGGTCCAGCGACACGCGCAGCATCCCCGGCCAATCCGCGTCCCGAGCAGCCTGACGTTGCGCGACCAACATCCCCGCCAGCGCGTGCCCGCTCTGCTCCGAGACCGGCGGAACCGGCACGTCCGCCACACCTCCGAAAGCCCCACCTGCCATCGGATCCACCTCACCCAAGGAATCTTACGAATCTACTCCTGCCGCCCCCGAATAGCGAGGCCCTCGGGAGCGGGCCCGGGCTGTGCTCGCCCCCTCGCGAACCACGTGCAGGTGGACAGCACGAAGGGGGTGGCCGCAGCCACCCCCTTCGCCCCTCCCCCCGGAGGTCTCTACAGGCCGACCTGGTCGGCCGCGTACTCGGCCTGCTCGCGGGTGTAGCCGTCACCGGCGTCCGAGGTCAGCTGCTCGATCAGCCCGGACCGGGAGAAGGACATCAGGTCCAGGTAGCTCTCCGCGGCCTTGACGGCCTGCTCGTTCCAGTCGACGTCGGACTCGATGTGCTCCACCGCGAACGTGGCCACGTCCTGCGGGTAGTCGTCGCCGGCGGGCGAGGACAGCTGCTCGATGAGGCCCTGCTTGGAGAAGGGCATGAACTCCAGGTAGTTCTCGGCCGCGCGGACTGCGTTCTCCTGCTCAGTGGTCATCTCCGCGGCGGGTTCCTCCGCCTCGTCCTCGGTGGCCTGGTCCTCGGTGGCCTCCTCGGCGGAGGTCTCCTCGGCTTCCTCCGACGCCGTCGTCTCCTCGGCGGGCTCCTCCGTCGCGGCCTCCGCCGACTCCTCAGCGGCCTGGGAGGTCTCGCTGCCGGTCCCGGTCGACGAGTCACCACCGGCCAGCGTGGCGAGGCCCGCACCGCAGCAGACCACGACGACGAGCAGCGTGACCCCAAGGACGACGGACAGGACCTTGTGCCGGGCGAACCAGCTCTGCCTGACCGGTGGGACGGGCGGGTTGGTGGGCTGCCACTGGGGTGACTGTGGGGGCTGCTGGCTCATGGTCCGACTCCTGTTTCCTCGTTCGTTGTCACCGCAGATGCAACCGCTCGGCGGCGCCGTGCCGCCTCGACCGAACGGTTCGACCCCGATGACCGAAGGGATGAGTCGGCTGTCCCTGCACGCCCCTACGATGCGGACCATGGACCTGGGGGAGCAGGTGAAGGGGTGGGCACGCGCCACGTGGTGGCGCTCGGTGCTGTGGAGCCTCGCCTGCCTCGCGAGCGTCAGCTTCGCGGTGGACGCCGGGGAGACCCGAGCCGATCGTGCGGCCGGCAGGACTCCCGATGCCGTCTCCGGCGACTGGTGGATGTTGCTCTGGGTCCTCGGCCTCGGCCTGATCATCCTGCTGTGGTGGCGCCGGCGCTGGCCGTGGCAGATCGCGATCGGTTCCTCGGTCCTGATCCTCCTCACCCCGCTCGACCCGCTCGTGGCCCTGGCCGCCCTCCTGCAGGTGTGGATCCGCTGCAGCTGGCGACTGGTCGCCGTGGCCACGACGTTCGTGGCCGCGGCCACCTTCGCCGCCACCTGGCGCGACACCCGCGGGATCTCGTCCGAGGGCTCCTTCTGGTGGCTCTGGTTCTCCAGCGAGGAGGGCACGGTCATGGGTGCCTTCGAGTGGTGGGCCCCGGTGATCATCACGGTCGTCGTCATGGCGGCCTTCATCGGCATCGGGTGGCTGCGCCGTGAGCTGTCGCGGAGCCGCGCGAGCGGGGAGGGGCACCGGGTCGTCGCCGCCGAGCTCTCCGACGAGGTCGCCCGGCAGGCCGAGCGCGAGCGCATCGCCCGCGAGGTCCACGACGTCATCGGGCACCGGCTGTCCCTCCTGTCGATCCACGCCGGCGCCCTCGAGGCGCAGACCCGCGACCGCGACGACCGGCTGGCGGGGTCGGCCAGCCTCGTGCGCGAGTCCGCGGCGCAGACCTCCGCGGACCTGCGCTCGTTGCTCGAGGTGCTGCGCCGACCCGACGACCCGGACCTCGCCGAGGCCGTCCCCGGGATCGACGCGATCCCGGCACTCGTCGACGAGACCGTCGCCCACGGCATGCACCTCGTGGCCACCGTGATGATCGACGGCGCGTCCACGCTCGACCCGGTACTCGGCCAGACCGCCTACCGCGTCGTCCAGGAGCTGCTGACCAACGCCCGTCGCCACGCCCCCGGCTCCGGTGTGCGCCTCGTGGTGCAGGCCCGGCCCGACCTCGGCGTGACGATCGAGGCGGCCAACCACCGCCTCGAGTCCGGCCCGCTGGTCAAGGGCAACGGCCTCACCGGGCTGGACGAGCGGGTCGCCCAGGTCGGCGGCGAGGCACACGTCCACGTCGACGACCAGGGCGTGCTGCGCACGGCGGTGCGGCTGCCGTGGCGGTTCACCGCCACGACCGACGGGACCGCGCCATGACCGCCACCCCCATCCGGGTCCTCCTCGTCGACGACGACCCGCTCGTGCGTTCCGGGTTGCGCTACATGCTCGAGGCGTCGCCCGACCTGCTCGTCGTCGCCGATGTCGGCTCTGGGGAGGAGGCCGTACCGGCGATCCACGCCCACCGACCCGATGTCGTCCTCCTCGACTACCGCATGGGCGAGCTCGACGGCATCAGCACCACCCGGGAGATCCGGAGGCTCGACCCGTCCCCGAAGGTCGTCCTGCTGACCACCTGGGACCTGGACGACCTGCCGCTCACGGCGGTCCGGGCCGGCGCCAACGGCTTCCTGCTCAAGACGGCCGGCCCGGACGAGATCACCCGGGCGGTGCGGGACGCGGCCGCCGGCCACGCCCCCTTCTCCCCGCAGTCGGCGCAGCACGTCGTCACCCACGTGCGCAACGGCGACACGGGCGGACGCCGTGAGCAGGCCGCACGTCTCGTCGCGACCCTCAGCGAGCGTGAGCGCGAGATCTGCGTCCGGCTCGCGGACGGCGCGACGACGGCGATGGCCGCCACCGCGCTGCACCTCGCCGAGTCGACGATCAAGACCCACCTGCGCAGCGCGCAGGCCAAGCTCGGCGTGGGCTCCCGCGCCCAGCTGGCCGTGATCGTCGAGCGGGCCGGCCTGCTGGACTGAGCAGGCGCCGAGGCGCTGACCCGCTCGGGCCCACGTCGATCACCCCGGCGCGCAGCGCTACGGTCACCGGGTGGAGATCATCATCGCGTCGGACCACGAGCAGGTCGCGAGGCTGGGCGCCGACGCGGTGGCCCGGCACGTCCTCGACGACCCCGAGACGGTTCTGGGCCTCGCGACCGGGTCCAGCCCCCTTCGCGTGTACCGGGAGTTGGGCCGGCGGGTCGACGCCGGTCGGCTCAGCCTGCGCGGATGCCGTGCCTTCCTCCTCGACGAGTACCTCGACCTCCCGACCGGGCACCCGCAGTCCTATCGCGAGGTCATCGAGCGCGACTTCGTCCGGCTCGTCGACATCGACGGCGCCAGCGTGATCGGCCCCGACTGCGGCAGCGTGGACGCGACCGCCTGCGGCCTCGCCTACGAGGAGCAGATCGCGGCGGCCGGGGGCATCGACGTGCAGATCCTCGGCGTCGGCGCCAACGGTCACATCGCGTTCAACGAGCCCGGTTCGTCCTTCTCCTCCCGCACCCGCGAGACGACGCTGGCCGAGCAGACCCGGCGGGACAACGCCCGGTTCTTCGGCGACGACGTCGACGCGGTGCCCCACCGCTGCATCACCCAGGGCGTGGGCACGATCCTCGAGGCCGGGCACCTCGTGCTCATCGCCACGGGTGAGCGCAAGGCCCGGGCCGTCCGCGAGCTCGTCGAGGGGTCGGTCACGGAGAGCTGCCCGGTGACCGCGCTGCAGCACCATCCGCACGTGACCGTGCTGCTCGACGACGCAGCGGCATCGCTGCTGCAGTCGCAGGAGGGTCACCGCGAGGTCATCACCGACGCGCAGGGAAACTGAGGCGGGTCAGGCCTCGCCCCGGGAGCCCATCTCGTCCATCGCCTGCTGCGCCTCGGAGAGGATCAGGCGCATCGTCTCCTCCGCGAGCTCGGCCCGTCCCTCGGTGACCGCCTCCGCGACCTCGGCGTGCCAGGCGATGGCCCGCTGCTCGGGGACCTCGGGCATGAGGTGGTGCTCGGTGCGGCCGCGCAGCGCCTCCTCGACGAAGGGGGCGAAGCTCACCAGCAGCGCATTGCCGGACGCCGTCAGCAGGCTGCGGTGGAAGTCGATGTCGTGGGCCAGGTACCCCTGCAGGTCGCCCCGGGGCCCGGTGTCGGCCATACCCTGCGCGGCGGCCCGCAGCCGGGCCGTCTCGTCCTCGTCGGCGCGCTGGGCGGCCAGCCAGGCCGCCTGGGGCTCGATGCCGCGGCGCAGCTCGCTGACCTCGCGCAGCTGGTTCAGCCGCTGGGGGCCCTCGAGGCGCCAGTGGATGATGACCGGGCTCAGTGCCTCCCAGGAGCTCTCCGGCTGGAAGGTCACGCCGACGCGGCGGCGTGAGGTGGCGACCCCGACGGACTCGAGGACCTTGACCACCTCGCGCACGACCGTGCGGGAGACGCCGTACCGCTCCTCGATCTGCTCCATCGACATCACGTCGCCGGGGACGACCCGCCCGTGCGTGAGGTCGGCGCCGACCCGGGCCAGCACACGGTGGTGCAGCCCTCCGGCGCGCTCTTTCACCATGTCGCGGATTCTGACAGAGCACACGTCGGCCGCCAATGGGCGTCCACGTCGGCCGCGTCACACCGTGCAGCCAACGCATTCCGGTCGTCGGGAGTCACCCTCGTGGAGACCCTCATCGGTACGATCGGCTCCATGCTCATCCTCCTGGTCAGTCCGGTGTCCTGACATGACGACGCACGTCGTCGTCATGGGCGTCTCCGGCAGCGGCAAGTCGACCGTGGCCGAGGGGCTCGCCGAGCGGCTGGGCTGGACCTTCGCGGAGGCGGACGAGTTCCATCCGCAGGCCAACATCGACAAGATGACCCGCGGCATCCCGCTGGACGACGAGGACCGCGCCCCGTGGCTGCGAGACCTCGCCGCGTGGATGGCCGAGCGCGCCGCGGCTGGGGAGGACACCGTCATCGCCTGCTCGGCCCTCAAGCGCGTCTACCGCAACGTGCTGCGCCGGGACGTCGCCGCTCTCGAGGGTGGGCACCGCGTGGTCTTCGTCCACGCGCACGGCCCCTTCGAGGTCATCGTCGAGCGGATGGAGGGACGTCGCGGGCACTTCATGCCCGAGTCGCTCCTGCAGTCGCAGTTCGACGACCTCGAGGACCTCGAGCCCGACGAGGACGGCTTCGTGCTCGACGTGCGCCGCCCTCCGGAGGAGCTCGTCGACGAGGCGGTCGAGCGCCTCCGGAGCTAGCCGCCGACGTCCGAGGGCAGCCGCCGACGGGGGCCCGACGTGCACGACCACCGCTGCGCGCGCAGCGGTGGTCGTGGACATCCAGCGGGGTTGGCGACCGCCGAGCCGAGGGACGCTAACCGAAGAGCGCCACCGCAGCGAGCGTCGAGACGATCAGCCCCGCCATCACGGGTAGGAAGCACATCCGCGCCAGCTCCAGCACGTTGACGCGGGCGAAGCCGGCCACGGCGATGAGCGAGGACCAAGCGACGAAGGTGCCGCCACCGGACCAGATGTTGCCCATCTGACCGACCGCCGCGAGCGTCTCCGGCGAGATGCCGACGACCGGACCCAGGCTGCCCGCGAGCGAGCCGGTGAGCGGCAGGCCGGAGAAGCCGGAGCCGTCGAGGCCGGCGATGACGCCGATGGCGAGGATGCCGAGCGCGGAGACGTAACCGTTCTCCGGGATGTAGGCCTGGGCGCTGACGACCGCGTCGAAGAGCAGCGACGGGCCTTCGGCGACGCCTTCCGCGTTGGGCTCCACACCGAGGATCGTGCCGGAGAAGTCGCCGTTGCCGATGAAGAAGAATCCGGCGATCGGCAGGACGACACCCATGGCCTTGAAGGCGAAGACGAGGCCGTCGACGACGTGCTCCGCGGAACGCTCGAGGAAGGTCTTGCGGCTCTCGGCGAAGGTGGCGAAGAAGATCGTCATCGCGGCGATACCACCGACGAGGGCTGCGGCGTCACCGCCGGAGACACCGCTGTCGGGGCCGGCGGAGAGCGTCCAGATGAGGTAGCCGATGAGGGCGAGGTAGGCCAGCGGCACGGCGAGGGCGAAGGCCTTGGACACCCTCTGGGAGATCCCGGGAGGCGTGTCGAAGTCCTTGGAGTCGGGTTCGACGAGCTCGCCCTGCCGGGCGTGGGCGTGCTCGGACATCTCGTCACGCCGCAGCGCGGCACCGTGCCCGACAGTCGGCGAGTCGACGGAGACGTCCTCCTCGAAGGTGTCGTTGGCCTCCCACGCGGCGAGGAGGGCCGGGCTGCCGGGGCGGATCTTGCGGAACTCCAGGAGGTAACCGATGGCGAGCGCCACACCACCCGTGATGAACGAGAGCACGAGTGCGCGGTTCGCGATGAGGTCCGGATCGGCGCCGGCCGCCGCGGCGGACAGGCCGGGAGCGACGCGGATGACGAAGTCGCTCGAGAGCGCCATGCCCTGGCCGGCGACGGCGATGGCGAAGCCGGCGGCGAGGGGACGCAGGCCGGACCGGATGGCCACGGGGACGAGCACCGCGCCGATGAGCGGCACGGCGGGCGTCGGCCAGAAGAAGAGCGAGATGATGTAGGTCGCCACGACGATGGTCCAGAAGGACAGGTGGCCGTTGCGCATCACCGGACGGAAGGGTGCGACCATCCGCTTGTCGGACCCCAGGGCCTGCAGGGCCCCGAGCATCCCCGTCACCAGGGCGATGATGAGGAAGATGTTGAACAGTTCCTTCGCCGCCACGAGGGTGGCGTTGAAGATCGCTGCCAGGCCCGCAGGGAGGGAGCCTGTGTAGACGATGCCGACGAGCATGGTGAAGAAGACGGCGGGGACGATGATGTTCTTGCGGGCAAGCATCGTGGCGAGAATCGCGACGATGCCGACGAGATAGACCCAATGAGCTGCGGTGATCTCGATCATTCGGGGGACTCCTGACACGACGGTGTGCTGGTGATGGGTCAGCCTGCCGACAGCCGGTTCCCACCGTCTAGGTGAGGGGTGCACAGTCGGCGCCATCGAATCCTGTGCACTTGTGTGCTGCATCCCGCCGGGGTGGCAGTGCATGGTTGTGTCGGGACACCAGGCGCCCTCCGGATGGTGAAGGTCCTGACGAAGGGAGATCGGGCGTGGACGTCCTGGACAACCGTCGAGCGGCAGTGGTCGCGGCCATGGCGTTGCTGCTCGTCACCGTCACGGGCACCATGTCGAACAACATCATCAACGTGCCCCTGCGTCGGGTTGCCGAGGACTTCGACCAGCCGGTCGCCTACGCGGTCCTGAGCATCAGCGCCTTCACCCTGATGCTGGCGATCTCCCTGCCGCTCACCGGGTGGTTGGGGGACCGATTCGGCCGCAAGCGCGTCCTGGTGTCGGCGCTCGCCCTGATGTGTGTCGCCCAGGTCGCCGCGGCGCTGGCGCCGTCCCTGCCCTTCCTCATCGTCATGCGCGCGCTGCAGGGGCTGGGTTGCTCGGCGATCCCGCCCCTGGTCATGGGCATCCTCATGGCCGTCTACCCGGAGAGCCGCGGACGCCTGATGGGGGCGTGGGCCGCGGCCAACGGCGTCGGTCAGGCGATCGGTCCGCCCGTGGGGGGCGTCTTCGCCGACTACTTCGGTTGGCGTTCCGTCTTCGTCCTCGTGGCCGTGCTCTCGCTCACGGCCCTGGTCGTCATCCAGGCGACTGTGCCCACGTTCGCGCCGCGAGACGTCTCCTTCCACGTCGCGGGCGCGGTGCTGCTCACCTCCGGGACGGGTTTCGTCCTCCTCGGGGCGACGCTGCTGTCCCAGCCGTCCGTGCCGGTCTGGCTCGACGCCGCCTTTGCCGTCGCGGGGCTGGCCCTGCTCGGCGGATTCATCAAGGTCTCCTACGGCAACCCGCGAGCGCTGATCCCCCTGCGGCTCGCGGCGGAGGTGCGCTTCCTCCGCAGCAGCTTCGCCGCGTTCGCCCAGATGTTCCTTCTCGGGACGAGCCTGGTCGCGATCCCGCTCGTGCTCACGGGACCGATGGACCTGTCGTACAGCAGCGCGGGTGCCTTGTTCTTCGTGCTCCCCGTGGTCATGGCGATCAGCGCTCCGCTGGTGGGTCGGATGGCCGAGGAGGGGTCGCCCCGGACCGTGCTGCGCATCGGGCTCGCGTTCATGATCGCCTCGGCCGGACTGACCGCGGGCGTCGTCGGGGGCGCGTCGCCCTCGATCCTGCCGGTCGTCCTCTGCCTCCTGCTCGTCGGCGGGTCCATGGCGATGGTCCAGACCCCGGCCGCCACCGGGGCGACCCGGTCGCCGGCCGGCGCCCATGGTGCCGCTCTGGGCCTGTTCAACCTCACCCGTTTCGCGGGCATGACCGCCGGGGCGGCGTGGGTGGGGCTGCTCACCCCCTTCGATGCGCGCGCTGCGATGTTCGTCGGCGCGGCCGCCATGGCGGCCGTGGCGCTGGGGGTCAGCTTCCTCGGCGTCAGTCCGCGCCGGGAGGTGCTGGCCGCCTCGTCCCGCGCCTGATCAGCCCGAGGCGATCGTCCGGGAGGCGCTGTCGGCGGTCTTCGCGAGGAGGTCGAGCTTCATGGCCAGCCACAGGGAGAACTGCGTCTCCGGGTCCCGCAGGTCCTGGGCGATGGCCTTCGACGCCCGGTCGAGCTTGTAGAGCATCGTGTTGCGGTGGACATTGAGGTCCCGCGACGCCTGGGTGAGGTTGCCGCCGTCGACGATGTAGGTCCGTGCCGCCTCCTCGAGATCTCCCGTGGCCTGGCGAAGGGGGGTGAGCAGCTCCGTGGCAAAGGTGCGGCCCTCACGACTGAGGGCGAGGTCGAGGAGGGCGACGTGGGTGCGCATGTCGAGGAACCCCACCGGCTCGGTCATCCCGAGCTGCTCCGCGAGGGACAGGGCGATACGGGCCTCGCGGTAGCTCTCGCTGATCCGCATGGCTCCCTCGACGGGTCGCCCGTGGGCGACGAGCAGCGGCCGATCGGTCTCCGACCGGAGCCGACGATGGAGGGCCGTGGCATAGGACGCGAGTTCCGTGCTGCCCTTGTCGGTCCCGGAGCGGTTGGCCGGCGCGACCTCGCGCACGACGGCGATGACGTCCCCGACGACGGCCGACAGCGCGGCGCGGTTCTCGGTTCCGCGCAGGCGGAGCGCGGTGCGGGCCATGTTCGACAGGTGCTGGGGTGAGTCGTTCTCGGCGATGAGTCCCTGGGCCTGGACGATCACCACGCCGAAACGTCGGTCCGTCGGAAATTGGCGGTGGGCGGCACGGGCGACGAGGTCGGCGGTGTTGGAGAAGCGTCCGTGCAGCAGCGCGTGGACGAAGTTTCCGCGCGCCCGCTCCTCGGCCCGCTCGATGCCTCGGGTGCGCAGCACCTCGGTGCCCACGATCGACACCGCCTCCTGCAGAGCGATGATGCGAGCGGCCGTGTCGTGTGCCGTGTGGTCGTCGGAGGCCGCGATGAGCACCAGCCACCCCTCGGGCCGCTCGGCGACCGTCACCCGCGCGCACAGCACCTGGGCGACCTGTCCCTCCACCTCGGCGCTGTGCTCGTGTACCGGGTGCTGGTGACCGCCGAGCGGCCGGGGGACGGTGCCCTCGGCGGTGGTCACCCGGCGCGCGATCGCCCCGGCGGTGCTCGAGTCGATCCACGGGTGCTGGTCGCGGGCCACCGCCTGCAACGTGTTGGTGGCGTCGAGGAAGGCGACCGCGCAGCCGGTCAGCCGCTCGAGCTGCTGACAGATGGCCTCGACGCCCACGCCGCGGTGCAGGAGCGTCGCGAGGCGCTCGTGGACGCTCGTTGCGTACCGGAGCACGTGGCTCTCGTGGGCGAGGGCCAGCTGGGCGACGAGCCGGATGACCGCGTCGATGGACGCGCCGGAGGGGAAGCCGAAGACGGGGAGATCTGTGGTGAGGTCGGCCCACCGGTCCTCGTTGGGCTCGCGCACCAGGACCATGGCCGCCCCTCGCTCCGCCAGCGCCGGCAGGTGGTCGGGCGTGAGCACGCCGTCGTCGCCGACGACAGCCGTGCGGGTGAGGTCGCTGGCGTTGTCCAGTGCCTCCTGTGCCGATCGCGCCCACTCGAGGGGACGCGTGCGGTCCCCGTCGGCGAGAGGCCGTGCCTGGCGCAGCAGATGCTCCTCGAGCAGGCCGGCGATGGTGAGGTGCTCCGACACCTCGGCACCGAAGGTCTCCATTTGTGCAGTCTAACCACCCAGAGGGCGTCCTTTACGTGCGATCAGCCCATTGAGTTGGCTGGGCGGCTCGGCCAGTGTGGGTCCTGACGAACCCGCACCCTCCACGAAGGACGCACCCATGCACAGCATCTACCGGATCACCCTCGACGACGCCCTCCCCGTCCTGACCGCCGCTCGTGCGAAGGCGGAGGAGATCGGGGTGAAGCAGACGCTGTGCGTCGTGGACGAGAGCGCCAACGTCATCGCCCTGCACCGGATCCCGGGAGCGCGCCTGACCGGCGTGGACATCTCCATCGCCAAGGCGTTCACGGCGGCGGGCCACGAGCGGCCCACGCACAAGTTCAACGAGGGGCCGAACGGCCCGGCCCTGCCGGGCAACGAGGCCTTCGGCATCAGCCACATGATCCCGGGCAAGTTCGCGATCTTCGTCGGCGGGTTCCCGCTGGAGTACGACGGTCAGATCGTGGGAGCGATCGGTGTCTCCGGTGGCAACGGGGAGCAGGACAAGGCCGTCGGTGCCGCTGCCATCGAGGCCTTCGCGAAGCACATGGAGGCCAACCCGCCTGCCTGATCACCGGCAGGACACAGGCACTCTGGACGGTCCGGGGCGCCTGTGGTACAAATCACTCACTTGGCCGTGTCGCTGGTCGCACCGGCGTCACCACGGCCTCTTCTCACCCACGAACGACCGCGGGAGCTTCGCCAGAAGAGCCCGGCTGCCGTCGCTGGTGGCGGTTCCCACAACCGCGTCCCGGGACCTGAGTGTTCCGGGAACCACCCGCGCACGGAAGGTCAACTCGTGAACTCACACATCGTCCGACTGCTTGATCGGCACCACTGCGCGCCGCGCCCCGTGATCGGGGGTGCGCGATGACCGCGCTCGCTCCTTGGGTCTACCTCGGCGGAGTCGCCGTCCTGCTCGCATTCATGGCGATGCGCCGCAATGTCATCGTCCCGGCGGTGATCGCCACGGCCCTGACGGCCTGGGTCTACACCGGGTCCGTCTTCAAGGGACTGGCGGCCCCCTTCAACGGACTGATCGTCGCCACGACCGAGCTGCTCAACATCTTCCTCGTCCTGGCGGTCATCGGAGCGATGACGGGGGCACTGCGGGCGATGGACATCGACTCGCGGATGCTGCGGCCGCTGGTGCGCTTCATGCGCAACGGGCACATGGCATTCGTCGTCCTCTTCGTCGCCTCGTACCTGATGTCGCTGGTCTTCTGGCCGACGCCCACGCTGGCGATCCTGGCGGCCCTGCTGATCCCTGCGGCAGTCGCTGCCGGTCTGACCCGGTTGGGCGCAGCCATCGCGATCGCGCTCTCCGGGCAGGGGATGGCCCTGGCCTCCGACTACATCCTCGGGGTGGCCCCCGGCATCACCGCCAGCGGCGCCGGCCTGGACGCCGGGGTCATCGCGGACCGCGCGCTGATCCTCTCGTGGATCGTCGGCGGGGTCGCCGCTGCGCTCGTGTACTTCGGCACCTGTCGCGGACGGATGGTCGTGGCCCGGGCATCCCGGCTCGGCGCGGACCGCGAGCTGGTCGGCGTCGGCTCCGCCTCCGAGATCCACGGCGACCGAGAGGTCGTCAGCGCCGTCTCGGCCGGAATGGTGCGTCGTGAGACCGACCCCGGCGAGGCGGTGCGGGACGAGGGTGTCCTCCGACTGGGCGACGGCACCGACCCCTACGAGACGCACCCCACGAGCGAACGACAGCAGCGCCTCATGGCCCTGGTGGTGCCTCTGGTCTTCCTCGTCATGGTCGTCCTGCTGACCCTCTCCCGCTTCACCGACCTGTTCGCGGTCCTCAAGGAGGTCTCCGGCGCCGCCCTGATCGCTGGTCTGGGATTCGGTCTGCTGTTCATCGTGTGCTTCCTCAGCGCGAAGGATCCGCTCGAGGCAGTCGCGTCCAACGTCGTGGACGGACTCGTCTTCGCCTACAAGGCCATGGGCGTCGTGCTGCCGGTCGCCGGTTTCGTGCTCATGGGGGTCGGGGACTTCTCAGCGAAGATCATGACCCTGCCGGAGGGCGCCACCGCGCCGGCCTTCCTCTTCGACGTCATCGTCGCCGGTCAGGACCACGTCCCGGCATTCGCGCCGATCACCTGTCTGGCGCTCATGGTGGCCGGGATGCTCATCGGTCTGGACGGCTCCGGATGGGCGGGCCTGCCCCTCATCGGCGCGCTGTCCGAGGCGCTCGGCCCGGCCGCCGGCGTCGACCCGGAGACCCTGGCCGCCATCGGGCAGAACGCCGCCTCCTGGACCGGGGGTGGGACCCTTATCGCCTGGTCCTCGCTCGTCGCGGTCGCCGGTGTGACCGGCATACCCGTCGTGGAGCTCGTCAGGCGGTTGTTCCTGCCGGTGGTCACGGGACTGGTCGTGGCGACCCTCGTCGGCGGGGTGGTCTTCTGATGCGCCAGCACGGCACGGCCGACGTGCGTGGTTCGGCCCTGACGATCATCGACATGCAGAACGCCTTCCTCGACGAGCGCGTCGGCTTCCGGTTCGCGCCGGCGGCCCTGGCGATCGTCGAGCCGATCAACCGTCTCGCCCGGCGCTTCCGCGCCGCCGGGGGGCTGGTCGTGTGGGTGCAGACGACCAGTCGCCCGGACAGGGCCGACTGGCCCAGCCTGCGTCGGATGCTCGGGGACGAGGCGATGGACTTCCGCGCGAGCGTGCTCGCCGAAGGGGCTCATGGGCAGGCGTTGTTTCCGGGCCTGGAGGTCGAGGAGTCCGACAGCATCACGCTGAAGTACCGCTACAGCGCGATGGTCGAGCCGCACGGACAGCTCGAGGAGCTGCTGCAGGAGCGCGGCGTGAGCTCGCTCTACGTGGCCGGCACGCAGACCAACATCTGCTGCGAGTCCACCGCACGGGACGCGATGATGCTCGGGTACGAGTCCTTCATGGTGGCCGACTGCCTCGCGGCCGAGACCCCGCAGCTGCACGATGCGTCGTTGACGAGCTTCGAGTCGGCCTTCGGGCGGGTGCTGGACTCGCACGAGGTCGACCCGGTGCCCGTGGCGGTGGCGGGACGGCGGTAGCTCCCGACCCCGGTGTGCCCACCGCGATGATGTCGGGCCGGCGTCCCACCCGCACCACGGTGGGATGCCGGCTCGTCGTCAGTGGGGCTCGTGGGTGCCGGGCAGGGGGGAGGTGAGCAGGGCGACCGTGACCGCGACCTGGGTCTGCGGGTCGTAGTCCTGGAAGACACCGCTCATGACGACACCGAGCTCCTCCGACAGGGCGGTGGCCAGCCCTGCCTTGTTGGCGTCGATGAGGGCGATGTCCGCCCACCGCGCGAGCTGGGCGTTCTGGGCGGTCACCGTCGCCAGGGCGGGGACGCGGTTGTGGACCGCCACGATCAGGATGTAGGTGCTGGTGATGTGGATGTTCTGGCGTTCGACACCGGTCCCCACGACCTCCTGTTTCACCCTGTTGTAGATGCGCAGGATGCTCTGCTTGCACTCGCCCATGGTCCGGGGGGTCTCGCGAGGACCGTGTGGCGCCGTTGCCATGTCATTCCACCCTTCTCGAAGTGGCCAGGAGACGCCTGCGCGCAGGGCTCTGGATCGCAGTCACTCTAGTGAGCGCCGGTGGTGTCGGACAGCACCTCACCCCGAGCGCCGCGGCGTCCACCTTGCTGCGGCCGAGTTCGCCCGGGAGGCACTCAGCGCACGTGGGCGGTCAGCTCGACCTCGACCGGCGCGTCCCCCGGGAGGCTGGCGACGCCGACGGCGGAGCGGGCGCACCGGCCCCGCTCGCCCAGGTGGGTCACGAGGGCGTCGGTGGCGGCGTCGGCGACGGCCGTGTGCTCGGTGAAGCCGCTGGCGGCGTGGACGTACACGGTCAGCCGGGCCAGTCCGAGGACCTGGTCCAGCCCGCCGACAGCGTCGACCACGGCGGAGAGGGCATTCGAGGCGGCGATGGCGGCACCCCGCCGGGCCTCCTCGAGGTCGACGACGTCGCCGACCCGGCCGGTGATCGCCAGCCGCCCGTCGACACGGGGCGTCATCCCCGCGGTCGCCACGAGGTCGCCCGCGCGACTGGCCGGCACGTAGTGGCCCTGGGGTTGTGGCGGAGCGGGCAGGGCCGGTGGGTTCACCATGCGACAGCAGTTCCTTCCATGCGGGGGTCGGCGCCTGCGGACAGGACGCCGGTGTGGGGGTCGCGGGAGATCGCCAGTGCCGAGCCGCCCGGTCCGCCGCGCTGCACGGGGACCTCGCGGACCCGGTGGCCGTCGTCCCGCAGCGACTCGAGGGTCGCCTGCGGCAGCCCCTCCTCGACGCGCACCTCGGCCGGCTCGTCGATGACGTCGGCGTCTGAGCCGGGGAAGACCGTCAGCCGCGGGAGCGAGACCGCGGTCTGTGGATCCAGGTGGTGGTCGACGAGGTGGCTGAGGACCTGCATGTTCCATTGCACCTGCCCGTCGCCGCCGGGGCAGTTGCCGACGTGCCGCAGCCCGTCGCGGTCGTCGGCCAGCCAGGCGTTGAGGGTGTGCAGCGGCTTGCGGCGCGGGCGGACCTCGTTGGGGTGTCCCGGGACGAGGTAGGCGCCCCGGCCCAGCCGGTTGTTCAAAACGACACCGGTCCCGGGGACCGTGATCCGGGCGCCGAAGGTGAAGGCGAGCGAGTGGATGAAGCTCACGGCGCGCCCTTCGTCGTCGACGCAGACGGTGCTCGTGGTGTCGCCGTCGATCCGGGCGTGCAGGCGGGTGTCGGCGGCGGGGGGCGACGCCAGGCCCTCCCGCTGCCGGGCCAGTCGCTCCGGCGTCAGCAGGTCCTCCCACGCCGAGGTGTCCGAGGCGACGACTGCGAAGCGGTCGTCGAACGCGGCCCGGGCGGCACCCGCGAGCAGTGCGCAGGCATCGGGGCCGAGGAGATCGAGGCCGCCGAGCATGCCGTCGAGGAGCCCGGCCTGCTGCAGGACCATCCACCCGGCCGACGGGAGCGGGGTCTGGTGCACCGTCAGGCCGCCGTAGTCGGCGCTGATCGCGGCCTCCTCCGTGAGCTCGGCCATCGCTTCCCACTCCCCGCCGGCGAAGGGGGCACCCCCCTTCGTCAGGAAGGCCAGGCTGCGCTCGGCGAGCTCACCGCGGTAGAAGGAGAGCGGGTCGTCCGCCAGGACCTCCAGCGTGTCGGCGAGGTCGCGCTGGTGCAGGAGCCGGCCGACGGCGGGGACGTCGCCGTCGGGAAGGAAGCACGCCGCGGTGGAGGGATCGGCCGCCAGGGGAGCGCGCCGTTCGGTGATGTCGGCGCGGTTCTTGTCCGTGCAGGCGAATCCCTCACGGGCGAGACGGATGCCGCTCGCCCACGCCGTGCCCAGGTCCCAGCGTCCGTGGCGCGCGAGGACGGCGTGGGCCGCCGCGGCCCCGGGCACGGTCACGGACAGGGGACCGGTCAGTGGGATCGCGGTGTGCCCGCGCTCTCGGTAGAAGTCCGGGGTGCCACCGTCGGGGCCGTAGCCGCTGCCACCCACCGTCCAGACGCGCCCGTCCGGCTCGCGGACGATGGCGAAGGCGTCGCCGCCGATACCGCACTGCCCGGGCAGCACGGTCCACGCGACGGCGGCCATCGCCAGACTGGCGTCGATCGCGTTTCCACCCGCCGCGAGCACCCGCGCGCCCTCGGTCGTGATCAGTGGGTGGCTGGAGGAGATCGCGGAGGATCGTCCCAGCACCACCCGCTGCTGCTGACCGAGGGCGGCGGGCGTCGTGGCGGGAGTGCTCATTCGCGCGGCTTCTTGCGGCGCGGGCCGCCGTGCTCGATGTCCTTGCGGGAGACACCCACGAAGAGCTCGCCGTCCTCCTCCTTGACGTCGTAGACCGCGATCGGCTCCGTCGCCGGTGGGTAGATGGGCTCGCCGCCCTCGAGCTCGAAGACGCTGCCGTGGCAGGAGCACCGGATGCCGTCGTCCTGCAGCTTGCCGCTGCTGAGCAGGCAGTCCAGGTGGGTGCAGTAGTTGCTCGTCGCGTATGCCTTGCCCTTCAGGCGGGCGACGGCGCACTCGAGCTCGTCGACGTAGAAGCGTCGGACATAACCCTCGGGCACCTGACCGCTGCGGCAGACGCGGTGGAAGACGACCTCGTCGTCCGCTGGCTCGGTGGTGTCGGTGTGCTCGCTCATGGGTGGTTCCTCTCGGGTGTCAGGGGGTGAAGTAGACCGTCTTGTCGGTGGTGTAGAAGGTCATCATCGAGGCGCCGGCCTGCTCCTTGAAGGTCTGCGTCGACGAGTGCTTCATTCCCCCGAAGGGGGCGTTCATCGCCATGCCGTTCGTGGCCTGGTTGACCTTGACCAGGCCCGTCTCGACGTCCTCGGAGAAGCGGATGGCCCGACCGATGTCGGAGGTGACGATGCCCGCCGAGAGGCCGTAGCGCGTGTTGTTCACCGCGGTGACCGCCTCCTCGTAGGACGAGACGGTGATGAACGCGAGGACCGGGGAGAAGATCTCCTCCTGGGCCATGGCGGACAGGGGATCGACGTCGCGGAAGATCGTCGGTCGGACGAAGTGCCCCCCACCGGGCGGGTCGGACTGGTGGGCGATCGGCTCGACGAGGCGGGCACCCTGACCGGCGGCACCCTCGACGTAGTGGCAGAACTTGTCGATCTGGGCCTGGTTGGCGAGGGGGCCGAAGGTGACGCCGTCGTCGAGGCCGTTGCCGACCCGTGCGGCCTTGGCGACCTCGGCGATCCGGGCGACGAGCTCGTCTGCCACGGCCTCGTGGACGATCACCCGCGAGGTGCCCGTGCAGGCCTGGCCGGAGAGGCCGAAGGCGCCCTTGGCGATGATCGCCGTCGCCCGGTCGAGGTCGGAGTCCTCGAGGACGACGAGCGCGTTCTTGCCGCCCATCTCCAGCTGCGTGCGCACGTCGACGCCGGTGACCTCGTGGATCGCCGTGCCGACTGCGGTCGACCCGGTGAAGGTGACGGCCTGCACGTCGTCGTTGGCGACCATGGCGCGTCCGACCTCGGCGTGCCCGTGCACCAGCGCGAGGGCCCCACCGGGGACGCCCGCCTGGTGGAGCGCCTCGACGAGGCGCTGGCCCATCAGGGGGGTGACCTCGCTGGGCTTGAAGATGACGGCATTGCCCGCGGCCAGCGCCGGGCCGAGCTTGCGCGACGGAATGTTCAGGGGGAAGTTCCACGGCGTGATCGCGGCGACGACCCCGACCGGCTGGCGCCGGGTGAAGACGAGGCTGCCGTCACCCGTGGGGTAGGTCTCCCCGGTCATGCGCAGCGCCTCTCCGGCGAAGAACCGGAGGTTCTGCGGGGTGCGCTTGGTCTCGACCCGCGCCTCGGAGAGGGTCTTGCCCTCCTCCCGGACGAGCTCGACCGCGAGGTCCTCGGCCTGGGAGGCGAGGATGTCGGCGGCCGCGACGAGCACGTCGGCGCGTCGGTCCGGGGAGGTCGCGGCCCACTCGTGCCGGTGCTCGGCGAGGTGCGCGATCGCCTCGTCGACGTCCTGGGCGCTGGACTCGGGGGCCGTCGAGACCAGCTCGTCCGGCCGGGCGGGATTCGTGCGATCGAAGGACTTGCCCGAGCCCGGCCAGACCCAGTCACCTGCGATGAAATTGCCCTTGAGTCGGGTCATGTTGCGGCTCCTTCCAGGGCCTCGAAGAGATCGCGCTCGGGGTCGGTCAGCAGATCGGTCGGGACGTGGAGTCCCATGTTCACCAGCTCGCGAGCCAGGCCCACGGTCTCCTCGTCGTTGACGGCGAAGACCGCGGACACCGCTCCTTCGCGGATGAAGAAGGCCGTGAAGCTGTCGGACTCGATGTCGCCTCGCACGACCATCTCATCACTGGGGTGGGGCTGGCCCACGCCCTGGATGTTCACCCCGAACTGGTCGGACCAGTACCAGTGGGGGTCGGAGTTGGTCACGTCGGCACCGAGCATCGACTGGGCGGCGACCGAGGCCTGCTTGCTCGCGTTGTCGAAGTGCTCGACCCGGATGCGGCCGTCGACCTGCGGGTGGTCCTGGTTGGCCACGTCGCCGGCCGCCCACACGCCGGGCATGCTGGTGCGTCCGGCTGCGTCGACGAGAACGCCGTTCTCGCAGGCGATGCCCGAGGCCTCCGCCACCGCGGTGCTGGGCACGATGCCCACGGCGACCACGGCGTGGTCGGCGAGGACCTCGCCGGCGGTGGTGTCCACGACCACGCCATCGGCGCTCTCGCGCACGGCGCTGACTCCCGTCGACAACCGCAGGTCGACCCCGCTGGCCCGCTGGAGCCCGGCGCAGACCTCGCCGAGGCGCGGACCGAGCGCGCGCTGCATGGGCTGGTCGGCCGCCTCGAGGACGGTGACCTCCACCCCCTGCTCGCGGGCGGCGGAGGCGATCTCGGCGCCGATGAAGCCGGCACCGACGATGACCAGGCGGGATGAGGCCGACAGGGCCGCACGCAGGCGGTCCGCGTCGTCGCGCGTGCGCAGATGGTGGATGCGCTCACCGGTCGCGTCACCGATGGTGCGGGCCTGGCCACCCGTGGCGAGGAGGACGGCCGAGGCCGGGACCCGCTCGCCGGAGGTGGTGACGACGACCGGTCCCTCCTCGATGCGCTCGACCCGCACGTCGGTGCGTACGGAGACGTCGTTGGTGTCGGTCCAGTCCTGCGGCAGCAGGTCGACGCTCGCGGTCGGGTCCGCCAGGTACTCCTTCGACAGCGGCGGGCGCTGGTAGGGCCGGTGGCTCTCCTCGCCGAGGATGGTGATGGGACCGGTGTACTTCTTGCGACGCAGCGTCCGGGCGGCCACGGCGGCGCTCTGGCCACCGCCGACGATGACGACGCCGTCGGGCAGGATCGGGGTGTCGGAGGGGGAGCTCATGCGGTTGCCACCACTCCGGAGTCGGCGGTCTTGTCGGCGGGATCGAGGCTGACGGCGATCGTGCCGTCCTCACTCACCCGGACCGCGTATGTCGGCTGGCACCCGTCCTGGTCGTCGGGCTCCCCGGTCTCGGGGTCGAACTTCCACTGGTGGCCGGGGCAGATGACCTTGCCGAAGAGCAGGGTGCCCTTGCTCAGCCGGCGCTCCTCGTGGATGCAGATGTCGTTGAGGGCGTAGACCTTGTCGCCGACGTAGAACAGGGCGATCGGGGTGTCACCCACCTCGACGGCCTTCTTCTTGCGCAGCTTGAGGTCCTTGACGTTGCCGACGTCGTGCCAGTTGCTCATCTCGTGCTCCTGGTGAGGTGAGGGGCCGGGGGGTCCGGCGAGCATGGGTGGGTAGCAGAGAGCGGGCGCCGGGAGGCGCCCGCTCTCCTGGTGGGGTCGGTCAGGCAGCGACCGGCTCGAGGTCCTCGGCGACGTAGCTGTCGTAGAGGGCCTTGGTGTAGCTGAAGCGCATCTCGGCGCCGATGCGGACCGCCTCGAGGCAGCGCTGCTGCAGCTCGGCGGTGTCCGCGCCCTCGAGCACGATCTGGTAGCCGCGCTCGCCGTGGACCTCGTCCGAGGTGATGTGGAGGTCGAAGAACTCGATCTCGTCCTCGGTGAAGCCGTAGGTCTCGCGCAGCGGGACGATCTGCTTCTTGTAGATCTGCGGAACCTGGGACTCGAGGCCGACGACCAGGGCCGCGGTCGCGACGACGTAGTGCTCGCGGTCGGCGATCTGGTAGCACCAAGCCTGCAGGCCGCGGGTCACGGCGTTCATGTTGCGCGGGTCCTCGATGCGCTCGGCGGTCGTGCCGCAGGCCTCGGCGAAACGGATGAGCAGGTCGGTGTGGCGGATGTCGGCCAGCTCCTCCTCGTACATGTTCTGCAGGAGGAAGTCCTTGGCGTCCTTGTGGTCGTCCGGGGTGTTGCGGTAGACGAGACCGAGGTAGTCGGCGAAGAAGCCGACGTAGTGGTAGTGGTTCTCCGCCCAGCGGGCGAAGTGCTTCCGCTGGAGCTTTCCTTCGGCCCAGGCCTTGCTGAAGTTCGCGGTCGAGGCCTCGCGGCCCTTGATCGCGTCCTGCAGTGCGGCGCGGAAGTCCTCCTTCGACAGGAGCTCAGCCATGTCAGTCACCTTTTCTTCGGGATGTCGGGGAGACGGATGGCGTTCCGACCACCCGGGTCAAGCGATGTCTCCAACGCTAGGTCGGACCCACGCGGACCTCTAGGGTCGGACTGCACATGAATATCGGGTATTTGTCGTGCAGTTCGACTGGCGACCGTCCCAGTCCTCGGATGTGAGCATTGTGTGGTGACCAGAACACGCGATGTCCGCTTGCGCGCGGCGACTGCTGACCAGGACCCCAGAGCCCGCGCCGAGGGCCTGCGCAACGGGCTCGTCGTCGTCCTCGCCGTGGCGAGCGGTGCCGCCGACGCCCTCGGCTTCCTCGCCCTCGGCAGCGCCTTCACCAGCGTGATGACCGGAAACATGGTGCTCTTCGGCGTCGCCACCGCCCAGGGCGATGCCAACCTCATGCTGCTCACCGCCGTCGCCATCGGCGCCTTCGTCGCGGGTGCCGCGGCCGGCGCCCGGATCGCCGGATCGCCGGTGTCCGGTGACCCGGTCTGGCCTCCGTCGGTCACGCGTGCGCTGACCGTCGAGCTCGCGCTCTTCACCGGGGTCGGCACCGCGTGGTGGGCGCTCGGCTCCGAGCCGCCGGCGAGCACGTACCTGCCGCTCCTGGCGGCGTCCGCGGCAGCCCTCGGGCTGCAGTCCAGCGCGATCCAGCGCTTCGGTGTCTCCGGCCTGTCGACGACGTACCTCACCGGCACCCTGACGACCGTGGTCATCCGGCTGACCACCGGCCACGGCTTCCGGGCCGTGCGCCACTCGGCGGTGATCCTCCTGGGGCTCATCGTGGGCGCCGGGGCCATGGCGGCGCTCATCGCCCTGGCACCCGTCCTCGTACCGGCCCTGCTGATCCTCACCGTGGCGGGCGTCCTGGCGATCGTCCTCCTGCGTCGTGAGGAGCTGCACCGGTGACTTCCGGCGCCACCGTCGCCCTCGACGACCTGCACCGGCTGGCCACCGACGTGCTCGAGGAGGTCGGGATGCCGGCCGAGCACGCCGGGTGGACCGCGGACGGGCTCGTCTGGGCCGATGCCCACGGCCTGCCTGCCCACGGGGTGGCCACGAAGCTCGTGCAGTGCGTCCACCGCATCCGCGCGGGCGGGACCGTGGCCGACCCGGACGTGCGCGTCCTCGGCCAACGCACCGCCCACGAGCTCCTCGATGCGGGCCACGGATGGGGCCAGGCGGTCGGCACCATGGCGATGCTCCGGGCCGTCGAGATGGCGGGGCAGCACGGTCTCGCGGCCGTGTCCGTCCGCGATGCCACGTCGGCCGCGGCGATGGGGTACTTCGCCGACCTCGCGGCCGACCGTGGTTGCATCGGCCTGGCGGCGACCAACGGCCCCGCACTCATCGCTGCACCGGGTGGCCGACGCAGGGTGGTGGGCAACCAGGGCCACGCGCTGGCGGCCCCGGGCGAAGGGGACCAGCGCCTCCTCTACGACACCGCGACGACGACGATGTCCACCGGTGAGATGGACGGGTACCACGAGCGTGGCGAGTCCTTGCCCCCCGGCGTGCTGCGCGACGCGGACGGTGATCCGACGACCGATCCGGCGCAGTGGACGACCGGGCTACTCGAGCCGATCGGCGGCCACCGCGGGTTCGGGCTGAGCCTGGCGCTGGAGGTCCTCACGGGGGTGCTCGCCGGTGGTGATCGCTTCGGTGCCGACGTGGGGCTGCCGACCCGGCACGACGAGAGCCAGGGGGTCAGTCTCTTCATGCTGGCCATCGCTCCGGTGCCCGGGCAGGACCTGGCCGCCCGCGTCCAGCAGCTCATCACGGTGGTCGGTGCCTCGGGCGAGGACGCGCGCGCCCCGGGAGTGAATGCGGTGCGGCGGGCCCGGCACGCTCGCGAGCACGGGGTGGAGTACTCCTCCGGCCAGCTGGACCGGTTGGGCGACTTGGCCGCGTCGTGCGGCGTCGCTCCGCTCCCGGTCCGAGGTCGTCCGGCGCTCAGTCCGTCCCGGCGACCCGGACGATGACCGCCTGGTGGTCGACCGTCAGCCGCATGCGGGAGGCCTCACCGATGACGTCGCCGTCGACCTGGACGGGGCGCGGCTCGTCGACCTCGGCGGTGTAGGTCCGGCCGGAGGTGCGGATGAGCTCGGCGGCGTCCTTGCGGGAGCGGCCGATGACGCGCACGGCGACGGAGCCCCACCCGAGGATCGTCTTGGGGGCCACGACGACCGCATCGAGCAGGCCGTCGTCGTACGCCGCGTCGGGGAGCAGCTGCAGGCCGCCCTGCAGCGTGCCGCAGTTGCCGAAGAGGATCGTGCGGGCCTGCACCTCCGGCTGCTCCCGGCCGTCGATGCTCCACCGCACGCGGAAGCGCTTGACGAAGAGCTTGCGCCCCCCGGTGACGAAGTAGGCGGTCCAACCGACCCTGTTCTTCAGCTCCTCGCTGGTGCCGCTCATGATCTCCGCGTCGAGGCCCATGCCGGCCATGACGAGGAAGGGGTGCCGGTCCACCGGTGGACCCTCGATCGGCTCCTCGGCCTGGCCGGTGTCCTCGGTCGCCGGCTCCTCGACGGGGTCGAGCTCGAGCCACCCGACGTCGATCGCCTTGTTGCGTCCGCTGCAGGCGACCCGCAGGGCCTCGGTGATGTCGGTGCCGAAGGGGATGTCGAGGTTGCGGGCCAGCAGGTTGCCGGTCCCGCGGGGGAGCAGCCCCATCGGGGTCCGCGTGCCCGCCAGGGCGACGGCCACGGCCCGGATCGTGCCGTCACCGCCGAGCGGGCAGACGACGTCGACGCCCTCCTCGATGGCCACCCGGGCCTGGCCGGTGCCGGGGTCCTCGATCGTGGTCTCGATGAAGAGCGGCTCGGCCCAGTCGAGCACCCGGCTGGCCTCGGTCAGCTCCTGCCGGACGGCGGCGACGTCGTCGAACTTCGTCGGGTTGATGATGATCCCCGCACGCCGGGGTGTCCTCTTCGCCCCGGTGCGCCGGAAGCTGCTGCGCTCCGGACGGGGGCGCGGGTCGCGCCCGCGACGTGCACCCGGGCCCATGAGCACCAGAGCGAAGGCGATGCCGATGAGGATGAGGCAGAGGGCCACGGCGAGGGCCAGCAGGGTCCAGTCAGACACGGCGGTGACGTTACCGCAGGGTTGCCCCTCCGGGCCGGGATGGCCGGGGTGCCCACGGCCGGGGCGGGCCCGGACGCCATCGCGGATATCCTGCGAGGCGTGATCGACCTCAAGTTCCTGCGCGACCAGCCCGAGACCGTCCGAGCGAGCCAGCGTGCCCGCGGTGAGGACCCCTCCCTCGTCGATGCGGTCCTCGCCGCCGACGATCAGCGCCGCACCGCGATCGGGGCCTTCGAGACCGCCCGCGCGGAGCAGAAGGCCGCGAGCAAGGAGCTCGGGCCCGTCATGGGTCGGCTGAACAAGCTGCGCAAGAGCGATCCCGACAGCGTCGACCTCCCTGCACTCGAGGCCGAGGCGGGCTCCCTGCGGGAGAAGGGCGCCGCCATGTCCGCCCGCGTCAAGGAGCTCGAGGCCGCCGCCGACCGGGCGAAGGGGGAGCTGGACACCTCCCTTCGCGCCATCGGCAATGTCATCCAGGAGGGCGTGCCCGCCGGCGGTGAGGACGACTTCGCGCTCCTGACGGAGGTCGGGACCGCGCGCGACTTCGCGGCCGAGGGTTTCGAGCCGAAGGACCACCTCGCGCTCGGCGAGCTGCTCGGTGCGATCGACATGGAGCGCGGGGCGAAGGTCAGCGGGAGCCGCTTCTACTACCTCAAGGGCATCGGTGCGCGCCTCGAGTGGGCGCTGATGGGCCTGGCGCAGCAGATCGCGACCGAGGAGGGCTTCACCCCGCTCGTCGTGCCCAACCTCGTGCGTGCGGAGACGATGGCCGGGGCCGGCTTCCTCGACGAGCACGACGACGAGGTCTACCAGCTGCCCGCCGACGACCTGTACCTCACCGGGACGTCCGAGGTCGCGCTCGCCGGCTTCCACGCCGACGAGATCCTCGACCTGTCCGACGGGCCGCTGCGCTACGCCGCGACCTCCACCTGCTACCGCCGCGAGGCCGGCAGCTACGGCAAGGACACCCGCGGCATCTTCCGCGTCCACCAGTTCCAGAAGACCGAGATGTTCGTCTTCTGCCGCCCGGAGGACGCCGTCGCCGAGCACGAGAACCTGCTGCGCATCGAGCGCCGCGTCCTCGACGCCCTCGAGCTGCCCTACCGCGTCATCGACGTCGCCGCCGGCGACCTCGGCGGCCCGGCGTCGCGCAAGTACGACTGCGAGGCGTGGGTGCCGACCCAGTCGAAGTACCGCGAGCTGACCTCGACGAGCAACTGCACGACCTTCCAGGCGCGCCGTCTGGACATCCGCGAGCGCGACCCGCAGGGCTCGGGCACGAGGATGCTCGCCACGCTCAACGGCACCGCGATCACCAGCACCCGACCGATCGTCGCCCTCCTGGAAAACCACCAGCAGGCCGACGGTTCCGTGCGCGTGCCGGAGGCGCTGCGCCCCTTCCTCGGCACGGACGTGATGTCACCGCGCTGACCCGGCACGGGTCCTCAGCGCACCCGGCGGGACGGCGAAGGGGGTCCCACCCCTCCGTATTCATCTCGCCGGGTTACGTTTGGGACACGAACGTCGATGAGGAGGGTGCATTGAACCTGGCAATGCGGCATCTTCCGTCGGGTACCAACGACCCGGTGGGTCGCACCCGCCTCATCACGTCGGTGACGGCCCGGGTCCTGGAGGGACAGGCCGTCGCCATCCACGGTCCCCGCGGCATGGGACGCAGCACCTTCCTCGCCGCGGTCACCGCCGGCGTCCCGCACGCGATCAGCGTGCGGTTGCAGCGCCGGGGTGTGCCCGGCCACGGGGTCTCGGTCGTCGCCGCCGCCTTCCCGCAGGCGACCCTGGACGAGCTGCCGGACCGGATGCGTTCCCTCCTGCTCGACCCCCGGACGCTGCCGGCCACCGACCCCGCGGAGCGCCTCGGCTATGCCCTGACCGAGCTGCTCACCGCCCAGGCGGCCACGGCCCCCTTCGTCCTCGTCCTCGACGACGCGCAGCACCTGGACGCGGTGAGCCTGGCGGCGCTGCGGGCCGCGGCCTCGCGCTCCCTGGGGCCCGGCGCCTTCGGTGCCCTCGTGGCGATCGGGCCGGCGGAGGTCGACCCGACGACCGGGCACCCGCGCACGGTCACGGCCCGGGAGCTGTCGCTGCTGCACGTGGAGCTGCAGCCCTTCGCCGCGGCCGACACCGTCGAGCTGCTCGCCGCGGACGACGTGCCGACCGACACCGCCCTGTGGGCGCACCGCGAGTCCGGCGGCAACCCCGGCCTGGCCCGCGAGATCGCCGCGGCCGTCGACGGGCTCCCCCCCGAGGAGGCGGCCCGCCAGCTGGGGAGCCTCGCACGCACCCGTGTCCACGAGCTGACCGAACCGGTGCGCGCGACCCTCCAGCGGGTGGCTGCGATGCACCAGCCGACGACGGCGACACTCCAGCGCATCGGCGGCGAGACGGCCGTCGCGAGCGTCCGCGCGGCCCGGGCCCTCGGCCTGGTCGTCACCGAGGACGAGTACCTGCGACTCACCCCTGAGGCCCTCGGCGACGTCCTCCTGGAGTCCGTCGACAGCGACGAGCTGGTGGCGCTGCACCGCGAGCTCGCCGAGCACGCCGACAGCGAGGGCCTGACCCGGTACCACCTCGCCCTCGCCGGCGACACCGGAACGACCCCGGCCGACCTCGCCGCCGCCGCGACCGGGTGCGCGGCCCGGGGCGAGCACGACCTCGCCGCCCAGCTGTACCTGCTCGCCGCGGATGCCGGGACCCCGGAGCGGGACGAGTGGCTCACCCTCTGCCTGGAGAACGCCGTCATCGGCAAGGAGACCCGGGTGCTGCACCGGGCCACCCGGGCCGCAGCGGACCTGACCGAGCCCAGCCTGTCCGTGCGCGCCAAGCTCGCCCTCGTCGAGCTCGGGGACAGCGCCCCCGACGAGATCCTCGTCGCGGCCCTGTACGAGTCCCGGGAGGACCCGACGCTGCAGGCCCGCGTCCTCCTCCAGCGCGCCCGTCTCCTCGCCGGCAGCAACGACCTGCGCTCCGCCATGGACTCCGCGGGCCGCGCGGTCGAGCTGGCCCGACGCGCCGGCCGCACCGACATCGAGGTCGACGCCCTGACCGTGGGGGCCGCGGTCGGCCGGACCCTCGGCGACCCGGACGCCCGACGCCTGATGGAGGAGGCCGCCGCGCTCGCGGGCGACCCGAGGCCCGGCCAGGTGCACACCTCGGCGCGCTACATCGCGGCGCGCTTCTCGCTCCACGACGACGACCTGCGCCGGGCTCGTGCGGCCTTCGTCGACATGCTCGCCGACGTCGGTCCGGACGCCGGCTACGACACCGTGCACGTGCTGCGCTCGCTCGTCGAGGTGGTCGCCCGGCAGGGGCGTGGTCGCGAGGCGCTCGAGCTCGCCGGCCGGGCCACCCGAGCGGCGACGCACTTCGACACCCCGGTGGCGACCACGTGGTTCATCGAGGAGATCGCCGAGAGCGTCGGCGGCACCTTCGAGCGCACCCGGGTCGTCAGCTCGCGCGGCGTGGAGCTCGCGCGCCGCGAGCGCGACCAGCGCTACCTGCGACGCCACCTCGCCCATCTCGGCCTCGCGCTGCTGCACCTCGACGACCTCGAGGGCGCCGTCGGTGTCTATCGGGAGCTGCGTCGTCTGGACGCCGACTCCGGGATCCGCGACCTGACCTCGGTCCGGTGGCACACCGACGCCGTGACGGCACTCGTGCTTGGCGGCGAGATCGACGAGGCCGAAGGCCTGCTCGCCGAGGTGCGCGCGGGTCTCGAGGACGGGTTGGGTGCCCCCGGCGTGGCCGCCGCCGCCGATCGGGCCGCCGCGGAGATCGCCGCCGCCCGCGGGGACCTGGACACCGCGCGCACCCTGGCCACGCGCTCCATCGCCGCCGCGGAGGAGCACCGCCTGCCCATCGAGCTGGCCCGCTCCCTCGTCACCCTGGCGCACATCGAGCGCCGCGCCCGCCGCGGGGGCCGCAGTCGCGAGGCCGCCGCTCGTGCCCGCGAGGTGCTGCGGCCGCTCCACGCGGTGCCGTGGGCCGAGTGGGTCAACGCGCGCTTCCCGGAGGGCGCGGCGCTGCACACCCTCGAGGTCGAGGAGCCGGAGGGCGCTGCCGACCCGCTCGGCGACCTCACCCTCACCGAGCAGCAGGTCGCCGGGCTCGTCGCCGAGGGCGCGAGCAACCGCGAGATCGCCCAGCGCCTCCACCTGAGCGTCAAGACCGTCGAGGGCAGCCTGACGCGGATCTACCGCAAGATCGGCGTGCGCTCACGCACCCAGCTGGCCACGCTCGTCCTCGGCCACGGCCCCCGCTGACCCGGGCCACACCCCTGCGCCCGCGCTCCGCCCCCTTCGCAGGAGCCTAAGCAGTTGCGAAGGGAGAGGCTTGGGGGTTGCAGGAGCCTAAGCAGTTGCGAAGGGAGGGGTCGGCTCAGTCCGTCTCGAGGTCGATGTAGTCGTCCGGGTCCCGGCGGCGACTCATCGCGCGGCGGGCCATCCACGCGATGGTGGCCAGCACCGCGATGATGATCAGGGCGTAGACGACCTTGCTGATCGGGTCCATGTACTGCTCGACGAGGTGGTATCGGCCGCCGAGCTGGTAGCCGATCGTGACGAAGAGCGAGTTCCACAGCAGCGACCCGGCGGTCGTGTACCCGAGGAAGGTCGTCACCGGCATGCCGTCGATGCCCGCCGGGACGGAGATGAGGCTGCGCACGCCGGGGATGAAGCGCCCGAAGAAGACCGCCTTGGGGCCGTGCCGGTCGAACCACACGTCCGCCTTGTCCACGTCCGCGACGTCCACGAGGGGCATCTTCTTCGCGATGAGTCGCAGCCGGTCCATACCGAGGGCGGCGCCGATGCCGTAGAGCAGCATCGCGCCGACGACCGAGCCCAGCGTCGCCCACAGGACGGCCTCGACCGGTGAGTACTTCCCCTGCGAGGCGGTGAAGCCCGCCAGCGGCAGGACGACCTCGCTCGGGATCGGCGGGAAGACGTTCTCGAGGAAGATCGCCAACGCGATGCCGGGGCCCCCGATCCGCTCCATGAGGTCGAGGACCCACTCGACGATCGTGTTCATGAGGCCTTTCCGAGGCAGTGGCGTCTACGATGGGGGCTCGTGGGCACCCCGGATGATCAGGACAAGGCTAAGGGTGCTCCCTCTGCAGATCCTGTGAGCCACGGGGTGGGGCCCTGGTCGGGGGAGTGGCCGCAGGACCCGCGACTGGACCCGGACCTGCTGCGCGGGGGAGACCGGCGCAACGTCGAGGACCGCTACCGCTACTGGTCCCACGACGCCATCACCGCCGACCTCGCCTCCCGGCGGCACACCTTCCACGTCGCGATCGAGAACTGGGAGCACGACTTCAACATCGGCTCCGTCGTGCGCACCGCCAACGCGATGGGCGCCGCGGCCTTCCACATCGTCGGCAAGCGGCGGTGGAACCGGCGCGGCGCGATGGTCACCGACCGCTACCAGGTCGAGCACCACCACCCGTCCGTCGCCGACCTCGTGGAGTGGGCGAGGACGGCGGGCGAAGGGGGGACCCCCCTTCGCCTCATCGGCATCGACAATGTCCCAGGAGTGCTCCCGATAGAGACCTACGACCTGCCGCGGGAGTGCGTCCTCATCTTCGGCCAGGAGGGGCCGGGGATCTCCCCGGAGATGCTCGCCGCCTGCGACGACGTCCTCGAGATCAGCCAGTTCGGCTCGACCCGGTCGATGAACGCCGGTGCCGCCGCGGCGATCGCCATGCACTCCTGGGTGCGCAGGCACCACTTCGGCCAGGCGCCCCACGCCTGAGACGTAGGACGCCCGGCCGTGGTCAGGCGACCGGCTCGCGTCGACGGTGGCCGAGCTCGTGCTCCATGCGCTCGAACTCCTCGTCGACCCCGGCGTTGGTGCCGGGCCGCGCCAGCGAGACGACGACCGCGACGAGGAGGTTGACGAGGAAGCCGGGGACGATCTCGTACATGTTCGACGTGAGCACGTCGATGTTGCCCCAGACGAAGACGGTGACCGCACCGGCGATCATGCCGGCGAGGGCACCGGCAGCGGTGAGCTTGCGCCAGTACAGCGACAGCAGCACGATCGGGCCGAAGGCGCCGCCGAAGCCGGCCCAGGCGAAGGCGACCAGTGCGAGCACCCCGGCGTCCGGGTCGAGCGCGAGCACGAGCCCGACGACGGCGACGACCAGCACGGAGAGACGACCCAGGTTGAGCAGCATCTGCGGGGACGCCTTGCGGCCGGTGAGGTTGACCAGGTCCTCCACCAGCGCGGAGGAGCAGACCACGAGCTGGCTGGACATCGTCGACATGACCGCGGCGAGGACCGCCGCGAGGACGAAGCCGGCGACGAGCGGGTGGAAGAAGATCTGGCTGAGCAGGAGGAAGACCGTCTCGGGGTCCTCGAGCTCCTTCTCGGCGTCGCCCGCGAAGTAGGAGATGCCGATGAGCGAGGCGGCGGTGGCGCCGAGCGCGGTGATGATCATCCACGTCGTGCTGACGATCCGGCCGTAGTGCGCTTCACCGGGGGTGCGCAGTGCCATGAAGCGCACGATGATGTGCGGCTGCCCGAAGTAGCCCAGGCCCCACGCGGCGGTGGAGAAGGTCGCGACCGCGATCGCGAGCGCGCCGCCCTCACCGGAGAAGAGGGCGAAGGCGTCCGGGTTGACCGCACGGGCGCCGGCGGCGACCTCTGCGAGGGACCCGATCTGGGTCAGGGCGACGAACGGCACCGCGATGAGCGCAGCGAACATCAGCAGACCCTGGGCGACGTCGGTGAGCGTGGCGCCGAGGAACCCGCCGAAGAGGGTGTACGCCAGCGTGACCGCGGCGACCAGGAGCATGCCGTCGAGGTAGGTCCACCCGAACGAGCTCTCGAAGAACTTGCCCGCGGCGACCATGCCGGAGGAGACGTAGAAGGTGAAGAAGACGAGGATGACGAGCGCGGCGACGATGCGCAGCAGGTGGCTGCGGTCGCGCAGCCGACGCTCGAAGAAGCTCGGGATGGTGATCGAGTCACCGGCGATCTCGGTGTAGGCGCGCAGCCGCGGGGCGACGTACTTCCAGTTCAGCCACGCTCCGATGATCAGCCCGATGGCGATCCACGACGCGCTCAGGCCGGAGAGGTAGATGGCTCCGGGGAGTCCGAGCAGCAGCCAGCCGCTCATGTCGGCGGCATTGGCGGACAGGGCGGCTACCGCCGGGTGCAGGCCACGTTCGGCGAGCATGTACCCGTCGATGTTCTTCGTCCTGGTGTAGGCGTAGTAGCCGATCGCCAGCATCATCACGAAGTAGATGGCGATGGCGATAAGCTGGAATGTCTGGTCGGACACGAGCGTCCTCTCGGTGTGGGGGGCGCAAGAACGCTACCCACCCCCCTGATCCCACGATCTCGCGCCCCCCACCTCGTCGTTGCGGAGCTGCACCGCCGGACCCCTACCATCGACGAGTGAGCCAGTACCTGACCTTCGTCGCCTTCGCGGCGGTCGTGGCCGTCGCGCCGGGACCCGACACCCTGCTGACCCTGCGCAACTCGGTCGTCGGGGGTCGTGTCCGCGGTGCCTGGACCGCCGTGGGGATCTGTGCGGCCGGTGTCGTGCAGGGCGTGCTCGCCGCCGCGGGCCTGGGCGCGGTCGTCGCCCACGTCGAGCCCCTCTTCCAGACCATCCGCTGGGTGGGCGTCGCCTACCTGCTCTTCCTCGGGGTCGCCGCCCTGAGGTCCGCCGTCGCCAGCGAGGGCGCCTGGGCGGTGGGCGAGCTGAAGGGACCGGTCGAGCGTCCGTGGCGGGCGCTCGCCACGGGCTTCCTGTGCAACATCACCAACCCCAAGGTGCTCCTGTTCAACCTCGCGGTACTGCCGCAGTTCCTCTCCCCGGGCGCCGGGACGGGAACCTTCATCGCCTACGCCCTCACGCTCACCGCCCTGGGGGCGGTCGTGCTCTTCGCGATCGTCCTCGCCGCCCAGCTCGCCCGCGGCGCGATCCAGCGGGTCCGGGTGCGCCGCGGCATCGACGGCGGCACCGGGGCGGCGATGCTCGGCTTCGCCGGCGCGCTCGCAGCAGGCCACTGACCCGACGCCGAGCGTCGACTGCCACGATCGAGCCATGAGCCCTGCACCGTCCCGTCGTTCCGAGGTCGCACCCTTCGAGGTCATGGACGTGCTCGCCCGAGTGGCGGCCATGCGCGCCGAGGGGCGCGAGGTCATCTCGCTGTGCGCGGGCGAACCGAGCCGGGGCGCCCCGGCTGCCGTGCACGCCGCGGCGGCCCGGATCCACACCGAGCGACGCTCGCTCGGCTACACGCCCGCGCTGGGGACCGCCTCCCTTCGCTCCGCCATCGCCGGGCACTACTCCCGCTGGTACGGCCTCGACCTCGACCCGGGTGAGGTGGCGGTGACGACGGGCTCGTCCGGCGGGTTCGTGCTGGCCTTCCTCGCCGCCTTCGACCACGGGGACCGCGTCGCGCTCGCCCGCCCCGGCTACCCGGCCTACCGCAACATCCTCGCCGGGCTCGGCTGCGAGGTCGTCGACCTGCCGACCGGCCCGGTCGAGCGCTACCAGCCGACGGTCGCGCAGCTGGAGGCCGCGCACGCCGAGGCGCCCCTGGCCGGGCTCGTCCTCGCCTCCCCGGCCAACCCCACCGGGACCATGGTCGACCGCGGTGAGCTGACGGCGATCGCCGCGTGGTGCGCCGCGCACGGCGTGCGGCTGGTCAGCGACGAGATCTACCACGGGGTCACCTACGCCGACCCCGACGGCCCGGACGCGAAGGGGGTCTGCGCCCGGGAGGTCGACGAGCACGCCATCGTGGTCTCCTCCTTCAGCAAGTACTGGGGGATGACCGGGTGGCGGCTGGGCTGGCTGCTCGTGCCGCAGGACCTGCGCACCGCGGTCGACGCGCTGGCCGGGAACATCGCGCTGTGCCCGCCGGCCGCGGCGCAGGAGGCTGCGGTCGAGGCCTTCACCGAGGAGACCTATGCCGAGTGCGAGGCGGCTCTCGCCGACTTCGCCGAGGCCCGCGAGGTGCTGCTCGCCCGGGCGCCCGAGCTGGGCTGGGGCGACGCGGCACCCGCCGACGGTGCGTTCTACTACTGGGCGGACCTCGGTGAGGCCCTCGCCCCCTTCGCCGACTCGCGCGAGTACGCGACCGCCCTGCTCGAGGAGACCGGTGTCGCGCTCACTCCCGGGACCGACTTCGACCCGGTCGACGGGCGTCACTGCGTGCGCCTGTCCCTCGCCGCCGGTCCCGAGGCGATCGGCGAGGCCCTGGAGCGGATCATCGCCTGGCAGCGCTCGGGCCGGTGAGCCTGCTCGAGGAGTTCCACCGGCAGATCCGGCTCGCCGGGCGCGAGGACGAGCCGCGACCCGGACTCGTCCTGGACTCCGACGGCCCGGTGCGGCGGACCTGGTCGACCGACCCGACGAAGTTCGCGATGGTCGAGTGCCCCTCCGGTCTGGGCGACGACCCCGATCACTGGATCTCGCGCCAAGTCGCGTTCTTCGCCGAGCGCGGGCAGGAGGTCGAGTGGAAGACCTACGACTACGACGAGCCTGCCGACCTCCTGGAGCGGTTGCGGGAGCACGGCTTCACGATCGGCGACGAGGAGGCACTCGTCCTGGGTGGGACCGCCTCCCTCGTGCACTCCGTCGAGCCGAAGGGGGTCCGGCTGCGCCGGGTCGAGGTGGACGACGAGGCCTTCGCCGGGATCGCGGAGCTCACCGAGGTGGTGTGGGGGCGGCGTGACGGTCACGCCGCCGAGCTGCGCGAGGAGCTGCGGGGCGCCCCCCGCGGTCTCGACATTGTCGTCGCCGAGGCGTCCGAGCCGATGGAGGCCGGCGATCACCGGGTCCGCCCGGGAGAGGTGGTGTGCGCGGCGTGGGCGCGCTACTCGCCGGGGACCGACTTCTGCTCGTTCTGGGGCGGGTCGACGCACCCCGCCGCCCGGCGACGGGGGATCTACCGCGCCCTGGTGGCGCAGCGGGCGCGCTACGCACTCGAGCGCGGGTTCCTGTCCGTGCGGGTGGACTGCTCGCCCGACTCCCTGCCGATCCTGACCCGGCTCGGCCTGAAGCGTGTGGCCACGACCGTCCCCGCCACCTACGCCCCGTCGCCCGTGGCCGCTGTCGGCTCGTGACCGTCGGGTACGACGACACGGTGCTGCAGGGACCGGGGGCGAGCCCCCGGTCTGACGGGGTCCGGCCGCCGAGCAGGGCCGCACCATGTCGTCGTACCCGCGCGTAGGGTTTCGGCCCCATCGCCGGGGCCGCCGATGATCTGCGAGGATCATCGACAAGACCACCCCAGCTCGCCAGGAGGCCGTCATGCCCATCGCCACTCCGGACGTCTACCGCGACATGCTCGATCGCGCGAAGGCCGGATCGTTCGCCTATCCCGCGATCAACGTGACCTCGAGTCAGACGCTCAACGCCGCCATCCGCGGCTTCGCCGAGGCCGGGAGCGACGGGATCGTCCAGGTCTCGACCGGCGGCGGGGAGTACCTCTCCGGCCCGACGGTCAAGGACATGGTCACCGGCTCGCTCGCGCTCGCTGCCTACGCGCAGGAGGTGGCGAAGAACTACGACGTCAACATCGCGCTGCACACCGACCACTGCCCCAAGGACAAGCTCGACGGCTTCGTGCGGCCGCTGATCGCCGCGAGCCGGGAGCGTCGCGACAAGACGGGCCTGCCGATCTTCCAGTCGCACATGTGGGACGGCTCGGCCGTGGAGCTGCACGAGAACCTCGCCATCGCCGAGGAGCTGCTCGAGCTCGCCGCCGCGGCCGACATCATCCTCGAGGTCGAGATCGGTGTGGTCGGCGGCGAGGAGGACGGTGTCGCCAACGACATCAACGACAAGCTGTACACCACCCCCGGCGACACCCTCGACATGGTCGAGGCGCTCGGGCTCGGCGAGAAAGGGCGCTACATGGCCGCCCTGACCTTCGGCAACGTCCACGGCGTGTACAAGCCGGGCAACGTCAAGCTGCGCCCGGAGATCCTCAAGCAGTGCCAGGACGCGGTGAGCGAGAAGTACGGGAAGGACGCCGGCAGCCGTCCGCTCGACCTCGTCTTCCACGGTGGCTCGGGCTCGACCCCGCAGGAGATCTCCGACGCGGTCGACTACGGCGTCGTCAAGATGAACGTCGACACCGACACCCAGTACGCCTTCACCCGCCCGGTCGCCGGCTGGATGCTGGAGAACTACACCGGCGTCCTGAAGATCGACGGCGAGGTCGGCAACAAGAAGCAGTACGACCCGCGGGCCTGGGGCAAGGAGGCGGAGGCGTCGATGGCGGCCCGCGTCGTCGAGGCCTGCGAGAACCTGCGCTCCGCCGGGACGTCGGTGAAGGCTTGATGGACAACCTGCTGAGCATCCCCGAGACCAAGCTGCCCGAGGACCCGGCCGCGGCGCGGATCGACGCGGGCGAGGACCCCACGACCGTGGCGGCGGACCTCCCTTCGTCGTCCCTGCCGTGGGCCGTGCTGGCCGAGCGGTCGCTCGACGGCGGCCGCAGCATCGAGGGCTACGCCTACGCCCGCACGGGTTACCACCGCGGGCTGGACGCACTGCGCCGCTCCGGGTGGAAGGGCCAGGGGCCGGTGCCGTGGTCGCACGAGCCCAACCGCGGTTTCCTGCGGGCCCTGGCGGCCCTGTCCCAGGCGGCCGGCGAGATCGAGGAGACCGAGGAGGAGCAGCGCTGTCGCACCTTCCTCGCCGACTCCTCGCCGGAGGCGGCCCAGCAGCTGCTCGGCTGACACGCACGACGAAGGGCGTCCCGACCGTGGTGGTCGTGACGCCCTTCGTCGTGCGGTCCGGTGTCCCCTCCGGAAGCATGAGGGGGCGCCGCTGACTGGTCCCCTGAATCCATTTGCGGCGCCCCTTGCAGGAACCAGTATGCCGCATGCCACCCCCCAAATACGGCACGAAGCGGACAGTGACACTAACCTGCCAATCATGTCCCCTTCGCCCGACTTCGACGACGAGCCGTTGCGTCGTCTCGAGGCCCACCTGATCAGCGACTCCATCCAGCTCGAGGAGGCACGTGGGCGGCTGGCCGACGTCGGCGACGCCCTGATGGCGCTGCGGGCCCGGATGCACAACATCGACCTCGGTGACGACCCCGGCGTGCAGGTCCTCACCCAGGCGATGGCGGCGCCGATGATCGACCGGGTCGCGGGGGAGGTGGACCGGGTCGACAACGTCATGCTGTCGATCGAGGTCGGCGCCGGCAGCGAGGACGTCAACACCCGCAACGAGCGCAACCGCGCACTGGAGGGTCAGCGGCAACGCACCCTGGTGAGCCCGGCCGTCCTCGAGACCGACCTCGGACGCAGCCAGCTCGCCGCCAAGCGGGAGGCCGGCCAGGAGCAGCGCGTCACCGACCTGTTCCACACCGAGTTCCTCGTCCTCGGCGACGAGGCGGTGATCACGCTGGAGACCTGGGGCGATCCGCGCGCGCCGTACGTCTTCATCCGCAACCCCGCGCTCGTGGGCTGCTTCTCGGCCTGGTTCGACCTGATGTGGGCGCGGGCCCCGGGGATCGATCCGCCGGTCGGGCGGTCGGACGAGGCCCTGGTGCGGATGCTCGCCCTCGGGGCGAAGGACGAGATGATCGCGCGCACCCTCCACGTCGGCCTGCGCACCGTGCGCCGCCGGGTGGCCGCGCTGATGGACGTCTACGGGGTGGACACGCGCTTCCAGCTCGGGGCCGCCCTCGAGCGCGACGGCCGGCTGTCGGCGGCCGATCGCTAGACTGTTCCGGTGAGCAGCCGCGGGGGAGCCCCGCGGCTGAGTGTTGTCGAGACCCGCTCGCGAGGCGGGCGAGGAGGACCGATGCCGGCGATCGTGCTGATCGGGGCCCAGTGGGGCGACGAGGGCAAGGGCAAGGCCACCGACCTGATGGGCAACGACGTCGACTACGTCGTGAAGTTCAACGGAGGCAACAACGCCGGTCACACCGTCGTCATCGACGGCGAGAAGTACGCGCTGCACCTGCTGCCGTCCGGCATCCTCACCCCGACCGTCATCCCGGTCATCGGCAACGGCGTCGTCGTCGACCTCGAGGTCCTCTTCGAGGAGCTCGCCGGGCTCGAGGCACGGGGCGTCGACGTCTCGAAGCTGCGCCTGAGCGCCAACGCGCACATCATCCCGCCGTACAACCGCACCCTGGACAAGGTCACCGAGCGCTTCCTCGGCAAGCGCAAGATCGGCACGACCGGTCGCGGCATCGGCCCGACCTATGCCGACAAGATGAACCGCGTCGGCATCCGCGTGCAGGACATCTTCGACGAGGGCATCCTGCGGCAGAAGGTCGAGGCCGCGCTCGCCCTCAAGAACCAGGTCATGGCCAAGATCTACAACACCCGCGCCGCGGACGTGGACCTCGTCGTCGAGGAGCTCCTCTCCTACGCCGACCGGCTGCGCCCGATGGTCACCGACACCAGCCTCGAGCTGGAGCAGGCGCTCGACGCGGGCAAGAACGTCCTGCTCGAGGCGGGCCAGGCGACGCTGCTCGACGTCGACCACGGCACCTACCCCTTCGTCACCTCCTCCTCGGCGACCGCCGGCGGCGCGTGCACCGGGTCCGGCATCCCGCCGACCCGGGTCAGCCGCGTCATCGCGATCCTCAAGGCCTACTCGACCCGTGTCGGTGAGGGGCCCTTCCCGACGGAGCTGTTCGACGACGACGGGGAGTTCCTGCGCAAGACCGGGCACGAGTACGGCACGACGACCGGGCGTCCGCGGCGCACCGGCTGGCTCGACGCCGTCGTCGGCCGCTACGCGACCCGGATCAACGGCGTCACCGACTTCGTCGTCACCAAGCTCGACGTCCTCACCGGGCTCGAGCGCGTGCCGATCTGCGTCGCCTACGAGATCGACGGCGAGCGGGTCGACCAGATGCCGGTCAACCAGTCCGACGTCCACCACGCCCAGCCGATCTACGAGTACCTCGACGGCTGGTGGGAGGACATCACCCACTGCCGCTCGTTCGACGAGCTGCCGGCCAACGCCCAGGCCTACGTCCTGCGCACCGAGGAGCTCATCGGCGCCCGGGTCTCGGCGATCGGCGTCGGGCCCGGCCGGGACGAGATCATCCAGCGCCACCCGCTCCTCGACGCCTGAGGTCCACGCCGCGCCATTGCCTTCTCGCGGGTCGCTGGCTTGGATGGAGGTCCACCCGATCACGGAGGACCCATGTCTGCACCGACCGCGTGGCGGCGCCGCGACGAGACCGATGCCACGCCCCTGGACGCTGCGACCCTCGAGCGGATCGACCGGTGGTGGCGTGCGGCGAACTACCTGTCCGTGGGGCAGATCTACCTCATGGGCAACCCGCTCCTGCGCCGGCCGCTGCAGCGCGAGCACGTCAAGCCGCGCCTGCTGGGTCACTGGGGCACCACACCCGGCCTGACCTTCCTCTACGCCCACCTCAACCGGGCCATCGCCGAGCGGCAGCAGCCCACGCTCTTCGTGACCGGCCCCGGCCACGGCGGGCCCGGCCTGGTCGCCGCCACCTACCTCGAGGGCACCTATTCCGAGACCTACCCGCGGATCAGCCGGGACACCGAGGGCCTGCAGCGGCTGTTCACCCAGTTCTCCTTCCCGGGCGGCATCCCCAGCCACGTCGCCCCCGAGACCCCCGGCTCCATCCACGAAGGGGGTGAGCTCGGCTACTCGTTGTCCCACGCCTACGGGGCGGCCTTCGACGACCCCGAGCTGCTCGTCCTCGCCGTCGTCGGCGACGGGGAGGCCGAGACGGGGCCGCTCGCCACGGGGTGGCACGGCAACAAGTTCCTCAACCCGGTCACCGACGGAGTCGTCCTGCCGGTGCTGCACCTCAACGGGTGGAAGATCGCCAACCCCACCGTCCTCGCCCGCATCGGTGACGACGAGATCGAGGCGCTGATGCGCGGGTACGGGCACACCCCCGTCGTCTTCGAGGCGGGCTTCGACGACGAGTCACCGGCCGAGATCCACCGCCGCTTCGCCGAGCAGCTCGACGACGTGCTCGACCGGATCGCCGACGCGCGCGCCACCGCCGCCCGGCAGGGCGCCGAGCACGCCGAGCGCCCCCGCTGGCCGATGATCGTGCTGCGGACGCCGAAGGGGTGGACCGGGCCGGAGCTCATCGACGGCAACCAGACGCTGGGCCACTGGCGCAGCCACCAGGTGCCGCTGGCCAACGCCCGCGACACGGACGAGCACCTCGAGGACCTGCGCGCCTGGCTCGCCTCCTACCGGCCGGAGGAGCTCTTCGACGAGGACGGCCGGCTGCACGAGGACATCGCCTCGCTCGCACCGGAGGGCGACCTGCGGATGGGCGCGCTGCCCCAGGCCAACGGGGGACGGCGGCTGCGCAAGCTCGTCCTGCCGCCGGTGGCCCCGCACGCCGTCGACGTCCGGGAGCCCGGGACGGTCGTCGCCGAGCCCACCCGGGTGCTCGGCGGCTGGCTGGCCGACGTCATGGCCGCCAACCCGGACAACTACCGGGTCTTCGGTCCGGACGAGACCGCGTCCAACCGGCTGGGCGGGCTCTACCGCGAGACCGACAAGCAGTGGCTCGCCGACTACCTGCCGGCCGACGAGGGCGACCCGATGTCGCGCGTGGGCAAGGTCATCGAGATGCTCAGCGAGCACCAGTGCCAGGGGTGGCTCGAGGGGTACCTCCTCACCGGGCGGCACGGGCTGATGTCGAGCTACGAGGCCTTCATCCACATCGTCGACTCGATGGTCAACCAGCACGCCAAGTGGCTGAAGGTGACCAACGAGATCGGCTGGCGGCGACCGATCAGCTCGCTGAACTACCTGCTCAGCTCGCACGTGTGGCGGCAGGACCACAACGGCTTCTCCCACCAGGACCCCGGCTTCATCGACCACGTCGTCAACAAGAAGTCGGAGATCGTGCGCGTCTACCTGCCGCCGGACACGAACACGCTGCTGTCGACCTTCCACCACGTCATGCGCACGGAGCAGTACATCAACGTCGTCGTCGCGGGCAAGCAGCCCGGCCCCTCCTGGCTGTCGATGGCGGACGCGGAGCGGCACTGCGCCCGGGGAGTGGGCATCTGGGAGTGGGCCGGCACCGAGGCGGGCGTGAGCGGCTGCGACGTGGTCCTCGCCTGCGCCGGGGACGTCCCGACGATCGAGACGCTCGCCGCGGCGAAGATCCTGCGTGAGGAGCTGCCCGGGCTGCGCACCCGGGTGGTCAACGTCGTCGACCTCATGCGGTTGCAGGACGCGGCGGAGCACCCGCACGGGCTGTCCTCGCGCCACTTCGACACGATCTTTACCCCGGACAAGCAGGTGCTCTTCGCCTTCCACGGCTACCCGAGCCTCATCCACCGCCTCACCTACCGTCGGACCGGGCACCACAACATCCACGTGCGCGGCTACAAGGAGGAGGGGACGACCACCACCCCCTTCGACATGCTGATGCTCAACGACCTCGACCGCTACCACCTCGTCATGGACGTCATCGACCGCGTGCCCGGGCTGGGCGAGAAGGCCGCCGGGCTGCGGCAGCGGATGGTCGACGCGCGCCACGACGCCCACGAGTACACCCGGGTGCACGGCGCCGACATCCCGGAGGTCGCCGAGTGGACGTGGTCGGCCGCCGGGGCGGAGGGAAAGACCGGCACCGACACCGGCGGCGACAACGAATGAGCGTCCTCGTCCTCAACACCGGGTCGTCCTCGCTGAAGTACCGCCTCGTCGATGACGACGGGCGGTCCCTCGCCGGCGGGTCGGTGCAGCGCGTCGGCGGCGACGCCGACGACCCGCCCGGAATCCTCACGCACGAACGTGCCGGTGCCGACCCGGTCGAGCAGGAGCTTCGGTGCGACGACCACGGCGGGGCGCTCGAGGCCGTGGTCGCCGCCTTCGACGAGCACGGGCCGGACCTGCGCCACCACCTCGCCGGGGTGGGCCACCGGGTGGTCCAGGGCGGCCGGGACATCGACGGCCCGCGTCTCGTCGACGACGACCTGCTGTCGACCATCGACGACCTGGCCGAGCTGGCGCCGCTGCACAACCCGGTCAACGCCGCGGTCATCCGCACCGCCCGCGGACTGCTCGACGCGGTCCCCCACGTCGCCGTCTTCGACACGGCCTTCTTCCACGAGCTGCCGGAGGACGCGGCCACCTACGCGATCGATGCCGCGACGACCCGCCGGCACGGCATCCGGCGCTACGGGGCCCACGGGACCTCCCACGAGTACGTGTCCCGGGTCGTGGCCGAGCACCTGGGCGGGGGTACCGGGGAGGCGGGCACCCCCCTTCGCCAGATCGTGCTGCACCTGGGCAACGGTGCGTCCGCGGCGGCGGTCCTCGGCGGGGCGCCGGTGGACACGTCGATGGGCTTCACCCCGCTCGAGGGGCTGGTCATGGGCACCCGCAGCGGCGACATCGACCCCGCCGTCGTCACCCACCTGCAGCGCGTGGGTGGGATGGACGTCGCGACGGTCGAGGACCTGCTCAACCACCGCAGCGGGCTCGAGGGGCTGTGCGGGCTGACCGACGTCCGCGACGTCGTCGAGCACGCCGACGAGGGTTCGCAGGCGGCGCGGCTGGCGCTGGCGGTCTACACGCGACGCATCCGTCGGTACATCGGCGGGTACGCGGCGGTCCTCGGCGGTCTGGACGCGATCACCTTCACCGCCGGTGTCGGTGAGCACAACCCGCGGGTGCGCGCCGATGCCTTGGCCGGGCTGGACTTCCTCGGGGTCGCGCTCGACGAGGAGGCGAATGCTGCGTGCGTGGGCGTGGCCCGGGACGAACCGGTGGTCATCTCCACCGCCGACAGCGCGGTGCGCGTCCTCGTGGTGGCCACGGACGAGGAGGGCGAGATCGCCCGGCAGGTGCGCACGGTCATCGCGTGAGGGCCCGGCAAAATCCGTTGCCGCTCCGGTCCGGCGCTGCGAAGGTGGGGTCAGGAGCCGCGGCCGCGGCCCCTTCCGGTGACGAAGGGAGGTCCCATGGGTCAGCACGAGAGCGCACCCGAGGACGTGAAGGCGAAGTTCCGGGAGGCGTTGGAGAAGAAGCAGTCGCACGGCGGGGCGGATGTCTCGCCCCATGGCGCCCGCGGCAAGGTCGGCGGCTCGCACGATGCCGAGACCAGCGGTGCCCAGCAGATGTTCCGCCGCAAGAGCGGCTGACCGACCACTCCGAGACGGACGGCCCCGGAAGCGGTGCGCTTCCGGGGCCGTTCCTGCTCGCGGTGGTCAGCCGGCGGTCGCGTAGCGGTGGGCCGCCCCGACGATGCCGGTGACGACGTCCAGCTCGGTGGCGTCACGCGGGCCGTAGACCATGACCATGCCGCGGGCCAGGCGCACTCCGGCCAGCGGATGGGCGACCGCCCAGCCCCGGGCCACGGCGTCGCGCGCGAGCTCCGGTGGCAGTGCGAGGTGCAGCGACCCGTCGTACTCCGGGTGGAGATGGGCGAACTCGCCGACCGTGGGCACGATGTAGGCGTCGGCGGGTGCCTCGCTCGCCGGCGTGACCATGAAGCCCCGGGCGCCGGGGACGGAGATCGCCGACGGGCGGCTCGTCACGCCGGGCAGAGCACTGATCCGCGCGAAGAGCTGCTCCTGCAGGTCCGTCGGACTCTGGTCGGAGCGCTGCTCCTGCGGGATCCGCCACGTCACCGCCGGTCGCTCGCCGGCCCGCTCGGGCAGCCGGCTGCTGGGGAGGGGCCAGGTGATCGAGGTGGGGGCGAGCGGGGGACGGCGGGTGAGGAAGTGTGTCCTCTCGGCCAGCCAACCGCCCAGGTGGGAGACGACCTCGGCCGTGATGCCGTGGCCTCCGGCGACGCGCACCGCGTACGGGGGCGAGCCGGCCTCGCCGGTCAGGTACGACCAGGTGCGCTCCATCAGCTCACGTGGGATCACGTGGTCCTCCTCGCCCTGGGCGACGAGGACGGGCAGGCCGCTCAGCCGTGCCGGAGTCACGGGGACGCCGGCGTCGAAGGGCAGCGTGCCGTAGAGGATCGCCGCACCGGCGAAGCGCTCCGGGTCGTCGAGGACGAGTCCACCGGCGAAGGCCGCTCCGCCGCTGAAGCCGACGAGGAGCACCGGACGGCCCTCCGGGGCGACACCGTCGAGCCACTCACGGAACCAGGCCATCGTCTGCGAGAGGGACTCGGCGACCGGGCGGCCGATGCCGCGGTTGGCGAACCACGCGTAGCCGCCACCCTCCGCGATGGGGGCGCGCACCGCCGCGTAGGAGATGCCCTCCGGCAGGTGCTCGGCCAGGCCGATGATGCCGCGCTCGTCGGCACCCCGGCCGTGGAGGAGGACGACGAGGGGGCGGCTCGGGTCGTCCTCCCCGTGCCGGGCGACGACCGGGTCGGCGAAGGGGGTCACCCGGACACCGTGGCGGGGGCCGGTCGGCGGATGAGGGCGTCGACGCTGAAGCGTCCGGCCCCGAGCGCGGCGACGACGAGCAGGCCCGCGGCCAGGGCGAGGACGAGCTCGAAGCCGTTGTCCTGGACGAAGATGCCGTTCTCCGCGTGCACGATGACGAGCGCGCCGGTCAGGGTGATGACGTTGATCAGGGCGACGACCGGGGTGAGCAGCCCGAGGACGAGCGCGGCGCCACCGATGATCTCGACGACGGTGACGACGACCGCCGCGACACCGGCGGCCGGGACGCCCATCTGCCCGAAGGCGGCGGTGGTGCCCTCGAGGGTGAACTCGTTCAGCTTCTGCAGGCCGTGCGCGAGGAGCACGACGCCGAGCGCCACGCGGGAGATCAGGAGGGCGACGTCCTTGAGGGCGGGCGTCGTGGAGGCGGGGTGGAGCAGGGGACGCATGAGGGGATCCTTGTGTCGAGTCGATAGTTGAACCGACAACAGAACCTACGGGACAAAGGTTGTTATTTCAACTTTATCCCGCCTGGTGTCACTCCGTCGGGCGTAGGACCGTCATCCGGTGGGCGGCGCGGGTGAGCACGACGTAGAGGATGCGCGCCCCTCCGGGGGACTCGTCGACGATGGCGTCCGGGTCGACGACGAGCGTCGCGTCCCACTCCAGACCCTTCGTCGACAGCGGGTCGATGACCGTGACCCGGCCCTCGTACCCATCGGCGAGGGCCTCGACGGCCGCCGTGTGCCGCTGCGGGGTGATGACCGCGATCGAGCCCTCGACCTCCTGCGCCAGGTCGGCCAGTGCCTCCTCGGCGACCGTGCCGACGTCCGGGCGCGAGGTGTCCAGCGCGTCCCCGAAGGTCACCTCGACCGGGTCGACTCCGGTCTCGCGCACGGCGTCCGGGATGTCGGCATCGGGGACGGCGGGCAGGATCACCCGGCGCGCGTAGTCGAAGATCTCCTGCGCGTTGCGGTAGTTCGTCGTCATGTGGAAGGACTGCCGCGGCTGGGTCCCGTAGGCCTCCACCCGTGCGCGGTCGGCCTCGGCGGGGTCCGGCCACGAGGCCTGGGCGACGTCGCCGACGACGGTCCACGAGGCCCGACGGCCACGACGCCCGATCATCCGCCACTGCATCGGGGAGAGGTCCTGGGCCTCGTCGACGAGCACGTGCGCGTACTCGTCGGCCGGGCCGATGGTGTCGTACAGGAGTCGGTCGCGGGCGCTGGTCGGGCTGAGGTGGTGCTCCACGAGCGGGGCCTTGATCGCCGACCCCATGGCGCGCAGCTCCTCGACCCCGTCCAGCTCCTCGATCTCGAAGAAGGAGCGCTCCTCCGGCGCCTCGTGCTCGACCAGGCCCAGGCGCACGGACAGCTCGTCGATGAGGGCGACGTCGGCGACCGTCCAGGTCCCGAGCTCGAGCGTCTCGCGGGTGGCGTGCGCGAGTGCGGCGGCATCGCCCTGGCTGAGCACCGACCGGCAGACGTCGTAGGCCAGCTCGGTGTCCTCGAGCCACAGCAGGGCCTCGCGGGGGTCGACCTGCGGCCACCACTCGCCGAGGAAGGTGTCGACGGCCATCGAGCTGTCGAAGGCGTCGAGGAACTCCTCGCGCTCGCCCTCGCCCTCGCGCACCTGGCGCCATGCGGCCTCGGCGAGCAGGTCGCGCACCGCATTGGTCGCCTGGTTGCGGGTGCGGTCGCGCAGGGCCCGGCGGCGGATGTCGGCGAGCGCCTCCTCGTCGAGGTGGACCGCCTGGCCGTCGACGATGACGCGCAGGCTCGTCGGGGCGCCGGGCACGGCCATGGTCGCCAGCCGCTTCAGGACGGTGCGCATCTGCAGGGAGCCCTTGAGCGCGGCGACCTCGGGCGGGTCGTGCCGCACCGCGGTGATGACGTCGACGACGTCGCCGAGCGAGCGCAGCGTCACCGAGTCCTCGCCCAGCGAGGGCAGGACCCGCTCGATGTAGGCGGTGTAGGCCGAGGAGGGTCCGATGACGAGGATGCCCCCGGACTCGTACCGCCGGCGGTTCGCGTAGAGCAGGAAGGCGGCGCGGTGCAGGGCGACGACGGTCTTGCCCGTGCCGGGGCCGCCGGTGATCTCGGTGATGCCGCGGTCGGTCGCGCGGATGGCCTCGTCCTGGTGGGCCTGGATGGTCGCGACGATGTCGCGCATCTGCTGGCCGCGGCTGCGGGTCAGGGCCGCCAGCAGGGCGCCGTCGCCGACGACCACCATGTCGTCGGGGGCCTCGGGGACCATGAGATCGTCCTCGACGCCGATGACCTCCTCGCCGCGGCTGCGCAGCACCCGGCGGCGGATGACGCCCAGGTTGTTGCCGGGGGTCGCGCGGTAGAACGGCGAGGCGGCCGGTGCGCGCCAGTCGATGACGAGCGGCTCGTAGTCGTCGTCGCGGACGCCGAGGCGCCCGATGTAGCGGATCTCGCGCTCGTCCTCGCCGTCCTCCTCGAGGTCGAGGCGGCCGAAGACGAGGCCCTCGTGCTGGTGCTCGAGGTGCGCCCGGCGGCGAGCGGCGTTGTAGACCAACGCGTCCCGCTCGAAGAGCCCGGACATCTCCTCGTCGCGCACGTCCCCGGTGCGGGACGTGCGGCCGCGCGACATGCCGTCGACGGCGACGAGCTCGGCTCGCTGGCCGGCCTTGGCCAGCTCGGTGTTCACGCGGTCCAGGTGCTTCTGCTCGATGGCGATCTCGGCGGCGATGGCGTCGACATGGGTGTCGGTCACGATGGAGTCCTGCTCCCCTCCAGCTTGGACAGAAGGAGAGAGTCTAGTTGCAGGGTCGGCATGTCGAGGACGCGGTCTCCCGGCTCGATGTCGGCCGCTCCGGCGGGGCCGACACGCGCGGGCACGACGACCGACCCGGTCACTTGATTTCACCTTCATCCAGGTGCCAGTATCGGGGCAGACCGGCCACGGCCGGTGGTCGCGTGGTCGGTGTCCCCCCTGATGTCTGGACCCGCGGCCCCGGGGCGCAGCTCACGGCAGACCCCCCTGCTTGCCGAGAGCTGCGCCCCGCCTCCGTCTCCGGGTCCCCGGACGCGGGACCCGCGACCACCTGCTCGCCGGTCTCGTAGGCTCACCCCGTGAAGGTTCTCGTCATCGGCTCCGGCGCCCGCGAGCACGCCCTGGTGCGTGCCCTCACCCACGACCCCACGGTGGATGCCGTCATCGCCGCCCCCGGCAACCCCGGCACCGACGCGCTCGCGCTCAACGCGCCGGTCGACGCGGCCGATCCCGATGCCGTCCTCGAGCTCGCCCGGCGCCACGCCGTCGACCTCGTCGTCATCGGTCCGGAGGCCCCGCTCGTCGCCGGTGTCGCCGACACGTTGCGTCAGGCCGGGTTCCGGTGCTTCGGTCCGAGCGCTGCCGCCGCCCGCCTCGAGGGCAGCAAGGCCTACGCCAAGGAGGTCATGGCGGCCGCCGGCGTGCCGACCGGACTGGCGCGGGTGTGCACGACCGAGGACGAGCTGGCCGAGGCGCTGGATGCCTTCGGTGCGCCCCATGTCGTCAAGGACGACGGCCTCGCCGCCGGCAAGGGGGTCGTCGTCACCGAGGAGCGCGAGGTCGCCATGGCGCACGGCCGCGCCTGCCTGGCGAAGGGGGCCGACGCCCGGGTGGTCATCGAGGAGTTCCTCGACGGGCCGGAGGCGAGCCTCTTCTGCATCTGTGACGGCACGCGGGTCGTCGCCCTGGACCTCGCGCAGGACTTCAAGCGCATCTTCGACGGCGACGAGGGGCCGAACACCGGCGGCATGGGGGCCTACAGCCCGCTCGACTGGGCCCCCGAGGGGCTCGCCGAGGACGTCGTCGCCCGGGTGGCCCAGCCGGTCGTCGACGAGATGGCCAGGCGGGGGACCCCCTTCATCGGGGTGCTCTACGTCGGTCTGGCCCTGACCTCCGCCGGGCCGCGGGTCATCGAGTTCAACGTCCGCTTCGGCGACCCGGAGACGCAGTCGGTCCTCGCCCGCCTCGACTCGCCGCTGGGTGTGCTCCTCGCCGCCGCCGCCGACGGCAGGCTGGACGACCTCGAGCCGCTGCGCTGGAGCGCCGAGTCCGCCGTGACCGTCGTCCTGTCCGCCGAGGGCTACCCGTCCTCGCCGGTGACGGGGGTCGGGATCGACGGACTCGAGGACCTCGCCGCGAGCGATTTGGCCGAGCACGTCCACGTCCTGCACGCCGGTACGCGCATCGACGCCGACGGTGACCTGCCGCAGCTCGTCTCCTCCGGTGGCCGAGTGCTCTCCGTCGTCGCGCTCGGCGACGATCTCGCGCAGGCGCGCACGCGTGCCTACGAGGCCGTCGAGCGGATCGACTTCCCCGGCAGCCACCACCGCACCGACATCGCGCTGCGGGCCTCGCGCGACGAGATCCGCGCCTGACTGCCCCCGGACCTCGTCTGCCTGGGCTTGTGTGGGTTACGGTCCTGGACTTCGCATCTGCCTGGGCTCCTGCGATCTGCGGTCCTGGATGGCGCAACTGCCTAGGCTTTTGCGATCTCTGCGGCAGTGGGCGAAGGGGGTCAGGCCGCGACGTCCTTGCGCGGCCGCCCCGCGGTCCGCTTGCGGGGGATGACCCGCCCGCGGTCGAGGAGCTCCCCGCCCCAGACGCCCCACGGCTCGCCGCGCTCGAGCGCGCCCTGCAGGCACATCTCCCGCAGCGGGCAGGGGCCGCAGAGCGACTTCGCGTGCTCGAGCACCTCCGGGCTCTCCGCGAACCAGGTCTCGGGATCGCCCGTGCGGCAGGGGATCCCGTCACCCGCCGCCCGCTCCTCGGGCGCGGTCGCCCCCTTCGCCGGGGCGGGGATGTGCGGGCGCCCCGGAGCGCGCGCTGGTCGGTCGAATCGGGGGTGCGGGAGGCCGGGTGAGGTCATGCCGCCACCCTCTGACCTCAAGTGCACTTGAGGTCAACCGGTAGGGTCAACTGCCATGGACCAGCGCGATCCGCTCACGATCGGGGAGACCGCGCGCCGGGCGGGCGTCACGGTCCCGACCCTGCGCTTCTACGAGTCCAAGGGACTGGTGCACCCCACCCGCACCGCCGGCAACCAGCGCCGCTACCCGCGGCACACCCTGCGGCGGTTGGCCTTCGTCCGGGCCGCCCAGCGCTTCGGCCTGTCGCTCGAGGAGATCAGGTCCGCCCTCGACACACTGCCGCGCGACCGGCCCCCGACCGCCCGGGACTGGAAGCGCCTCTCCCGCACGTGGCACGACGCGCTCCAAGAGCGCATCGACGCCCTCGTGCGCCTGCGGGACACCACCACCGGCTGCATCGGGTGCGGCTGCCTGTCGACGACGAGCTGCCCGATCTACAACGCCGACGACCACCACGGTGACGAAGGGCCCGGCGCACGACTGTGGCCCTCCGCCCTGCGGCGGAACTGACACGCGGCCGCGATCACCGTCGGCGGGCCCGGTGCCACCGCCGCCGCAGCGTCCGCCGGCCGCCGGTCACGAGTGCCTGCCCGAGGGGACGCAACCAGCGCCGGTCCAGCCGGCCGTGGACCGCCTCGCCCTCCGGGACGGCCTCCAGCACGTTGCCCGGTGTGTCCTCGCTCCCTTCCCGTTCCAGACCGGCGTGCACGAAGGGGGTCACCACCCGATCGAACACGCCCGGCACGGCGTGGAAGGCGGCCACGGACACGCCGTTGGTCCACCCGGCCCGCGAGGCACGCCGCGGACGGTCCAGGGTCCGCAGCACGGTGCGTGCCACCTTCTCGGGCGAGTCGACCGGCAGCAGCGGCCTGCCCCGCCGCCCGAGGTACCCGCCCGCCTGGGCGTAGATCGGGGTGTTCACCACGCCGGGCCACACGAGGCTGATGTGGGTCCCCGGAGTCGAGCGCGCCTCGATCTGCAGGGCCCGCACCAACCCGTGCACCCCGTGCTTCGCGGCCACGTAGGGGCTCATGTACGGCGCCGAGATCCTCCCGAGCAGGGAGCCCAGGACCACCAGGTCGCCCCCGTCGTGGGTCCTGAACTCCGTCATCGCGCGGCGGGCGACGGTGGCCGTGCCGGTCAGCACCGTCGCCACCGTGCCGTCGAAGACCTCGGCGGGGATGTCCTCGAAACGGCCGAAGGCGAGCGCTCCCGCCGCGTGGACGACGCCGGTCACCGGCCCGAATGTCCGGCGTGCGGTGGTGAACGCGGCGTCGACGGCCGCGCCGTCCGTGACATCGGCGACGACGACCAGCGCGCGCCCGCCCGCCGCCTCGCACTCCGCGCGGACCTGCTCCAGCACGCCCTCGGATCGCGAGACGAGCACGACCGGGCAGCCCCGACGGGCCAGCAGGAGTGCTGTGGCGCGCCCGATCCCGCTGGAGGCGCCGGTGACCAGGACGGTTCCCGCGAATGTCATCGTGTCTCCCTCCGCATGTCGCAGGGATAGTGCCCGCGTGCGACGGTCCCAAACGGGTAGGTGACCCCCATGGATGATGCGCACCGCAGACCGACGGGGACGGACGACCTGACCGTCGAGGCCCTCGGCAAGCTGTCGGAGGCCCTCGAGGTCGTCGAGGAGGCGCGCGGGTACCTCTACGCCTTCCACCGGCGCTGCGGGACCGCGGACCTGACGCTCGGGGAGGCCGTGCGCCTGCTGCGGGAGGCCGGGCACACCGCGATGGCCGACGACCTGCAGGCGAATCTGGTCGGACGCAACGTGCTCCCGGACCGCTGGAGCTACCAGGTCGTCGAGGAGTACGACGACGGGTACTACGCGCCCTTCCGCGCGGCGGAGGTGGCCGCCCGGTACGAGCTCGTGGAGGGGAGGCGGCACATCTTCGAGGCGGAGATGAAGGAGGAGGAGCGCCGGGACGGGCCCGGGGACGGCCTGCGAAGATGAGCCCATGACGAGTGACGCCCCCCTCGAGCTGCCCGGCTACGCCCACCTCTACTCGGGCAAGGTCCGCGACCTGTACGCGCCGCTCGACGACAGCGGGGCGTCCCGCGCGGACCAGCTGCTCCTCGTGGCCAGCGACCGGATGTCGGCCTACGACTTCGTCCTCGACACCCCGATCCCGGACAAGGGCGCGGTGCTGACGCAGATGTCGCTGTGGTGGTTCGAGCAGGTCGCCGACCTCGTGCCGCACCACGTCGTCTCCACGGACGTGCCCGCCGCCGTGGCCGGCCGGGCGGTCCTGGTCGAGCGCCTCGACATGCTCCCCGTGGAGTGCGTCGCCCGCGCCTACCTCACGGGTGGTGGCCTGGGTGAGTACCGCTCGACCGGCGCGGTCAGCGGGATCGAGCTCCCCGAGGGGCTCGTCGACGGCTCCCGACTGCCGGAGCCGATCTTCACCCCGTCCACCAAGGCGCCCGCCGGCGCGCACGACGAGCCGATCCCCTTCGCCGGAGTCGTCGCCGAGGTCGGCCAAGCGCTCGCCGAGCGCGCCCGCGACCTCACCGTGCGCATCCTCCAACGCGGCAACGAGATCGCCACCGATCGCGGGATCATCCTCGCCGACACCAAGGTCGAGTTCGGCCTGCGCGGCCTCGATCTCGGCGAAGGGGAGGACCCGCGGGCCGCGATCCGCTCCCGGGGGGCGGACGCCGAGATCGTCCTCGCGGACGAGCTCCTCACCCCCGACTCCTCGCGCTTCTGGCCGGCGGACCAGTGGGAGCCGGGCCGGCAGCAGCCCAGCTACGACAAGCAGTTCGTCCGCGACTGGCTGACCTCGCCGGCCTCCGGCTGGGACAGGTCCTCCGGCGAGGCGCCGCCCGCGCTGCCGGACGAGGTCGTCGAGCAGACCCGGGCGAAGTACGTCGAGGCCTACGAGCGGCTGACGGGGCAGACCTTCCGCGGCTGAGGGTTACTCCATCTCCTCCATCGGGAGCATGAGGACGTAGGAGTCCCAGGCACGGGCTCCCTCGGGGTGGTCCGAGCGGGTCCGGCCGCGGTACTCCTCGGTGATCTCCGCGATGCGGTCGCCGAGCTCCTGGACCTCCTCCCACGTGAGCCACAGTCGGCCGTGGCTCATCCGACCCACGTCGTCGCGGCCTGCCGTCATGGCCCGCTCCGCACGATGGACGCCGGCCCGGATGTCGGTGAACCACCCGGAGAGGTTCGCGTCCCAGGCGTCCACGCCCGAGTCCCGGTAGGCCTCGGGGCGGATGGAGAAGCTGTCCGCCGCGGCCCGCCACGGACGCTGCCGCGCGTCGGAGGTCGACTCGTCACGCACGACGACGCCCGCCTTCTCCAGCGCCCGCAGGTGGTAGCTCGTGGCAGACGGGGTGAGGCCCACGAGCTGCGCCGCCTCGGTCGCGGTGAGGACCTCTCCTGCGTAGAGCTCGGTGATGAGGCGCTGCCGTGCCGGGTGGGCGAGGACGCGCAGGGCCGTGGGATCCGTGATCTGCAGCTCGGTGCGCTCTGGGGCCATGGGCCGATGCTATTGCCACGCGAACTCGTGAAGCACTACCTTCACAAATATGAAACACATGCTTCACGACTGTGGTCGGCTCCTGGGCGATCGACGCACCCGGTGGGTGCTCGGCGGCCTCGCCGTCTCCGTCGTGGGGGACGGGGCAGCCCGGGTGGCGATCCTGCTGCGGGTGCACGCCGAGGGCGACGGGCCGTCCGCGCTGGCGGTCGTGCTCGTGCTCTTCGCCCTCCCGATGATCCTGCTCGCGGGCGTGGCCGGAGCGCTCGCCGACCGACCCGACCCGCGCCCGCTCGTGCTGGGTGCAGCCGCGCTGCAGCTCGTCGCCGCAGTGGTGCTGGCGCTCACCGGCGGGCTGGCCTGGACGGGGGGCGCTGCCTTCGTGCTGCAGACGGGCTTCGCCCTCGCCAACTCGGCGTGGATGGTCGCCCTGCCCCGGCTCGTCACGGAGGAGGACGTCGGCACGCTCGTGTCCCTGCACCACGGTCTGATGGCGCTGGCCGCCCCGACCGGTGCGGCCCTCGGCGGGCTGCTCGTCCAGCAGATCGGCACCGCGGCCCCCTTCGTCCTCGACGCGGCCAGCTTCGTCGTCCTGATGGGCACCGGCCTCGCGCTGCTGCCGGTGCGGGAGCCGACCACCCCGAGCGCTCCGGCGGGGATCCTCCGCACGGTGCTCCCGCTCGACGGCCTCGCCGCGCTGCGACGGCACTCGCTGCTGACCCTGCTGGCGGCCGCGGTGCTGCCCTTCATCATCGCCATCGAGTCGATCAACGCGATCGAGGTGTACCTCGTCAAGGACGTGCTCGGGGGCAGCTCCGCATTCTTCGGCTTCTCCGAGGGGATGGCCGGTGCGGGGGTCGCGATCGGGGCCCTGCTGGCGTCGACGGCCAGGACGACGACCGCCCGGGCGCGCACGGTCCTGTGGGCGCTGCCGGCCATGTCGCTCCTCGTGGTCGCCGAGGGGCTCGCCCCCGGGACGTCGGTCTACCTGGTCCTGGTGGTCGCGGTCGGCCTTCTGCTCGGTGGCCTCAACGCGGTCGTCATGACGCTCGTGGTGAGCGAGACCGAGGCGGGCACTCGGGGGCGGGTCGTCGCCTTCGTCGGAGGCGCCGCCCGCTCCTGCGGGATGATCGCGCTGGCCGTCGGTGGCCTCCTCGGCACCCTGCTCGATCCGCGCGCGTCCTTCGTCGCCGTGGGCGTGGTCGGTCTGGCCATCGGCCTCGTGGCCCTGTGGGCCGCGCGCGGACGGGTCCCCGGAGCTTGTCCGGAGTCGGCCACACAGTGGCCGGCACGGCGGCGGACGGCAGCAGCCGAGTCACCGGGGTGCCCGTGCGCTCCCGGTGTGCGCACGGTCGCGCTGGGCCTGCCGAAGCGGTTCAGCGGGTGGCGGCAGATGAGGATCTCCCGGAGACTGGGAGGAGGAGGCGAGTCCATTGACCAGTGACGTCCAGGACACACAGCCCACCAGCGCCGGGTCCGGCCAGCGCGCCGACGTGAGCGCCGACCACGCGCGACAGGTCGCCGAGGCCGCCCGTGAGGAGTCGTGGGAGCGGCCGAGCTTCGCCAAGGAGCTCTATCTGGGTCGCTTCGACGTGGACCTCATCCACCCACACCCCCGGGCCGACGCCGAGGACGAGGCGCGCGGGGAGGAGTTCCTCGCTCGATTGCGCGAGGTGTGTGAGGGGATCGATGGTCAGCGCATCGAGCATGAGGCCCGGATCCCCGACGAGACCATCGCGGCGCTGAAGGGCATCGGCGCCTTCGGGATGAAGATCCCCCGTGAGTACGGGGGGCTGGGCCTGACGATGTCCTACTACGGCAGGGCGCTGATGCTCGTCGGCTCCGTCAATGCCAGTCTCGGCGCAATGCTCTCGGCGCACCAGTCCATCGGCGTGCCCGAGCCGGTCAAGCTCATCGGGTCGGACGAGCAGAAGGAGCGCTTCCTGCCGCGGTGCGCGGCCGGCGCGATATCCGCGTTCCTCCTGACCGAGCCCGACGTCGGGTCCGACCCGGCCCGGGTGGCGACCGCCGCGACCCCCACGGACGATGGCTCGGCCTACCTGATCGACGGCGTGAAGCTGTGGACCACGAACGGCGTGGTCGCCGACCTGCTCGTCGTCATGGCTCGGGTCCCTGAGCACGACGGAGGCAAGGGCGGCGTGACTGCCTTCGTCGTCGAGGGGCGGGCCGAGGGGATCACCGTCGAGCGACGCAACGCCTTCATGGGTCTGCGCGGGATCGAGAACGGCCTCACCCGCTTCCACCGGGTGCGCGTGCCGGTCGAGAACCGGCTCGGAGCGGAGGGCGATGGGCTCAGGATCGCCCTGAAGACGCTCAACGCCGGTCGTCTGTCGATACCGGCGATGTGCGCGGCCGCCGGCAAGTGGTCGCTGAAGATCGCCCGTGAGTGGTCGAGCGAGAGGGTGCAGTGGGGTCGCCCGGTCGGTGAGCACGAGGCCGTGGCGGAGAAGATCTCCTTCATCGCGGCGACGACCTTTGCGCTGGAGTCGGTGCTCGAGCTCTCGACCCAGCTGCACGATGCGGGCAGCAAGGACATCCGCATCGAGGCGGCCCTGGCGAAGCTGTGGTCGAGCGAGATGGCGTGCCGCATCGCTGACGAGCTCGTGCAGATCCGGGGTGGTCGTGGCTACGAGACCGCGGCATCGTTGGCGGCGCGTGGCGAGCGAGCGGTGCCCGTCGAGCAGGTGCTGCGGGACCTGCGGATCAACCGGATCTTCGAGGGCTCCACCGAGATCATGCATCTGCTCATCGCCAGGGAGGCCGTCGACGCGCACCTGAAGGCGGCAGGCGACCTCGCCTCACCGGACGCAGGCCTGGGCGACAAGGCACGAGCGGCGGTGGGCGCGAGCGGCTTCTACGCCCGGTGGCTCCCGCACCTGGTGGCCGGCCAGGGCGACGTACCGTCCTCGTACGCCGATTTCGGGCCGCTCGCCCGGCACCTGCGCTTCGTGGAGCGCTCCAGCCGCAAGCTCGCGCGGCACACCTTCTACGGGATGTCCCGGTGGCAGGCGACGATGGAGCTGCGTCAGTGCTACCTCGGACGCGTCGTCGACATCGGCGCGGAGCTGTTCGCGATGGCCGCCGTGTGCAGCCGCGCAGAGATGCTGCGGGAGGACGACGCGGAGCTGGGGCGCTCGGCCCAGCAGCTGGCGGATGCGTTCTGCGCCCAGTCGCGGTTGCGGGTCAAGGAGCTCTTCGGTGCCCTGTGGAGCAACACCGACGACGGTGACCGGCGGTTGGCCAGGGAAGTGCTGGCGGGCGGCTGCACGTGGCTCGAGGAGGGCGTCCTCGACGCGAGCGAGGGGACCGGACCCTGGATCGCGAGCTGGTCCGCCGGACCGAGCGAGCACGAGTCGGTGTGGCGATCCCTCGAGTGACTCCGGCCCGGGCCCCTCGCGAGCGCGACCATGCTCTTCCGTCGCGGACCAGCCCCGGGCAGACTGCGGCCATGTCGACGACGATGCAGATGGCCACCGCCCGTGCCAACGGACTGGGGGAGGTGCTGCGCCGCAGTGCCGCTCGCTTCCGGGACAAGACCGCGATCATCGACGGGGACACCCGGCTGAGCTTCCGCGAGTTCGACGCCCTGTGCACGCGCGTGGCCGCCGGTCTCGCCGGCCTCGGCATCAACCCGGGCGACCGGGTCGCCCTGCTCAGCCGCAACTCCGCCGACTTCGCGGCGATCGCCTGGGGCGCCGCGCGTCTGGGTGTCGTCCTCGTCCCGATCAACTTCATGCTCACCGCGGACGAGGTCGGCTACATCGTCGGCGACAGCGAGCCGGTCGCCTTCATCGCCCAGCCGGAGTTCGTGGAGACCGCCACCGAGGCGATCGCCGCGAGCGGTCAGGCGGTGCCCACACTCGTCGTCACCGGTGCGGCGAAGGGGGAGTGGGCCCCCTTCGCCGACCTCGCCGCGACCGACGCGACCGGCTGGACCCCTCCGGTGGTCGCCGACGACGACCCGATCCGGCTGATGTACACCTCCGGCACCGAGTCCCGGCCGAAGGGGGCGCTGCTCACCTCCCGCGCGCTGCAGGCCGAGTACCTCAGCGCGATCATCGACGGGGGGATGACCGGCGACGACATCGACCTGCACACCCTGCCGCTGTACCACTGCGCGCAGCTGGACTGCTTCCTCGGGCCCGACCTCATGCTCGGTGCGACGAGCATCATCCTGCCCGCGCCGGAGCCGGCGACCGTGCTGCGCACCATCGCCGAGCACGGGGTGACGAAGTACTTCGCGCCGCCGACGGTGTGGATCGGCCTGCTGCGGCACGCGGACTTCGACACCACCGACCTGTCCTCGCTGCGCAAGGGCTACTACGGCGCCTCCCCGATGCCGGTGGAGGTCCTCAAGGAGATCCAGCAGCGGCTGCCCGATGTGGACCTGTGGAACTTCTACGGCCAGACCGAGCTCGCGCCGGTCGCGACGATCCTGCCGCCGCACGAGCAGCTCTCGCACGCCGGCTCGGCGGGCTTCCCCGTGCTCAACGTCGAGACCAGGCTCGTCGACGACGACGGTGTCGAGGTGCCCGTCGGCGAGATCGGCGAGGTCGTCCACCGCAGCCCGCAGATCGCGGCCGGCTACTGGCGCAACGGGGAGAAGACCGCCGAGGCTTTCCAAGGTGGCTGGTTCCACTCCGGCGACCTGGCGATCGCCGACGAGGACGGCCGGATCACGATCGTCGACCGCAAGAAGGACATGATCAAGACCGGTGGCGAGAACGTCGCCTCCCGCGAGGTCGAGGAGGCGATCTACGCCCACCCGGACGTGGCGGAGGTCGCGGTCTTCGCCCTGCCGGATCCCAAGTGGGTCGAGGCGGTCACCGCGACCGTCGTCGCCAAGGAGGGCTCGGCCCTCACCGTCGCCGCGATCGAGGAGCACTGCGCCGGTGTGCTGGCCCCCTTCAAGCGGCCCAAGCGGATCGAGGTCCTGCCCGAGCTGCCGAAGAACCCGAGCGGCAAGATCCTCAAGCGCGAGCTGCGGGAGCGCTTCAGCTGATGCACTTTGGCAGCCAAAGGGCCCAGTGTCAGGTTAGTTAAACGTCGGTGTCGCCAAACAGGGACTCCTGCAGAGCCTTTGCGCTGAGGCGATACCTGGTGCGCTTGTTGCCGCGACCTGGCTCGGTTGGCTCAACGCTGCCTTCTCCCTTCAAGGTTCGTAGCCAGTGCTCAGCAGTCTTAGGATTCAGGGCCAGAAGTTCGCTGATCTCCGTCTTCGACAACTCTTTATGCAGTTCGAGCAGGTCTAGGATTTGGCGCCTTCGATTGGGGCGAGCTCGCCGGCCACGCTCTTGAGCAGTGATTGCATACTCCGACAGGGTGTAGCGAGCAGCGCCGCGAGTGCCCGCCTGAGCAACGAGTTCGCGGGCAACTAGGTCTTGCAACTCGAATGTCGCAACCCGACTGTCGGTTATGCCCGTGGCCGCGCGGTATCTTCCGTTATCCATCACTTCTCCGCGTCGCATGAGAGCCAGGCCGGTGCACTGTGAGTCGCGAAGGCCCTCTCGGCCCAATAGCCGCAACCAAGCAAGAGTTTCATCATCGAGCAGAGTGTGGTTTGGGAGTATGACCTCGAAGGCTGTCGTTGAGTCTTTGAATCTTGGTGGACTCATCCCCGCGTGGCGCAATGCGGTCAGCATTGCTCGGATGCCAGACCCGCGATTCTCGCAAACCGTGCGGTCTTCTTCCGGTACCTCAACTTCTTCGAGCAGCTTCAGGAGGAGACTGTTGCGGGCGGAAGATCGGCCCTCCTCGCCAAGGCGATCAATGTCGACGGCGCCAAAGAGGCCCCCAGCATTCATGATGCGGAGTCGATCCGGGTACATCTCGATCTGCACCTGAATGCCGCGCGAACCTGGGCTCAGATCACGGTGAACGAGTGCGTTCACGACGGCTTCGCGCAGTGCCTCGGGTGGGTATTCCCACATGTCCCGACGCCCCTCGCCCGTAATGAGCGCGCGTCGACTCATGTTTCTCCGAATGGCGCTCAGTGTATCCCAGACCATGGATGGAATTGGCCCATCAATGGACACATTATCCAAGAATCTAACGCCCGTTGATGTGCTGTCACCAGAAGCAGTGGGATAGTGAACGAATGTCACGTTCAACTGTGGAAAGAACTGTTGAGGGTAGCGGCCCAGCGCAAGCAACCCTGCTAACGTGGGCCGCTCCTTTCCATCAGGGTCCAGACTGGTGACCCTCGTCATTCGCAGAATTACGTCAGCGCGTTCGTCAGCAAAAATGCGAGGGCTGTTCTCGCGCGTGCGACCTACATAAGTTTCGACGGCAGTGGGATCCAAGTCGTCCATCGACGCATTGGTGACGACCTCGTGATCGAACTTCGGCTGGCCCCGATCAGCCACGATCTGTTGCACTTCCTCGGAGGTCAGGCGGCGATCGCTTTCACCAACTCGGATGTAACTGCCGCGCTCCTTGCCAAGGGAGCGGACGTAGCAAGGCTTTTGCTCCTTGGTGATCTCCCGGATGTCCGCAACGAGAACGGTGCGCCCGTCGACCTCCGCCATTTCGATCTCCGGTGTCAGCGGGGGCGCGATATCCTCGCGGCACATTGAAGTGAGGTCGGCCATCATTTTCGCGGGGTCCTCAAGCCCGATGGCAACGAACCCGGACGCTTCGTCCAGCCCCAGGACCAGAGCTCCGCCGCCGGGTGTATTGGAGAAACTCGACAGCGTCTCGCGGACGCTCTTGGGGAGTCCACCTGCTGCCCGCTTGACCTCAACTGCCGTTGCCTCTGCGCCGAACTTGCGAAGTTCTGCCACGAGGGCGCCGATGTCATTTGGCACAGCTACTCCTAGCTACGGTGCGGCTCCTTAGGAGGACAAGACTAGGGTCAAGGAGGATGGGAGGGGGTTTGAGGGTCTAGCGGTCCTCCTAAGCTGTCCTCCTAACTCGGTCAAGTTAGGAGGAGCCATCAGCCCGCCCGCCGCCCCCACCTGATGGGTTGACACCTTGAGCTCCGCGTCGCGGGATCTTTCAGAGCTCGCGCACGAGGTGGTTCTCCACGACCGTGTGGCCGAGGTGGACTCTCCAAGCGCTCAAGTCCACTGGATCGGATGCTCGATAGCGCCTCGGCTGTGGTCACCGCTTCGGCGTTGTAGCCCTCGCGTGGAGATCGGGAGGTCAGGACGATGTGCTCGTCGTGCAGAACGTCCGACGGTTTAGTCGGGCACACTGCTCCCTTTGCGGTAGCAGGGTCCGGCCGTCGGTCTCCGTAGGTCGGCGGGTGTAGTTTCCGAGTTCAAAGTTCGCGAGACTGGCTGACATGCCCGCCTACGTCGCCTTCCTCCGGGCGATCAACCTCGGCGCCCGCCGGAAGTTCCCCAAGGCCGACCTGCAGCGCGTCGTCGAGTCGGTCGGCACCGGGGTGCAGGTGCACCTCAACACCGGCAACGTGCTGCTGACGAGCCGGCAGCGCTCGACGGAGGCGGTGGCGCGGACGCTCGAGCGGTCCTTCGCCGCCGACCGTGGGTTCGAGGTGCCCACCGTCGTGCTCACGCTCGACGAGCTGGCGGGCGTCGCCGTGGAGGCCGACGCGGTGGCGGGGGAGGCCCCCTTCGCCGTCGGGGCGCACTACGTCTCCTTCCTCAGGGAGGAGCCGGGCGCGGAGGCGGTCGCAGCCTTCACCGCACGGGAGGCGAAGGGGGAGACCGCCGTGGTCCGCGGCCGCACCGTGCACCTCATGGTCGCCGAGGGCGGGGCCTACCACGCCGCGAAGCTGCCCGCCGCCGTCGAGCGCGACCTGGGCGTCGCGACGAACCGCAACCTCACGGTGGTGAGGGAGCTGGCGCGGCGCTGGACCTGAGTGCGTCCACACCGCGCCCAGCGGCACCTCAGACGGGTCGACGACCGTGGGTCACCGCGTGCACCGGGTTGAGCTGGAACCAGCCCAGCTCGGTGAAACCGTGCCGGGTGAGCAGCTCGTCGTAGGCCACGCGCGGCAGCAGCTGGTCGTCGATCTGCGCCTCGAAGAACTGCACTCCCGACATCAGCCGCCCGGGGACGGACCGCAGTCCTTCGTCCGTGTCCGGGAAGGGGAAGTCGGAGATGACGAACCACCCTCCCGGCTTGAGCGCGGCGCGCACCCGCTCGGTGACCCGATCGATGTCACGGCACTCGTGCATGGAGATGTTGTTGATGACCACGTCGACCGGCTCGTCGAGGGTCATGTCCTCGAGTGGGCTGACGACGAGCTCGATCCGGTCGGTGAGGCCGGCCGAGTCCACTGCTTCCCGGGCGCGGCCGATCGAGTGCGCGTCCCCGTCCACGCCCATGACCGTCGCCTCGGGATAGGTCGTCGCGAGCCGGACCACGCCGACCCCCGCTCCGCAGGCGGTGTCCAGGACCCGGCCGCCGGCGTGCAGCGCGTCCTCCAGCCCGGGAACCTGCGCCAGCCCGGCGCCGAGGAGGCGCGTGTAGAACGGCCGGCCCGTGCGCTCGACCGAGGCGATCCACTCGGGGCTCGTCTCGTCCCACCACATCCGTTCGCCGGTCGTGAGGTTCTCCGCGAAGCGTCCGAACATCTCCGGCTGCGCCACTGCCATGACCATGCCGCCGACGAAGGCAGGCGAGGACTCGTCGAAGAGCAGCATCTCCATGTGCGGGGCGAGCGTGTACCCGTCGCCGCTGCGGTCGAGGACGCCGGCACCGAAGGCGGCCCGGCACCAGACGGACACGTAGAGGTCATCCATGCCCAGAGCGTCCGCGAGCGTGTCCGGCGTCACCGACGGATTGGCGGCGATGGCCCGCAGCAGGCCGGACGTCAGGCCTATCTGCAGGACGCGGGTGGCCATGTACCCGGCCAGGTGGGTCTGCAGGACGCCTGCCTGCTCCGGGACCGTGGGTCCGGTCGTGGTCTCCGTGGGGGTCATTCCTGTCGTCGTCATGGCGAGCCTCCTGCGTGCTGGTCGGTCGTTCCAGCGTCCTGCTCACCCGTGGTCGCGGGATAGTTCCGGGTCTGTACCGAACCGCTACACGATCTGTACTTGGCGACGTCCCGGGGCGCGAGTAGCGTCGACACCACCGGAGGAGGCGGGGCCAATGGCGGGATACGGCCAGTTCTGCCCCATCGCCAAGACGATGGAGGTCCTGGACGAGCGGTGGACCGTGCTGATCGTGCGGGAGTTGTTGTGCGGCAGCCACCACTTCAACGAGCTGCGGCGCGGCGTGCCTCGGATGTCACCCGCGCTCCTGTCCAAGCGCCTGCGCAGTCTCGCCAAGGCGGGGATCGTGCTCCGCCGTGACGACGGCAACCGGATCCGCTACGAGCTGACCCCTGGCGGCAGGGCGCTGGGCCCCGTGGTCATGGCTCTCGGGGAGTGGGGCGTGCAATGGCGCAGCCAGCTGGGCGAGGAGGACTTCGACCCAACGCTGCTCATGTGGGACGTCCACCGCAACCTCGACCTCGATGCGATGCCGGGTGGCAGGGTGGTGCTGGGTTTCACGTTCCCGGATGTCGAGGCCGCCCACCGGGACTGGTGGATCGTCGTCGAGGACCGGGGACTGGTCGACCTGTGCGACTTCGATCCCGGCTTTCCCGTCGACGTGCGCGTGGTCTGCGACCTTCCGACCCTCGTGCACGTCTGGCGCGGCGACCTCGACTGGAGCAGTGCCCTAAGCAGCGGCGGGGTCACCCTCGAGGGCCCGACCGACCTTCGCCGCGCCCTGCGGCGGTGGCTCAAGCTCTCGCCCTTCGCCTCGGTGGCGAGGGAGACCGGCTCCTCCGCCGCCGGCCGTTGACGCCCCGGGTGGGTCCACCGGGTGCGCCGGTGGAATCGATGCACAACCGGTCGGGCGGGTCGGTCACTGGTCGTCCTGCGACGAGGGGTGGTACCGGGCGACCTTGCGGTCGGTGAGCACGATGTGGACGCCGAGCGCGACCGCCGCCAGCACGGCGACGACGAAGAAGAGCATCGCGATCGCCGGGAAGCCCAGGAAGGTCACCTCGGTCTCCACGCGCATCATCATCGCGGCACCGATGATCGTCGCCGCGATGATCAGGCCGAGGGTGAGCCGGTTGGCGATGCGCTGGAGCACCAGGTGCAGCCGCTGCTCGTCGATCGCGTCGACGTGCAGGCGCATCTCGCCGCGGGCGAGCGAGTCGAGGATCCGGTTGGCCCGCTTGGGCAGGTGCGCGGTGAACTCCTTGGCCTCGATCGCGGCGGCGAGCAGGCCTCCGGGGGAGGTCTTCAGCGACGAGGCGAAGATGTCGGAGACGTTGTCACGGATCGCGTCGGCCGGGGAGAAGTCCGGGTCGAGGTGCGAGGTGGTCTGGTCGAGGTTGAGCAGGGCCTTGCCGATCATCGCCATCTCGGCCGGCGGGCGCAGCCCGTGGGTCCCGGAGAGGCGGGAGAGCTCGACGAGCAGCCGACCGGCCTCGAGGTCGGGGCCGCTGGCCATGGCCTCGCTGACCAGGTGGGCGACGTCGTCGCGGAAGCCGGCCGCGTCGTAGTCGTCGAGCGCGTGCCCCATGTCGCCCAGGACGGCGGCGGCCTCCTCCCCGTCCCCGTCGTTGATCGCGAGCAGCAGCTTGGTCACGTGCGTCTGCACGCGTTGCGGCACGGTCGCGATCATCCCCAGGTCGAGCAGCGCGAGCCGCCCGTCCTCGGTGACCAGCAGGTTGCCGGGGTGGGGGTCGGCGTGCAGCACGCCGTCGTCGAGGATCATCTGCAGGTAGCAGTGGAAGAGCTGCTCCACGAGCGGCCGGGCGTCGAGGTCGATGAGTGCCAGCGGTCCCAGATCGGTCACCTTGCGGCCCTCGATGTGCTCCATCGTCAGCACCCGCGTCGTCGTCAGCTGCAGCAGGGGCTCGGGCACGACCAGCCGGTCGTGCTCACCGGTCAGCTCGATGAACCGCAGCAGGTTGCGTGCCTCCCGGCGGTAGTCGAGCTCGTCGACGAGCGAGCGCCGGAACTGGTGGAGCAGCTGGTTGAGGCCGTAGGAGCTGCCGACGCTGGTGTGCTTGTCGACGAGACCGGTGACCTTGTCCAGCACGTCCATGTCGCCGCGGATCGTCGCCCGCACGTCCGGGCGCTGCACCTTGACGACGACGTCGCGGCCCGAGCGGGTCGTCGCCCGGTGCACCTGCCCGAGCGAGGCCGCCGCGAGCGGCTCCTCGTCGAAGAAGGCGAAGGCGTCCTTGATCCGCGTCCCGAGCTCTCCCTCGACGATCTCGCGGACCTCGTCGAAGGGGAAGGGCTCGACCGTGTCCTGCAGTCGGGTGAGCGCGTCGGTGTACGACGGAGGCAGCAGGTCGAAGCGCGTCGAGAGCAGCTGGCCCATCTTGATGTATGTCGGGCCCATCTTCTCGAGGTCGTTGGCGAAGGCCTGCGCCCGTGCGTCGGAGCCCTCGGGCAGGTCGTCGCCCTCGGTGAGGCCGTCCACCTGCGCCCCGGCCAGCAGGTCGCTGCGGGCGTGCCGGAGCAGGAGTCGGACGAGGTCGGTGTAGCGGCTGCTCATGGCCCCATCCTGCCGAGGATCGAACCGCAGGGGTGAGCCGGGGTCGGGCCAACTAGACTCTTCGGCGGACGCACCCCCCTTCGCACCCAGGAGACGCCCCGTGGGACGCATCGTCGTCGACGTCATGCTCAAGCCCGAGATCCTCGATCCCCAGGGCCAGGCCGTGCGCGGTGCGCTGCCGCGCCTGGGGCTGGACCAGTTCACCGACGTGCGGCAGGGGAAGCGCTTCGTGCTCTCCGTCGACGGCGAGGTCACCGAGACGCACCTTGCCAGCGCCCGCGAGGCCGCCGAGACACTCCTGTCCAACCCGGTCATCGAGGACGTCGTCAACGTCCACGAGCTGACGACGGACGAGCCCGAGCAGGCTCCGATCACCGGGGCGGGCGCGTGAAGATCGGCGTCATCACCTTCCCCGGCAGCCTCGACGACGCCGACGCCCGCCGCGCCGTGCGCATCGCCGGCGGCGAGCCGCTCGCCCTCTGGCACGGCGACGCGGACCTCCACTCGGTCGACGCGGTCGTCATCCCGGGCGGGTTCTCCTACGGGGACTACCTGCGCGCCGGTGCCATCGCCCGCTTCGCCCCGGTCATGGGCGAGGTCATCACGGCAGCGAAGGGGGGTCTGCCGGTCCTCGGGATCTGCAACGGCTTCCAGATCCTCACCGAGTGCCACCTCCTGCCGGGATCGATGATCCAGAACGACCACCGCAGGTTCCTCTGCCGGGACCAGGTCCTGCGCGTCGAGAACGCCGCGACGGCGTGGACGACCGGTTTCGAGGCCGACCAGGAGATCACCGTGGTCCTGAAGAACCAGGACGGCCAGTTCGTCGCCGACAGGGAGACCCTCGACCGCCTCGAGGGGGAGGGGCAGGTCGCCTTCCGCTACGTCGGCGTCAACCCCAACGGCTCCTCACGTGACATCGCCGGCATCAGCAACGAGCGCGGCAACGTGGTCGGCCTCATGCCGCACCCCGAGCACGCCGTCGAGGAGGGCTTTGGCCCGGGACTCGACGGCCGCACCGTCTTCACGTCCGTCCTCGAGCAGGTGGTGTCCGCGTGAGCGAGACCGACATGAGCCAGCAGTCCGTGAGCGCCCTCGACACCGTCGACAAGGCCGGCACGACCCCGGACACCGCCCAGCCGTGGGCCGAGCTCGGCCTGAAGCAGGACGAGTACGAGCGCATCCGCGACATCCTCGACCGGCGCCCCACCAGCGCGGAGCTGGCGATGTACTCGGTCATGTGGTCCGAGCACTGCAGCTACAAGTCCTCCAAGGTCCACCTGCGGCGCTTCGGTGACCTGCCGGCGGAGACCCCGCTGGGCAAGACGCTCGCGGGCATCGGCGAGAACGCCGGCGTCATCGACATCGGGCAGGGCTGGGCGGTGACCTTCAAGGTCGAGTCGCACAACCACCCGAGCTACATCGAGCCCTACCAGGGCGCGGCCACCGGCATCGGCGGCATCGTCCGCGACATCATGGCGATGGGCGCCCGCCCGGTCGCGGTGATGGACCCCCTTCGCTTCGGTGCGATCGACCACCCGGACACCGCCCGCGTCCTGCCCGGCGTCGTCAAGGGCGTCGGTGGCTACGGCAACTCCCTCGGTCTGCCCAACATCGGTGGCGAGGCCGTCTTCGACGACTGCTACCAGGGCAACCCGCTCGTCAACGCCCTGTGCGTAGGACGGCTGCGTCACGAGGACCTGCACCTGGCCAACGCGTCGGGCACCGGCAACAAGGTCATCCTCTTCGGTGCCAAGACCGGCGGCGACGGCATCGGCGGCGTCTCCGTCCTCGCCTCCGAGTCCTTCGACGAGGGCGGGCCTACCAAGCGCCCGGCCGTCCAGGTCGGCGACCCCTTCGCCGAGAAGGTCCTCATCGAGTGCTGCCTCGACCTCTACGCCGCGGGCGTCGTCGAGGGCATCCAGGACCTCGGTGGTGGCGGCCTCTCGTGCGCCACCTCCGAGCTCGCGTCCGCCGGTGACGGCGGCATGCACGTCGAGCTCGACCGCGTCCCGCTGCGCGACTCCACGCTCTCCCCCGAGGAGATCCTCATGTCGGAGTCGCAGGAGCGGATGATGGCGATCGTCGCCCCCGACAAGCTCGACGACTTCCTGCGGATCACCGGCCGCTGGGACGTCGAGGCCGCCGTCCTCGGCGAGGTCACCGACGGCGACCGCCTCGTCATCACCTGGCACGGCGAGACCGTCGTCGACGTCGAGCCGGGCACCGTCGCCCACGAGGGCCCGGTCTACCACCGCCCGATCGCCCGGCCCGACTGGATCGACGCGGTCCGGGCGGACTCCAGCTCCGCCCTCCCGCGCCCGGACGACCACGGTCGGACGCTGCTCGACCTGCTCGCCTCGCCCAACCTGTGCGACAAGTCCTGGATCACCGACCAGTACGACCGCTACGTCCTGGGCAACACCAAGCAGGCCATGCCCCACGACTCCGGCATCGTGCGCATCGACGAGGAGTCCGGTCTCGGCGTCGCCGTCTCCACGGACTGCAACGGCCGCTTCGGCCGGCTCGACCCCTACGCCGGTGCGCAGCTGGCGCTGGCCGAGTCCTACCGCAATGTCGCCGTCGCCGGGGCGCTGCCGCTGGCCGTCACCGACTGCCTCAACTTCGGCTCGCCCGAGGACCCGGGCGTGATGTGGCAGTTCGAGCAGTCCGTGGCCGGTCTCTTCGACGCCTGCAGCGAGCTGGGGATCCCGGTCACCGGCGGCAACGTCTCGTTCTACAACCAGACCGGCGAGACCGCCATCCACCCGACGCCCGTCGTCGGCGTCCTCGGCGTCCTCGACGACGTCGCCACCGCGGTGGGGTCCGGCTTCACGGCGGCGGGCGAGATCGTCCTCCTCCTCGGCGAGACCCGGGAGGAGCTCGACGGCGGCGAGTGGGCCAACGCGATCCACGGCCACATCGGCGGGCGACCCCCCAAGGTCGACCTGGCCGCGGAGAAGGCCCTCGCGGAGTTCTTCGTCGAGGCCGTCCGGCGCGGACTGCTCACCAGCTCGCACGACCTGTCCGACGGCGGTCTGGCCATCGCGCTCGCGGAGTCCGTGCTCCAGGGCGGCACCGGCGCCGCGGTCGACCTGGCACCGGTCCTCGAGCGGGACGGCATCGATGCCTTCACCGCCATGTACTCCGAGTCCACGGCTCGTGCGCTGGTCACGGTCTCCTCCGAGAGCGACCTGGCCGACCTCGTCGCCGTGGCCGAGACGCACGGCGTGCCGATGGCCCGGCTCGGTGTCACCGATGGCACCGACCTGCGGGTCCAGGACGTCCTCTCCCTGCCGTTCGACGAGATGCGCATGGCGCACACGGGGACGATGGGCCGGTACTTCGGGTGAGCGCGGTGGGTTCGGGCTGGCTGGTCGTCTTCGACTGCGACGGCGTGCTCGTCGACAGCGAGCGGCTCAACATCCAGACGTGGACCGCGATGATGATCGACGCCGGCGTCGACTTCACCGAGGACGATGCCGTGCAGGCCTTCGTCGGCAAGGCCTACGCCGACAACCGGGTCACGATGGCCGAGATGACCGGAGCGGTCCCGGACCCCGAGTGGGAGAGGCGGTGGCGCGCGGAGTTCGCGCGCAGCCACGAGCGGCTCGAGCCGATCGAGGGTGCGCGGGAGGCCGTCGTCGCCGTCCAGGACGTCGGGCACGCGGTGTGCGTCGCCTCGGGGTCGATCCGGCGGGCCATCGGCAGCAAGCTGACCACCGCCGGACTGGTCGACCTCTTCCCCGAGGAGGCCCGCTTCAGTGCCGAGCAGGTCGAGCACGGCAAGCCGGCCCCGGACGTCTTCCTCGCCGCCGCCGAGTCGATGGGCTTCGCGCCCGAGCGGTGCGTCGTCGTCGAGGACAGCAGGGCCGGTGTGGAGGCCGCGCGCGCGGCCGGGATGACGGTCGTGGGTTACTTCAGCGACATCACCCCCCATCACTGGCTGGACGACTCGGACGCGATCATCGACGACATGGCGGACCTCCCCTCGGTCATCGCGCGCCTGACCCACACCTGACACCCCCGCACTTCGCAGGAGCCTAAGCAGTTGCGCACCGGCGACGCAGGAGCCTAAGCAGTTGCGAAGGGGGCGGGGCCGGGTCTCCGTTCAGAGCACCTTGGACAGGAAGTCCTGTGTGCGCGACTCCTGCGGGTTGGACAGGATCTCCCGGGGGTCGCCCTGCTCGACGACGACGCCATCGTCCATGAAGACGAGGCGGTCACCGACCTCACGGGCGAAGCCCATCTCGTGGGTGACGACCATCATCGTCATGCCCTCGTTGGCCAGCGTGCGCATGACCTCGAGGACGTCACCGACGAGCTCGGGGTCCAGTGCGCTGGTCGGCTCGTCGAAGAGCATCATGTCCGGGTCCATGGACAGGGCCCGCGCGATGGCGATGCGCTGCTGCTGACCCCCGGAGAGCTGGTTCGGGTAGGCGCTCTCCCGGCCGGCCATCCCGACCTTCTCGAGGTTGCGGCGCGCCACTTCCTCCGCCTCGGCCGTCTTGCGTCCCTTGACCCGCTTCTGGGCGAGGGTGAGGTTGCGCAGGACGTTCAGGTGCGGGAAGAGGTTGAACTGCTGGAAGACGATGCCGATCCGCGTGCGGACCTGCTCGAGGTTGGTCTCCGGGTCGGTGATGTCGACGCCCTCGACGAGGATCGTCCCGCTCGTGGGTTCCTCGAGTCGGTTGACGCAGCGCAGCAGCGTGGACTTGCCCGACCCGGAGGGGCCGATCACGCAGACGACCTCACCCTGGTCGACGTGGAAGTCGATGCCCTTGAGGACCTCGTTCTTGCCGAAGGACTTGTGCAGGTCCCGCACGGCGATGGCCGGGGTTCCGCCCGGACGTGGGTTCGCGCTCACCGGGCTCACTGTCCCATCTTCTGACGTCGTTCCATGTACGCCACCAGCTGGGTCAGCGGCAGCGTGATGACCAGGTAGCCCGCGGCCGCCATGAGCAGCGGGGTCGCACTGGCGGTCTGCGAGACCATGTCGCGGGCGAAGGTCGTCAGCTCGCGGTCCCCGAGTGCCATGCCGGCCATGAAGAGCAGCGAGGTGTCCTTGATGATGATCACCAGCTCGTTGGTCAGCGGTGGCGTGATGATCCGGAAGGCCTGCGGCAGCACGACCGAGACCATCGTCCAGGTGGGGCTCATGCCCAGCGACTTCGCGGCCTCGACCTGCCCCTTCGGGACGGCCTGGATGCCCGCGCGGATGGTTTCGGCGATGTAGGCGGCGGAGACGATGATCAGGGCCAGCAGACCGGCACCGACGCTGCCGCCCGGGGGCCGCCAGTTGAAGGCGACCGGGACGGCGAAGGCGAAGCCGAAGATCACCAGCAGGGCCGGCAGCCCGCGGAAGAGCTCGATGTAGGCCGTCGACACCCAGCGGTAGGGCGCGACCGGCGAGAGCTTCATCAGGGCGAGGACGAGGCCGAGCGCCAGTCCGCCGAGGAAGGCGATGAAGGTGTAGAGGACGGTGTTCTTGGCCGCGGTGGTCACGATCACCGGCCAGGAGGCCTGCGCCGAGCCCGCGTCGAGGAAGCTGTTGCGGGCTGCTTCCCAGTCGGCCACGAGGAGGACGAGGACGACCGCCACCACGAAGAGGGCGTAGAGGGTTCCGCGGAACAGGCGTCTGCGGGTGGAGGGTTTCACGTGTTGACCTTCCGGTGGTTACCTACCGAGGGCTGTGGCCCGGGTGCGGGACCCGGGCCACAGGTGGATCACTTCTCGGTGAAGTACGTGTCGTAGATCTCCTGGTACTTGCCGCTGTCGCGCAGCGAGGCCAGCTCCTTGTCGACCGCCGTGAGCAGCTCCTCGCTGCCCTCCTCCTTGACGGCGAAGCCGTACTGCTCGTCGGTGTCGTACTCCTCGACGATGGTGAAGGCGCCCTCGTCGGTGTGCAGGATGTTCACCGGGAGGTCCTGCAGGACGGCGTCGACGCCACCGGACTGAAGTGCCGGGAAGAGCTCGGCGTCGCTCGGGTAGGCCTTGGTCTCGGTGTCCTCGGGGACGTTGTCCTGGGCGTACTTCTGGCCGGTGGTGCCCTGCTGGACACCGACGGTCTTGCCGGCCAGGTCCTCGATGGACTTGATGTCCGAGTCCTTGGGCACGAGCAGCGACTGGAGCGAGTCGTAGTACGGCTCGGAGAAGTCGAGGTTCTTCTCCCGCTCCTCGGTGATCGTCATGGCGCTCGCGCCGATGTCGCAGGTACCGGCCGCCAGCGCGGACCCGCTCTGCAGGCCCTCGAAGCCGACGTCCTTGATCTCCAGCTCGAGGTCGAGCCCCGAGGCGATCTCCGTCATCAGGTCCATGTCGAAGCCGGTGTACTCGCCGTCCTTCTCGAACTCGAAGGGCGGGTAGGGGATGTCGGAGCACACCGTGAGGGTCCCGGACTGGATGAGGCCGAGGCCGGCATCGTCGCCGCCACCGCCGGAGTCGTCGCTGCTTCCGCCGCAGGCCGTCAGGGCCAGCGTGGAGGCTGCGAGGAGAGCGAGGGGAAGTCGTGCTCGCATGGGAGCCGCCTTTCATGGGTCAATGGATCGCAAGCGTGGGTGCAGCATATGGTTCGACGAGATGGTCGAGGGGCGAGGTCGTCCCGGTCGGTCGACCGTCGCGGCTCGCCCCGCGCATCACCCCTGAAGTGCGTGTCGCCCGCCGGGAGAGCAGGGGCAGGCGTGACCTTATCAGCGGCTCGTGTGGGTCAGGTCACAACTCGATCTCCATCGGGGCCCATGGGGCCGGGCCCCGTCCCGGCCGGGTCAGCGGGCCCGCCAGACCCCCGGGTCGGGAGCGACCGGCGAAGGGCGGGAGTCGCCGTCCGTGATCGGCGTGCCGCCGTTGGTGCGTCGGGTCAGCGCCGGCCCGGAGAGCACACCGGAGGGGAAGGGCCACCGGCCCACCTGCCGGCGCAGCTCGTCGGCGTCGATCGGCCGGGGCGAGGCGAGCAGGACGGTGTTGCCGTAGCGCCGCCCCTTCATCACGTCGCGCATCGCGACGAGCGCCACCTGACCCGAGGGACCGAAGACCGCCAGCAGACCGGCGACGACGTCCTTGACGTGCCGCCATCCCGGCTCGTCCGGGCAGTTCATCGCCACCAGGCCCTCCGGCCTCAGGACGCGGGCGACCTCGGCGAAGAACTCGACCGTCTGCAGGTCGGGCGGGACCCTCCCTTCGTCGAAGGCGTCCACGAGCACCACGTGCGCGGACGCGTCCTTGAGGGCGGCCACCCCCGCGCGTCCGAGCTGGGGGCGCACCCGGATGCGGTGCCCGCGCGGCAGCGGCAGCTCCTCGCGCACGGCGGCGGTGAGCCGTTCGTCCGGCTCGAGCACGATCTGCGGGGAGCCGGGCCGCGTGGCGTGCACCCACCGCGGGAGGCTCAGGCCGGCCCCACCGACGTGGGTGACCCCGATCGGGTCGGGGCCGGGGAAGGTCGCGTCGATCGCGGCAGCCATGTGCTGCACGTACTCGAAGACGAGGTGCTCGGGGTCGGCGACGTCGACGTGGCTCTGCGGGTGCCCGTCGCGCATCACCGTCACCCCGCCGTGCTCGTCCGGCACGAACTCGATCCCAGCCACCCGCTGATCCTCCCTCACCTGCCCAGGCGGACAGGACGAAGGGGGTCACGCACCCGATCTGGTGCGTGACCCCCTTCGCCGGGGTGCTACCTGTTGTTGCCCTGGCCGGGCCGGACCTCGGTGTCGTTGCCCTTGCCGGGACGGTCACCGTCCCGGCCCTCGCCGGGGCGGTCACCGAGGCGGTTGCCCTTGCCGGGGCGCTCGGCGGCGTTGCCCTTGCCGGGGCGCTCGGTCCCGGCAGCGGCCACCGTCACGGGGAAGGTCGCCGTCGTCCCGCTCGGCGAGGCCATGAGCGTCACCGTCGCGTCCCCGACGAGCTCGGGCACGGTGAAGGTGATCTCGGCGGTGCCGTTGCGCGTCGGCAGCCCCTCGATCAGCCCGGTGGTGATCGGGAAGGTCCCGACGGACGTCTCCCCGGCGAGGACCTCCACCTCGGTGCTGGTCGGTGCGTCGACCGAGGTCAGGTCGAAGCCGGAGGCGGTGAAGGAGACCTCCTCACCGGCGACGAGCTCGCGCGGCTGGTCGTCGACCGCGACCGCGCGCTTGGCGAAGTCCGGCGCGACGACCTCGCGCGACTCGAAGTGGTCGACGAAGGCATCGGTGTCGATGAGGCCGCTGTCGGTGAGGTTGCTCCCCTCCGCGAGGACGGTGAAGTTGTCGCCACCGCTGAGGAGGAAGGAGCCGGAGGTGACGGTGTACGTCCCTGCCGGGTCGATCGGCGCCCCGTCGACCGTCACGGAGGTGATGCGCTCGCCCTCGGCGGCGTCCGGGTCCCAGGTGTAGGAGACGTTCTCCGAGACGCCCAGCTTGAGGAAGGGGCGCGACGCGTCGGCCGGCTGCCACTGCTGCTCGAGCACCCGGACGAACTGCTCACCGGTGAGGTCGACGGTCATCAGGGTGTTGGCGAAGGGGTTGATCGCAGCGGCCTCGGCGAAGGTCACCTCACCGGGGGCCTCCTCGCGGGTTGGTGCGTAGTAGAGCTCGTCGCGCAGGCCGCCGGGGTTCATGATGCCGATGTCGGCCCCGGGGCGGCCCTCCTGGTTCATCGCGTCCAGCCAGATGTCGGCGGTGAGGTTGCCCAGCGTCGACTCGCGCATCCGGTCGTCGCGGTCGTCGTCGACGGGGACGGCGGTCGTGATGTCGTCGGAGACCGTGCCGATGACCTCCCGGCCGATCACCTCGGCGTCGGCGACGGCGGCGTCGACGATGCTCGCGGCCGCGTCGAACTCGGGGTCACCGGCGCAGGCGTCGAAGGACTCGAGGGTGGGCAGGTTGGTCGCGGAGTACTCGGTCACCTCGCCGGTGGCGGGGTCGAAGCCCAGCTGGACCTGGCCGACGGGGTCGCCGTAGGAGCCGGACTGGATGACCGGGCGGGTGCCGCCGTCGGGGTCGGCGCCGTCCCACGCGTACTCCTGGTGGGTGTGGCCGGTGAAGATCGCGTCGACCTCTCCGGAGGTGTTGGTCACGATGTCCGCGAAGGCACCGCCGGCCGCCACCTGCTCCTCGAGGGTCGTGCCGGCGGTGGCGCCCTCGTGGTACTCGGCGAGGAGGACATCGGCCTCGCCATTGGCGGCGTCGCCGTCGCTCAGCTGCGCGGCGACCCGGTTGACGGCCGCGACCGGGTCGCCGAACTCGATCTCGGTGATGCCGGCCGGCGAGACGAGCGAGGACGTCTCCTCGGTGACGGCGCCGATGACGGCGACGTCGAGCCCGTTGATGCTCTGGATCGAGTACTCGTCCAGCGCCGGGGTGGTCGTGCCGGCCGCGTAGACGTTCGCGCCGAGGTGGTCGAAGTCGGCCGTGTCGGCCACCCGTCCCGTCAGGTCGGCGAAGCCGCCGTCGAACTCGTGGTTGCCGACGGCGCTCGCCCGCAGGTCGAGCGCGTCGAGGAACTCGATCGTCGGGGTGTCCTGCTGCGAGGAGGAGACGAAGGGGGAGGCCCCGATGTTGTCGCCCGAGGACAGCAGCATCGTGCTCTCCTCACCGAGCGAGGACTTGGCCGACTCGATGGTGCAGGCGACGTTCTTGCCGAGGGCGCCGGTGCCGTTGCCGTCGATGCGGCCGTGGAAGTCGTTGATGTTGAGCAGGTTGATGGCCGTGAGGGCCGGGTCGATCCCGCCCGGGTCGACCGGGTCCGCGGCGTGGGCGGCGCCGCCGGTGGCGACGAGCGCGATGGTCGCGCTCGCACCGGCGAGCAGCGACGCACCCCGTGACGTGATGGGCATGGGTGTCCTCCCGAGAGCAGTGGCGTGGTGCGCCCGCGAGCGGCGCACGCGAAGGACTGTGCCGCATCCGGGTGGCTCTCGCAGGACGAAGGGCGTCCGGGGGCTTGCGGGGAGATGAATGATCGGCGGTGGGAGACTGGGGCCATGGCTGCACGACGGCGGATCCCCGTGGACACCGGTCGGACCGCACTGCGCGCGTGGGCCGGGGCGCAGGAGCCGACCGCCGTGGAGCGGGCCACCCTCGCGACCGCCGTGCGCTACACGATGGAGGAGCTCGCCCAGCGCGCCCCCGGCCGCAGCGTCGAGGTGCGGGTGCCCCCCTTCGCCGCGACGCAGTGCGTGGAGGGCCCGGTGCACACCCGCGGGACCCCACCGGCTGTCGTCGAGACCGACCCGCAGACGTGGCTGGCGCTCGCGGTCGGTGACCGCACGTGGTCCGAGGCGGTCGACGAAGGGAGCGTCCGGGTCAGCGGTCAGCGCACCGACCTCTCCGGCTACCTGCCGCTCACCGCCGAAGGGAGCCGAGCAGCTCGTCCATGACCGCCAGGATCGTCACGGTCTCGTCGAGCGGCATGACCGGTGACTCGGTCTCGCCGGCGGCCACGCGCAGCGCCACCTCGACCGCCTCGTGGCGCAGCCCGCGGTGCTGCTCGATCGGGTCGCCGGTCATCGTGTCGAGCACGACCCCGTCGGCGCCGACGAGGCGCATCGTCGTCGGCATGTAGAACTTCGTCTCCAGCTCGAGGCGGGCCCACGTGCCGTTGACCGAGGCCGTCGTCGGGGTGCTCGCGGACATGTCGGTCGAGAGGGAGGCGACCGCGCCGCTCGGCCCCTGGGCCACGAAGGCGAAGCGCCGGTCGACGCCGAGGTCGGTCACGTCACCCAGCCCCGTGGTTCGCTCGAGCCCGCCGAGGGTGAGCGAGGCGAAGGACAGCGGGTAGATGCCCAGGTCGAGCATGGCCCCTCCCGCGAGGGCCGGGTCGGAGAGGCGCCGGGGACCGTCCGGCCACAGCCGGATGCCGTGGTCGGCGAGCACCGTGCTCACCTCACCGAGCAGCCCGAGATCGAGCACCTGCCGCAGCACGTCGACGTGCGGCAGGAAGCGCGTCCACATCGCCTCCATGCAGAAGACACCCGCCTCGCGGGCGGCCGCGACGATCTGCCGGGCCTCGTCGGCGGTGGGTGCCATCGGCTTCTCGACGAGGACGTGCTTGCCGGCCGCGATCGCCAGCAGTGCGTGCTCGAGGTGCTCGCTGTGCGGGCTGGCGACGTAGACGACGTCGACGTCCGGGTCGGCGACGAGCGAGGGGTAGTCCGCGTGGGCGCGGGCGCCGGGGGCGTGCTCGGCGACGAAGGCCCGCGCCCGCTCCCCGTCGCGGGAACCGACGGCGACGACCTCCTGCGTGGTGCCGCTGAGGGAGAAGGCCATCTGCGAGGCGATCCAGCCCGCGCCGAGCAGGCCCCAGCGCAGGCGGGGCCCGGTGGTGGGGTCGGGGGTCCGCGGGGACGGGAGCGTCATCCCGGGGACGTCGGCGTGCGGGCGCTGGTCCATGCGGTCAACCTACGACGTCAGGCGCGGTGGCCGACGGCCAAGGTGTGTGTGCAGCGTCGGTCAGGGGGTCGGTGAGGCCTCCATGACGAGGTTGACGTCGCTCTCGGCGGCCACCCGGACCGAGCCGAAGCCGGCCTGCTGCAGCACCTCGCGCAACCTGCGCGCGCCCGCCCCGGCACCCAGGGCCAGCCCGACGGGCTGGGAGAGGGAGTTGGGCGTGCACATGAAGGTCGAGGCCGCGAAGCTGATCGGCGCCAGCGGCACGGTGGCCAGGGTCGTGGCGAGGTCGTCACCGGCGCGCGGCTCCACGAGCACGAGGGTGCCGTCCGCGGCCAGCGCCCGGCGGGCGTGCGCTGCCGCGCCGACGGGGTCGCCGAGGTCGTGGAAGGCGTCGAAGAAGGCGATGACGTCGACCCCCTCGTCCCGGTACCCGTGGCAGTCGCTGACCTCGAAGCGCGTCCGGTCGGCCAGACCGGCCTCGGCCGCTCGCTGCCGGGCGACCTCCACCGACCCCGCGTGCACGTCGTACCCGATGAACCGGGACCGGGGAAATGCCTCGGCGAGCACCAGCAGCGGCGCCCCGTGGCCGCACCCGACGTCGACGAGGGTGGCACCCGCTCGCAGCTTCTCCTCCACCCCGGTCAGGGCCGGGACCCACTGGTCGACGAGGTTGGCCCGGTAGCCCACCCGGAAGAAGCGCTCCGTCGACTCGAAGGTCGCCGTATCCTGCTCGCCCCAGGGGATGCCCCTCCCGGTGCGGAAGGCGTCACCCACCTGCTCCGTCCGGCGGTGCATGCCCGTGATGAGCCCGGCGGCTCCGATCATGCTCGCCGGGGAGTCGTCCGTGGCCAGGACGGCGGCATGCTCCGGCGGGAGGGTGAAGGTCTCGCCCTCCGCCGAGTACACGACGAAACCGACCGCGGCCTGCTGCGCGAGCCATTCACGTACGTACCGCTCCGACAGCCCGGTGCGCTCGGCCAGCTCGCCCGACGTCGTCGCCCGGCCATCGGCCATGGCTGCGTAGAGCCCGACCCGGTCACCGACCACCATCATCGCGGCGGTCGCCCCGCCGGCCAGCATCCCGCCCACCTGCTGGGCGAACTCACCCACCCTGTCCATGTCGAGTGTCGTCGGGTCCATCGGCGTGTCGATCGTTCCGGTCATGGCGTCCTCCTCGGTCCGTGCCGCCCATCGTCCGCGGAGGTCCTTTCACGGGACTTTCACGGCGCGATCGGGCAGAGTGGGAGGGTGCCGAAGGTGCACATCGGCGTGCTGGGGCCGCTGGGGGTGAGCGTCGACGGACGGACGGTGGCGGTGCCACCGGGGCGTCGACGCAGGGTGCTCGCGTGCCTGGCCGTCCACCGCGGCCGTCCCGTGCCGGTGGACTCGCTCATCGAGGCCGCTTGGGGTGAGGACCTGCCCCACGACCCGGTCGCCGCGCTGCACACCGTCATCTCCCGGCTGCGCACCGTCGTGGGTGATGCGATCGCCGGTGCCGGTCCGGCCGGGTACGTGCTGGACGTGCCGGCGGAGGGGGTCGATGCCGGTGAGTTCGAGGCCCGGTTGGCCGGGGCGGAGCAGGCCGGGCCGAAGGGGGCCGCCCACCTGCTCGAGGAGGCACTGGCACTGTGGCGGGGGCCGGCCTACGCGGAGGTGCGGGAGGCCCCCTTCGTCATGGTGGAGGCGATGCGCTTGGAGGGCCTGCGGGCCGACGCGACCGAGCGGCTCGCGGCCCTGGCCGTCGACGCCGGTGATCCCGTCACCGCGGTCGGGCTGACCGAGGCGCTCCTCGCCGAGGAGCCCTTCCGCGAGCGGGCCATCGAGACGCTCGTGACCGCGCTCTACCGCGACGGCCGTGCGGCGGACGCCCTCGCCGAGTGCCGTCGGTACCGCGCCCGGCTCGCGGACGAGCTCGGGCTGGACCCGGCCCCCACGCTGCGCCGGCTGGAGCAGCAGGTCCTCGGCCACGACCTGCCCGATGCCCCGCCCTCGCGACCGCCGGTGTGGCTGGACACGTCCGCGGCCTTCATCGGCCGTGAGGACGAGCTGGCCGACCTCGTGGCCGCCGTCGTGCGCAACCGGCTCACCGTCGTCACCGGTCCCGGTGGTGTCGGCAAGTCCCGTCTGGCGGCCGAGGCGCTGCCCCTGCTCCACGACCGGCTCGCGCTGCCAGCGCGCGTCGCCGAGCTGGCGTCCGTCACCCCCGGCGGCGTCGCGCTCGCCGTCGCGACCTCGCTGGGGCTGCGTCCCGACGGGGTCTCCGGGGCCGCGGGCGCCGTCGTCGACCGGCTCGAGCCGCGTGGCGGTCTGCTCGTGATCGACAACTGCGAGCACGTGGTCGACGAGGTCGCGGTGCTGGCGCGGCGATTGGTCACCCGGTGCCCGGATGTGCGCGTGCTGGCCACGAGCCGCCGACGTCTCGGGGTGGACCACGAGCAGGTGGTGCCCCTGGCGCCACTGGCGGTCCCCGCGGCCGACGTGCGCGGGTCGGGCCTGACGGCATCGGTCCGTCTCCTCACCCACCGGGTGCGGCGGCTGGCGCCGACCTTCGCGCTCACCCCGGACAACGCCACGGAGGCGGAGGAGCTGTGCCGACGGCTCGACGGGTTGCCCCTCGCCCTGGAGCTGGCCGCCGCACGCGTGGCCACCCGTGGCCTCGACGAGGTGCTGGGCTCCGTCGAGGGCTTCGCCCGCGACCCGGTCGACGGGCTCGAGGACGTCGTCGCCTGGTCGTACCGGCTGCTGACGCCCGAGCAGCAGGCACTGCTCTCCCGGCTGTCGGTCTTCGTCGGGGACTTCACCACCGAGGAGGTCCGGGGACTCGTGGCGCGGCTGCCGGGCGAGCACCGTGACGTGGGGGCGGACCTCGCGGAGCTGGTCGAGTCCTCGCTCGTCTCCTGTCACGACCGCGGGAGGGGGATCCGCTACCGCCTGCTCATGATCGTGCGGGCCTTCGCCACGGAGCGGCTGCGTGACCCGGACGCGGTCCGGGTGGCCCATGCGGGCCGGGTCGCCGACGTCGCCTCCGGCGTCGCCCGGGACTGGCTGCACGTCGACGGAGCGGAGATCGACGGGCGGCTGCGGGCAGCCGCCCCGGAGATGGTGTCCGCCGTCCGCTGGGCACTGGACGCAGGACGCATCGACCTGGCCGCATCGATCGCGGCCGACGTGGCGTCGTGCATGCACTGGACACCCGGGGTGGAGCTGAGCGACCTCTTCATCGAGGCCGCCGAGCGAGGGGCGGCGAGCCCGCACCCCCGGCTGGCCGCAGGGGTCGCGGCCGGGGCCTTCTTCGTGGTCGAGCGCGGGGACCTGGCCGGCGCGCGCCGTCTGGCGCAGGCGGCGGTGGCGATGGCCGACGGTGACGAACCGGCGCTCGCGGACCTCGCCCTCGCGGTCGCCGCCATGTACGGCGGTGACGAGGTGGGGACCGTCCACTGGTTCTCGCGCATGGCCCGGGCGCCGGGACTGCTCGTGGAGGCCAGCTCCTCGCTCGCGCTGAGTGCCTGCTACCACGGGGACATGGTCGCCGCCCGTGACCACCTGGAGGTCGCGCTCGCCGCCGGGGCCTGCGTGGCCGACGCGTCGTCCGCGTTCGCCCACTTCGCTGCCGGGGAGATCGCGCTGGCGCAGGACCCGGCCCGGGGGGCGGCGCTCCTGCGGCAGGCCGCGCAGGAGGCCGACCGGGTCGGCGCGGAGCAGGTCGGTCGGGTCGCCCGCGTGGCGCTCCTCGCGGCCACGACCCGGCACGGCGCCCCCGAGGAGGCGGTCCACCTCGCATCGTGGCTGCTGGCCGACCTCGCGGCGAAGGGGGCGTGGCCGCAGCTGTGGACCACGCTGCGGTTGAGCGCCGAGCTGCTCGCGTCGCGCGGCAGGGCGGCGGAGGCGGCCTTCGTCCTCGAGGCGACCGGGGTCGGGCAGTCGGCGCCGCCGCTGGTCGGCGAGGACGTCGACCGGTACGCGGCCCTGACCCTGGACCTCGGGACGCGGTTGGGTGCGCCCGCCGTCGCCGGCATCCGGCAGCTCGCGTCGGCCACGTCCCGGGCGCACGTGGTCCGCAGGACGGAGGCGGTGCTGCGTGAGATGACGGCGCCTCGGTCCCCGTCCGGCGCCCCGCCTACGATGGAGTCGTGAGCAGCAAGCGACCGAGCCACCCGAAGCCCATTCCCTTCATCGTCACGGGGGCGATCGTCGGCTTCATCGTCTTCGGCGTCGTCTCGCTGCTCGGGCCCACCACGGACGAGGGCTACAACATCACCTACGACCCGGGCACGGCCCTGGGGTTCATGAGCGTGGTCGGCCTGTGCCTCGGCGGTCTCGTCGGTGCCGTCGTCGCGGCGCTGTTCACCTACCGCAAGTAGGCGACGGGAGGCGGACGACCGCTCTGTGCCCGCCCCGGCGGCTGTGGGAGACTGGACCTCGTGCCACGCGGAGACGGACAGCTGTCCCATGACCTGATCCCCGGGGAGAAGGGCCCCCAGGACGCCTGCGGCGTCTTCGGAGTCTGGGCCCCCGGTGAGGACGTCGCGAAACTGACCTACTACGGCCTCTACGCCCTGCAGCACCGCGGGCAGGAGTCGGCCGGCATCGCGACCTCGAACGGTCAGCAGATCCTCGTCTACAAGGACATGGGCCTGGTCTCCCAGGTCTTCGACGAGCGGAGCCTGTCCACGCTGCGGGGCCACATCGCCGTCGGGCACTGCCGCTACTCGACGACCGGCGGGTCGACGTGGGAGAACGCCCAGCCGACGCTGGGCGGGCACGCGACCGGCACCGTCGCCCTCGCCCACAACGGCAACCTCGTCAACTCCGCCGAGCTGCGCCAGCTCGTCGAGGAGCGCGGGGACGAGATCCCCGGCGACGACGGCCGGATCCACCGGATCACCGACGGTGAGCTGCGCCGCGGCAACACCTCGGACACGGCCCTGGTCACTGCACTCCTCGCGCACGACCCGGAGCTCGGCCTCGAGACCGCCGCGATGGGCCTGCTGCCCAAGCTGCGGGGAGCCTTCTGCTTCGTCTTCATGGAGGAGAACACCCTCTACGCCGCCCGCGACCCGCAGGGCCTGCGCCCCCTCGTGATCGGCCGCCTCGAGCGTGGCTGGGTCGTCGCCTCCGAGACCGCCGCGCTCGACATCGTCGGCGCCTCGTTCGTCCGCGAGGTCGAGCCGGGTGAGCTGGTCGCCATCGACGAGGACGGGCTGCGCACCCGGCAGTTCGCCGAGCCGGCCCGCAAGGGCTGCGTCTTCGAGTACGTCTACCTCGCGCGCCCCGACACGACGATCAACGGCCGCACCGTCCACGAGGCGCGCGTCGAGATGGGCGCCACCCTCGCCCGCGAGCACCCGGTCGAGGCGGACCTGGTCATGCCGACCCCGGAGTCCGGCACCCCGGCGGCCATCGGCTACGCGCAGGAGTCGGGCATCCCCTTCGGCCAGGGCCTGGTGAAGAACGCCTACGTCGGACGCACCTTCATCCAGCCGAGCCAGACGATCCGTCAGCTCGGCATCCGTCTGAAGCTCAACCCCCTCAAGCACGTCATCAAGGGCAAGCGCCTCGTCGTCGTCGACGACTCCATCGTGCGCGGCAACACCCAGCGCGCCCTGGTCCGGATGCTGCGCGAGGCGGGTGCCGCCGAGATCCACGTGCGCATCTCCTCGCCGCCGATCAAGTGGCCGTGCTTCTTCGGCATCGACTTCGCCACGCGCGCCGAGCTCATCGCCACCGGGCTCGAGGTCAGCGAGATCGCGACCTCCCTCGGCGCCGACTCCCTGGGCTACATCAGCGAGGAGGGGATGGTCGCGGCCTCGGCCCAGCCGGCCGACCAGCTGTGCACGGCCTGCTTCTCCGGTGTCTACCCCATGGAGCTGCCCTCCGAGGACCGTCTCGGCAAGGGTCTCCTCGAGCTCGAGTTCGGTCCCTCGGGCAATCCGGCGGAAGCGGTTCGTCCATGACCTCCCAGCAGTCCCCGATCACCTACGCCGCCGCGGGTGTCGACGTCGAGGCCGGTGACAAGGCCGTGGACCTGATGAAGGAGTCGGTCCGCAGGGCCACCCGACCGGAGGTCCTCGGGGGCCTCGGGGGCTTCGCCGGCATGTTCGACGCCAGCGCCCTGCAGGGCATGCGCCGGCCGGTGCTCGCCACCTCCACCGACGGGGTCGGGACCAAGGTCGCGATCGCGCAGGCGCTGGACAGGCACGACACGATCGGCCAGGACCTCGTCGGCATGGTCGTCGACGACATCGTCGTCTGCGGCGCCGAGCCGCTCTTCATGACCGACTACATCGCGACCGGCAAGGTCGTCCCCGAGCGCATCGCGGCGATCGTCGCGGGCATCGCGAAGGGGTGCGAGCTCGCCGGTGTCGCGCTCGTCGGCGGCGAGACCGCAGAGCACCCCGGACTGCTCGACCCGGACGAGTACGACGTGGCCGGTGCGGCCACCGGCGTCGTCGAGCACGACGCCGTCCTCGGGCCGGACCGCGTGGTCGCGGGCGACGCGGTCCTCGCCTTCGCCTCCTCGGGCCTGCACTCCAACGGCTACTCCCTCGTCAGGAGGGTCATCGCCTCCGCCGGGTGGGAGCTCGACCGGCACGTCGACGAGCTGGGCCGCACCCTCGGTGAGGAGCTGCTCGAGCCGACTCGCATCTACACGCGTGCGCTGCTCGACCTCGTCCGCTCCCCGGACGTCGACGTCCACGCGCTGAGCCACGTCACCGGTGGCGGCCTGGCCGCCAACCTCGCACGGGTGCTGCCCACCGGCACGCTGGCCCGCGTCGAGCGCTCGACCTGGACGCCGCCGGCGATCTTCTCGCTCCTCGGCGCGCTCGGCTCCGTCCCGCGGCCCGACCTGGAACGCACGCTGAACATGGGCGTCGGCTTCGTCGCGGCGCTGCCGCAGGGTGATGTCGACGCCGCCATCGCCCGTGCCGGTGCCGCCGGCATCGACGCCTGGGTCCTGGGCGAGGTCAGCGACGCCGCGACGGCCGGGATCGAGTCCGGGACCGAGATCGTCCAGGGCGCCAAGGGCGTGGACGGCGGAGCCGTCCAGGTCATCGGGGAGTACGCCTGACACCCGCCACGCGGGTCCTCGTCGCAGATGCCGACGAGCACCGTCGTGACGCCCTCGTCGCCGTGCTCGGTGCGGACCCGGACCTGGAGATGGTCGAGCCGGCTGCGACGGCCGCCGAGATCGCCGCGACCCCGCACGTGGACGTCATCGTGCTCGTCGGGGGGCTCGGCGCCGGCACCATCGAGGTGCTGTCCTCCACGCGGACACCCGATGCTCCCGCCTGGGTCTGCCTCGCCGAGGACGGCGTGCCCCCCGAGAGCGTCATCGCCGCGGGCGCGCGCGGCTGCCTCGTCATGTCGAGCACCCCGCTGCAGATCGGTGCCGCCATCCGTGCAGCCGCACGCGGCGAGCGCGCCGATCTGGACCACCCGGTGACCGGGCCCCTTGTCCAGCGCACCCCTCGAGCGACCCCGCCGCTGTCGCAGCGGGAGGTCGAGGTGCTGCGTCTGGTGGACGCGGGCCTGGGCAACAGGCAGGTGGCCGAGCGGCTCTACCTGAGCCTCTCGAGCGTGAAGTCACACCTGTCGCACACGTACGGCCGGCTCGGCGTGTCCGGGCGTGCCGCCGCGGCCGCCGAAGCGCGTCGTCAGGGGCTGATCTGAGCCCTCAGGCGTGGACCTGACGGAGGGCAGCGCCACTCCGCCGGGCGGTGGGTTCTACCGCTCCACGTCGGACCACGACTCGTCGTCGTCGTCCACGTGGTGCTCGTCGTCGTGCGCACGCTCGGTGCGTCCGTGCGACTTGCCGTGAAGTTCCGCCTCCAGCGCTCGCAGGTCGGTGTCCGGCGAGTAGTACTTCAGCTCGCGGGCAACCTTGGTCTGCTTCGCCTTCGCTCGGCCGCGCCCCATGGCGTGACCCCCTCATACGCTAGTGCGGGCCGACTCGGATCACCCCGCGTCCCCGATGGGGATGCGGAACTGAGCAGAGTGGACCCGGATCTGTGTGGTTTCTCGTGGTCCCACGGTACATGGTTCCGGCTCGAAGTGCCCCATCGGGCCACGGCACCGGAGTGTCCTCCCCGGACCCCCACGACGCGTGCAGGGCCGCCCCGTTCCTGCCGCCGCGAGACGCCTCGACTACTGCGCTCGGGAGACGTCGGCCGGTGCCTGCGCGGGGGAGACGAGCTCGCCCAGGGACTGCCGCAGATCGGGTGGCAGCGCCTCCATCGACCCGGAGAGCACGATCTGCGAGGGCGCGAGCCGCTCCAGGTGGTCACGTACGAGGTCGGGCAGGCGACCGGAGGTGATGAGCAGCACCGGGGTACCGGTGTGCCCGGAGGCGGCCGTGACGGTGAGCATCTCGAACGCGGAGGCGCCCGAGACGATGACCCGCCCGCCGGGCTCGACGTCCTCCCACAGGGCGGCGGCCCTGGCCATCGGGCCTCCCTGCGCGGCGAACTCGACCTCCGCACCGGTGGCCTGCCGCAGGCGGTCGATGACGTCGGTCGGCCACTCCTCCTCGTAGCCGAGCAGGGCCAGTCGCCGTGGCTGCACGTCCGCGAGCGCGGCGGCGAGCTCGTCGCCCGGGCTCCCGGCGTCGCACACGACCACCGCGCGACCGGTCCTGGCCGCCTGCAGCGAGGCCACGGGCGTGCCCCCGGAGTTGTCCGGGTGGGCCACGTACACGGTGGAGCTGTCCCTCGGGGGGAAGGCCCTCAGGAGCCGGGCGGCGGTCCGCGGCGGGTCGTCCTCGCCGAGCCTCTCGACCGTCCCGCTGACGAGCTCCTCGATGCGGCCGTACGTCTGCGAGCTCACCTGCTCCTCGCCGCCGACGACGATGACGCGCTCGGGGGCGAGGCGGCCGAGCTCGTCGCGAGTGGCCGCGGGGATGGCGCCCGGGCGCACCCAGAGCATGGGCCGGCCGAGCTGGGCGGCGACCGGAGCCACCATCCGCGCCATGGACATGGACTGCACGCTGACGAGGAAGCACTCCCTGACACCGGGGGCCCAGGTGGCCCGGCTGATCTCCTGGGAGGTCTGGAAGCGTGTGGGGCCCGTCCAGCGAACCGTGCCGGGGACGTCCGGCTCGTCGGGGGCGTCGTCCTTGCGTGGCTTCTGCTTGGGCAGGGTCGCCTCGTAGGCGCGCAGGACGTCCTCCGTGGGGCCGTCCATGATCAGGCGGCCCTGGTCCATCCACAGGACCCGGTCGCAGATCTCGCGGATGTTGGAGTTGGAGTGGGAGACGAGGAAGACGGTGCCGGCCGCCTCCCTGATCGCCTCGATGCGCTCGGCGCTCTTCTGCCGGAAGGAGGCGTCGCCGGTGGCGAGGGCCTCGTCGATCATCAGCACGTCGGGAGCCGCCGCCGTGGAGATCGCGAACCGCAGCCGCGCACCCATACCGGAGGAGTAGGTGCTCATCGGCAGGTGCACGGCATCGCCGATCCCGGAGAACTCGACGATGTCGTCGAACTTCTCGTCGATCTCGGCGGTGCTCAGCCCGAGCGCCTGGCCGCCGACGTAGATGTTGCGTTCGCCACTGAGCTTGTTGATGAGCACGGCGTTGACGCCGAGCAGGGAGGGCTCGCCCGCGACCCAGACCTTGCCCTTGGCCGGTGGGATCAGGCCGGTCACGGCCCGCAGGAGGGTGGACTTGCCCGAGCCGTTGCGGCCGATGATCCCGATCGACTCACCATGGCGAGCGATGAAGCTGACGTCCTTGACGGCGCGGACCTCGCGGGTGCGTTCGCCCGTGCCCGGACGGAGCAGCCGGCGGAGGGAGCGCCCTTCGTCCTGTCGGCCGGGGGTCCCGCGGCGGTCGCCGCCGAGGACCTGGTAGGTCACGCTGAGGTGACTGACGATGACGGTGGGGGCCGCCTCCGGTGAGGCGTCGTCGACGGTGGGGTCGGGCTCAGCCACGGCCGTACCTCATCTCCGCCTGCCAGAAGACGACCAGCCCCACGCCGGCGGCGCCGACGGCCCAGGCCGCCATGATGAGCCAGTCGGAGAGCACGACGGGCTCGCCGTTGAGCAGCGACTGCCGGCCGGTGGTGAGCATGAGGGCGAAGGGTTGCATCGTCAGCACCTCCTGCACGACCACGGGCGCTCCCTGCACGTAGTGCACGACGGGGAAGAAGACCCCGGAGACGTAGCGCAGCAGGCGCACGACGACCGGGATGAGGTTGGCGATGTCCTGCGAGGCGTTGACCAAGCGGGCCGCGATGAAGGCGAAACCGACCAGTGCCAGACCCTGCATCGCGACCGCCACCGGGAAGAGCAGCCACTCCCAGTCGGGTCGCTCCCCGGTGGCGAACATCAGCACGAAGAGCAGCCCGAAGGCCGGGATCGAGGCCAGGAACTCGGTGAGGGTCACCGAGATCGGCAGCAGGGCCCGGGGGAAGTGCAGCGTGCGCACCAGGCTGATCTTGCCGGTGATCGCCTTCGCCCCGCGGGTGACGACCGAGGAGGTGAAGGCGAACATGACGACACCGATGCCGAGGAACCCGACGAAGTTCTCGATGCCCCCTCGCGTCCCCAGCAGCAGGCCGAAGATCAGGTAGTAGCTCGCGATGAGCAGTGCCGGGTTGAGCACCGACCAGAGCTGACCGAGGTGGTTCGCCTCGTTCTTCGCGTACGACTCGGCCGACGAGAGCGTCCAGAGGAAGGAGCGGCGCTGCCACAGGTCGCTGACGTACCGGTGCAGCGGGGGGCGCTCGCTGAGCGCCCGCAGACCGTGACGGTCCGCCAGCTCCCGTGCCTCCTCGACGGTCGGCGCAGGGGGAAGGGAGGCCCGCCCGACTGCCTGGGCGACGTCAGCCACACTTGGTCCTTCTCGTTGGTCGTACCCCGTGTGCACGGGGCGGTCGGGGCTCGCCCGGTGCCTGACGGGGATCATACCGACCGGTTCCACCGGCACGGTGGAGCGAAGGGGGTGGCGCCCCCTTCGACCATAGACTGGTCCGCCGGACGGCCCGGGACGAAAGGTGGACATGGCGAAGCTGAGGAAGGCGGTGGCGACCCTGCGTCGCGCCCGCCGCATTCCCCGGGCGCAATGGGTGGCCCACTGGCGGTCCCGACCGATCGAGAGCGACACCGTCCTCTACGAGGCGACCTTCGGCGCCGGGCTGGTCGACAGCCCCTACGCGATCTTCCGTCACCTGGTCGACGCCCCGGACCTCGCGCACCTGCGCCACGTGTGGGTCGTGGCCGACGACGAGCGCCGCCGACGCGCCCGCGAGCACCTGGCCTCGCTCGGTCTGCACGAGCCGCGGGTCCGTGTCGTCGGTCACCGCACCCCCGGGTACTTCCGCCACCTGGCGACGGCGGCCTTCCTGGTCAACAACTCGACCTTCCCCGCGGAGTTCGGCAAGCGTGCGGGCCAGACCTACGTCAACACCTGGCACGGCACGCCGCTGAAGGCGATGGGCTACGACATCCCCGGGGGCGCGCTGGGCGCGGCCAATGTCATCCGCAACTTCCTCGCGGCGGACCACCTGGTCTCCTCGGGGCCCTACATGACGGACACCATGTACCGGCGGGCCTACCGCCTGGACGGGATCGCGCCCGGGACGGTGCTCGAGGTCGGCGTGCCCCGCACCGACGTGCAGGTGGGTGTCACCGACGCGCGTCGTCGCGAGGTGCGCGAGCGCCTTGCTGCCGGCGGTGCGGCGGTGGACGGGACGCGACGCACGGTCCTCGTGGCGCCGACCTGGCGGGGTGAGGCCTTCGCGGACCCGCGGCTCGATGCGGATGCCGTGGTGGGGCTGGTCACCGGCCTGCGGGAGGCGCTCGACGACGACTGGCAGGTCCTCGTCAAGGTGCACCCGGTGGTGCACGCGCAGGCGGGGGACCTCCCTTCGCTCCGGGGGGTGCTGGTGCCGGCGGACGTCCCGGCGAACGAGGTGCTCACGATCACCGACCACCTGGTCACGGACTACTCGAGCATCCTCTTCGACGCGCTCGCCGACCCCGGCGTCCCGATCACCTTCCACGTGCCCGACCGGTCCGCGTACGCGACGGCGCGACCGCTGTACCTGCCGGCCGAGGAGCTGCCGGGGCGCGTGTGCGAGACCGTGGAGGCCACGGCCGCGGACGTGGCCGCGGGGGGAGCGCGCGCAGGGGTGCGCCACGAGTGGGCGGCGCGGTACGCCCCCTTCGCCGACGGCCGGGCCACCGAGCGGTTGGTGGACGTTGTCTGGCGGGGCCGGACCCCCACGGTGGGTCGTTGCACGTCCCTGTCGGAGCGGATGCACGAGGGCGAGCGGGTCCCGCGGCTGCTCATCCACGGGGGATCCCTCCAGCGCAACGGCGTGACGTCGTCGCTCATCGCGCTCCTCGGGCACCTCGACCTGGACCGTCTCGACGTGTCCATCGCCTGGGGGCCGGCGCGCAGGGCCGACCCGCACGCGTTCGCGGAGTCGATCGACGACCGGATCCGGCTGCTTCCCCGGGTGGGAGGTCTCAACGGGCCGAAGCGGGTGGTGTGGTCGCGGCGCCTGCTCGAGCGGCTCGGTGCCGGCGGCCGGCTGGTGCCGATGCCCTCCCTCGTCCGCCTCCTGCAGGAGGAGTGGACGCGGTGCTTCGGCTCCGCGCAGTTCGACCACGTCATCGACTTCGGTGGGTACTCGCCCTACTGGGCGCTCCTGATGTCGCGGGGGGTCGCGCCGGAGCCCGTGCGGTCCCACTCGATCTGGCTGCACAACGACCTGGCTGCGGAAGTGGCCAGCACCGCGGAGCACGGCAGGACGAGGGCGCACCACCTCGAGCAGGTGTTCAGCCTCTACGACCGCTACGACCGGCTGGTCTCGGTGTCCGAGCCGCTCTCCCGGGTCAACGGGCGGTCGCTGCGCAGGTACGCCGGCGGCGCGAGCTTCCGCAGCGCGCGCAACGTCATCGACGACTCGCGGGTGCGCTCGCTGGCACGCGTCCCCCTCGAGGAGATCGGTCTGGCCGAGGACGTGGTGGCCGCTCTGCGTGACGAGGGCACGGTGACCTTCGTGACGGCGGGCCGCCTGACCCACGAGAAGAACCAGGCGCGCCTCGTCCGGGCGGCAGCGGCCACGCGCGCCGCCGGGCACGACGTCACCGTGGTGATCATGGGGTCCGGGCCCCTCGCGGACGACCTCCGGGCGCTCACGGTCGAGCTGGGGCTGGAGCGGTCGGTCTTCCTGACGGGCCAGGTGGCCAACCCCTTCCCCGTCGTGGCGGCCGCGGACTACTTCGCCCTCACGAGCGAGCACGAGGGGCTGCCGATGGTCATCCTCGAGGCCCTGGCGCTGTCCACCCCGGTGCTGACCACGCAGTTCTCGTCCGTCGAGGGGGTCGTTCCCCCGGGGTGCGGCCTGGTGGTTGCGCGCGATGACGAGTCGGTCGCCCGTGCCATGATGGGGCTCGTCTCCGAGCGTCCTGGCTTCACGGCCCTGGATGTCGACGCCTACAACGCCACGGCTCTCGAGGAGTTCGCGGCAGCGGTCGGCCTCGGGGACGATCTGCGTACGCCAGCCATGCCCCGACCCACAGGACACACGTGACCGAGCGAGACCCTCGAGCCGGACGCCCTTCGCTGGAGGAGCTGCGTGCGGTGGCGCAGCCGCCGTCGGTGGTCGGCCGACGCAACTCCGAGCACTGGGCGGGCACGCTCTACCTGCGGCGGATGTCCCTCCACTTCACCCGGCTGATCCTGCCGACGGGGATCTCGGCCAACGGCGTCACCTGGCTGATGATCCTCGTCGGCGTCATCGGCGCCGCCGTCCTGATGATCCCCTCGTGGTGGGCGGTCCTCGCCTGTGCGCTCCTCATGCAGTTCCAGATCCTCATCGACTGCTCGGACGGTGAGGTCGCCCGCTGGCGCGGGACGTCATCCCCGATGGGCGTCTACCTCGACCGGGTGGGCCACTACGTCACGGAGGCGGCCCTGCCCATCGCGCTCGGTGTCCACGTCGACGGTGGTCCCGGCTCCATCGGCGGGTGGACCACGATCGGCGCGCTCACCGCGTGCGTGGTCCTGCTCAAGAAGTCCTTCGGCGACATCGTGCACGTCGCCCGCCACTACGCCGGCCTGCCGAAGGGGGACGAGGACGCCCAGGTCGCGGCCTCCCGCTCCGCCGGGCTGCGGTCCGCGCGCAGCCTGCTGCGGTTCTTCCCCTTCTTCCGCGCGTTCGTCGCGATCGAGTTCTCCCTCATCACGCTCGCCGCGGCGACCCTCGGTCTGCTCCTGTCGGCCACGGGCGTCGTGGGCGAGGGCGTCGTCCTGCGGTGGTGGCTGCTCCTCTCGCTGCCCCTGGCCCTGGCCACGGCCGGTGGCTTCCTGCTGATGATCGTCACCTCGCGTCGCTTCGACGGCTGACTGGCAGGAGGCGACCGGCGAGCGCCGGGTGCTGCCCGCGACGGCGGTGTCGAACGCCCGGCCGAGCGACGGACGGGCATAATTGCCCGTCGGTCGCAAAACATCTTCGGCCCGGACGGGTCGTCGGACTGTAGGAGGATGGAATTGCGCGTTGTCGACGCCGTGAAGACCCTGAAGAGCGCCCGCCGCGTCGGGTCGCAGGAGTGGCGCGCCTACTGGCACGAGCGCCCCCTGGACGACAACAGCGTCTTCTACGAGTCCTTCGCCGGCAACGGAGTGCTGTGCAACCCGGAGGCGGTCTTCCGGGCGCTGGTCGACGACCCCGAGTTCGCCCACCTGACGCACGTCTGGTCGTTGTCGCCGCAGATGTGGACCTCGGGGATCCGGGCAGAGTTCGCGCAGCACCCGCGGGTGCGCTTCGTGCGGTACAAGTCGCCCCAGTACTACCGGGCCCTGTCCACGTCCCGGTACCTGTTCAACAACGCGACCTTCCCTCCGGAATTCATCAAGCGCGACGGTCAGGTCTACGTCAACACCTGGCACGGAACCCCGTTCAAGACGATGGGATACGACGAGCCGGGAGGCGGCCCGAACGCCCGCAACGTCATCCGCAACTTCCTCTCCGCCGACTACCTGCTCGCAGCGAACCGATTCATGGCCGAGCGGATGTACGAGGAGGCCTATCGGCTGACCAACATCCACCCCGGACGGATCATCACCGAGGGCTCGCCGCGCGTGGACCGGCAGTTCCTGGACGAGGCGGGCCGTGACCGGGTGCGTGGCCGGCTCACGGCGGCCGGTGTCGCGCTCGGTGATGACCAGAAGGTCGTGCTCTACGCCCCGACGTGGCGTGGGGAGTCCTTCCAGCAGCCGGCCAATGACGTCGTGCTGCTCGCGAAGCGGGTCCGCGAGCTCAAGCGCCAGCTTCCGTCGGAGCAGCAGGTGCTGCTACGGGTGCACCAGCAGGTGTACACCTTCGCGCTCGAGCACCCGGAGCTGTCCGACATCCTCGTCCCGAACGAGATCCCGAGCAACGAGGTGCTCGGGATCACCGACGTGCTCGTGACCGACTACTCCAGCATCTTCTTCGACTTCCTCGCCACGGGACGGCCCATCGTCTTCTTCGCGCCGGACATGAGCGCCTACGACGGATACCGCGGCCTCTACCTCGACACCAAGCACCTGCCCGGACCACTCGTGCGGACGGCCGGCCAGCTCGCACGGGTCCTCGTGGCCGATGGGTCCGGCGCGGAGGACGACCCGGCGGTCAGCCACCGCGATGCCTATGACGCCGCCCGCGAACGCTTCGCCTCCCGGGAGGACGGCCGGGCCTGCGAGCGGATCATCGATGTCGTGCTCCGAGGCAGCACGCGCGACCACGACGTCCGTCCCGTGCGGTCTGACGGACGCACCCGGGTGCTGATGTACCTCGGTGGCATGCGCTCCAACGGCATCACGACCTCGGCGCTGAACCTGCTGAACAACATCGACCACGATCGCTACGACGTCTCCGTGTTCTACCAGTACTCCGGGTCGGACGAGATACGGGCCAACGAGGCCAGGATCCATCCACGGGTGCGCGTCCTCCCGCGCATCGGGGCGATGCTGTGGTCACTGCGGACCGAGGGCCAGCGGACGAAGGCGCTCCAGGGCGGCGAGCGCGTCCGTGAGGAGTCCCTCGATCAGGCGGAGCGCATGTTCGCGCACGAGTGGCGGCGGTGCTTCGGGCTGGCGGAGTTCGACCACATCGTCGACTTCAGTGGCTACGCCGCCTTCTGGGCCCTGCTGCTGCGCCAGGGGGCGGCGCAGAGCCACTCGATCTGGCTGCACAACGACCTCAAGGCCGACCAGATGCGGGAGGTGGACGGTCGCCGACCCCACGAGGCGAACCTCGGGTCGGTGTTCAACGCCTATGCCGGCTACGACCACCTCGTCTCGGTCTCCTCGGCACTGATGGAGATCAACCGGGCGAACCTCGCGGAGGCCGCGCCGGCCGAGAAGCACACCTTCGCCCGCAACACCATCGATGCCGGCTACATCTCCCGGATGGCCTACGGCGAGCGGAACGAGGCCGGTGAGGAGCCCACGGCGGCGACGGTGCCGGCCGGCGACCTCTCCTTCGCTGTCCGGACGCTCGCGGACGTGCACGGACTGGACCCGCTCGAGGCCGCCGTGGAGCGCCACCGCACGGTCAGTGAGGTGATCCCGCCTGCGGACGGGGTGCGCACGTTCGTCACGGTCGGTCGGCTGTCGCCGGAGAAGAACCACGAGCGCCTCATCCGCGCCTTCGCCCTCGTCCACCAGGACAACCCGGCCACCCGACTGGTCATCATCGGCGGGGGGCCCCTCGAGGGCTACCTCGTCGAGGTGGTGCGTGACCTGGGGCTGAGCGACGCCGTGACCATCGCCGGTCAGCGGAGCAACCCGCACGTCGTGCTGTCGAAGGCGGACGTCTTCGTCCTCTCCAGCGACTACGAGGGCCAGCCGATGGTGATCCTCGAGGCACGGGTGCTCGGACTGCCGGTGGTTGCGACGAAGTTCGACTCGGTCGGTGGCGCGCTGCCCGAGGGCGTCGGGCTCGTCGTGGAGCGTGACGAGGTGGCCCTGGCCGAAGGCATGCGGGCCGCCCTGCTCGGCGAGGTGCCGAACCCGGCGTTCGACGCAGCCGCATACAACGCGGAGGCGACGGAGGACTTCTACCGGGTGCTCGGGTCGGCGCCGGTCTCCCGCGAGGCCTGAACCGGCCACGCGGGAGGCGGCAGCCGCAGCCGACTCACCCCTCGTACCCGAACCTCGCGTAGTCCTCGCCGTACATGTCGTGCACGAGGTCACGCATCCCCGGCGTGACCTCGACGTCCTTGCTGGCGTACTTCGTCGTGGAGCTGCCCTCGCGCACCCGCGGAAGCTGCTCCGGGAGTCCGAGGTCCCACTTCTTGTTCAGGGCGGCCGCCATCTGGTCCAGGCCGTCCTCGAAGCGGAAGACCTCAGCGCGGTCGACCAGGAAGTCGACCTGCGGTCGCAGGTGGTTGTCGAAGAGGAAGGGATCCTTCGCGTACCGGGCGAAGGAGCCGGCGGTCCACTTCTCGACCGACCGGCCGTCGATGGAGAACTCGGCCGTGCGGTGCCGCCACAGGTACTCGGACTTGATGCGCGCCATCGGGTCCCGCACGACCGTGAAGACACCGTCGAACCGCTCGATCCGGAAGAGCGCCTCCAGCATCTCGCGGTGCATGTGCTGGGGCGTGCACCGGCGGATGTCGTTCCATGACCTGCGGCCGACCCGGCCGTCGCGGTAGAGCGTGTCCCACCCGGCATCGGCAAAGGCCCGCTCGATGCTGGAGCCACCTGTCTTGGGGATGTGGATGAAGAGGAACTTGCGTTCGCCCTGACGGAATACAGGCATGGAGACCCTTCGGTAGTGGTGCGGTCGCCGGGCCTTCCGGCCGACGGCCGCTCGACGGTTATCGGGACTATATCGACACGACGTGCCGGTGCGGGTGGGGCTCAGAGGACGGGCGGGTGCCCGAGACGGGTGAGCGTCCAGACCGTCCTCCAGCGCATCGGGTCTCGTCCTCCGGGGCTCGTGCTCAGCCCTTCGCGGAAGCCCGCGAACCAGAAGCGCAGGTTGGTGGGCTGGCGCCAGGTGCGGGCGACCGTGATGGCTGCCCACGTTGCGACGTAGACCAGGGCCAGTGGCCACGGCAGGTTGCGGCGTGCGACCCACACGCGGTTGCGGGCGTTGAGCCGCCAGAAGAGGGCGTGCCGGGTGGCTTCGGTGGCCGGGTGGTGGATGAGCACGGACGGGTCGTACGTGAGCTCCCAGTCGTGGTCACGCAGGCGCCAGGCCAGCTCGATGCCCTCGTGCCCGAAGAAGAAGTTCCCGGGGAAGCCGCCCACCTCCTCGTACGCCGACCGCCTGAGCGCCACGACCCCTTCGCAGACGGAGAACGCGGGGCTGCCGACGGTCGGGTCGCCGACGTGGGCGCGGGGGACCCAGCGCCGCAGGGTGACGCCCTCGGTGTCGGCGACCCGGGCGTGCACCAGGCCCAGCCGCTGCTCGGCGCGAAAGCGCGCCACGGTGTGCGCCAGGGCGGTGGTGTCGGGGAGCCAGGCGTCGTTGTCGAGGAAGAAGATGAACTCCGACGTGCCGTGCGCGACGCCGATGTTGCGCCCCTCGGCGGGGCCGACGTTCTCCGGGAGGTGGACGGTGCGGACGTCGTCGGGGAACCCCACGGGATCCCAGCCGTTGCCGACCAGGATCGTGGTGACGTCCACGCCGGTCTGTGCCCGGGCCGACTCCAGGGCACGCAGCGTCTCGTCGCGACGGTCGCCCTGGCTGAGGACGACGACGTCGACGGACGGGTGCGGGGCCATGGGGGCTCCTCTCGGGGGATCGACCTTCGACCCTACTGTGAACTCGCCCCCTCGGCCGCGTCCCGCGCCAGGATGCCGAGGAACCATAGACTGGGCGACTGCCAGCCCCGAGCGCCCGAGCGAGGTACCCACCCATGCCCAAGACCGTCATCACGTACGGCACGTTCGATCTCTTCCACATCGGACACCTGAACATCATCAAGCGTCTGAGCGCGCTCGGGGACCGGCTCATCGTCGCCGTCTCGACCGACGAGTTCAACGCCATCAAGGGCAAAAGGCCGATCGTGCCCTTCGAGCAGCGCATGGAGATCGTCCAGAGCATCCGGTACGTGGACCTGGCCATCCCCGAGGACCGGTGGAGCCAGAAGCGGGAGGACATCGAGACCTACGACGTCGACATCCTCGGTATGGGCGCCGACTGGGAGGGCAAGTTCGACGAGCTGTCCGACCAGGTGGAGCTGGTGTACCTGCCCCGCACCGACGGCATCTCCACCACGGAGATGAAGCGGATCCTCAGCGCCTTCGACGCCCGCCACGTCGAGGAGCTCAAGCGCACCATCGACAACATCGGGCAGATCGTCAAGGAGCTCAGCTGACCTCGTAGGTCCGGCGGGCGCAGCCGACCTCGTCGGAGGGGGCGAAGGGGGGACCCGCCGACGTGGCGGTCGTCCGGGAGTGCAGGGGAAGGGTCGGCGACGAGCCGATGGTGGCCAGGGGCGGGGTCGAACCGCCGACCTTCCGATTTTCAGTCGGACGCTCGTACCAACTGAGCTACCTGGCCGAGCCGGTCCGTGGTGGACCAGCGAGCGACCGCGACGGGACTCGAACCCGCGACCTCCGCCGTGACAGGGCGGCGCGCTAACCAACTGCGCTACGCGGCCTTGTGGTGTGCAAGGCACTGCAAGACTTGCTTGCGTATCCCCAACGGGATTCGAACCCGTGCTACCGCCGTGAAAGGGCGGGGTCCTAGGCCGCTAGACGATGGGGACCCGTACTCGACGAACCCCTCGCTACGCAGCAGGCAGCAGCACCCGAATCCGTCGAGGACTCGGAAAGCATACGAGAGACATGGCTGATCGCCCAAATCGGTCCCTCCCCGGGTGGTTGTCGGGCCATTTCCCGCGGATTCCTGCCCTTTTCGTCAGGACGAACGGGCCCACTCGCGCACCCTGTCGGCGTCCCAGGTCGTGACGATCCGCTCCATCGGCACCCCGAGGCGCTCGGCCCGCTCCGCGCCGTACACCTTCATCTCCAGCTGCCCGGGTGCGTGCGCGTCGGAGTCGATGGCGAAGAGGCACCCGGCCTCCAGGGCCAGCTCGATCAGCTCGTCCGGGGGGTCGCACCGCTCGGGTCGGGAGTTGATCTCGACGGCGACGTCGTGCTCCGCGCAGGCCTCGAAGACCGCGCGGGCGTCGAAGTCGCTCTGCGGGCGGGTGCCGCGTCCCCCGGTGACGAGGCGCCCCGTGCAGTGGCCGAGGACGTTGACCCGGGGGTTGCGCACCGCAGTGAGCATGCGCCGGGTCATCGCCCCCTTCGCCATGCGCAGCTTGGAGTGCACGGACGCGGTGACCAGGTCGAGCCGACCGAGCATCTCCTCGCTCTGGTCGAGCGTGCCGTCGTCGAGGATGTCGACCTCGATCCCGGACATCAGGGTGAAGACATCGCCCACGGACTCGTCGATGCGTGCGAGCAGGCCCAGCTGCTGCGCGAGGCGTTGGGGCGACAGGCCGTTCGCGATCCGCAGTCGTGGCGAGTGGTCGGTCAGCACCATCCACTCCTGTCCCAGCTCGACGGCGGTGAGGACCATCTCGTCGATCGGGCTGCCGCCGTCCGACCAGTCGGAGTGCAGGTGGCAGTCGCCGATGACGGCGGCGGCGTACGCGTCGCCACCCTCGACGAGCGGGCCGCCGTGCTCCTCCTGCTGCCGGACGAGGTAGTCGGGCAGCTCCCCGCGCACCGCCTGCCCGATGACGCCGGCGGTGGACTTCCCGATGCCGGGCAGCTCGGTCAGGGTGCCGTCCTCGGCCCGCTGGGCCACCTCCACCTCGCTCAGCTCGCGCACCACGCCGACGGCGCCCCGGAAGGCCTCCACCCGGCGACTGTGCTGCCGTGCGCGCTCCAGGAGGAAGCCGATGCGCCGCAGCGCCTCGACCGGGTCGACGGGCGCCGCGAGCGGAGTGAGGGGCTGCATGATCCCAGTCTGGCCGATCGAGCCGTCGTCACCAGGAGGAGTGCAGTGGCCGTCCCTCGGCGAAGCCCGCGGTGGACTGGAGGCCGACGAGGGCCCGCTCGTGGAACTCCTCCAGTGTCGAGGCGCCGGCGTACGTGCAACTGCTGCGCACGCCCGCGATGATCTGGTCGATGACGTCCTCGACCCCCGGCCCGGACGAGTCGATGTACATCCGGGAGGCCGAGATGCCCTCCTCGAAGTGCGACTTGCGCGCCCGGTCGAAGGGGGAGTCCCCCGCGGTCCGTCCACGCACCGCACGAGCCGAGGCCATCCCGAAGGACTCCTTGTAGCGACGGCCGTCCGGGGCGGTGACGAGGTCACCGGGGGACTCGAGCGTCCCGGCGAACCAAGAGCCGATCATGACGTTGCTCGCGCCCGCGGCCAGCGCGAGGGCGACGTCGCGCGGGTGACGGACACCGCCGTCGGCCCACACGTGCTTGCCGAGCCCGCGCGCGGCGGCCGCGCACTCCAGGACGGCGGAGAACTGCGGCCGGCCGACGGCGGTCATCATCCGGGTGGTGCACATGGCGCCGGGGCCCACCCCGACCTTGACGATGTCCGCGCCCGCCTCGATGAGGTCACGGGTGCCCTCCGCGGAGACGACGTTGCCGGCGACCACCGGCACCTGCGGGTCGACGGACCGCACGGCGGCGAGGGCCTCGAGCATCTTGGTCTGGTGGCCGTGCGCGGTGTCGACGACCAGGACGTCCGCCCCCGCCTCGAGGATCGCCTTGGCCTTGCCGGCCACGTCTCCGTTGATGCCGACGGCGGCCGCGACCCGCAACCGGCCCTCGGCGTCGAGGGCGGGGGTGTACATGCTCGCCCGCACCGCCCCCTTCCTCGTCTGCACGCCCACGAGCGCCCCGGAGGCGTCGACGACGGGCGCCACCCGACGGCGGGTCCGGTGCAGCTCCTCGTAGGCCGTGCGCGGGTCGACGTCGGTCGACAGCGTCATCGGGTCGGCGGACATCACGGTGCGCACCTGGGTGAATCGGTCGACGCCGACGAGGTCGCGCTCGGTGACGAGGCCGACGGGTCGGCCACCCTCGACGACGACCGCCGCGTCGTGGGCCCGCTTCGGCAGCAGGGCGAGGGCCTCACCCACGGTCACGCTCGGGTCGAGCGTGATCGCGGTGTCGTGGACGTGGTGGCGGTCCTTGACGAAGGAGATGACCTCCGCGACCACGTCCACCGGGATGTCCTGGGGGAGGACCGTCAGGCCGCCACGACGGGCCGTGGTCTCGGCCATGCGCCGGCCGGCGATCGCGGTCATGTTGGCCACGACGAGCGGCATCGTCGTGCCGGTCCCGTCGCTCGTGCGCAGGTCCACGCCGTGCCGGCTGGCCACCTCGCTGCGACGCGGGACCATGAAGACGTCGTCGTAGGTCAGGTCGAACTGGGGCTGCAGGCCGTTGAGGAACTCCACGCAGTGCAGTCTAGGGCCGCTCGTGGGGGAGGATCTGAGGCGTGAACTTCTTCCAGGAGACCCCCGCAGATGCCCAACGACGGGCCGGACTGCGTCGGATGCGGTTCGTCGCCACCGGCCTGCTGGTCCTCGCCGCGATCGTCTACGTCCTCACCCTGCGCCTCGACCACGACGGGGTGTGGGGCTTCGTCAACACGGCCGCCGAGGCCGGCATGGTCGGTGCCCTCGCGGACTGGTTCGCGGTCACCGCGCTCTTCCGCCACCCCTTGGGCATCCCCGTGCCCCACACGGCCCTGGTGAAGAAGCGCAAGGACGAGCTGGGGCGCAGCCTGCAGGAGTTCGTCTCGGAGAACTTCCTGACCGAGGAGATCGCCCGCGAGCGGCTGGCCGCGGCCCGGGTCGCCGAGCGCCTGGGTCGGTGGCTGGGGGAACCGGCGAACCGGCAGCGCGTCCTCGGCGAGGTCGCGGTCGGTGGGACGCGCGGACTGGAGCGCATCAGCGACGAGGACGTCCACGACTTCCTCGCACAGCTGCTCCTGCCGCGGTTGTCCCGGGAGCCGGTCAGCCCCATCCTCGGGGCCCTCCTCGAGGGCGTGGTCGCCGACGGCAACCACCGGGGCCTCGTCGACCTGGGCATCGACGAGGTCCACCGGTGGCTCCGGGACAACCCCGACCTCTTCGCCGCCGTCGTCGGGGAGAAGGCGCCGTGGTGGTCACCGGAGTGGCTCGACGACCGGGTCATCGCCTGGACCTACGAGCAGGCCCTGTCGTGGTTGGCCGAGATGCGGGCGGACAACGCCCACCCCGCCCGGGTGGCGCTGGACGACCTCCTGCGCCGGCTCGCCGACGACCTGCAGCACGACCCGGACGTCATGGCCAGCGCGGAGTCGCTCAAGGAGCGGCTGCTCGCCCACCCGCAGGTGCCGACGAGTGCCGTGGCCGTGTGGCAGTCGCTGCGGTCCTCGTTGCTCGGTGCGATGGCCGATCGGGACTCCTACTTCTGGACCCGTGGGGACCAGCTGCTGGTCGACCTCGGGGGGCACCTCACCTCCGACCGGGTCTGGCAGGAGCGGCTGGAGACCCATCTGAGCGAGGTGGTCGCGTTCTTCGTCAACACCTACGGCGACGAGCTCGCCGGGGTGATCTCCGTGACCGTGGCGCGCTGGGACGCGGACGAGGCGAGCGAGCGCATCGAGCTCTTCGTCGGGCGCGACCTGCAGTTCATCCGGATCAACGGCACGGTCGTGGGTGCGCTCGCCGGAGTGGTCATCCACTCGGTCAGTGTGCTGATCAGCTGAGGACCGCGGCTCAGCGGCCGACCGTGAGGGTGGTGGACGCGTGGTGGTCCCACTCGCGCTGCGCCATGGCCGCGCCCGGGGCCGGGACGGGGACCGCCGGGCCGACCATCGGGATGCGGGCCCGGGCCAGTCGCAGGCCCATGGCCGGTTTTTCCACGTAGCGCCATGAGGCGAGCGCGAGCGGGAAGGTGAGCGCCATCGAGGCCAGGGCGAAGCCCCACACCGGGAGGAGCGCGCCGAGGCCGAGCATCGCGAGCAGCTGCTGGACGGGGTAGCCGTAGATGTAGAGACCGAAGGAGGCGTCCTCCTCCGCAGCGATCTGCGTCCGCCAAGTCGAGCCGATGTGCAGCAACAGGTACGTCAGCGGGATCGGTGTGGCGGCATGGAGGAGCGTCTCGGAGGTGAACCCGGCGGCCAGGACGGTCACCGCGGCGAGGCCGGCCACCGCGTGGGAGGTGCGGATCCGGTGACGCAGTGCGTAGGCCAGGACGCCGGCGAAGTAGAAGGAGAGCAGTCGCAGGCTGTCGTTGACCATGTGCGCCGGGCCGTCGAGGTCCGGGACGGCCACGTAGGCCAGCGGGAGGACGGCGACGACGGCGCCGGCAGCCAGGGCGAGGTTGCGGCGCACCCAGAGCACGCCGAGCAGCACGCCGCACACGATGTAGGCGATGAACTCGTGCATCAGCGACCACAGCGAGCGGTTCCAGTTGGCGCCCTCCGGCGAGGCCGCCAGGGTCTGCCCGATCTCCCGGTCGACGATGACCAGACCCGCGTTGTTGCGGATGTAGGCGAGGGCGTCCCCGGGGTCCCAGCTGACGCCGCTGAGCAGCGCCCCGAGCGGGGAGAAGAAGAGGGCGATGACGACCAGGCAGGCCCAGAATCCCGGGAAGATGCGCTGGGCGCGACGCGTGATGTAGTGGCGGAAGTCGTGGCGCAGCCGGCTGCCGGCGATGAGGAAGCCGGACAGCGCGAAGAAGCCGTTGACGCTGTTGGCCCCGATCCAGTGGAAGATGGTGTCGCCGTACCCCCCGATCGTCCACGAGTGGGCGAGGATCACTGCAGCCGCGAGCACGAGCCGGACAGCGTTGAGGGAGTTGTCGCGTCCGGCCAGCGCGGATCCGATCGTGCTGGCCATGCGATGATGGTAACGAAAAGATAACGGCGTCGCAGGAGGAGAGACCACCTGCGGAGCCGGCGCGTCAGCACCTGGCGCGACCTCGATCGAAGGAGAGACACATGAAGCTCAGCCACATCCCCCTGCGCCTGGCCACCGGAGCCTTCATCCTCAACAGCGGGCTGTCCAAGCGCAACCTGCCCCCGGAGGCGGCCGGCGCCCTGCAGGGCATGGCCGCCAACGCGGTCCCCCGCGCGAAGGAGATGGAGCCGCAGGTCTTCGGTCGCACCCTCAGCACCGGGGAGATCGCCCTCGGCGCCGCGCTGCTCACCCCCTTCGTCCCCTCGGCCCTCGCCGGCGCCGCCCTGACCGCGTTCGGCGGGGGGCTGATCCAGATGTACCTCAACACCCCCGGCATGACCGAGGAGGGCTCGCTGGTCAAGCCCACCCAGGACGGCACCGCCGTCGCCAAGGACATCTGGCTGGTCGGCGCCGGTCTGGCCCTGCTCATCGACGGGCTGACCTCGAAGAAGAAGTAGCACCGGGGCCGTTTCCCGCTGCGACGAGGGCACCGCGCACGCCACGTGCGCGGTGCCCTCGTCCGTGCGGGGTCCGTCAGCGCAGGGGGTCGAAGGGGGTCAGCTCCGGCGCCGGACGGCCGGTCACCATGGTCTTGGCCAGGAGCTGCCCGGTGGCCGGGCCCAGGGTCATGCCCCACATGCCGTGGCCGCCGGCGATGTGCACGTGCGGCGACTTCGACGCGCCGATGAGCGGCAGGCCGTCGGGGGTGCAGGGGCGCGACCCGACCCACTCGTCCCGCCGGTCGTCGAGGTCGACGCCACTGAGGAAGGGGCGGGCCGCCTCGACGACCGCCTCGACGCGCCGATGGTCGAGCGCCGCCTCCGGCGGGCGGAACTCCATCATCCCGGCCACGCGCAGCCGATCACCCAGCGGCGTGCAGGCCACCCGCTCGTTCGGCAGGTAGATCGGCCCGTGCGGGACGTGGTCGATCGGCACGCTGAAGCTGTAGCCCCGGCCGGCCTGGACGTGGGTGCGCACGCCGAAGGGGCGGGCCAGGTGGTCCAGCCACGTACCCGTGGCGACGACGACCCGGTCGAAGGTCTCGGTGCCCCCTCCCGCGATCGCCAGGCGGACCCCCTTCGCCTCGTCCGTGATGCCGGTGACGCGCGCGCCCTCGCGGACCTTGCCGCCGCGGGCACGCACGGAGTCCGCGAGCGCCTGGACGTACTCGATGGGGTTGAGGTAGCGCTGGCCGAGCAGGCGGATGCCGGCCCCGACCTCGTCGGAGAAGGTCGGCTCGATCTCGCGCACCTGGTCGCCGGTGAGCTCCTCGAAGCCGACGTCCTGGCCGGAGGCGGCGATGTGCTCGAGCTCGGTGAGCAGGAACTCCGTCTCGGACCTGGTGCGGTACCCGGCGATGAACGAGGTCGCCTCGTGAACCGGTGAGCTGACGCCGCCCGCCTCGAGGGCGTCGAAGGCCGACAGGGCGCACTCGTTGATCGGCACGAGCGAACGCATCGAGCGGGACCAGCGGCGCATCGTGCTGTTGCGGGTGAACGTCGCGAGGAAGCGCAGCAGACGCGGGTCCGCGGTCACCGGGACGTAGACGGGCGACGAGGGGGAGACGACGGCCTTGATGCCGTAGGAGAGGACCGCAGGGTCCGGCAGGGGCGTCGACAGGCCGGGGGTGATCCACCCGGCGTTGCCCCACGAGGAGCCGGCCGCCACGCTGTCGCGGTCCAGGACCTCGACCTCCACGCCGTGCTCCTGGAGGAACCACGCGGTTGACAGTCCGACCATGCCGGCGCCGATGACGGCGACCTTCGTGGGAGGGGGAGTGGGGGAGTTCATCGCGTCCTCTCGACAGGGGCCCGGGGTCTCCGGCGGCCCACCGATCCACTGTGCCGCAGATCACGTCGCCGTGGCAAAGCAGGGCGCGCCCCTCGGGGTCGGCCCATCTGTTGACAGCGCACGCCGGCTTCCATAACCTCGGTCCACACCTGAACTTGAACCCGAGTTCAGGGCGCATCTCAACGAGGAGAGACACGATGGCTGCAGCTTTGTCGAACCGCACGATCCGCTGTGTCGCCACCATGGCCAGTGGTGGTCTGGTGGCCACCCTGGCAGCGTGTGGAGGCGCGGGAGGGGGCGGTGGCTCCGACTCCGGCACGATCACCATCGGGTACTCCGCCGGCATCAGCGGTGGCGCCGCCGAGTACGGCAAGAACGTCCAGAACGGCCTGCAGATGGCCATCGACGAGGTCAACGAGGAGGGCGTGACGGTCGATGGCACCGAGTACACCGTCGAGCTCGAGAGCCTCGACGACCAGTACCAGCCGGGGACGACCGGGACCAACGCCCAGCGACTCGTCGAGCAGGACGGCGCCACCGTCGTGTTCATCCCCCACGCCGGTGGGATCAAGGCGGCGCAGGAGCTGAACTCCGGACGCACCGAGTTCCTCATCGGTGCCTACAGCTCGGACCCGGAGATTGTGGAGGGCGGCAACCCGCTCACCGTGATGATCCCGCCGTCCTTCACCAGCTACATCGACCCGTTCATCAGCAAGGTCGACACCCAGGGCAAGGGCAAGCTGGGGCTCCTGGCCACCTCGAGCGAGTTCGGCCAGCAGTGGACCAAGGCAGCGACGGCAGCCTGGGAGGACGCTGGTGGCGAGGTCATGGCGAACAACAACATCAACTACGGCACCGTCTCCGACTTCGCCGGCCCGGTGTCCAAGACGCTGTCCGGCAACCCGGACGTGATCCTCGTCGGAGGGCCCTCGCAGCCCACCGCCATCATCATCGAGGAGGCGCGCAAGCAGGGCTATGACGGCTCCTTCATGATCCTCGACCAGGCGAAGTTCGAGGAGATGGAGGAGTTCACCGACCCGAAGAACCTCAACAACTCGGTCGGGATCGCTCCGCTGACGGCGTTCGAGGGCACCGAGGACTTCATCTCGCGCTACCAGGAGAAGTACTCGTCGGACAAGCCGGTCAACGCGGACATCGCGCTGAACTACCAGGCGCTGCCGATCTTCATCAAGGCGATGGAGACCGCCGGGACCGTCGACGACCCGGCTGCCATCCGCGAGGCCATCGGCGAGAGCATCGACAAGGTCGACCCGAAGTTCCGGGTGGCCTTCGCGCCCGACCGCGTCACCGACAACGGGCACCTCCTCGCGGACGACCTCCAGGCGGCCTACCGCAACGAGCAGGGACAGTACGAGTCCTTCCCGATCGACCAGCCCAAGGAATGAGCAGCGGATGACGCTCTTCATCCAGCAGCTGATCAACGGCCTGGCGCTGGGCGGCATCTACTGCCTGGCCGCCGTAGGGCTGACCCTCGTCTTCGGGGTGCTGGGCTTTCCCAACCTCGCCCACGGCGCGCTCTTCATGCTCGGCGGGTACTTCACGTACTCACTGCTCGTCGACGTCGGCCTGCCCTACGTGGTGGCGATCGTGTGCGCTGCGCTCGTCCTCGCCGTCGTCGGGGTGCTCTTCGAGCGGCTCATCTTCCATCCGCTTCGGAAGGCGCCGCACACCCACCACATGATCGCGACGATCGGCGTGATGTTCTTCCTCATCGCCGTGGTCCAGGAGGTCTGGGGCACGGGCTTCCTGCGCATGGACTCCCCCTTCGCCGGTCGGATGACGGTCGTGGGGGCGCAGATCTCCTCGCAGCGGGTCATCATCATCGTGACGGCCATGGTCGTGCTCATCGCCCTGACCTGGTTCCTCAAGAAGTCCGTCCACGGCCAGGCGATCGAGGCCGTCGAGCAGGACCGCACGGGTGCCACGCTCGTCGGGATCAACCCGGGCGTGGTCTCCATGGTGACCTTCGCGGTGTCCTTCGCGCTGGTGGCCGTCTCGGCGGGACTGGTCGCGCCGATCCAGCTCCTCTCGCCCACCATGGGCGAGTCGCTGAACCTGATCGTCTTCGCGATCATCATCCTCGGTGGGCTGGGTTCCCTCCCCGGGGCGATCATCGGCGGTTTCGTCATCGCCATCGCCGAGGTGATGGCCTCGACCTACATCTCCGTGGCAGCAGGTGAGGCGGCGATCTTCATCCTCCTCATGGGCGTCCTGGCGGTCAAGCCGACGGGACTGTTCGGAATGGTGGAGCAGCGATGATGGAGAAGATCAACCCCCGCCTCCTCGGCGTCGCGCTCGTCGCGCTCGCGCTGCTCGCGGCGCCGCTCGTCCTCAACGACCAGCCCTACCTGATCCGGGTGACCACGACGGCGGCGATCTACGCGATCGCCGCCTACGGGATGAACATCATCCTCGGCCTGACCGGGCAGCTGTCCCTGGCACACGGTGCGTTCTTCGGTGTCGGTGCCTACATCGTGGGACTGCTGACGACGGACCACGACTGGTCCTTCTGGGGCTCCTTCCTGCTCGCCATCGTCGCGACCACGGCCCTGGGGTACGCCTCGGGACTGATCGCGTTGCGGACGCAGGGTGCGTACTTCGCGATCTTCACGATGGCCCTGGGCTTCCTCATCTTCATCGTCGTCACCCGGTGGGAGTCGGTCACGCACGCCCACTCGGGCGTGAGCGGCGTGAAGTACCCGGAGAACATCGGGCCGATCGACTTCACGCAGCCGACGACCATGTACTACTTCGTGCTGTTCATCCTCGGTGGTGCCGCGTACACGACCCACGCGCTGCTGCGGTCCAATGCGGGCCGCTCCCTCGTGGCCATCCGCACGTCCGAGGACCTCGCCCGGTCCATCGGGGTCAACGTCGCCGTCAGCAAGCAGCTCGCCTTCACGGCGTCGGCCGGCATCGCGGGGCTGGCAGGTGGTCTCTTCGCCTCCCTGACCGGATTCATCGGTCCCGACTCGGCCGCCATCGACGTCACCTTCGAGTTCCTGCTCTTCCTGCTCATCGGTGGCATGGGGACGGTCATGGGCCCGGTCATCGGGAGCCTGCTCGTGGCGTTCCTCTTCGAGATGCTGCAGGACCTGCAGTCCTACCGGTTCATCGTCCTGGGGCCGATCATCGTCCTGCTCGTCATCTTCGCGCCGAAGGGGATCGTCGGGTACCTCAACGACCTGATCCCCGCCCGTCGCCGACGGCGGCAGCGTGCGGCGGCACGGGCAGAGGACGCGCACGAGGCGACATCCGCCACCCGGACGAAGGAAGAGGTGCTCTGATGCTGCTCCAGGTACGCGGGCTCAGCAAGAGGTTCGGTGGCCTCGACGCGGTCAAGGACGTCGACTTCGACGTCCCGGAGGGGCAGATCACGGCGATCATCGGGCCCAACGGTGCCGGCAAGTCGACGCTGTTCAACCTGCTGGCGGGCTTCTACCGACCGACGTCCGGGACCGTCACCTTCGACGGCACGGACATCACCGGCATGAAGCCCCACCGGACGGTCCGTGCCGGGATCGCGCGCACCTTCCAGACAACGCATCTCTTCGACGGCGCCACGGTCCTCGAGAACGTCCTGGCCGCGTGTGTCGTGCGGGGCAGGTCCAACCCCCTGGACGCGGTGTTCCACACGCCGCGGTACCGGCGGGACGAGCGGGCGAGCCTCGAGAAGTCGATGGAGGAGCTGGAGTTCGTCGGCGCCGCCCACCTGCGCGACGAGCTCGCCTCGACCCTCCCGCAGGAGACGCAGAAGCGGATCTCGATCGCCCTCGCCCTGGCCACCGAGCCGCGCCTGCTGCTCCTGGACGAGCCGGCCGCCGGGACCACCGATGAGGAGACCGAGTCCTTCGGCGAGCTCATCCGGCAGATCGTCCGGCGCGGGATCACGGTCTGCCTCGTCGAGCACAAGATGTCCATGGTGATGGGCCTCGCCGACCAGATCGTCGTCCTCGACCACGGCCAACGCATCGCCCTGGGCAGCCCGGAGGAGATCAAGAAGGACCCGCTCGTCATCGAGGCCTACCTCGGGGCCGACGCGAGCACGACAGGAGCCTCATCATGATGACCATCACCGGGCTCAGCGCCGGCTACGGCGCCGGGAACGTCCTGCACTCCGTCGACATCACCGTCCCCGCCGGTGAGCTGACGGTCATCCTCGGGTCGAACGGCTCCGGCAAGTCGACGCTGTTCCGCACCGTGAGCGGGGTGCTCCGCCCGACCGGCGGCCGGATCGAGTTCGCGGGTGAGGACACCACGAGGAGCAGCACGGCCGCGCTGGTGCGCAAGGGGCTGGCGCACTGCCCGGAGGGGCGACACCTCTTCCCGCGCATGTCGGTGGAGAAGAACCTCGTGCTCGGTGCCTACGCCGGCCGTCGGCGCAAGGACCGCGTCCGCACGCTCCTGGAGCGGACCTACGAGCTGTTCCCGGTGCTCAGGGACAAGAGCAAGCAGTCCGCGGGGTCGTTGTCCGGAGGCCAGCAGCAGATGGTGGCCATCGGTCGTGCCCTGATGTCCGACCCGACGATGCTGATCCTCGACGAGCCGTCGATGGGTCTCGCACCGCTGGTCACCCAGCAGGTCTTCGACGCCATCGTCGGGATCAACCGGGAGGGCATCGGCGTGCTCCTGGCCGAGCAGAACGCGACGTCCGCCCTGCGCATCGCCTCGTCGGGCTACGTCATGGCCGAGGGCCGGGTCGTCCTGTCGGGCGCGGCCGAGCAGCTCGCGGGGGATCCCGCCGTGCAGCAGGCCTACCTCGGGGTGTGACGCCCGGCCGCCGACCCGGTGGTGATCAGACGAAGGGGGGTCGCCCCAGGCGGGTCATGGTGGCCACCGTCCGCCAGCCCAGCGGTCGACGAGCGGGACGGGTCCGCCACGCCTCCCGGTACCCGGCGAGGACGTCACGCAGTGGCTGGCACCGCACGGCGCAGACGACCGTCCAGATGAGCAGGTGCGCCACGAAGAGCGGCAGCGGCAGCGACCGCCAGGCCATCCACAGACGGTTGCGGGCGAGGAACCACATGTAGCGGGAGTGCCGCGACGGGGGCGTCCGGGGGTGGAAGGCGGCCAGGTCGGCGGAGTACCAGATGCCCCAGCCGCGATCCATGAGGCGCCAGGCCAGGTCCGACTCCTCCATGGCGTAGAAGAAGCGGGGGTCGAAGCCGTCGACCCCCTCGAACGCACTCGTGCGCACCGCGCAGGCCGCGCCGATGAAGTGGGTGACCTGGCCCGAGCGGTGTGCCGAGCGTCGGCCGACACGGGGGACGTGCCGCCGTTGCGTCCGGCCCGTCTCGTCGACGATCCGCATCGCCATGGCGCCCAGGTCGGGGTCCTCGTCGAAGCGCTCGAGGACCGACGCCAGGTGGTCCTCGCCCTGTAGCTCCGCGTCGTCGTCGAGGAAGACCACGACGTCCGCATCGGTCGCGGCGACGCCGATGTTGCGGCCGGCCGGGACGCCGACGTTCTCCGGCAGCACGATCAGCTGGTCGGCCGGGTCGAGCTGCGGTGGGCGGCCCCCGTTGACCACGAGGACGAGGTGCGGGTCCACGCCGCGCTGGGCGCGGACGGAGGCCAGCGCCCGGGCCAGCTCGGGACGATCGCCCTGGGTGAGCACCACGACGGTGAGTCGGGGGCGAAGGGGGCGGGGCACCTCCTCCCACGGTTCGACCTGCTCCCTCACCAGGGTCGCGCTGGTCACGCCCCCACCTCCACGCCTCGGGGGATCCGGGCCACGCACCGGGCGGCCTCGCGCGCCTGCCGACCGGCGGGGAGCCACCGGCCCGCCCGGGCCAGGTCGAGGGCCGAGCGTCCGGCGAAGTAGACCGAGTGGGCCAGCGCCCGCCGCACCGTCGGTGCGCGGCGCGACGGAGGGATGTGGGTGGAGATCACGTCGATGGCCTGCACGCGTTCCCGGACGTTGGCGCCGGTGCGCACGAGTGTGGAGGTGTGCGAGGCCTGGTGGCGGCGGTATCGGGCGAGGACCTCGTCGACGAAGAGCACGGGGCCGTGTGCCGCCAGGCGGGTCCACATCTCCCAGTCGGCCGCGTGGGGGAGGTCCGTGCGGTAGCCGCCGACCTTGGCGTAGGCCGAGCGTCGCACGACGATGCCCGGGGCGCGCACGCGGTTGGACACCGCGAAGGTGTCGAGGGCCTCGGTCCAGATGCCCGTCCCGTGTCGGTAGGACCGTGTGGTGTAGAGGTGGTTGCCGTCGGCGTCGATGTCCTGGGCGCGGCAGACGGCTGCGACTGCGCGGGAGGGCAGCAGCGCCTCCTCCATGGTGGTGTAGAAGCCGGGAAGGATCTCGTCGTCACCGTGGAGCAGGTGGACGAGCTCTCCCTGGGCGAGGGCGATGCACCGGTTGAAGGTCGCCACGGCGCCGCGGTTGGGTGAGTGGCGCACGTAGCGCACTCGTCCGGCTCCGACCTGCTCGACCACCCGGTCGGGGGCGTCGTCGGAGGCGTCGTCGACGACGATGATCTCGGCGTCGTCGCGGTGCCCGAGCTGGGCGACCACCTCGGGCAGGGCCCGGGCGAGCAGGTCGGCGCAGTCGTGGACGGGGATGACGACGGACCAGCGAAGGGGGGTCGGGTCCACCGTCGCGACGGTCGGGGTCGGGGCCATGCAGCAAGGTTCGACTCCCGGGGCCAACTCGAGGTGAACCGTTCAGGTGCAACAGGTGTCGGTTCGTGGACCCTTTCGTGCACCTGTCCGTGAGTGGCCGTCTCGGGTACTCACGCCTGCCTACGGTTGCCGCGTGCTTGCTGCCGGTGAACCTGCTGACGATCAACCACCTGTTCGGGGCCGCGATGCGTCTCGATGAGGCCCCCGAGTTCATCGCGGAGCAGGCCGACCAGGACATTGAGGAGTCCCGCCCCGAAGCCACATCAGGCCTGGGTGGCGAGAGTTCGCAGGACGTTCACAGCGCGTTCGCGGGGTCACGCACATGGGCCGGTCTAGAGTCGAATTTCCTTCTGCACGAGACACATCGGGACTTGCATGCCTCTTCCTAATTTCCTCATCGTCGGTAGTCAGAAGAGTGGGACGAGCTGGCTCCACCGCAGTTTGGGCCGCTCGAAACACATCTTCGCCTCGCAGGTGAAGGAGCTGAACTTCTTCAACCAGACGGACTTCGACGCACCCGAGAAGCTGGCCGCCTTCCGCGAGCACTTCCCGAAGCAGGACCTGCCCGGGGTGGAGTACTACCTCGAAAGCACGCCGCACTACTTCCGGGCTCGTCCGACGACAGCCAGGAACATCCGCTCCCTGCTGGGCTCGCCGGAGATGGTCGCGGTCTTCCGGCACCCGGTCGACCGGTACGAGTCCGCGTACATCCACCACATGATGAGGGGGCGCTTCCCCTACACCCCCGTCATCGACGAGCTCACGGACGAGTACTCGGTGCTCTCCCTCGGGCGGTACGCCGAGGCCCTGGAGAGCTGGTGGAGCATCCACCCGCAGCTCAAGCCCATGCTCTACGACGACCTGCTGCGCGACCCGCTGGGCTTCGTCACCGAGGTCATGGACCACCTCGGGTTGACCTCCGACATCACCATGGACGACGTGACCTTCCGCGCCAACGACAAGACGAGGAAGAAGTCGCGGCTCGGCTCCGAGTGGGAGGAGATGCCGAGTCTGGACCCGGGGCTGCGCCACCGGCTGCAGGAGGAGTACGCCGAGGACACGCGCCGTCTCGAGGACCTCCTCGGCCGCGACCTCAGGGCGTGGCAGGAGGGCGTGGCAGGAGGGGGTGGCCAGCCGGTAACCGCGACGGTCGGCTCCCGGGCGCAGGAGTTGTGATTGACGTCGGTCGGCGCCGGGTAGGGCACGGCACATGGATCCCACAGAGCCTGGTGAAGCGAAGAAGGAGACGGTCTCGAAGGGGGCCGGCGGGGCAGCGCCTGCCGATGAGGTGCCCGGCGTCCCCGGAGCCGCACCAGCCCCGGTCGATGAACCCGTGGACCCCCGGCCGCCACTGCCGACGAAGTCCGATCAGGCCGCGCCGAGGGGGGTCACGCCGACGGGAGCCGAGACCGGGACCGGACCCGAGGCAGCGGCACAGCAGGGCGCGTACCTGACCACGTCCCAGGGGGCCCGGCTGCGGGACAGTGACCACTCCCTCAAGGCCGGGCGTCGGGGGCCGACCCTCTTGCAGGACCACCACCTGCGGGAGAAGATCACCCACTTCGACCACGAGCGGATACCGGAGCGGGTCGTGCACGCCCGGGGCGCCGGAGCGCATGGGGTGTTCGAGGGGTACGGCAACGCCGGAGACGTCACCACCGCAGGCTTCCTGGCCGCAGGCAAGAGGACCGACGTCTTCGTGCGGTTCTCCACCGTGCTCGGCTCGCGCGGTTCGGCGGACACGGTGCGCGACACCCGCGGGTTCGCGACCAAGTTCTACACCGAGGAGGGCACGTTCGACCTGGTTGGCAACAACATGCCGGTCTTCTTCATCCAGGACGGGATCAAGTTCCCCGACGTCGTCCATGCCGCCAAGCCGCATCCGGACCGGGAGATCCCGCAGGCCCAGAGCGCGCACGACACCTTCTGGGACTTCGTCTCACTGCACACCGAGGCGCAGCACCACACGATGTGGAACATGTCCGACCGTGGGATCCCGCGCTCGTACCGGATGATGGAGGGCTTTGGCGTCCACACCTTCCGGTTGACCAATGCCGAGGGCGTCACGTCCCTGGTGAAGTTCCACTGGAAGCCCAAGCTCGGGGTGCACTCCTTGACGTGGGAGGAGGCCCAGATGCTCGGCGGCATGGATCCCGACTTCCACCGCCGGGACCTCTACGACGCCATCGAGTCCGGCGCCTTCCCCGAGTGGGAGCTCGGGATCCAGGTCTTCCCGGACAATGACGAGGAGACCTTCGAGGGGATCGACCTGCTGGACCCGACGAAGATCGTCCCGGAGGAGCTCGCGCCCGTTCAGCGGATCGGCCGGATGACCCTCAACGCGAATCCGACGAACTACTTCAGCGAGACCGAGCAGGTCGCCTTCCACGTCGGTCATCTCCCGCCGGGGATCGACGTCACGAACGACCCTTTGCTGCAGGTCAGGTTGTTCTCCTACGTCGACACCCAGCTCACGCGTCTCGGCGGCCCGAACTTCTCGCAGCTGCCGATCAATCGCCCGCACGCCCCCGTCAACGACATGCTGCGCGACGGGTTCGGTCAGCAGGGTTCTCACGCCGGTGTGGCACCGTACACACCCAACTCCCTGGACGGTGGCTGCCCGCTCTTCGCCGGTTCCGATGTCCCCGCATTCGACGACGTGCCGGTGCGTGTGGCCGAGGACAGGAAGGTCCGCGCCAACCCGGCCTCCTTCGAGGACCACTTCAGCCAGGCCCGGCTGTTCTGGAACAGCATGACTCCGGTGGAGAAGGAGCACATCATCCGCGCGTACACCTTCGAGCTGGGCAAGTGCTACGAGCAGGGGATCAAGGAACGGCAAGTGCAGCAGCTGGCCAACATCGACCCGGTGCTCTGCGCCGAGGTCGCGACCGGTCTGGGGCTTCCCGCGCCCGGGCCCACCGTCCCTCTCACCGACGAGGCACCCAGCCCGGCGCTCTCGCAGGTCGCAGGGGAGTGGCCCCCGGACGGCAGGACGGTAGGGATCCTGCTCGACCCGAGCGGGGATCTCGAAGGGCTGGATGAGCTGCGGCGAGCCGTCTTCGCTGCCGACATGGTTCCCCTGCTCATCGCGCCGCACGGCGGGACGGTGGCCGGTCTTCCTGTCCAGCGGACCTTCGCGACCGGTCGCTCGGTCGAGTTCGACGCACTCCTGCTGGCTGGCTGCCCGGCAGCGGCCCCGGACGCCATCGCTGCCCGCGACGAGAAGGCCGGCAGGGCGGAGACCTCCGCGCTCGACCCGCGCGCCCTGCTGCTGCTCGAGGAGTGCTGGCGGCACGGAAAGGCCATCGGCGCGTGGGGTGCAGGCCTCAGGGCACTCGAGCAGGCCCGGCTCGAGGGCACGAGCGGAGTGGTGACCGACGAGAGCGCCGACGCGGTGTTCACCGCAGTTCAGGGGCTCATGAAGGGGCACCGGGTCTGGGAGCGGTTCCCGTCGTCCGCCGACGTGGGGTGACGGACGTGAGTTCGTTGACGTAGCGCAGTATTCGTGTTTACGGTGTAAGCGCCGTTGTTCAGTGCGCTGGCCGCGGGGAGAAATGGTCCTCGCTCGGGCAGGCGCATGCGGGATGCCGGGAGATTCCCCCCGGTCCGACGCGAATTCAGAGCACACGACAACCAACGACAAGGAGTACCCATGCGGTATGACGAGTTCCTGGCCGCCGTCGCGAACCACGGCGGGCCGGCCGACCGTGAGCACGCGGACGAGGCCACCCGTACGGTCCTGGCGGATCTGGGGAAGCGGCTGGCCGGCAACGAGCCGCGCGACCTGGCCGCCCAGCTTCCCAGCGAGATGCAGCAGCCGCTGCTGGAGCACAACGGGGAGCAGGAGACGGATGACGACCTCGACGCCTTCCTGCGCAGGGTGGCCGAGCACGAGGGGCGCGGCTGCGACCCGGAGCAGGCGATGGCACATGCTCGGGCCGTGCTCTCCACGATGGCCGGTTTCGTGTCGGCCGGTGAGATCGCTGACCTGCGCTCCCAGCTGCCGGCCGGGTTCGGCACTCTCTTCGAGTGACCCGCTCGATGCTCTGCTGACAGGACGGCGCCGGACCGCGACCACGCGGCCCGGCGCCGCCCCTCTGTCTGTGGCCGCCCCCGCGAAGCCCTGGGCTCGGCGGGCGGCGTTCGGCGGGTAACCTTTGCCCGGGATCGGACCAGTCGATTCTCCCCGGAGAAGTTCCAACTGAAGTCCCGTCCCCGGGCCTCTAGCTCAATTGGCAGAGCTGCGGACTTTTAATCCGTAGGTTGTGGGTTCGAGTCCCACGGGGCCCACAGCCATCTCGCCCCGCACTCCCAGATGGACGTGCTGCCATGTGCGGGGGCTCGACGGCCCCGCCCACCAAGCCCGAGGAGCGACCATGACCGGAGCACTCGTCCTGGACATCGTCCTGCTCCTCGCGCTCGCCGCCTACGTGAGCGGCATGTACCGCACCGGCCTCGTCGCCGGCGCCTTCTCCCTCGTCGGCTTCCTCGGTGGCGGCCTGCTCGCACTCTGGGGTCTCCCCGGGATCCTCGCCCGCTCTGACCTGGCCGGCGGGGACCCCCTTCGCAGCGGGGTGCTGCTCGTCGTCGGCGTCCTCATCGCCGCCGCCCTCGGCCAGTCGCTCGGCGCGATGATCGGCCTGCGTCTGCGCTCGTGGGTGCGCTTTCGCCCGGCTCGCGCGCTCGACTCGCTCCTGGGCGGAGTCGCCGCCCTCCTCGTCGGCGCCACCGTCGCGTGGCTGGCGGCCTCGGCCGTCGTCGGTGCCTTCCCCGGCGCCGCGCAGCCGGTGGCCGGTTCGAAGGTCATCCAGACGATCGACCGGGCGATGCCGGCGCCCGCGGACCGGGTGCTCGGCAGCGTCTACCAGGCACTGGGCGCCAACGACTTCCCGCGCGTCTTCACCGGCGTCCGGCCAGAGGCGATCCGCCCGGTCGAGCCGCCCGGGCCGGGTGTCGCCGAGGGCCCGGGCATCCAGCAGGCGGCCGATTCCGTGGTCAAGGTGACCGGCCTGGCGGCCGGGTGCGGCCGCGGTCAGACCGGCAGTGGCTGGGTGGCGGCGCCCCGCCGGGTCGTGACCAACGCGCACGTCGTGGCCGGCGTGGACCAGCCCTCGGTCCAGGTCGCCGGGAGCGGTCAGACCTACCAGGCCACCACGGTCGCCTTCGACCCGCGGCGCGATGTCGCCGTCCTCGCCGTGCCCGACCTGACGGCCCCGGCGCTGCCCACGGGTGAGAGGCAGTCGCACGGTGACGAGGTGGTCGTCGCCGGCTTCCCCCTCGGCGGCCCGTACGACCTCGAGGCCGGTCGCGTCCGTGAGCTCCTCACCGCACGAGGAGCAGGCATCGACGGGACCCCAGGTGTCGACCGGCAGGTCTACGCGGTCAACACCCGGGTGGAGCAGGGGAACTCCGGAGGCCCCCTGCTGTCACCGACCGGTCAGGTCGTCGGCACGATCTTCGCGAAGTCCCAAGCGAACCGGGACACGGGGTACGCGCTCACCCTGGAGGAGACCCGGCCGGTGCTCGACCGCGCAGCCCGGGCCACCGAGCCCGTGTCCACGGGGTCCTGCGCGGCCTAGGGGTCGTCGAGCACGCCGCAAGGTGATGGTGCTCAGACGAAGGGGGGTCGGCCCAGGCGTGTCATGGTGACCACCGTGCGCCACCGCATTGGCCGGCGCCGAGGTCGCGCGGCCCAGGCCTCCCGGTACCCAGTGAGGATGTCGCGCAGTGACTGGCACCGCACGGCGCAGACGGCCGTCCACGTCACCATGTGTGCCACGAACACGGGGCCGGGCAGGGAGCGCCAGGCCATCCACAGCCGGTTGCGTGCCTGCAGGCGCAGGTGGTTGGCGTGCCGTGACGGCGCGGTGTGGGGGTGGAAGGCGGTCAGGTCGGCGGAGTACCAGACGGACCAGCCGCGATCCATGAGGCGCCAGGCCAGGTCCGACTCCTCCATGGCGTAGAAGAAGCGCGGGTCGAAGCCGCCGACCCCCTCGAACGCACTCGTGCGCACCGCGCAGGCCGCGCCGATGAAGTGGGTGACCTGGCCCGAGCGGTGTGCCGAGCGCCGGCCGACACGGGGGACGTGCCGCCGTTGCGTCCGGCCCGTCTCGTCGACGATCCGCATCGCCATGGCACCCAGGTCGGGGTCCTCGTCGAAGCGCTCCAGGACCGACGCCAAGTGGTCCTCCCCCTGCAGCTCCGCGTCGTCGTCGAGGAAGAACACCACCTCGGCATCGGTCGCGGCGACGCCGAGGTTGCGGCCGCCGGGGATCCCGGCGTTGTCAGGCAGGACGATGAGGCGGTCGGAAGGGTCAGGATCGGGGGGGTCAGCCCCGTTGACGACCAGCACGAGGTGCGGGTCCACGCCACGCTGGGCACGGACCGAGGCGATGGCCCGGCTCAGCTCTGCTGGGCGGGTGCACTGAGTGAGCACCACGACGGCGATGCGCGGCTGCGTGCGGTCAGAGGTTGATGGAGGCGTGTGGGAGAGAGCCGCCGCCATTGCTACACCGTCCTTCAGTGCGTTCTGCACGGTCACCGGGGCACCTTGAGTCCGCGGGGGAGCAGGGTGACGCACCGTGCCGCCTCGCGAGCCTGCTGGCCCGCAGTGGGCCAGTCGCCGGAGCGGGCGCAGGTCAGCGCGGACCGCCCCGCGAAGTAGGCGGAGTAGGCCAGTGCCCGGCGGACCACGGCCGGGCGACGTCCGGGGGTGACGTGCGCACTGACCACCCCGATGGCCTGCACGCGTTCCCGGACGTTGGCGCCGGTGCGCACGAGTGTGGAGGTGTGCGAGGCCTGGTGGCGGCGGTATCGGGCGAGGACCTCGTCGACGAAGAGCACGGGGCCGTGTGCCGCCAGGCGGGTCCACATCTCCCAGTCGGCCGCGTGGGGGAGGTCCGTGCGGTAGCCGCCGACCTTGGCGTAGGCCGAGCGTCGCACGACGATGCCCGGGGCGCGCACGCGGTTGGACACCGCGAAGGTGTCGAGGGCCTCGGTCCAGATGCCCGTCCCGTGTCGGTAGGACCGTGTGGTGTAGAGGTGGTTGCCGTCGGCGTCGATGTCCTGGGCGCGGCAGACGGCTGCGACTGCGCGGGAGGGCAGCAGCGCCTCCTCCATGGTGGTGTAGAAGCCGGGAAGGATCTCGTCGTCACCGTGGAGCAGGTGGACGAGCTCTCCCTGGGCGAGGGCGATGCACCGGTTGAAGGTCGCCACGGCGCCGCGGTTGGGTGAGTGGCGCACGTAGCGCACTCGTCCGGCTCCGACCTGCTCGACCACCCGGTCGGGGGCGTCGTCGGAGGCGTCGTCGACGACGATGATCTCGGCGTCGTCGCGGTGCCCGAGCTGGGCGACCACCTCGGGCAGGGCCCGGGCGAGCAGGTCGGCGCAGTCGTGGACGGGGATGACGACGGACCAGCGCGGTCGGTCCGTGGACCCCACCGCCGCGATGGTGGGTACCTGAGCCATGCAGGCATGCTAGTGGCCCTCGGGAGAATGTGGTGTGCGCCATGCCGGTGCGGGCACGCCGTGGCGTGTTCATTTTCCTTTCGGCGTCCATGCACGCGTGGGTCCACGCCGTGGCGCCTCTCGTGGCTAGGGTGATGCCGTGAAGACGTTGCCCGGCACCGCCCCCTGTCCAGTCTCCGTAGCCGCACCGGCTGTCCGCGTCGACCACCGGGGGGTGTCGCGATGAGGTTCGGCATCGCCGGCGCCGGCTTCTCCGGAGCGGTCATCGCCCGCGAGCTCGCCGAGGCGGGCCACGAGGCGGTCGTCTTCGAGTCGCGCGCCCACATCGCCGGGAACTGCTACACCGAGAGGGACCCCGAGAGCGGGGTGATGATCCACCGCTACGGACCGCACATCTTCCACACCGGCGACGAGCGGGTGTGGGAGTACATCACCCGGTTCGGCACGATGATGCCGTACAACCACCGGGTGCGCACGACCGTTGGTGGCCGGACCTACCTGTTGCCGGTGAACCTGCTGACGATCAACCAACTGTTCGGGACCGCGATGCGTCCCGACGAGGCCCGCGAGTTCATCGCGGAGCAGGCCGACCAGGACATCGAGGAGCCGCAGAACTTCGAGGAGCAGGCGTTGAAGTTCATGGGCCGCACGCTCTACGACGCCTTCTTCCACGGATACACGCGCAAGCAGTGGGGCCTGCACCCGCGCGAGATCCCGGCGTCGGTGCTCAAGCGCCTGCCGCTGCGCTTCAGCTACGAGGACTCCTACTTCAACCACCCGCACCAGGCCATCCCCCGCGACGGCTACACCGCCATCGTCGCCGCCATCCTCGACCACCCGGGGATCGAGGTGCGGCTGTCGACGCCGTACACCGCCGCGGACCGCTCGCAGTTCGACCACTCCGTCTGGACGGGACAGCTGGACGCATGGTTCGACCACGAGCTCGGTCGTCTGCGCTACCGGACGCTCGACTTCGAGGAGATCCGGGCGACGGGGGACTACCTGGGGTGCTCGGTGATGAACTTCGGCGACGTGGACGTGCCCTACACGCGCATCGCGGAGCACAAGCACTTCGCTCCGTGGGAGGAGCACGAGGACACGGTGTGCTTCCGCGAGTACAGCCGGCTGGCCGAGGACGATGACATCCCGTACTACCCGATCCGCATGGCGAACGACAAGACGCTGCTTAGCAAGTACGTCGAGGCGGCCCGTGCCGAGTCGGGCGTGACCTTCGTGGGGCGGCTCGGCACCTACCGCTACCTCGACATGGACGTCACGATCGGTGAGGCCCTAGCCGCGGCCGACGGGATCCTCGAGGCGATCGGCAGCTCGCGACCGATCCCCTCGCTCTTCGTCGACGCCTGAGGGCGAGCCACACCCGGAGGGGGCGGCGCCCGACTCGAGCCGACGCTCGATGTCGTTCAGCCGCTCCTCGATCCGGCGCAGCCGCCGGTCGATGACCACCAGACCGAAGAGCACGTCCCGCCCGCCTGAGTCGGGTGCCTTGCTGCGGGCCCGGGTGAGGTACCCGGACAGCCGGCCGCTCGGCGCCGAGTTGCGCAGGTAACGGCTCGTCAGCACCGCTGTGTGCCGCAGTCCGGAGTGGCGCAGGTGGAAGGCCGCGGTGACCACGGGGTTGTCCGAGCCCGGTCGCGTGGACAGGGCACGCGCGAAGGTCCCGAACTCACGCTTGGCCACGGCGGTGCTCAGCCGCTGGGCGGTCGCCCCCTTGTTGTTCTCCTGCAACGCACGTCGGACGGTCTCGAGGGAGTACTGGGCGAAGATCGGCACGAGGACGTCGAAGAGCCGGCGCCGCAGCTCGGGCGGTGTCCGGCGGGAGATCCACTCCATCTGGGAGATCACCCAGCCCAGGAGGGGCCCCTGGTAGAGGTCCAGCAGCCCTCGTGCGGCCAGCCACGTGTGGATCGTGTCGTGGTGGTGGAAGATGTGGAACAGCCGCTCGTCGGCCGTGGCCATCGTCTGGCCGCTGCGGGCCACGCGGTGGTAGCACAGCACCTCGGGGACGATCGCGATCGACGCGGCGGAGACGACCGTGAACCAGTGGAAGGGGTTGTCCTCGAAGAACCCCTCGCTCACGGGGAAGCGGATCGAGTGCTTCTCGAGGAGCTCGCGTCGGTACAGCTTGCGCCACGGCACGGCGATGAAGCGCAGGAACGTGTGGCTCGTGGGCACGTCGAGCTCGTAGTACGGCTCGGTCAGGGGCGCCCACCGGTGCGCGTCGGCCGGGGCGCGGCGCTCGCCCGTGGCGTCGACCTCCTCCTGGTAGTCGCACATCGCCAGGTCGGCCCCGTGGGAGACGGCCGCGGTGTGCAGCCGCTCGAACATCGTCGGCTCGATGTGGTCGTCACCATCGACGAAGCCGACCCAGGTACCGGTCGCGCGATCGAGACCGATGTTGGCGGGCGTGGCGACGCCGCCGGGGCTGTTCTCGCTCTGGAGGACGGGGACGAAGCGGGGGTCACCCTCGCAGAACCGGGCGATGCGCTCGGGCGTCGAGTCGCTGGACCCGTCGTCGACCACGATCACCTCGATGTCGGTGAACGTCTGAGCAGCCACGCTCGCGAGGCACTGCTCGATGTAGTCCTCGATGTTGTACGTGGTGACGATGATGCTGAGTTCGGCCACAGCGATCCCCTTTCTGAGGTGTCAGGTCTGCGCGCGGCGCACGATGCGGCTGGCCAGTCCGGCGTCCTGCCTGAACCGGATGCGGTGGAAGTCGCTGAGGTCGATGCGCAGCACGTGCTCATGCACGCGCAGGTTGAACTCGTCCCGGACGTCCGGCGTGATGCGTTCGGAGGCCCACCCGGTCACCCGCGTGACGAGGTCCCAGTACTGCCGGGCGAACTGCCGCCGCTTCATCGGTCGGGCCTCGAGCTCGGTGTAGGTCTCGTCGAGGGCGTCGATGAGACTCAACCTGGCCCGGCTCTCACGATTGGTCAGGTTGCGCCCCCCTTCCCCGACGATGTGGGTGCACAGGGGCTGGTCGAGCAGCAGGATGGTCTCCGCGTCGACGAGGGTGAGCCAGTGGCCCAGGACGTCGTTGTGGACCTGGGTGGCGCCGTACCTCAGGCCGGTGCGGCGGTAGTGGTCGGTGCGCGCGATCTTGTTCCACGGGTAGTTGGTGAAGCCGAGCAGCTGCGGCACCTCGTCGAGGCGGGCGAGCCGTCGCGGCGAGGTGACGTACTGCTCCCACACCGCGACGTCGAAGGAATTCATGCCCTCGGCGGTCGTACCGGCCCGCCGGTACCGGTAGGGGAGCATCGCCACACTCGCCCCGCTGTCGTCGAGCGCCCCGAGGGCCGCGGTGAGGGCCTCGGGATGGATCTCGTCGTCGGCGTCGAAGAAGAGGACGTACCGCCCGGAAGCCCGGGCGAAACCGTGGTTGCGAGCGACCCCGGCGCCGTGGTTGTGGGGGAGGCGCACGAGCACCAGGCGGGGATCGTCGATCGCGCTCACCCGCTCCACCGAGTCGTCGCTGGAGTCGTCATCGACGACGATCACCTCGACCGCCACCGAGTCGATCGAGAGGAAGGACTCGACCACTCCCGAGACCGTCGCGCTGGCGTTGTGCATCGGGATGATGACCGACAGGTCCGCTCTGCTCATCGATGTTTGCTACTTCCTGCCGTGGGGCTGGGCCGGTGCGTGCGCGGTCAGCCTATCGGGGTCGACGGGTGGTCGCGCGGAGCGTGTGGAGACGGCGTGTGGCCGCGTGCCCTTGGTCGAGGACGGCGCGTGCTCCCCGCAGGATCGTCGGCCCGCCGGGCAGCTCGCGAACCCGCTCCTTGGCGGACTCGGCCGGCGTGGGCCGGGGCCGTGTTGCCGGTTGTGGGCGTCCTGCTCGGCCGTTCCCGACCATGACCGAGGCCACGACCGCTTCGACCGCGGTGTCGATGGGCATGGAGTCGGGGACGGGGACCTCGCCCGGTTCGGTCGTGCCGACGGGCGCGTGGAGCGAGGCGAGGTCGCCGATGACGTTCACCCGACTGTCGGCGATGCGGTCCGCGATCTCACGACCGTAGGTCGCGGCTCGCTCGGCTGCCCACTGCGGGAGCAGGATCCGGCGCTGCTCACCCCGCACTTCCGGCTCGGTGCGCAGCATGCGGGCCACGGCCTGGCGGCGATAGGCCAGGGCGTACTCGCGGAAGGGGACGCCGTTGCGCCTGAACGCCTCGTTCTGCCGGCGGAAGAACTCCGCCTCCGCCGGCGACAGGGACCGGTTCGCCGCGCCGCCGTCCGCATCGGCGTGCGCGAGCATCCCCGACGGCAGATCGAGCAGGCGTTCGAGCGACGCAGGGACCCTGGTCGGGTCCGTCTTGTCAGCGATGATCACGGTCACGCGGTCCGGGCCGAGAAGTCGCTCCCATCGCTCGACCATCCCGGCCTGGTCGCTCTGCCGGTCCCACTGCTCGTCGCGCCGGAGTCCGGGCGGAGCTGCCAGGGCGTCGCGCAGCCACGTCTCGAACGGAGGCGTGACCCGGCCGTTCTTGACGATCTCCTGCCAGTACGAGCCCAGCATCCCCGACAGCGGGCGGAGGGTGATCGCGACGTGGGTGCGCTGCCCGAGGGCATCGATGAAGCGTTGAGCCATCGCGTCGTCGGCCTCGCACGCCCACTCGTGGCTGATGAGGATGCGGTTGGTCTCGTCCCCTTCGACCTCATCCATCAACTGGTGCCATGTCGCCAGGTCGGGGTACTCCCCTTCCCGTCGAACGCCCATGAAGGCTGCGACCGGAGTGAAGTGGTTCAGCCCCTTCCCCGGGTAGCGGACACCACTCTCGAGGAGCTTCGTGCGCCGCTGGGACGCTGCGCGTTGCACGGCCGTCGTGCCTGATTTCATCGCACCGATGTGGAGCAGTCGGGTCCGCGGAGGGGTCGGCGCCATTGGTCCCAGCATGAAGGTCAGGGTAATGGTGGCGGAAGGGCCCCGGTGACCGGCACCCGGACGGCTCCCCCGGACGTCACTTCCCCTGCTGGACCCGGACGAACTCCACCGCTGCGGCGATCTCGGCCGAGAGGGTCTTGGCCTCGTCGAGTCGGTGCACGTTGGGTGTGGCGTCGTACTTGTCCCAGTCAGGATCCATGTCGGTCGACTCGAGCTCGGGACGCCTGTCGATGAGCTCTGCATTCTCAGCGGAGAAGCGATCCTGGACGGTCTTGGCGATGTCCAGCCCGACCTGCAGACGCTCGGACGTGGGAAGCGCTGCCAGAAGGGTCTTGAACTGATCCGCCCCCAGCGCCTTGTCGACCTTGTGCTCGACCAGCGCGTTCGACGTTGCGATCGCGCGCCAACCGAGGGCCTCGTTGACGCGGAGCGGCTCGCCGAGCCCATCCTGCGAGAGGTTGAGTGTGTCGATGATGTGCGCCGACATGTCAGGCGACCGGCGGAAGGGCACGACCTGGACGCGATCGGCGCCGAAGACCCTTTCCCACACGGCCACGGTCGCCGACATGTTGTACAGCCAGTTGCCCGGGCCCACCGCCTTCCTGGTGAACCAGGCACTGTCGACCACCTCCCCGAGCCTGGCGGTCTGGGAGGCGTTCGAGACGAGCATGTCGATCTGGGGTCGGACGTGGACCACGACGGTGATGTCGTCCGACACGCGTCGAAGCATGTCCTTTGCCCGTTGCACCGTCGACTCCGCGCGCACCCGGGAGTAGAGGTGCTCGTTGGAGATCAGGAGTGTGTCCGGGTTCCCCGCTCTCACCTCGGTGGCGAGCGAGTCGGCCAACTGACGGCGAAATGCCCGGTGATCATCCTCGGTGGCCACTCCGTTGCGGGCGAAGTAGGGATCGTCCTTCATGAGGTCGCTCGCATAGACCATCATTCGGGTGTGATTGACCCTCCCCAGCGACAGTGGATACAGCACCCCTTGATCGCGTAGCCCATCGCGGTTGCGGTTGCACCACTTCTGGAAGGACGTGGTTCCCGACTTCGGCGGCCCGATGTGCAGCAGGATACGGGGACCAGTGATCACCTCGGTGACTGTAGCAGCGGCCCCGCACGACCTCCCGTGGACGCGTCCACCCGGTCCGGCCCCCGGGAGTGGATGGCACGATCGGTCCGTGCGACTCCTCCTCATCCGTCACGGCCAGACGCCCCACAACGTCACGGGGGCGCTCGACACCGCCTTCCCGGGGGCCGGCCTGACCGGCCTGGGCCGCGTGCAGGCCCGCGCCGTCCCCGACGTGCTCACCGAGCCGGTCTCCGGCGTCTACGCCTCACCCCTCGTGCGCACCCAGCTGACGGCCGAGCCGCTCGCGCTCGCGCGCGGCGTCGACGTCCGCGTGCGCAAGGGACTGGAGGAGATCTCCGCCGGCGAGCTGGAGCTGCGCTCGGACGAGGGGTCCCGCGAGGCCTACATCGCCGCCCTCGTGCGGTGGATGCGCGGGGACCTCGACCACGTGCTCGGCGGTGGGGAGAGCGGCCGCGGCTTCCTTGCCCGGTACACCTCGGCGGTGGCGGCGATCACCGCCGAGCACGCCGACGGGGACACGGTCGCGCTCTTCAGCCACGGGGCGGCCATCCGCGTCTTCGCGACGGCGGCCGCGCGCCTGACTGCGGCCGGGGCCGCGGACCTGAGCATCATGAACACCGGCATGGGCGTCCTCGAGGGCGACCCGCGGTCGGGATGGCGCCTTGCCGGCTGGTCCAGCGAGCCGCTCGGGGGCCTCGACCTCGAGGACCCCGAGGCGCAGGACGTCACCGGCGAGAGCGCCGAGGAGGTACTGGACGACTGACGAGGGGGGACCCCGTCCGTCAGCGCACGGCCGCGGCCACGTCGAGGATCCCGTCGCCGAAGAAGCCGTTGCGCTCCGCGGTGCCGGTGCACACGGCGCTGGTGCCGCCGCCACCGTCCTCATCGCCGCCGAGCGCGGTGCACTCGTGGTCGCGGGCGCTGCGGCGCAGGGTCTGCACGACCTCGTCGGGAGCCACCGAGCCACCGTTCTCGCTGATGACGAGCGCGGCGGCACCGCTGACGTGCGGAGCGGCCATCGACGTGCCCATCAGCCACGTGTACAGGCCGCACCGGGCGTCGGGATCGGGCTCGCCCCGACCGATGCCCTCGGGGCAGCCGCGCACGACCCCCTCCTCGGCACCGGAGACCGTCACCCGGCCCTGCTCGTCGACATCACCCGTGGCGAGCAGCTCGTCGCGCGATGCCGTGGAGAGGATCGGCAGGCCGTTGTCGTCGCCTGTACCGCCCGGCGCCGCGAGCGCGACGTCGTCCGATCCGGGGTCGGACGTGTAGTTGGAGAAGCCGCTGCGGGTGAGGTCCTCGTCGATCGAGGAGACGCCGATGACGTGCGGTCCGTCGAGGGGCAGCAGTCGGCAGTCCCGGTCGAGCGTGCGCTCGTGCGTGCTGTCGCCGAAGTTGGGGCTCGTGTGGTCGGTGCCCGGGTCGGCGAGGTCGCGGGAGTTGTTGCCTGCGGCGGTGACGAGCGTGACGCCCCGGTCGTGGGCGAGCTCGAGGGACCGACGCATCAGCTCGATGGTCACGTCCTGCACGGTGGCCTGGGCGGGGGAGTCCTCCGGTGCGCCGCCGGGGCAGGAGTAGAGCCAGGGGTCGACGTAGAAGCTCATGTTGAGCACGTCGAGCTCCTGCTCCGCGCCGGCGGTGATCGCGTTGGCGACCGGGCCGAGGAAGAAGTAGCCGGCGTCCTGGCCGGCGCGCAGGTCGACGAGGCCCACCTCGGGGGCGACGCCCTGCACGCCCAGTCCGTTGGCCGAGGCGGCGATCGTGCCCGCGACGTGGGTGCCGTGCCCGTTGTCGTCGCTGCCGACGGGGTCGACGCACCCGTCGTGCTCGCACGTGCCGTCGAGGCCGGGGATGTCGGTGACGAAGGACCGCGAGCGCTCCGCGTCCACGCGCTCGACGAGGTCGGGGTGGCTCGAGTCGACGCCCGTGTCGATGACCCCGACGCGCACGTCGGGGCTGCCGGCGGTCACCGACCGGGCCTGGGGGGCGTTGATCTCGGCCATGCCCCACAGCCACCCGTCGAAGGGGTCGCCACCCTCCGGCGGAGCCGGGGGCTGCAGCGTGCTCGCCGCGGGCTCGGTGTCCTCGGGGGAGGAGGTGGGCTCCTCCTCGGGGGACCAGCCGACGCTCTGGTCGGTCACGGCCTGCGCCACACCGTCGACCCCCTCGGCGCTCGCCCGCACGTCCTTGCGGGTGCTGCGCAGCGTCACCATGCCGATGCCCCGGTTGACCGAGGTCAGCGCGAGGCCTGCCTGCTCGAGCTCGTCGGCGACCCGGTCGGTCTCCTGCGGGTCCTCGACGAGGACGACCCAGTCGCGGCCCTTCGCCGGCTGCTCGAAGGTCTCGACGAGCGCAGCCTCCGCCGGCGGCGACGAGGTGGACGACGTCGATCCCGATGACGAAGGGGGGGCCCCGCCCGGCAGGGAGCACCCGGCGATCACGACGGCGAGCGCGAGCCCCCACACCGCCCCGGTCCGTCGTCCACGCATCTGGTGTCTCCCCCTTCGTCCGAGCCGGTCTGCCGCGCAGTCTACGGACGGCGCACCGGACGCAGGAGTCGCTGCTAGGGTCCGTCACGAGTCAGACGCACACCAGTGCAAGGGAATCCGGTGCGAATCCGGAACTGTCGCGCAGCGGTGAGGGTGACTGACGGGGTGTGAACCACTGGGCCGCCAGCCCGGGAAGGGACCCCGTCGGGACGACCCCGAGTCCGAAAACCTGCTGTCTCGCCGTCATCCGTACGGGCCTCGCGATCTGGGCCCCTGATGCAGGTGGAGCCTCGCATGTCCCACGACCGACCCGGCGGGCGCCGTGTGCCCACCCGCCCCCTCCTCGTCCTCCTCCTCGCGCTGACCACCACCAGCGCGGTCCTCTCCCTCGCGCTCGGCTCGGAGCCGCTCGCGGTCTCCGGAGTGCTCGACGTGCTCCGCGCCCGTCTCGCCGGCGCGGCGGGTCCGGACCCGACCCTCGACACGATCGTCTGGGACCTGCGGGCCCCGCGGGTCGTCATGGGCATGGTCGTCGGCGCCGGTCTGGCGATGGCCGGCGCCTGCATGCAGACCCTCGTGCGCAACCCGCTGGCCGACCCCTACCTCCTGGGGGTCTCCTCGGGCGCCGGCGTCGGGGCGACCCTCGTCATCGTGCTCGGCGCCCTCGGCGGCCTCGGCGTGTGGGCGCTGTCGCTCGGCGCCCTCGCCGGAGCCCTCGCGGCGACCGCACTCGTCTTCGGCATCTCGATGTGGCAGGGCGGGATCACCCCCCTTCGCCTCGTGCTGACGGGGGTCGTGATGTCCGCCGCCTTCTCGTCCGTCTCGAGCTTCCTCGTCTTCGTCAGCGCCGATCCGCGGGCGACCCAGTCGGTGCTCTTCTGGCTCCTCGGCAGCCTCTCCGGGTCGGTGTGGGACCGCGTCCTGCCCTCGGTGGTCGTCGTGGCCCTCTCGATGACGGTGCTCATGGCCCTGCACTCGTGGCTCGACGCGCTGGCGGCCGGGGCGGACGTCGCCTCCGGGCTCGGCGTGCCGGTGAGCACCCTGCGCATCGGCCTCTTCGTCCTCACGTCCGTGCTCGTCGGTGTGCTCGTGGCCGTCTCCGGAGGCATCGGCTTCGTCGGTCTCGTCGTGCCCCACCTCGCCCGCATCCTCGTCGGGGCACTGCACCGCAGCGTGCTGCCGGTCGCGGCGGTGGGTGGGGCCCTCTTCCTGCTCTGGGTCGACGTCGCCGCCCGCGTCGTCGTGCGACCCCAGGAGATCCCGCTGAGCGTCGTCACCGGCCTCGTCGGCGCCCCGATCTTCCTGCTCCTCCTCGGCCGGCGTCACTACACCTACTCGGGAGGCGGCGAATGACCCACCTGTCCTGTCGCGGGCTCACCTGCGCCATCGGCGACCGCACGATCCTCTCCGACGTCGACCTCGACATCGGGCGCGGCGAGATGGTCGCGCTCGTCGGCCGCAACGGCAGCGGCAAGTCCACCCTCATCCGCTCGCTCACCGGCCTGCGGCCACCGGTCGCCGGCTCGGTGCACGTCGACGGCAGCGACCTCACGGCGCTCTCGCCCCGCCGGCGCGCCGGCCACCTCGCCCACGTGGGCCAGGAGGAGGGGCCTCCCGAGGACCTGCTCGTCGGCGAGATGGTCGCCCTGGGGCGCATCCCGCACCGGCCACCGTGGTCCGGTGGGACGAAGGGGGAGGAGCGCATCGTCCTCGACGCCCTCGCCGCGGTCGGGCTCGCCGAGCAGGTCGACCGGCCCTGCCAGCACCTGTCGGGCGGGGAGCGGCGGCGGGCGATGCTCGCCCGTGGTCTCGCCCAGGGCACCGACCTGCTCGTCCTCGACGAGCCGACCAACCACCTCGACGTCCACCACCAGATCCAGCTGCTGGAGACCGTCCGCGGGCTCGGTCGCACCGTCCTGGCGGCGGTGCACGACCTGGCGCTGGCCGCGGCGCACTTCGACCGGGTGGCCGTGCTGCACGAGGGGCGTCTGCACGCGCTCGGGGAGCCGGCCGAGGTCCTCTCCACGGACACCCTGCGCGAGGTCTTCGCCGTCGACGCCGTCCGCCTCACCGACCCGGCCACCGGCCGGGTGCACCTCTCCCTCGGCCCGGGCGCGCTCCCCGCGGCCACTACTCGAAAGGCCCTCGCATGATCCGCCGTCGCACCGTGCGCACCACCGCCGCGCTCGCCCTCCTCGCAGCCGGACTCGCCGGGTGCGGCGCCGGCGACAGCGCGGGCCCCGCCCCCGCGAGCGGGGGCGAGGTGACGGTGACCAACTGCGACCGGGAGGTGACCCTCCCTTCGCCCGCGGAGCGGATGTACGTCACCGGTGACGGCAACCTGCTCGCGCTGGTCCTCGCCCTGCGCGCCGAGGACCAGGTCGCCGGGGTGACCGGCCTCGACGACGGCAGGCAGGCCCTGTCCACCGTCTACGGGCAGGACGTGGTGGACGGCCTGCCGGTCGCCTCCCCCGACCGTCCGACACTGGAGAACGCCATCGCGCAGGAGCCGGACGTCGTGGTCTCCGGGTGGGGCTACGGTTTCTCCGACGAGCAGAACTTCACCCCCGACGGGCTCGCGGAGCACGACATCGGTGCGTACGTCCTCTCGGAGAGCTGCCGGCAGGAGAGCGGCGCCCGCGGGACGATGCCGCCGTGGGAGGCGCTCCACGCCGACCTGGCCGACCTCGGGAGGATCACCGGGCACCCGGGCCGCGCGGACGCGGTGGTGGCCGACATCGAGGAGCGGCGCCGGGCACTGGAGCAGGCCCCGCAGGCGCAGGAGCCCCCGACGGTCTTCCTCTTCGACTCGGGGACGAAGGAGATCTTCACCTCCGGCTCCTACGGCGCGCCGCAGGCGATCATCGAGACGGCCGGCGCACAGAACGCGACCGACGACGTCGCGGACACCTGGACCGAGGTCTCCTGGGAGCGGCTCGTGACGTCCGAGCCGGACGCCATCGCCTTCGTCGACTACCCGGGCCAGACCTTCGAGCAGAAGGTGGCGGTGCTCGAGACCAACCCGGCGACGAAGGACCTGCCGGCCGTCGAGGAGGAGCGCTACGTCAACCTCCCGATCTCCGCGTGGACGAGCGGGCCGCTGAACATCGACGCCGCCGAGCAGCTGCGGGTCGCCCTCGAGCGCCACGGTCTGGTCCCCGAGAGCGCCATCGAGCCCCGGCACGACCTGCGACCGTGAGCGCGTGAAGGGGTCGGCATCCGTGGGTGGGGTGACTATGGTGCAGGGTGTGGGAGTCACGTACGAAGCATCCGACCGTCTGGCCCGAATCGTCCTCGACCGGCCCGAGGCGGGCAACGCGCTCGACCTCGACATGGCGCGCGAGCTGCGCGAGCAGGTCCAGCGTGCGCTCGCGGACCCCTACGTGGACATCCTGACGCTGACCGGCAACGGCACCGACTTCTGCGTCGGTTCGGACACGAGCAAGGCCGAGCGGGCGGACGATCCGACGACCGCCGTCTTCGAGCTCGCCGCTGCCCTCGAGGAGCTCTTCGCCCTCCTCAACTCCTCCGCCAAGATCGTCCTCGTCGGCGTCCAGGGGCTCGCGGCCGGTTCCGGCCTGGGCCTCGTGCTCGCCGGGGACCTCGCCTTCTGCTCCGGCGACGCCTGCTTCCGCGTCCCGCCGAAGGGGGGAACCGGCGCCCCGGACCCGGGGTTGGCCTGGCTGCTGCCCCGCGCGATCGGCCAGCAGCGTGCCCTCTCCTTCGGTCTGGGTGGCCGTACGCTCGACGCGGCGACGGCCGACAGCTGGGGCATCGCCGAGCTCGCCCCCGACGGGGACGTCCCGGCCGCGTTGCGGGACGCCGCCGAGAACCTGGGCGGCAAGCACCTCTGGGCCAACTCCGAGATGCGTCGCCTGCTCCACGCCTCCTGGGAGACCTCCCGCACCGAGCTGTCCCAGTCCGAGGCCGTCACGCTCGTGCGGGCCCTGCTCAACCGGCAGCGGCGCTGAGCCGTGGCCGACCCCGGACGTCCGCGGCGCCCCGTCCACTTCGGCCCCGACGCGATGGAGGCGCACGGCGGCACGCTGCCCGATCCTGCTGAGGCTGCGGAGGCCGCGCACGCGGCCGCAGTCACCGTCGTCGAGGCCGGACGCTCCGGCGCCGACCCGGCCACGACCGACCGGCTCGTCCGGCTCGTCGACGAGCTGGGCATCGACACGCTCGCCCACCTCTGGTCCGACCGGCCGGCCCGCAGCCTGCCGGGCGCGCTGTGGCGGATGTACCTGCTGCGCGAGTGGGTCCAGCGCCAGCCCCTCGAGGCCGCGCGGCAGTATGCCTCCGGCATGATGGTCGCCCCCGTGAGCCACGTCATCGCCGGCGTCGTCGAGCCGCCGGGCGTCGACGAGGTGCGCCAGCTGTCCGACCGGATCCTCTCCGGGGTCTTCGACGGGGACCTGGCGATCGCCCTGGAGCGGGCCGGCGCCTTCTGCCGCGTGATCGCGACCGGCCGGGCGCACCTGGAGGACGGGGACGTCACCTCGGCCTCGGCCATGATCGGCACCGCCGAGGACCTCGAGGCCGGCGCGCGACTGTGGCGCAGCGGCCACCTGGCCTGAGTGCCCCCACCGCAACTGCCTAAGCAGTTGCGGTGGGTCAGCCGCCGCTCGCCTGCAGGAGCCCAGGCAGTTGCGAAGGGGGAACATCGTGGCCTCGGTCGCCGTTAGGGTGGGGGAGTGCGCCGGGCCGCGGTAGCCCCGGGTCCCAAAAATCGCCGCTACGAGCGGCCGTGCGCCGTGAGGCGCTCCCGGCCCGGCGCACTCTCTCCCACCGCTGGTGAACCTCCGATGGCGAGGACGTGGCCGGACGGTTCTAGGCTGACCCCCGACAGCGCGACCTCCCCGGACCTGGAGATACGAACGAGTGGGCTTCCTACGAGCACAACCACGAGATGACAGCTTCTACCAGCTCCTCGCAGACAGCGCCCACCAGACCGTCGCCGCCGCCGAGATGCTCACCCACATGCTGGCGGCCGGCACAGAGGAGCGCGAGGAGCTGGCACCCCGGCTCAAGGACATCGAGCACCAGGCCGACGAGGCGACCCACGCGATCATCCACAAGGTGAACTCGAGCTTCGTCACCCCCTTCGACCACAGCGACATCGTCGAGCTGGCCGCCGCCCTCGACGACTGCACGGACTTCCTGGAGTCCGTCGGCCAGACGGTGGTCCTCTACCGGATGGACGGCCTCATGCCCGGGGTCACCGCGCAGATGGAGGTCATCGTGCGGATGGCCGAGCTGACCGCGGACGCCATGCCGCGGCTGGCGACGATGAAGCAGCTCCGGGACTACTGGGTGGAGATCAACCGCTTGGAGAACGAGGGCGACGCGATCTACCGGGACCTGCTCCGCGACCTCTTCGGCGGCGCCGTGACCGACCCCATCGAGGTGATCAAGCACAAGGACATCATGGAGCGGCTCGAGATGGCGGCCGATGCCTTCGAGAAGGTGGCCCACCGCGTCGAGAGCATCGCCATCAAGGAGTCCTGACCGACGTGGACTGGATCCCGGTCGCCCTCGTCACCCTCCTGGCGATGGGCTTCAACTACACGAACGGCTTCCACGACGCGGCGAACGCGATCGCGACCTCCGTCTCCACCCGGGCGCTGACCCCGCGGGTGGCGCTGGCCATGGCCGCGGTCGCCAACCTCTTCGGCGCCTTCTTCGGTGCCAAGGTGGCCCAGACCGTCGGGCAGGGCATCATCGAGGCGCCGAACGGTCACCTGGGTCTCGTGCTCTGCGCGGCCGCGCTGATCGGAGCCATCGGGTGGAACATGCTCACCTGGTGGTACGGGCTCCCCTCCTCCTCGTCGCACGCGCTCATCGGCGGGCTCGGTGGGGCGGCACTCGCCGCCGGCGCCGGCGTGCAGTGGATGGGCATCCTCGAGAAGGTCATCATCCCGATGCTGTTGTCCCCGATCGTGGGCATCATCGTCGGGTTCCTCGTGATGCGGCTGATCCTGAGGATCTTCCACGACGCCCACCCCGGGCGGACCAGGCGGGGCTTCCGCTACGCCCAGACCGCCTCGGCCGCGGCGATGGCCTTCGGCCACGGCATGCAGGACGCCGCCAAGACGGCCGGTGTCGTCGTGCTCGCGCTGACCGTCGCCGGCTACCAGGACGGTGGCGACCAGAGCATCCCGCTGTGGGTTCTCGTGATGTCCGCCGTCGTGATCTCGATGGGGACCTATGCCGGTGGCTGGCGGATCATGCGCACCCTGGGCCGCGGGATCATCCACCTCGACCCGCCGCAGGGCTTCGCGGCCGAGGTGACCGCCGCCTCGATCCTGTACGTCGCGACGGCACTGCGCGCCCCGATCTCGACGACCCACGCGATCACCTCCGCGATCATGGGCGTCGGCGCGACGAAGTCGCTCAAGGCCGTCCGGTGGGGCGTGGCGAAGAACATCGTCGGTGCCTGGGTCTTCACCTTCCCCGGCGCGGGCCTCAGCGCCGCGATCCTCATGTGGGTCCTCCGGCCGATCTTCATCTGAGCCGGTCCCACCCGCCGCATCTCCCCAGGGACGTGCGCACGGGTGCCGGGACCCCGGAACGACGAACGGCCGGTGGACCCCCTGCGGGTCCACCGGCCATCGTCTTCCCCCGTCCCCCGGGGGGAGTCTGCTCAGCCGAAGCGCCCCGAGATGTAGTCCTCGGTGGCCTGCTGGCTGGGGTTGTTGAAGATCTTCGACGTGTCGTCGAACTCCACGAGTTGGCCGGGCTTGCCGGTGCCCTCGATGTTGAAGAAGCCGGTGCGGTCCGACACCCGGGCCGCCTGCTGCATGTTGTGGGTGACGATCACGATCGTGTAGTTCTCCTTCAGCTCCGTGATCAGGTCCTCGATCGCGAGCGTGGAGATCGGGTCGAGGGCGGAGCACGGCTCGTCCATGAGGACGACCTCCGGCTCCACGGCGATCGTCCGGGCGATGCACAGACGCTGCTGCTGACCACCGGAGAGACCGGAGCCGGGCTTGTCGAGGCGGTCCTTGACCTCGTTCCACAGGTTGGCGCCGCGGAGCTTGGACTCGACGAGGTCGTCGGCGTCGGACCGACTGATCCGCTGGTTGTTCAGCTTCACGCCGGCGAGGACGTTCTCCCGGATGGACATCGTCGGGAAGGGGTTGGGCTTCTGGAAGACCATGCCGACCTTCCGGCGCACGAGGACCGGGTCGACCCCCTTCGCGTACATGTCCTCCCCGTCGAGGACGACGTGGCCGTCGACCCTGGCTCCCGGGATCACCTCGTGCATGCGGTTCAGGGCCCGCAGGAAGGTGGACTTGCCGCAGCCGGAGGGACCGATGAGGGCGGTCACGGCGCGGGGCTCGATGGTGATCGAGACGTCCTTCACGGCCAGGAAGTCGCCGTAGTAGATGTCGAGGTTCTTGACGTCGATGCGCTTGGACACGTCAGGTGTTCCTTGTCTGGTCTGGTCTGCTCGGGTCAGCGACCGGTCTTGGGGGCGAAGAACTTGGAGATGAGGCGGGCGATGATGTTCAGCGCCATGACGATCAGGATGAGCGTCAGGGCGGCCGCCCACATCCGCGCGAAGTACGGCTCCTTGGGGATGCCGGGGGTCGCATAGCTGTAGTAGGCGAAGATCGGCAGCGTCTGCATGCGCCCGTCGAAGGGGTTGAGGTTCAGCGAGTCCGTCGTGCCGACGGTGACCAGCAGGGGTGCCGTCTCACCGATGACGCGGGCGACCGCCAGGGTGACGCCGGTGGCGATGCCGGCGATGGCGGTCGGAAGGACGACCTTGACGATCGTGAGCCACCGCGGCACGCCGAGGGCGTAGCTCGCCTCGCGCAGCTCGTTGGGCACCAGGCGCAGCATCTCCTCGGTGCTGCGGACCACGACGGGGATCATCAGCACCGTCAGTGCCACCGCTCCGATGATGCCCATGCGCACACCCGGGCCGAAGAAGAGGATGAACAGCGCGATCGCGAAGAGACCCGCGACGATCGAGGGGATCCCCGTCATGACGTCGACGAAGAAGGTGAGCCCCTTGGAGAGCGCGTTCCGGTTGCTGTACTCCACGAGGTAGATCGCGGCGAAGATCCCGATCGGGACCGAGATCAGCGTCGTCAGGCCGGTGATGATCAGCGTGCCCATGATCGCGTGGTACGCGCCGCCACCCTCACCCATGACCCCGCGCATCGACCACGTGAAGAACTGGGCGTCGAACCGCTCGAGGCCCATGGAGGTGACCTCCCACACCACCGACACCAGCGGCAGGAGGGCGATGAGGAACATCGTCGTGACGACGCCGGTGATCACGCGGTCCACCGCGTGCCGGTGCCCCTCGACGATGCGCGAGATCGTGTAGATCCCGACGAGGTAGATGACGGCGGCGACGGCGCCGGCGGCGATGAGGTTCCACCCCCACAGCAGCGAGGTGACCAGGACGCCCAGGACGACGGACGCTGCGAGCACGGCCCAGCGGACGGGCGTGGTCAGCGTGCTGCGGCCGCGGGTGCCGCCCAGCTGGCGGTCAGGAGCCCGGTTCGGGGCCGGTGCCTCGGTGTTGGTCGTGGTCATCAGTTGGCTCCCGAGAACTCGGACCGCCGGGAGACGATCCAGCGGGCGAACATGTTGACGAGCAGGGTGAGGAAGAAGAGCACCAGGCCGCTCGCGATGAGGGTGTTGACGTCCAGCCCGCTCGACTCCGGGAACTGCAGGGCGATGTCACCGGCGATGGTGCCGGGGTTCGCCGAGCTCGTGATCACCGGGGTGAACCGTGCGGAGGCCGACAGGATGACGGCGACGGCCATCGTCTCGCCGAGTGCCCGGCCGAGGCCGAGCATCGCACCGGAGATGATGCCGGACTTGCTGAAGGGGATCACGGCCTGCTTGATCATCTCCCAGCGCGTGGCACCGAGGGCCAGGGAGGCCTCCTCGTGCAGGCGCGGTGTCTGCAGGAAGACCTCGCGGTTCACGGCGGTCATGATCGGCAGGATCATGATGGCCAGGACCAGGCCGGTCACCAGCATCGACTTCGGGCTGGCCGGCCCCCCGAAGAGCGGGATGAACCCGAGGTACTCGATCAACCCCTGCTGGGTCGGCATCAGCCACGGTCCGAAGACGTAGAAGCCCCACAGGCCGAAGATGACTGAGGGCACCGCCGCGAGCAGGTCGATGATGTAGCCGAGCAGCGACGCGAGCCGCCGGGGGGCGTAGTGCGAGATGAAGAGCGCGATGCCGATGGCCAACGGGGTGCCGACGACCAGTGCGATGACCGCGGCCACGACCGTGCCGAAGAGCAGGGGGGCGATGTAGTGGACGAGGCCCTGCCCACCGCGCACCTCCTCGGGCGAGGCGGTGATGGCCGGCATCGCCTGCCACACCAGGAAGGCGGCAACGAGGAAGAGCACGACGAGGATGGTGACGCCGGCCGAGAGGGACAGGCCGGCGAAGATCGCGTCGCCGCGCCGTTTCCTGGCGCTGGTGAATCCGGTGTCGCCGGGAGCTTGGGGGACTGAGCTCACGAGTGGGACTCCTGTGGGAAGGGGGACGGACACGGCCGCGGCGGCCCACGACCGGCTGAACCGATCATGGACCGCCTTGGGCCGCTAGTGCATCACTTTGCGGAGATCGCCTCGATGGCAGTGGTGGCGTTCTTCCGCGTGGCGTCGCTGATGGGAGCGGAACCGGCCGTCTCGGCGGAGGCCTGCTGGCCCTCCTCGCTGACGACGTGGGTGAGCCAGGCCTTGACGAGGTCGGCCGTCTCGGCGTCGTCGTACTGGGTGCAGGCCAGCTCGTAGGACGCCAGGACGATCGGGTAGGTACCGGCCTCCTTGGTGTCGCGCTCGATGTCGGTGGCGTAGTCGAACTCGCCACGGTCCTTGACCTGGGTGGAGGCCTCGATGATCTTGGCGGCGGCCTCGGAGCTCGGGCCGACCCAGTCCTCGCCCACCTTGACCTTCGCGGCGGGCAGCTCGCCGATCTGCGAGACGTCGGAGTAGCCGATGGCGCCGTCGGTCGACTCGACGGACTGGACGACGCCCGTGGTGCCCTTGGCAGCGGTGCCACCGGAGACCGGCCAGTCACCGGAGACCTCGTGCGACCAGGCGTCACCCGCCGCGACGGAGAGGTAGTCGACGAAGTTCTCGGTGGTGCCCGACTCGTCGGAGCGGTTGACGACCGTGATCGGCGTCGACGGCAGGTCGGCGTCCGGGTTGTCCTCGGCGATCGCCTTGTCGTCCCACGTGGTGATCTTCTGGTCGAAGATCTTGGCCAGGGTCTCGGGGGAGAGCTGCAGGTCCTCGACGCCCTTGACGTTGTAGGGCACGGCGATGGGGGAGATGTAGGCGGGGATCTCGATGAGGTTGCCCTCGCCGCCGCAGCGCTCCTGCGCCTTGGTCAGCTCGTCGTCGGCGAGGTAGGCGTCGGATCCGGCCCACGGCACGGCGCCGGAGACGAACTGCTCGCGGCCACCGCCGGAGCCGACCGGGTCGTAGTTGACCGTGGCGTCCGGGTTGGCCTCGAGGAAGCCCTGCTTCCACGCGTCGACGGCGGCGGCCTGCGAGGAGGCTCCCGCGCCGGAGAGGGTGCCGGAGACACCCCCGTTGCCCTCGCCGGAGCCGCCACCGGCGCCCGAGCCGGACTCGTTGCTGGCGCCGCAGGCGGCGAGGCTCAGGGACAGTGCCAGGGCGGCGGTTGCGGTCAGGGCCTTGCGACTGCGGGTGGAACGAATCACGTCTGTTGGACCTCTCTACGGGGGTGGGCACGTCGTGTCACGGCGGTCCGCCGCGACCGCCGTGGTCGTACACCCATGAAGGTAGGCAGCCACGGTGACCGGATGGGCCCCAGATGGTGAACAATCGGTGAAGAGGACCTGCACACTGCGTGGTGCGCTCGCGCGGCGGGCGTGACCGGGGTAACAACGAGGAGAGTGTGTCCACGACCGGTCATGTCCGGTCCTCGGGGTGGTGCCGCTCCGCGGCGACGACCTGGGCGCCCTCGCCGGTGCCGACGACGTGCGCGACCAGCACCTCCCCTTTCGCCATCCCGCGCTCGACGACGTCCTCGAGGACGGACCGGGCGATCAGCCCCGGCGCGAGGGTCGCGTCGACCCGCTCCAGGAGGCAGGCCACGAGCTCGGGCAGGACGGGGCCGTGGCTGCAGACCGCGGCGGCGACGCCACGCTCGAGGAGCCGCTCGACGTGGTGGCGGGCCTTGCCTGGGGCCTGCTCGTGGCCCTCCTCGGACAGGCCCGGCTTCGGCCGCAGCCGGACACCGCTGGCGGCGGCGTACGGCGCGAGCGTGTCGCTGGCCCGCACGGAGGGGCTGGTCACCAGGCGGGTGATGCCGTAGGCGCCGAGGAGCGGGACGAGGTCCTCGGCCTGCGCGCGTCCCGCCTCGTCGAGCGGGCGCAGGGCGTCCTCGTGCCGCCACGAGGAGCGCGAGCGTGCCTTGGCGTGGCGCACGATGGCCAGCGGCCACGTCGACAGCGTCCCCTGCACGTCGGCGGCGGCGACCGCTCCGAGCTGGGCCCGGTCGTGGGCGTAGCTGAGCCGGTCGGCGGCGATGTCTGCCTCGAGCCAGGCCACCTCGTCGACCTCGTGGATGAGCCCGCCGTCCCCGCCGGTCACCTCGGCGGCCCAGTACCGCACCTCCTTGACCGCGGAGCGACCCCGCTGCGTCGTGGTGTACGTCGTCGTGGGCAGCGGGTGCCCCAGGCGCACCCGCAGCCCGGTCTCCTCGAGGGTCTCGCGGGCAGCCGCGGCGGGGAAGGCCTCGCCCGGGTCGAGCTTGCCCTTGGCCCAGGACCAGTCGTCGTAGCGGGGACGGTGGACGAGGGCGACCTCGAGGCGGCCGCGACGACGTCGCCACGGCAGGGTTCCCGCGGCGAGGACGGAGGCTCCCACGTCAGCGCCGCGCCTTGCGGCGAAGCTTGGCGTGCATCGCGATGAAGGCCGCCTGGATGTCCGGCAGCGGCTGCCCGTCCTCGCCCTCGTGGATGCGGGTCCAGCGCCCGTCGCCGGCGAGCCTCCAGTGAGCGTAGTCGCCGGACATCGCCCGCTCGACCATGTCGTAGATCTGCTCCACGTGGCCCGGGTCGACGATCCTGACCATGGCCTCGACCCGGCGGTCGAGGTTGCGGTGCATCAGGTCGGCACTGCCGATCCACGCCTCGCGGTCGGCGCCCCGGCCGAAGAGGAAGACGCGGGAGTGCTCCAGGAACCGGCCGAGGACCGAGTGCACGCGGATGTTCTCGCTCAGCCCGGCGATGCCGGGGCGGATGGTGCAGATCCCGCGGATCCAGATGTCGATGGTCACGCCCGCCGTGCTGGCGCGGTAGAGGGCGTCGATGGTCGCCTCGTCGACGAGCGAGTTGGCCTTGATGCCGACGTAGCCGTCACCCGAGCGCGCCTGCCGCTCGACCTGCTTCCCGATCCGGTCGAGCAGGCCGTCACGGGCGGTGCGCGGGGCCACGAGCAGGCGCTTGAACTTCGTGCGCGGAGCCACCCCGGAGAGCTGGTTGAACAGCCGGGTGAGGTCCTCGCCGACCTCGGGGTCGGCGGTGAGCAGGCCCATGTCCTCGTAGAGACGGGCCGTCTTGGGGTTGTAGTTGCCCGTCCCGACGTGACAGTACCGCTTGAGCCCGTCGGCCTCCTGGCGCACGACGAGCGCGAGCTTGCCGTGGGTCTTCAGCCCGACGATGCCGTAGACGACGTGCACGCCCGCGTGCTCGAGCTTGCGGGCCCACTCGATGTTGTTCTCCTCGTCGAAGCGTGCCTTGATCTCGACGACCGCGAGGACCTGCTTGCCCGCCTCCGCGGCGTCGATGAGGGCGTCGACGATGGGGCTGTCGCCGGAGGTGCGGTAGAGCGTCTGCTTGATCGCCAGCACGTGCGGGTCGGCGGCCGCCTGCTCGATGAAGGCCTGCACGGAGGTGGAGAAGGAGTCGTAGGGGTGGTGCAGCAGCACGTCCTGCCGAGCGATCCGCCCGAAGAGGTCGGCCGCCTTGGACGTCTCCGCGGGTGCGAGGTCGGCGTTGGTCCCGGCGACGAAGGGGGCGAAGTGCAGGTCGGTCCGGTCGATGTCGGCGATCTCGTTCAGCCCGCGCAGGTCGAGCGGCCCGGGGAGTCGGTAGACCTCCTCGTGGGTCACCCCGATCTCGCGGCTGAGCAGCTCCATGACGTGGTCGTCCAGGTCGTGCTCGACCTCGAGGCGCACCGGTGGGCCGAAACGGCGGCGGGTCAGCTCCTTCTCCAGCGCGGCCAGGAGGTTCTCGGCGTCGTCCTCCTCGACCTCGAGGTCCTCGTTGCGGGTGACCCGGAAGGAGTAGTGCTCGTGGACCTCCATGCCGGGGAAGAGCCTGTCGAGGTGGGCCGCGATGACGTCCTCGAGCGGGACGAAGCGGGCCTCGAAGAGGTCGGAGGTCACCGTGGCGCTCGCCCGCCGCACCTGCAGGAAGCGCGGGAGCGAGGGCGGCATCTTGATGCGCGCGAAGTGCTCCTTGCCCGTCTTGGGGTTGATGAGGATGACGGCGAGGTTCAGCGAGAGCCCGGAGATGTAGGGGAAGGGGTGGGCGGGGTCGACGGCCAGCGGCGTGAGGACCGGGTAGATCTGGTTGAGGAACATCTCCTCGAGGCGGTCCTTCTCGGACTGCTCGATGGCGTCCCAGCGCACGATGCTGATGCCCTCGTCCTCGAGGGCCGGCCGCACGCTCTCCTCGAAGATCCGCGTCTGCATCGCGGTGAGGTCGTGGGCGATCCGGGCGACCTGCTCCAGCACCTCGCGCGGCTCGAGCCCGGACGTGCTGCGCACGGCGATGCCCGTGGCGATGCGGCGCTTGAGCCCGGCGACCCGGACCATGAAGAACTCGTCGAGGTTGCTCGCGAAGATCGCGAGGAACCGGGCGCGCTCGAGCAGCGGGACGGTCTCGTCGGCGGCGAGCTGGAGCACCCGCTCGTTGAACTGCAGCCAGCTGATCTCACGGTCGAGGAAGCGGTCGCCCGGCAGGTCGTGGGGCCCGTCGGCCTCCGCACCGCTGATGCGCACGAAGCGGCCGTTGGCCGCGCGTGGACGCAGCTCCGGCGTCGATGCCGGAGCTGCCGAGGAGATCGTCACGTCGGCAGCCCGGGGACGGACCTCGGCGTCCTCGCGGGAGGCCTTCACGGCGGACCTGTCGGACATGGCCGACATCATCCCACGGTGTCGTGAACCACGCGTGAATACATGACGTGGACGGCCTTGCGCCCGAAGCCGACCCGTCGGTACGTCGCCAGGGCCGGGTGGTTGTCGCCCTCGACGTACAGCTCGACCTCCCGCACGCCGCGTCGGGCCAGGTGCGCCAGCCCGAGCCGGGTGAGCGGACCGCCGAGCCCGCGCCCGTGCAGGTCGGGGTGCACGCCGACGACGTAGACCTCACCGACGTCACCGTCCGGTGGGTCGACCTTGGTCCAGTGGAACCCGGCGAGACGGTGCCCGGCGGTGGCACCGTCGTCCACCTCCTCCACCAGGATCAGCCCCTCGGCCTCGAACCACGGCTGCTCCATCCGCTCGGCCAGACCCGCGGCGTCGAGGTCGCCCTGCTCGGGGTGGCTGGCGAAGGCGGCGGCGTTGACCGCCAGCAGCGCGTCGTCGTCGCGGCCGGGCTCGAAGGGCCGATGGGTGAACCCCTCGGGCAGCGTCGGGTCGACCTCGTCGCCGTCGGCGACCGGCCGGGAGAGCACGAGCAGCTCGCGCACGACCTGCAGGCCCAGCGAGGCCGCGAGCGCCCGGGAGGCGGGCAGGTCGCCGTGCGCCCAGGGTCGGGCGTCGGGGCGACGCTCGAGGACAGTGGTCAGGAGGGCCGAGCCGGCCCCCTTCGCCCGGGCGGCGGGGACGACGAAGGCCTCCACCGAGCCGTCGGCGGCGATCTGCGCGTAGCCGGTGAGATCCCCGTCGTCGGTGGCGACGAGGTGCTCGCCCTCGCGGGGCAGACCGAGCAGGAAGGCCTCGCTCAGCGGGGCGACGCCGTCGGCGGCGGTGGTCTCCTCTGCCGCGGCGCGCACCGCCTCGAGGTGGTCCGGCTCGAGCCGGGCGAAGGGGGTGACCTGCGTCGTCATGCCGGCACCCCCGCTCCCTCGGTCGACCCGACACCCTCGTCGCGGGCGGGGACGAAGCGGTAGCCGACGTTGCGCACGGTGCCGATGAGCTGCTCGTGCTCACTGCCCAGCTTCGCCCGCAGTCGCCGCACGTGGACGTCGACGGTGCGGCTGCCGCCGTAGTAGTCGTAGCCCCACACCTCGTGGAGGAGCTGGTCACGGGTGAAGACCCGACCGGGGTGCTGGGCGAGGTGCTTGAGCAACTCGAACTCCTTGTAGGTGAGGTTGAGCACCTGCGACCCGAGTCGGGCCGAGTAGCTCCCCTCGTCGATGATGAGGTCACCCGCGACGATACGGCCGTCCTCCTCCTCCTCGGACCCGGCGGTGCGGCTCGTCGCCAGGCGCAGCCGGGCCTCGACCTCGGCCGGCCCGGCGGTGTCGAGCAGGACGTCCTCGACGTGCCAGTCGGCGTTGACCGCGGCGAGACCGCCCTCGGTGAGCACGGCGATGACCGGCCGGGAGGTGCCCGTCGCGCGGATGACCCGGCACAGCGCACGCGCCTGCACCAGGTCCTGGCGGGCGTCGACGAGCACGACGTCGGCGTCGGGGGAGTCCAGGAGGACGGACGCGTCCGGGGGCAGCGTGCGCACCCGGTGCCCGAGCAGGCCCAGCGCCGGCACGACGCGGTCGCTGGGCGCCAGGTCGTGCGTCAGCAGCAGGAGGTGGCCCATGGCCCCCAGATTATGCCGTCCCCGGCCCGATACCCTCTGCCTCGTGCCCACCTCCGCAACGAACGAGCCGACGACGCGGGCCGCACGACACGCCCAGCGTGCCGCCGAGCGCGTGGCCGACCGTGGTGTGCCGGCACCCCGGCCGCGTCCCCTGGTGATCGCCGGCGCCGTCGTCAGCGCGCTCGCGCTGGCCGGGTCCGCCGCGAGCGGCCTGCGCGGACTCGAGATCGCCGTGGTTGTGCTCGCCGCCCTGGTCGTCGCCGTCGGGTGGCCGCGCCTCGTGGGCTCGCCGACGCCCAGGGGCTCCTCGGTGGTCCTCGCCGTCACCACCGTGGCCCTCGGCGCAGCCCTGCTGGCCAAGGGGGCGGAGCCGCTCCTCGAGCACGTCCCCGCAGCCGTCGCGGCCGGGATCATCGCGATGTGCCTGCACCCGCTCGTCCAGGAGTCGGCGCGTGCCGACCTCGCGCGCGGGCTGACCGGTACGGCGCTCGGCATCCTCGTCATCTCCTGCGGCGCGGTGCTCACCAGCACCGTGCCCCACGGGGCGAGCCCGGTCGTCATCGCGGGGATCGCGCTCGCGGTGGCGGCCCTCGTCGACCTCCTGACCGAGCGCGCCCGGCTGGTGGCGTGGATGCTGCCCGTCGGCATGCTCGTCGGCGGGGTCGCCGCCGTGGCCGCCCACTGGATCCTCGACTCCGGGATCGAGCCGTGGGCCGCGCTCGTCGGCGTCCTCGGTGCCGGCGTGGCGCTGTCCCTACGGCGGGCGCTGTCCCAGCAGCCGGCCGTGGACGGTGTCCTCGGCGGCGTCGCCACCGGCGTGGCCTCGGTGCTCGTCGTGGGTCCGCTGCTGCACCTGATCTCGCGACTGCCCATCGGTTGAGGCGCCTGCCCGGCGCCTAGGATGGGCGGGTGTTCACTCTCGACCCCACGATCCACCCGGACATCGCCCCCCTCGCCTGGCTCGTCGGCCGCTGGGAGGGTGCCGGTGTCCTCGGCTACCCGACGATCGAGTCGGCCAACTTCGGGCAGGAAATCATCGTCAGCCACGACGAGCGCCCCTTCCTGCGCTGGGAGAGCCGCTCGTGGATCCTGGACGACCAGGGTGCCAAGGTCCGCCCCGCGGGCACCGAGCTCGGCTTCTGGCGCCCCGGCGGCGAGGGCGAGGTCGAGCTGCTGCTGACGCACCCCACGGGGATCGTCGAGATGTACTTCGGCACCATCGAGCCCGGCCGGATCGAGATGGCCACCGACGGTGTCATGCGCAGTCCCCACGCCAAGGCGTACACCTCGGCGAAGCGCATGTACGGCCTGGTCAACTCCAACCTCATGTGGGTCATGGACATGGCCGCCGTCGGCGAGCCGATGACCAGCCACCTCTCCGCGGAGCTCAAGCGCGTCGAGTGAGTGTCGTCGCCGCGACCGTCCCGACCCACGCCGGCTGAGGTCGCCGCGCCCGTCTCACCCACGCCGGCTGAGGAGGTCGCCCCGCGACCGTCTCGAAGCCACCACACGCGTGCACCGTCACGGGCGAAGGGAGACGGCCGCCCTTGGCGCACAGTCCGCGGACGTGCGTACGTCTCACACCCGAGCGGATCGGTGCGGGCCTGTGGCCTGGGTCGGGTGAGCCCCTCCCTTCGCCCGCTCCACCCGAGCGCATCGGCGTGGCCTGTGGCCCGGGTCGGGTGAGCCCCTCCCTTCGCCCGCTCCACCTCTCCACTGACGGGTCGAGGGTGACGTCGAAAGTGGCGGTTGGCCCACGTCCTACCGTGGGCCAGCCGCCAACAACGACGTCAGCCTCCGGCCCCCGGCGCATGGTCCGAGGGGGCGAACCGATGGCCGCACCCTCCCCTCGACCCGCGCGAGGCAGCGCGCAGGCGCGGGCTCAGCTGGTGGTGGAGTCGTCGTAGGACGCCAGGTCGTCGGTGCGCAGGGCGTCGCTGAGGGCGGCCATGCCCTTCTCGTCGAGGATGTCGATGGACTCGCCCTCGGCGGTGGTGCCGTAGCCGCTGAACGGCGCGGTGATGAAGTGGATGTCGCCGCCGCGGACCGAGCGCAGCCGGATGGCCTCGCTGCGGATGACGTTGCCGGTGAGGCCGTCGTCGACGACCGTGTGCTCGGTCCCGGCCTCGATCACGCCGTTCAGGCGGCCGGGGTTGAGCAGCACCGACGGGTCCAGGGTCTCGCGCATGATCGCCTTGAGCCAGGCCTGCTGGCGCTGACCGCGCGAGATGTCCCCCTCCGCGAGCTGCTTGCGCTCGCGGACGTAGTCCAGGGCCTGGGCGCCGTCGAGCTGCACCGGGCCGGCGGGGTAGTCCGGGCCGGGCTGGGTGTTGTTGACCGTGACCCCGCCGAGGGCATCGGTCAGCTGCTTGAAGCCCTCGAAGTCCGTCTTGGCGACGTGGTCGATCTTCACCCCGACGAGGTCCTGGATGGTCTGCACCAGCAGCGGCGACTTGCCGTAGGCGTAGGCGGCGTTGATCTTGTCCTCGCCGTGGCCGGGGATCGGCACGAAGAGGTCGCGGGGGAAGTGGATGATCCAGACGTTCTCGTGGTCCTTGTCGACGTGGACCAGCTGGATGACGTCGGCGCGGCTGTTCGTCTCGCCCGGGCGGGCGTCGGAGCCGATGACGAGGTAGTTGTCGCCGGCGTCGTCGACGAGCTTCGTGCCCTTGCTCGTCGTCGTGTTGTCCTTGCTGTCCCCGAGGAGGTTCTCGTGGGTGAGGCCGCGGTCGACCTTGCTGCTGACGAACCAGCCGTACCCGCCGGCGCCGATGCACACGAGCAGGACCACGGCGAGCAGCGAGACCAGCACGCGGCGGCCGCGACCCATCCCGCGGCGGCGTCGGCGACGCGGGGCGTCGGAGGAGGCCGCGGTGTCATCGAATTCTTCGAGCATGGGGCACAGGGTACGGGCGATGGGTGGGAGGACGCCGAGACCCCGCCGAGCCGTGGCTGGGCGTGGTCGGCGGAGGGCGCGAGGGGTCTGCCCGGGCGCGAGCACAGCCCGTAGATTGGGGGTATGGACGATCCGGGTGAGGTGCTGCGCCGCCACGGTCTGCGCATGACCGAGCAGCGGCGGCGCGTGCTGGGTGCGTTGACCCGGCGATCGCACCTGACTCCCGACTCCATCGCCGCGCTCGTGGCGACGGACGGAGGACCCGAGCTGCCCCCGTCGACCATCTACCGCACCCTCGACGCCCTCGAGGAGGTCGGTCTCGTCGAGCACACGCACCTCGACCACCGGGCGCCGACCTACCACCGCGCGGGACGGCACGGCCACCTGCACCTGCGCTGCCGCGACTGCGGGCGGGTGACCGAGGTCGACCCGGCCCTGGCGACCCCCTTCGCGGATGCCGTGCGCGGCACCACCGGCTTCGTCGCCGACCTGACCCACATGGCCATCCACGGTCGCTGCGCGGACTGCGCCGGCGACACCGACACCGAAGGAGGGGCATGACCGCCTCACCACTGCTCCAGGCACCCGGCGCCGTCGTCGGCGAGGGACTCGACGCGGGCGTCGCCGCCCACTACGGCGACCCGATGCGGGAGCAGCGACTGCTCTCCGAGGGCCTCGCCGTCGTCGACCTCTCCCACCGCGGGGTCGTCACCGTCTCCGGCCCGGACCGCCTGTCCTGGCTGCACTCGCTGACCTCACAGCAGCTGACCGACCTGCCGCCGCGCACGTCGGCAGAGTCGCTCGTCCTCAGCCCCAAGGGCAAGGTCGAGCACGCCCTCCATGTCGTCGACGACGGCGAGCGGACCTGGCTGACGGTCGAGCCGGGCACGGCGCCCGACCTCGCCGCTTGGCTGGACTCGATGCGCTTCATGCTCCGGGTGGAGGTCGAGGACGTCAGCGACCGCTACTCCGTCCTCGGCGAGAGCGTGGACCGCGAGGGCCGCGAAGGGGAGCCGCCGACATGGCTGGACCCGTGGCCCCGGGTGGTCGGGGACACCGCGACGTACGGCCCGCCTCCCGAGGAGCACCCCGGCAGTGCGCGGCGCTGGCGGGAGGTGATCGTGCCGCTCGAGGAGATGACCGCCGCGGTCGGCGACCGCGAGCTCGCCGGGACGTGGGCGGCGGAGGCCCTGCGGGTCGCCGCCTGGCGTCCGCGCCTCGGGGCGGAGACCGATCACCGCACGATCGCCCACGAGGTCGACTGGCTGCGCACCGCCGTGCACCTGCACAAGGGGTGCTACCGCGGCCAGGAGACGATCGCACGGGTGCACAACCTCGGGCGTCCGCCCCGACGGATCGCCTTCCTGCACCTCGACGGCTCGGGACACGTCCTGCCGGACGTCGGCGCCGAGATCCGGCTGGGGGAGAAGGTCGTCGGGCGGATCACCTCCCGAGCCCGCCACCACGAGGACGGGCCGATCGCGCTGGCGGTGCTCAAGCGCAACACCGACTCGGGCGCCGACCTGCTCGTCGACGGGGACATCGCCGCCGCGCAGACGGAGATCGTCCCCCGCTGACCGAGCGTGTGCCCGTGGTCGAGGATCGTGCGCAGACCGCCCCGAGATGCGCGGTGAGGTCTCGTGCCTCCGCTCCTGCTCCACCCCGGGGGCAGCTGCCCGTGTGGTGGAGCAGGAGCGGAGGCAACGGAGCGACGGCAGATGAGACGTCGGTCACGACCGCTTCCTCTGGCTTGCAGACGCTAACTGCAGCAAGCACAATGGAGTCATGTCCAAGAATCCGCTCGATGCCCTCCCGGGCAACCTGGGCAACAACCTGGGCGAGTACCTCCGTGAGCAGCGCATGCTCGCGAAGCTCTCGGTGCGGCAGCTGTCTGCGTTGGCCGGGGTCTCCAACCCCTACCTGTCGCAGATCGAGCGGGGCGTGAAGCGGCCGAGCGCCGACATCCTCCAGCAGATCGCCAAGGGACTGTCGATCTCCGCGGAGACCCTCTACGTCCAAGCCGGTCTGCTCGACCCCAAGGACGCCGCGGCCGAGGCGGCGGCCAACACCCGATCGGCGATCCGCTCCGACCCGGCGCTCACGCCGCGGCAGCGGCAGACGCTGCTGGAGATCTACGAGTCCTTCGTCGGGACCGACCAGTCCCGCACGAAGGACACCGCCCCGAAGAAGCCCACCCCCACGAAGGGCGCGACCTCGGGCACGAGGACCACCTCCCCGCGAGTGGCCACGAAGAAGGCCGCGACGAAGGCCACCACGAGAACCGGCGGCACCACGTCGTCGGCCCGTACGAAGAGCTCGCCGAAGGCGTCGGGCTCCACACACCCGAAGTCCACCCCAAGGAGAGACTCATGAACGTCACCACCACCGTCAAGAAGGTCGTCACCGACCAGACCTACGCGACCGTCGGCGCGACCGACCTCGTCGTCGAGACCTTCCGCGGCTACACCTCGCAGATCGCTGCCCTGCGCTCCGAGCTCGAGCCGAAGAAGGTCCAGGCCCGCGTCAAGGCCGCCCCGACCGACGCCCAGAACTACTACGCCGACCTCACCAAGCGCGGTGAGGACCTCGTGGCCCGCCTGCGCAAGCAGAAGGCCACCCAGGAGCTCATCGACCAGGCCGAGGCCACCGTCGCGCTGGGCCGGGGTCTCGTCGACACGGTCCGCAAGGCCGCCTCCGACGTCGAGCGCTCCGCGAAGACCACCCTGACCGTCGGGCGCAACGAGGCCGCCAAGGCCAGCGAGGCCGTCGCGGACTCGGTCGACGTGGACACGGAGAAGGCCAAGACGGCCGTCGCCGACTCGGCCAAGCGCACGACCACCGCGGCGAAGGGCACCCGGACCACGGCGAAGAAGGCCGCGAACCGCACCCGCACCGCGACCAAGTCCACCGGCGCCGGCGCGAAGAAGACCGCCGCCAAGACGGCCAAGGCCGCCGAGAAGTCGGCCGAGAAGACCGGCAACTGAAGCGCAGAAGCGCATCAACCGATGCTGTGGTGAGCCGGTAGCCTGCGGCGGGTGACCGCCCAGGCCCCTGACACCACCAGCCTCGACGAGGCCCCCGTGCTGGTCCACGTGACCCGCGGGGGCTTCGTCGAGTCCGCCCACCGAGCGACGCTCGTCGCGACCGACGCCGACGGGGGGACCCCCCTTCGCCACGGCCGGGTCGACGACCCCGTCCTGCCGCGCTCCTCGCTCAAGCCGATCCAGGCGCTGGCGATGGTCCGCGCCGGGCTGGACCTGCCGCCCCACCTGCTCGCCCTGGTGTGCGCGAGCCACTCCGCGGAGGAGGTCCACCGCGAGGGTGTCGCCGAAGCGCTCGCGAGCGCGGGGCTCGACCTGACCGCACTGCAGAACACCCCCGCCCTGCCCCTCGGCGAGCTCGAGCACGCGCGCTGGCTCGCCGCCGGACGCGCCCCCGAGCCGGTCGCGCAGGACTGCTCCGGCAAGCACGCCGGCATGCTCGTCACCTGCAAGGTCAACGGCTGGTCGATCGAGGACTACCTCGACCCCGCGCACCCCCTGCAGCAGGCGATCCGCGCGACCACCGAGGAGGTCGTGGGCGCGGTGACCCACACGACGGTCGACGGTTGCGGCGCACCGCTCTTCGCCGTGCCGCTGCGGGGTCTGGCGGCGGCCTTCGGTTCCCTCGCCGCCGCGGACGAGGGCTCGGACGAAGGGAGGGTCGCCGCGGCCATGCGCGCCGCACCGCACATGGTGGGCGGCACCGACCGGGACGTCACGGCCTTCATGGAGTCCGTGCCCGGCCTCATCGCCAAGGACGGCGCCGAGTCCGTCTACGCCGCAGGCCTGCCCGACGGTCGGGGTGTGGCGATCAAGGTCGCCGACGGCACCTCCGGAACCCGCGCGCGCCGCGGCCTGCTCGCCCACGCCCTGCTCGCGCTCGGCGTGGACACCGAGGGCCTGCGCGCCCTCGCCGACCAGCCGGTCCTCGGCCACGGCCGCCCGGTGGGCGCCGTGGAGGTCGTCGGGCTGACCGCATGAGGACGGTCGTGCAACGGGTGACCTCGGCCCGCGTGCGAGTCGGCGAGGAGACCGTCGGCGAGATCGGACCCGGCCTCGTCGCCCTCGTCGGCGTGACCCACGACGACGGGCCCGAGGAGATCGCGACGACGGTGCGCAAGATCGCCGAGCTGCGCATCATGGCCGGCGAGACGTCCGTGACCGACAGCGGCGGTGCGGTGCTCGTGGTCAGCCAGTTCACGCTGCACGCCGACATCCGCAAGGGGCGGCGCCCCTCGTGGAACGCCGCCGCCCCGGGGCCGGTCGCCGAGCCCGTCGTCGAGGCCGTCGCCGCGGGGCTGCGCGAGCGCGGCGTGACGGTGGCGACCGGCCGGTTCGGCGCCGAGATGGCCGTCGACATCCACGGTGACGGTCCGGTGACCCTCGTCATCGACGTGCCCGCCTAGGTTGCCTCGCCAGTAGGCTGGGTACGTGCAGATCATCGGTCAGATCCAGGGCTGGATCATCCTCGGTCTGGGGCTCCTCGCCCTGGCCACGGAGGCCTACGCCCTCATCCACGCCGTCCGGCAGCGCCCGGACGCCTTCACGGCTGCCGGCAAGAAGTCGAAGACCTTCTGGGTCGCGGCCCTCGCCCTCGCCACGCTCCTGGGCTTCGCCGTGCTCGGCAGCGGCCTCGGCCTGCTGGCGATCATCGGCATCGTCGTCGCCGGCGTCTACCTCGCGGACGTGAGGCCCGCCATCGACACGGTGATGGGTCGCGGCCGTTGAGCCGCGGCACCATGCCTTGTCCATCACCAGGGGGAGAGTCCGTGAGCGACCTGCCTGACCCGCGACGGTCGATCTTCGTCTCGCAGCGCCCGTGGGGCCGGTTCGAGCAGTTCACCAGCAACGAGCCGACGAGCGTCAAGCTCGTCACCGTCGAGCCGGGCCACCGCCTGTCGCTGCAGACCCACGAGCACCGGGGCGAGTTCTGGCAGGTCCTCGACGGGCCGCTGGACGTCACCGTCGACGACGAGTCGTGGTCGGCGCAGGCCGGCGAGAAGGTGTGGGTGCCCCCGGGCGCCGTCCACCGGCTGGGCAACTCGGGTGACGCGCCGGCCCGGGTCCTGGAGATCGGGTACGGCGACTTCGACGAGGCCGACATCGTGCGCCTCGACGACGACTACCGCCGCTGAGGTCCCGCCAGCGGGCCGGATCGCGAGGCCACGAGCGACCACGGGACGGTCAGCTCACCCAGTCGCCACCGGTCGGACCGGCCGATGACCGGGACATCCTTCGCGACCTCCCCGATGGCGGCCACCGCCCGCTGCCGGGCCCCGTACGGGGCGAAGGGGGCCGACCACCGCCACGCGTCGTCCAACCGCTCGAGCAGGTCGTGGACCGGCTCGCCCGGGACGTTGCGGTGGATCAGAGCCTTGGGCAGGCGCGCGGCGACCGCTGAGGGTTCCCGCCGCGGGCCGAGGTCGCGCAGTCGCCACGAGAGGGTGAGCGTGCGCGGTCCCTCCGGCCCGAGGGTGATCCAGCTGCCGAGGCGGCCGAGCTCGTCGCAGGTGCCCTCGACGAGGATGCCGTGCTCGTCCAGCCGCTCGAGCATCGTCGCCCAGTGCCCCTCGACCTGGCTCTCGTCGTACTGACGCAGCACGTTGAAGGCGCGGATCACGCGGGCCCGCCGCCCGCGGGGCAGGGGCACCTCGAAACCGCCGAGGGCGAACTCCACGCCGGGGCCGGCCCATGCCTGTGCGCTCGCGACCCGCACGGGGTCGATCTCCAGACCGCGCACCCGTGCCTCGGGGCGCACGGTGCGCACCCGCTGGGCCCACTCCGCCGTCGTCACCCCGCTGGCGCCGTGGCCGAGGTCGACGAGGACCGGCGGCGGCCCGGCGCGCAGGAGACTGCGGTGAGTCGAGACCAGCCAGCGGTCGCACCGGCGCAACCTGTTCGGGTTCGTCGTTCCCCGCGTGATGCTGCCGACGGGACGCTGGCTGGACACCCGGGAAGCGTAGGCCGAGCCGGGACACAACTACGCTGTCGGGGTGGACGATCGAGTGAAGGGCGGTCCGGTGAGCGATCAGCCGATCCGCCGAGTGGCCATGATCAGCGTGCACACCTCGCCGCTGGAGCAACCCGGCACGGGTGACGCCGGCGGGCTCAACGTCTACGTCGTCGAGTCCGCCCGCGAGCTGGCCGCCCGTGGCGTCGAGGTGGAGATCTTCACCCGGCGCACCGCGGCCGATCTGCCGGACGTCGTCGAGATGGAGCCGCGGGTACTCGTGCGCCACGTCGACGCCGGCCCCTACGAGGGCCTGCTCAAGGAGGACCTGCCGGGTCAGCTGTGCGCCTTCGCCGCGGGGATGATGCGGGAGATCGCCCGCGTGCCCCAGGGGCACTACGACCTGGCGCACTCGCACTACTGGCTCTCGGGGCAGGTCGGCTGGCTCGTCGCCGAGCGCTGGCAGGTGCCCCTCGTGCACACCATGCACACGATGGCGAGGGTGAAGAACCGCCAGCTCGCCGAGGACGACGTCCCCGAACCACTCGGGCGTGAGATCGGGGAGATCCAGGTCGTCGACATCGCCGACCGGCTCATCGCCAACACCCTGCAGGAGGGCGACGAGCTCATCGAGTACTACGACGCCGACCCGGACGCGGTCGAGGTCGTGCCGCCCGGCGTCGACCTGACGACCTTCACCCCGGGCGACAGGGACGACGCGCGCTCGCGGGTCGGCCTGCCGAAGGACGCGGTCGTCCTCCTCTTCGTCGGCCGGATCCAACCGCTCAAGGGCCCGGACGTCCTCGTGCGGGCCGCGGCCGAGCTGCTCGAGCGGCGCCCGGAGCTGCGCGACCGCCTCGTCGTCGCCGTCCTCGGTGGCGCCTCGGGCCGCGGGCTCGTGGCACCGGACCGGCTGCACCAGCTCGGGGAGGAGCTCGGGGTCACCGACGTCCTGCACCTCGCACCGCCCGTGAGCCGGGCGGAGCTGGCCGACTGGTACCGCGCCGCCGACCTCGTCGCCGTCCCCTCGCACACCGAGTCATTCGGCCTCGTGGCCATCGAGGCGCAGGCCAGCGGGGCGCTCGTCGTCGCGGCGGACGTCGGCGGTCTGCGCACCGCCGTCGGCGACGGCGGCGTGCTCGTCCCCGGCCACGACCCCCACGTCTGGTCCCGGCACCTGGAGGTGCTCATCGACGACCCGGCCGAGGCCGAGCGGCTGCGGCGGCGTGCCCGCTCGCACGCCGAGTCCTTCGGCTGGTCGGCGACGGTGGACCGACTCCTCGATGTCTACGCTGGGGCCGTGGCCGAACGGCACAACATGCTCGTGGAGGTGGCGCGATGAACGATCGGGAGCAGGCCCTCGAGGTGGTGCGCTCGGTCATCGCCGAGGCCGGCATCGAGAACGAGCCCGGCGCGCGCGACGGCGAGATCGTCGTCACCCTGCCGGGGGAGCAGAAGCTGAAGACGGTCGCCTCGCTCCTCGTCGGTGAGCAGGCGCTGTCCGTCTCCGCCTTCGTCATCCGCAACGCGGACGAGAACCACGGCCGCTTCTACCAGTTCCTGCTGCGCCGCAACCTGCGCATGCGCCTGCTCGCCTACTCCATCGACTCCTCCGGTGACGTCTACGTCGGGGGGAGGATCCCCCTTCGCGCGGTGACTCCGGAGCTGGTCGACCAGCTCCTCGGCCTCCTGCTCGAGGCGGCGGACGAGCCCTTCAACGAGCTGCTGCTCATCGGCTTCCGCAGCTCGATGCAGAAGGAGTGGGACTGGCGCGTCTCCCGCGGGGAGTCCCTGCGCAACCTCGAGGCGTTCCGCTCGGTCCTCGAACACTGAGCCCCGCGGCTCGGGTCGATGGGGATGCGGCCCGACTCAGGGAGTGAGGAACGAACGACCAAGGGCCGTGTGCCCATCGGCCTGTGCCGCGTACCCGTCCGCGTGGGACGGGGCTGCGTCGCTACGCTGGGCCCCATGTCGACACTGATCCTGCTGCGCCACGGGCGCTCTGACTGGAACGAGAAGAACCTCTTCACCGGCTGGGTCGACGTCGACCTGATCGACCGGGGCCGTGAGGAGGCCGTGCGCGGCGGTCAGCTGATGAAGGAGGCGGGGATCCTCCCGGACGTCGTGCACACGTCGGTGCTGCGCCGGGCGATCACCACTGCCAACATCGCCCTCGACGAGGCCGACCGGCACTGGATCCCGGTGCGTCGCGACTGGCGCCTCAACGAGCGCCACTACGGCGCCCTGCAGGGCCTGGACAAGGCAGCCACGCGGGAGAAGTACGGCGAGGAGCAGTTCATGCTCTGGCGCCGCAGCTTCGACACCCCGCCGCCGCAGATCGACCCCGACAGCGAGTACGCCCAGACCGACGACCCGCGGTACGCCGGCATCGAGGTGCCGCGCACCGAGTGCCTCAAGGACGTCATCGAGCGCTTCATGCCCTACTGGGAGGGCCCGATCCGCGAGGACCTCGCCGCCGGCCGGACCGTCCTGGTCACCGCGCACGGCAACTCCCTGCGCGGGCTCGTCAAGCACCTCGACGGGATCAGCGACGAGGACATCGCCGGTCTGAACATCCCGACCGGCATGCCCCTCGTGTACGACCTGGGTGAGGACTTCATGCCCACGCGCCCGGCCGAGTACCTCGACCCCGAGGCCGCCGACGCCGAGGCCGCGAAGGTCGCCAACCAGGGCAGGTAGTGCGTCAGGCGCCGTCGTCGACGTCGACGTCCTCATGGTCGACGCCGTCGGCCTCGCCGGTGACGAGGAAGCGCACGCGGCGGGCGACGGTGACGGCGTGGTCGCCGAAGCGCTCGTAGTAGCGGCTGAGCAGGGCGACGTCGACGGCCGCGCTGCTGCCGTGCTCCCAGCGGCTGTCGGCGAGACGGGCGAACATCGAGCGGTGCAGCTCGTCGAGCTCGTCGTCGATCTCCTCGATCGCGCGGGTGCCCTCGAGGCTCTGCGTCACGATGATGTCGGCGACGCGCGCGACGATGCGCTCGGCGACGTGACCCATCTGGAGGAAGGACGCGCGCATGTCGTCGGGGACGGCGTTCTCCGGGTAACGCAGCCGGGCGACCTTGGCCACGTGACGGGCGAGGTCGCCCATCCGCTCCAGGTCGCTGGACATGCGCATGGACGTGACGACGGCCCGCAGGTCGCTCGCGACGGGGGCCTGCCGGGCCAGCAGGTCGATGGCCTTCGAGTCGAGCAGGTTGCGACGCTCGTCGATCTCCTGGTCGGCCTCGATGACCTGCTCGGCGAGCTGGACGTCGGCATCGAGCAGCGCGGACGTGGAGCGGCGGATCGCCGAGCCGACGAGGTGGGCGAGCTCGACGAGGTCGTTCGACACCTGCTTGAGCTCCTCGTGGAAGACCTGGCGCATGGGTCGCCTTTCGTGTCGGGGCTTGGTACTGGGTCGGATTCAACGCTGCCTGCGTGAACGAACTCCAGCCTGAAGATGAACATCGTGGGATGCACCGCTGGATGCGGCGTCCTGGTGCCAGCATGCCTGATCCGAGAAGTACTCTCGATGTCGTGGAGCCAACGACCGCGGCAATTCTGGGTGGGCTGGCCGGCCTGCTCATCGGATTTCTCGTCTGGGCCGCGATCACCATGACCGACCGGGAGCGGGCCATCGAGCCGGCCCCGGAGCCGGAGGTGCCTCGTGGTGTCGGAGATGTGCTCGCCGTGCTGCGCTCGTCCGGCGTGGTCCTCGACCTGGACGGCGGGGTCGTCACCACCTCCCCGGCAGCGGTGACCTACGGGCTCGTGCGCGCCGGCCGGCTGGCCCACCCCGAGATCCGTGAGATCGCCGACAAGGTCGCCCGCGACGGGGTGATCCGCGAGGCCCAGCTCGAGCTCAGCCGGCAGGGGTTGAGCTCCACGGTGTACGTCTCGGCACGGGTGGCACCGCTCGGTGCCCGCCACCTGCTCCTGCTCGTCGACGACCAGACGCAGGGACGGCGCGTGGAGGAGACCCGCCGGGACTTCGTCGCGAACGTCAGCCACGAGCTGAAGACACCGGTCGGCGGCATCTCACTGCTCGCCGAGGCCGTCATGGACGCCAAGGACGACCCCGAGGCCGTCGACCGATTCGCCCGCCGCATGCAGGGTGAGGCCACCCGGCTGTCCAGCCTCATCAAGGAGATCGTCGAGCTCTCCCGCCTGCAGGGCACCCCGGTCCTGCAGGACCCGGAGCTGGTCGAGATCGAGGAAGTCGTCCAGCTGGCACTGGAGCACGTGCGCATCGAGGCCGAGGCGAAGCGGATCACCCTCACCGACAAGGTCGCCGACGAGCTGTACGTGCGCGGGGACCGGGACATGCTCATCACCGCGGTGCGCAATCTCGTCGGCAACGCCATCGCCTACTCGGATGCCGACACCGCGGTCGGCGTGGGTGCCCGCCTGGTGGACGACACGGTCGAGATCGCCGTGACCGACCAGGGGTCCGGTGTCCCGGAGGCCGAGCAGGGCCGGATCTTCGAGCGCTTCTACCGGATGGACATGGCCCGCTCCCGCGCCACCGGTGGCACCGGCCTGGGGCTGTCGATCGTCAAGCACATCTGCGCCAACCACGGTGGCGACGTGCGGGTCTGGAGCGATGGCCAGCACGGCTCGACCTTCACGATCCGCCTGCCCGTCGCCTCTGAGACGCTCGAGTCGTTCGACCAGAACCGCGAACCACCAACCCCCACAAAGGAGTTCCGCCGATGACCCGAATCCTCGTGGTCGAGGACGAGGTGTCCTTCTCCGACCCGTTGTCCTACCTGCTGGAAAAGGAGGGGTACGACGTCGAGGTCGCCGAGAACGGCCCCGACGCCGTGTCCTCCTTCGAGGCCGACGGTGCCGACCTTGTCCTGCTCGACCTGATGCTGCCCGGGCTGTCCGGCATCGACGTCTGCCGCACGATCCGGCAGCGCTCCAACGTGCCGGTCATCATGCTGACGGCCAAGGACGGCGAGATCGACAAGGTCGTCGGTCTGGAGATCGGGGCGGACGACTACGTCACCAAGCCCTACAGCTCGCGCGAGCTCCTGGCCCGGATCAAGGCCGTCCTGCGCCGCCGGGCCGAGCCGGAGGAGCTGGTGCCGTCGACGATCGAGGGCGGTCCCGTGCGCATGGACGTCGACCGGCACGTCGTGGCGGTCGACGGTGAGCAGATCCAGCTCCCGCTCAAGGAGTTCGAGCTGCTCGAGATGCTGCTGCGCAACGCCGGTCGGGTCCTCACCCGCGTCCAGCTGATCGATCGGGTCTGGGGCAGCGACTACGTCGGCGACACCAAGACCCTGGACGTGCACGTCAAGCGGCTGCGCGCCAAGGTCGAGCCCGACCCCGCGAAGCCGGTGCACATCGTCACCGTCCGCGGGCTCGGCTACAAGTTCGAGGCCTGAGCACACGAAGGGGGGCCGACCGGATCAACCGGTCGGCCCCCCCTTCGTCATGGGTCGGGTGGGTCAGTGCTCCTCGGACCCCTCGCCCGCGGTGCTGCTCGGGGACGGTTCGGGGGTCCAGCCCTTGGGTGCGTAGGGCCGGTAGTAGCCGCTCGGGTCGACTGCCGGGACCAGGACCGGCACCGTCTTGTCGACGGCGCTGACCTCGACGTCGACCATGTCGCCGGCGCCCTCCTCCAGGCCGCTGAGCGTCAGGTCGGCGTCGCCGAGCGTGACCACCGAGTTGGGGTCGACGGTGGTCGAGGCCTTGCTGCCACCGGCCGAGATGGTGAACTCGACCTTGTCGGAGCCCGTGTTCTCCACGGTGCCGGTGACGACGGCGTCGCCGCCCTCCACACCGGTGACCAGGGCGAGGTTCTCGACCTGGAAGTCGGGCAGGCCCGGGACGGCCACACCGTCTCCGATCGACTGCGTCTCTGCCGTCTGGAACGGGGAGAACACGGAGCAGCCGGCGGTACCGACGGTCAGGACGACGGTCAGCGCGAGGGCGCGGCCACGGGTGCGGAGATTGTGCTTCACGGGGCACATCGTACCGGGAGCGCACCGGCAGGTGGATCGGGGTGCGGCCGTGGATGATCGACCCGGCTCGGGCCGTTCATGCCGGCCGCCCCACGCCCGCGCGCGGGGCATTCTGTCGCTGCTGGTCACCTGTGCGACCCACGACACGCCGTGTTAAACTGGAGGTCGCGAAAGGGGCAATCTCCACATGGATTTCACAGTCGGCGAGACGGTCGTGTACCCCCACCACGGGGCTGCTTTGATCGAAGAGATCAAGTTCCGAAAGATCAAGGGCGAGGACAAGCAGTACCTCAAGTTGAAGGTGGCACAGGGCGACCTGACCATCGAGGTGCCCGCCGAGAACTGCGACCTCGTGGGTGTCCGCGATGTCGTCGGCAAGGAAGGGCTGGATCGGGTCTTCGAGGTGCTGCGCACGCCGCACGCCGAGGAGCCCACGAACTGGTCACGTCGCTACAAGGCCAACCTCGAGAAGCTGGCCTCCGGTGACGTCATCAAGGTCTCCGAGGTCGTCCGCGACCTCTGGCGCCGTGAGAAGGACCGCGGCCTGTCCGCGGGCGAGAAGCGGATGCTGGCCAAGGCGCGCCAGATCCTCGTCTCCGAGCTGGCACTGGCGGAGAAGACGGACGAGGACAAGGCCGAGACCATCCTCGACGAGGTCCTCGCGTCCTGAACCACCCACTCATCGACGACGCCCACACCGACTCCGGTGTGGGCGTCGTCGTCGTGGCAGCCGGGTCCGGCAGGCGGTTGGGTGCCGATCGACCCAAGGCCTTCGTCGAGCTCGCGGGGGTGACGCTGCTCGAGCACGCGCTGCGCGGCGTGGTCGCCGCGGGCGTCGACGAGGTGGTCGTGGTCGTCCCGGCCGACCTGGTCACGCAGGCGGACGCGGTCGCGGTACCCCTCGGCGGAGCCACGGGGCCGACGATGATCGTCGTCGCCGGTGGGGCCGAGCGCACCGACTCGGTCGCGGCCGGGCTGTCGGTCCTCTCCGAGAGGGTGCGCCTCGTGCTCGTCCACGACGCGGCCCGGTGCCTGACTCCCGTGGCCGTCTTCGAGCGTGTGCTCGCGGCGCTCGAGCGAGGGGCGAAGGGGGCGATCCCGGGGGTCCCCGTCGTGGACACGATCAAGACCGTCGATCCCGACGGGGCCATCACGGGCACCCCGTCGCGTGACTCGCTGCGTGCGGTGCAGACGCCGCAGGGGTTCCGGCGGGACGTGCTCGAGCAGGCCCACGCCTCAGGGGTGTCCGCGACCGACGACGCCGCGCTCGTCGAGGCGCTCGGTCACCGGGTCCTCGTCGTCGAGGGGGACCACCGCTCGCTGAAGATCACCACCCCCGAGGACCTCGCGCACGCCGAGCGCCTGCTGCGCGCCTGATGTGCAACTGCTTAGGCAGTTGCGATCCCTGTACGCAACTGCTTAGGCAGTTGCAGAGGGTCGTAAGAGGTGGCGCCGCACGGCCAGGGCAGCGGCGCGGCCGGCCCGGTTGCCCCCGATGGTGCTCGCTGACGGCCCGTAGCCAACCAGCTGCACCCGGGGGTCGACGGCGCTGGTCAGCGAGGTCTGCACGTCCGTGCTCCCGGGCAGGAGCGCGATGCCGCCCTCGGGGCTGCGCAGGCCCAAGGGCGCCAGGTGGCGCACCGCGGGACGGAAACCGGTGGCCCACAGGATCGCGTCGACCCGCTCGAAGGTCCCGTCCGCCCACCGCACCCCGTCCCGCTCGATCCGCTCGAACATCGGCCGCCGCCGGTCGTAGACACCGGTGCGGGCCGCGGCCATCTCCTGCGGACGCAGCGCCAGCCCGGTCACCGACACGACGCTGGCCGGCGGACGACCCGCCCGCACCCGCTCCTGGACGAGCTCGATCGCCTCGCGACCGGAGAACTCCCCGTCGGTCCACACCGGCTCGCGCCGGGTCACCCAGATGACGTGGGCGATCATGGCGATCTCGCCGATGAACTGCACGGCGGACGCGCCACCGCCGACGACGAGCACGCGCTTGCCCCGGAAGTGCTCCGCCCCCGGGTAGGCGACGGTGTGCCACTGCTCCCCGGCGAAGTCCCGCTGGCCGGGGTAGGCCGGGATGAACGGTCGCGTCCACGTCCCCGTGGCATTGACCAGCGTGCGCGTGGTCCAGGACCGCCCTCCGGCGTGGACCACGAGCAGCCCGTCCTCGTCCCGTACCCGGTCGACGTGGACCGGCCGCAGCACCGGGAGCTCGTGGGTGGCCTCGTACTCGTCGAACCACTCGGCGATGACCTCGTTGGCCCGGTCGCCGGACCCGCCCGGAGCGGGCGCGTCCGGCAGGTCCGCGACACCGTGGACGTCGTCCATCGACAGCGAGTCCCAGCGGTGCTGCCACGCGCCACCGGGGCGGGTGTTCGCGTCGAGGACCACGTGCTCGATGCCCAGGCGGCGCAGGTGGAAGGACGCGGACAGACCTCCTTGGCCCGCACCGATGACGACCGAGTCGTGGATCTGCACGGACTCCACGCTAGACGCCCTCGCGAGCGGGGCCGGTTCTCCTCGCGAGCGGGGTCGGTGCTGCGAGACTGGCGCCATGACTGCCCTGCCCCGTACCGGGATCGGTGTCGACGTCCATGCCTTCGCCGAGCCCGGCTCCGGCCGCGAGCTGTGGGTCGGGGGACTGCTGTGGCCGGGCGAGGTCGGCCTCGAGGGGCACTCCGACGCCGACATCGCCTGCCACGCGGCCTGCGACGCGCTCTTCTCGGCCGCCGGGATCGGGGACCTCGGCGCCCACTTCGGGACCGGGAGGCCCGAGCTCGCCGGTGCCTCCGGACTCACCCTGCTGACCGAGGCGGCGCGGCTCGTCGGCGAGGCCGGCTTCGAGATCGGCAACGTCGCGGTGCAGGTCGTCGGCAACCGGCCCAAGGTCGGCACCCGCCGCGACGAGGCCCAGACGGCCATGTCGCAGGCGTGCGGCGCTCCGGTCAGCCTGAGTGGCACGACGTCCGACGCCCTGGGCCTCACCGGCCGTGGGGAGGGCGCGGCCGCCCTGGCCACCGCGCTCGTCGTCCCGGCCCGGGGGGCCTGAGGCGGCACCGCCCCGGGCGGTGGTGTCGTACGGTGTCGGTGTCATGATCGGTCCCAGCAGCGTCGTTGATCTTCGGTCCCGCCTCGGGGAGGTCGGGTACCTGGCCGACGACGGCCTGGCGACCGTCACCCACCTCGCCATGGCGATGCAGCGGCCGCTCCTGCTCGAGGGTGAGCCCGGCACCGGCAAGACCGCGCTCGCCGAGGCCCTGGCCGAGTCCTTCGACCTGCCGCTGATCCGCCTGCAGTGCTACGAGGGCATCGACGCCAGCCAGGCGCTCTACGACTGGGACTTCACCCGCCAGATCCTCCACCTGCGTGCCCTCGAGGCCACGGGGGAGGCGGTGGAGACGAGCGTCGTCGAGCAGTCCCTCTTCGACGAGCGGTTCCTCATGGCCCGACCGATCCTGCGCGCCCTGCGGGAGAGTCCGGCTGTGCTCCTGGTCGACGAGATCGACCGCGCCGACGACGAGTTCGAGGCCTTCCTCCTCGAGGTGCTCTCGACGTACCAGGTCTCGATCCCCGAGCTCGGGACGGTCCGCGCCGGGCAGCCGCCCATCGTCGTCCTGACCTCCAACCGGACCCGGGACCTGCACGACGCCCTGCGGCGACGCTGCCTCTACCACTGGCTCGAGCACCCCGGCCCCGAGCGCGAGACCGCGATCGTGCGTGCCCGGCTGCCGCAGGTGAGCGCCACGCTCACCGAGCGCGTCGTGGGCATCACGCAGCGCCTGCGCCCCGAGGGCGTGCTGATGAAGCCGCCGGGGGTCGCCGAGACCCTCGACTGGGTGCGGGCCCTGCACGAGCTCGGCCGCACCGACATCGACCTGGAGTCGGCCTCGGCCACCATCGGGGCCCTCTGCAAGTACCGCGAGGACACCGACCGGGTGCGCGCGCTCCTGCCCGAGCTCGTCGGCGGGTGAGTCGACGTGGCCCCGGGGACCTCCGCCGACCCGGTCGCCGGGCTCGTCGGCTTCACGGCTGCGTTGCGCGCCGCGGGCGTCCGGGCGGACCGGGCCAAGGACTTCGTCGAGGCGGTCGGTCACCTCGACGTCGGGAGGCGTGAGGACGTCTACTGGGCCGGCCGGGCCACGTTGTGCGACGAGCCGGACGACATCCCCGTCTACGACCGTGTCTTCGCCCACTGGTTCGTCCCCGAGCGGGGGGACGACGCTCGCGTGCGGACGACCAGCGCCCATCAGATCAGTGTGGCGCCGCTCGACGTCGACGACCCCGGCGACGGCCAGCAGGAGGGCGACGGTGACGTGGTCACTGCCGTCGCCTCGACGATCGAGCAGCTGCGGCACCGGGATGTCGCCGAGCTCGCCCCGGACGAGCGAGCGCGCCTCAACGCCCTGCTCGCGGGGCTGGACGCCCGTGGCCCGGTACGCCGCTCACGACGGCGCTACGCCTCGGCGCGCGGGGAGATCGACATCACCCGCACCGTCCGCGAGCAGCTGCGCCGGGGCGGTGAGCCGGGGCCCCTGCGCCGACGCACGCGGCGCGACCGCCCCCGACGGGTGGTCCTGCTCATCGACGTGTCCGGGTCGATGGAGCCGTACGCGGACAGCCTGCTCCGCTTGGCGCACCGGGCGGTGGTCGCGGCTCCACGCACGACGGAGGTCTTCACGCTCGGCACGCGACTGACCAGGGTCACGCCGGCCATGCGCCACCACGACCCCGACCTCGTGCTGGCCGAGGCCGGGTCGATGGTGCCGGACTGGTCGGGCGGGACCCGATTGGGTGAGGTGCTGCGGGCCTTCGTGGACCGCTGGGGCCAGCGTGGGGTCGTTCGCGGCGCGGTCGTCGTGGTCGCCAGCGACGGCTGGGAGCGTGGAGGGGCGGAGCTGCTCGGCGAGCAGATGGCCCGGCTGCGTCGGCTGGCGCACGCGGTGGTCTGGGCGAACCCGCACCGGGGCAAGCCCGGCTACGCACCCGTCCAGGGCGGGATCATCGCCGCCCTGCCGCACCTGGACGGGATGGTCGACGGGCACTCCTTGGCGGCCTTCGCAGAGCTGCTGGAGGTCGTCCGCGACGCCTGAGGGGCGCCGGCCCGGACGGGTCAGTGTCGGAGCACGGCGGCGAAGGCGGCCGCGACCGGGCGCCACGCGGCCTCCACGGCGGGTTCGGCTGCCTCGATCTCGGCGAGGACCGCCGGGACGTCGACGTCGGCCAGCTCGCGGGTACCCACGTCCTTGCTCGCCCAGTCCGAGACGATCGCGCGGTCCGCCTCCGGGTGTCCCTGCACGCCCCACACCGTGGGTGCGAGACGGGCGAGCAGCAGGTCGCCGCGCTCGTTCGTCGCCAGCGGTGTTGCGCCCGAAGGGGGCTCGGTGACGATGTCGTCGTTCCACTGCACCACGGGAGCGGCATCGGCAGCGGCCAGGACGGGGTCGCCGGCCAGTCCCGGGAAGCCGAGCACGGACAGGACGCCCAGGGTGCGCCCCGCCGGGTTGCGGCCGACCCGTCCACCCAGCGCCGACACGGCCAGCTGGTGGCCGAGGCAGATGCCGAGGACCGGCACCGCCCCCTTCGCCGCGGTGCGGATGAGCCCACGCGTGGCGGGCAGCCAGGGGGCCACCTCGTCGTCCGCGTGACCCATCTGCCCACCGAGGACGAGGAGGCCGTCGTGGCCGCTGAGGTCCTGCGGCAGGTCGTCCCCGGCGTACGGGCGGCGCACGTCGAGCGCGACCCCGGCCTCGGCGAGCCAGGTGCCCACGCGGCCCGGAGGGCAGGTCTGCTGGTGCTGGACGACGAGGAGGGCCATGGGCGGCAGGCTAACCCGCGGACGGGGGTGAGTTTCCCTCGCGGTCGCGCACCCGCAGGGAGGAGACCCGGGCCAGTCGCTGCAGCTCCGAGACGTGCCCGCACAGGGCCTCCCGGCCCTGCGTGGTGAGCGCCACCAGCGTCAGCCGTCGTCCCCGGCTGACCTCGCGCGAGGTCGTGACGTACCCCGCGGCCTCGAGGCTGCTCAGGTGCTTGCTCAGCGCCGAGTCCGACAGGTCGAGGTCGTCGCGGATGCTCGCGAAGGGCATCCCTCGGGTCGGCGCGAGGAGGGCGCAGATCTGCAGTCGGTGGCGCTGGTGCACCACCGGGTCGAAGACCGGGCGCGGCATGCCCCCAGAGTAGGTGACTTGCCGCGGTGGAAAGTGCGGTGTCCCGCCGACGGCGCAGGCTGCGGGGGGTGGCCTCGAGGGCGCGGGCGACCCCCCGTCGTCCGTGGGCGAGGATGGGAGCCACAGCACCGGGGCTCTGCCCCCGACCCAGCGAAAGGAGTCGCGTCGTGTCCCAGACCGTCAAGGCAGTCATCGCCCGCTCGAAGGGGGCGGACGTCGAGCTCGTCGACATCGTCGTCCCCGACCCGGGACCGGGTGAGGCCGTCGTCAGCGTGCAGACCTGTGGGGTCTGCCACACCGACCTGCACTACCGGGAGGGCGGGATCAACGACGAGTTCCCCTTCCTCCTCGGCCACGAGGCCGCCGGCACCGTCGAGGCCGTGGGGGAGGGCGTCACGGACGTCGCCCCCGGTGACTTCGTCGTCCTCAACTGGCGCGCGGTGTGCGGCCAGTGTCGCGCCTGCGCGAAGGGCGAGCCGCAGTACTGCTTCGACACCCACAACGCGACGCAGAAGATGACCCTGACCGACGGCACCGAGTTGACGCCCGCGCTGGGCATCGGTGCCTTCGCGGAGAAGACGCTCGTCGCCGCCGGCCAGTGCACCAAGGTCGACCCCTCCGCCGACGCCGCCGCCGTGGGCCTGCTCGGTTGCGGTGTCATGGCCGGTTACGGCGCCGCGGTCAACACCGGCGGCGTCACCCGCGGTGACTCGGTCGCCGTCATCGGCTGCGGAGGCGTCGGCGACGCGGCCGTCGCGGGCGCCCACATCGCCGGGGCGACGACGATCATCGCCGTCGACACCGACCCGCGGAAGCTCGAGATCGCCAAGGGCTTCGGCGCCACGCACACGGTCGACGCGAGCAGCGAGGACACCGTCGAGCGCATCCGTGAGCTCACCGGCGGCTTCGGCGCGGACGTCGTCGTCGAGGCGGTCGGCCTGCCGCAGACGTACGAGCAGGCTTTCTACGCCCGCGACCTCGCCGGCACCGTCGTGCTCGTCGGCGTCCCGACACCGGAGAAGGAGGTCACCCTCCCGATGATCGACATCTTCGGTCGCGGCGGCGCCCTCAAGTCCAGCTGGTACGGCGACTGCCTGCCCAGCCGCGACTTCCCGGTGCTCGTCGACCTCTACCAGCAGGGACGCTTCGATCTCGACGCCTTCGTCACCGAGCGCATCGGCCTGGGGGACGTCGAGTCCGCCTTCGCGAAGATGCACGCCGGCGACGTCCTCCGCTCGGTGGTGGTCCTGTGACCGCCCGCATCGACAAGGTCGTCACGTCCGGCACCTTCGAGCTCGACGGCGGCTCGTGGGAGGTCGACAACAACGTCTGGATCGTCGGCGACGACAGCGAGTGCATCGTCCTGGACGCCGGGCACGAGGCCGGCCCCATCCTCGAGGCGATCGGGGACCGGAGGCTCGTCGCGGTCGTGTGCACGCACGCGCACAACGACCACGTCAACGCCGCGGCCGATGTCGCCGACGCCATGCAGGCGCCGATCTGGGTGCACCCGGACGAGGCCCCGCTGTGGCGGATGACCCATCCCGACCGGGCGCCCGACGGCGCGCTCGCCCACGGGCAGATCATCACTGTCGCGGGCACCGACCTGCACGTGCTGCACACCCCGGGCCACGCACCGGGCGCCTGCTGCCTGCACGCGCCGGAGCTGGGTGTCGTCTTCTCGGGTGACACCCTCTTCGACGGCGGGCCCGGGGCCACGGGTGGCCGCTCGTACAGCGACTACGACCGGATCGTCACCTCGATCCGGGAGAAGCTGCTCGGACTCCCTGCGAACACCGTCGTGCACACCGGGCACGGGCCGGACACCACAATCGGTGCCGAGGTCGCGCGCGAGCCGGGGTGGGAGCGCCCCGAGGGCGCATAGGCGGTACCCGCCAACGACGGGCGAAGGGAGCCCCGGTGGCCCCCTTCGCCCGTCCTGCTCGAGCGGCCGGATGACCGCCCCGTCCGTCCGCGCCGTTAGCCTTGGGCCTGTGACCCTGCAGCTCTTCGACTCCGCCACACGCACCCAGCGCGACTTCGTCCCCGTCACCCCGGGTCGGGTGGGGATGTACATCTGTGGGCTGACGACGCAGGGCGCGCCGCACATCGGTCACCTGCGTTTCGCCGTGGCCTTCGACATCCTGCGGCGGTGGCTCGTGCGCGGGCACGGCTACGACGTCTCCCTCGTGCGCAATGTCACCGACATCGACGACAAGATCCTGCGCAAGGCCGCCGAGACGGGCGAGGACTGGTTCGCCCTCAGCTACCGCAACGAGCGCTACACCGCCGAGGCCCTCGACCTGCTCGGTGTGCTCCCCGCGACCTACGAGCCGCGCGCGACCGGGCACATCCCCGAGATGGTCACGCTCATCGACACCCTCGTCGAGCGGGGCCACGCCTACCCGGCCGAGGACGGCAGCGGTGACGTCTACTTCGACGTCAAGAGCTGGCCCGACTACGGCGAGCTGAGCAACCAGGGGCTCAACGACATGGTGGCGGCCGACGACGCGGACCCGCGCGGCAAGCGCGACCCGCGTGACTTCGCCCTGTGGAAGGGCCGCAAGGGGGAGGAGCCGACCAGCGCCAACTGGCCGACCCCCTACGGCGAGGGTCGTCCCGGGTGGCACCTCGAGTGCTCGGCCATGTCCCGCAAGTACCTCGGGGACACCTTCGACATCCACGGCGGCGGCATCGACCTGCGCTTCCCCCACCACGAGAACGAGCAGGCCCAGTCCCGCGCCGCGGGCTTCGGCTTCGCGAACTTCTGGCTGCACAACGGCTGGGTGACGGTCAAGGGCGAGAAGATGGGCAAGTCCCTCGGCAACGCCCTCGAGGTCCAGCACCTCGTGCGTGACCACGACCCGCTGACCGTGCGCTACTTCCTCACCGCCGCGCACTACCGCTCGATGATCGAGTACCACCCCGGCTCCCTCGACGAGGCGGGGTCGGCGGTGGAGCGCATCGCGGGCTTCCTGCGCCGTGCGCTGCCGGGCCAGCCGGTCGTCGAGGCGGACCCGCAGGTGGAGATCCCCGCGGAGTTCACCGAGTCGATGGACGACGACCTCGGGGTCGCCGGTGCTCTGGCCGTCATCCACGAGACCGTCCGCAAGGGCAACACCGCGCTGGACGAAGGGGGTCGGGCCGAGGCCGCGGAGATCGCCGCCACGGTGCTGGCGATGACCGACGTCCTCGGGATCAACCCGCTGTCCGCCACCTGGGGTGGCGCGGGCGGCAGCCGCGAGGAGGAGCTGCACGAGGCGCTCGACGCGCTCGTGCGCATGCAGGTCGACGCGCGCGCGGAGGCCCGCGCCGCGCGCGACTTCGAGACAGCCGACCGGATCCGGGACGGTCTCGTCGAGGCCGGGATCACCGTCGAGGACACACCGGGCGGCGCCCGGTGGAGCCTGAGGAAGGAACACTGATGGCCGGCAACAGCCAACGACGAGGCGCGGTGCGCCGGTCCGGGTCGAAGAAGGGGATGCAGGTCGGTACGGGCGGCCAGCGTCGCAAGAGCCTGGAGGGCAAGGGCCCGACGCCCAAGGCGAGCGAGCGTCCGAACCACAAGGCGTACAAGCCCAAGGCGGAGCAGAAGCGTCCCGCGAAGCCGCAGCGCAAGAAGACCTCCTCGACGGAGGTCGTCGCCGGGCGCAACTCCGTGCTGGAGGCGCTGCGCTCGCAGCTGCCGGTGACGACGATGTACATCGCGCACCGCATCGACAGCGACGACCGGGTCAAGGAGGCGCTGCAGGTGGCCGTCGCCGCCGGCACTCCGATCATCGAGGCCTCCCGGCAGGAGCTGGACCGGCTCACCGACGGCGCCGTGCACCAGGGCATCGCGATCCAGGTGCCGCCGTACCAGTACGCGCACCCGAAGGACTTCATCGACTCCTCGCTGCCGGGCGTCCCGCTCGTCGTCGCGCTCGACTCGATCACCGACCCGCGCAACCTCGGGGCGATCGTGCGCTCGACCGCCGCCTTCGGTGGCCACGGCGTCGTCGTCCCGCAGCGGCGCAGCGCGGGCATGACCGCGTCGGCGTGGAAGACCTCCGCCGGTGCCGCCGCGCGCCTGCCGGTCGCCCAGGCGGCGAACCTCACCCGTGCTCTCGAGGACTACCGCAAGGCCGGCTTCTTCGTCGTCGGGCTCGACATGGACGGAGACGTCGAGCTGCCCGGGCTGGAGCTGGCGACCTCGCCGCTCGTGGTCGTCGTCGGCTCCGAGGGCAAGGGCCTCTCGCGTCTCGTGCGCGAGACCTGCGACCAGATCGTCTCGGTGCCGATGAGCAGTGCCGTCGAGTCCCTCAACGCGGGCATCGCGACCAGCGTGGCCCTGTACGAGATCGCCCGCCTGCGCCACGCCGAGGGGTGATTGCCCGGGCGCACCGCGCATGATGGGGTGGGGCCGAGCGGGGGTCGCAGGGGTCCTCGCCAGCGCAGGAGGGAACCCGATGTCCGCAATGCCCCCACCCCCGCCGCCCGGCGGTGACCAGTCCGGCTACCAGCCGGCGCCCGCGTACTCGTCCCCGGGTGGTTACCCGGGCGGCCCCGTGATGACGGCGGCGCCACCGTCGATCGTCCGGGCCAAGTACGCGATGTGGGCCGGTGCGGTGCTGCAGCTGGTCACGATCCTCACGTCCTTCGTCGGCATGGACGACATGCGTGCCCAGGTCATGGAGGCCTTGGACCAGCAGGGCGTCCCCTACACGGAGAGCACCATCGACGCCGCCGTCGCGCTGGGGGTCGGGTTCAGCGTCTTCCTCGGCGTGGTCGGTGCGATCCTGTGGGTGCTCATGGCGTGGCTGAACGGCAAGGGCAAGGGCTGGGCGCGCATCGTGGCGACGGTCCTGTTCGCGCTCTTCGTCATCAGCTTCCTCTTCAGCTTCGCGCAGGCGACGTCGGCGGTGACGATGATCGTCAACGTCCTGGTGCTCCTGGCCGGAGCCGCGGCGGTCTTCTTCCTCTGGCAGAAGGACTCCACCGCCTGGTTCCGCGCCCACAAGGGCGTCTGAGCCCACGGGCGAAGGGGGCGCGCCGGCTGGCTCAGCCACCCTCCTCGTCGACCACGGGCAGCTCGGCGGTGTCCGCCCCCAGGAGCTCGCGCTCGTCGGGCTTGCCGGGCAGCACCTCGCGCAGGTAGTCCGCGAGCGCCTCCTCGATGGGGATGTCGTGGCCGGTCCGCTCGGCCAGGTACCACCGGTGCTCGAGGATCTCGTGGAAGAGCTCGGCCGGCTCGAGCTTGCCACGCATCTCACGCGGCACCGCGCGGGTCGTCGGCTCGTAGACGCGGGAGAGCCACTCGTGGGCGACGATCGACTCCTCGTCGCCCTGCCGGTCGGTCGCCGCGCGGTAGGAGTCGAGGTCGTTGAGCAGGCGACGGGCCTGGTTCTCCTCGACGTCGAGGCCGGTCAGGCGCAGCAGCCGGCGGCTGTGGTGGCCGGCGTCGACGACCTTGGGCTCGATGCGCACGTGGGTGCCGTCGAGGTCGGTGGCGATCGCCAGCTCGTCGACGTCGAAGCCCAGGGCGTTCAGCCGCCGGATCCGCTCGTCGACCCGCCAGCGCTCGCCGGCCTCGAACCACTCGTCACCGGTCAGCTCCTGCCACAGCCCGCGGTAGCGCTCGATGATCTCGTGGGAGACCTCGATCGGGTCGAGGCCCTCGGGCAGGTACCCCCCGGCGGCCAGGTCCATCATCTCGCCGGCGATGTTGACCTGGGCCAGGTCGAGGTCGTGCTCGCGCTGCCCGGTGCTCAGCGTGTCGTGCAGCTCGCCGGTCTCGGCGTCGACGAGGTAGGCGGAGAAGGCGCCGGCGTCGCGGCGGAAGAGCGTGTTGGACAGGGAGACGTCCCCCCAGAAGAACCCGGCGAGGTGCAACCGGGCCAGCAGGACCGCGAGGGCGTCGGCCAGCCGGGTCGTCGTGTCCTCGCGGAGGTGCTGGCTGAAGAGCGCCCGGTAGGGCAGCGAGAACTGCAGGTGCCGGGTGACCAGGCACGCGTCGAGCGGATCGCCGTCCGCGTCGGTGCGCCCGGAGACCACGGCGAGGGGCTCGACGCACGGCAGGTCGAGGCGGCGCAGCGCCCGCAGCAGCTGGTACTCCCCGCGGGCGAGGTCGGCCCCGATCTCCTTGACGGCGACGATGCCGCCGGAGAGGTGCGCGAAGCGCACGACGTGCCGGGAGATGCCGCGGGGGAGGGCGGCGAGGATCTCGGGGGGCCACTCCTCGAGCGGGACCGACCAGGGCAGGTCGAGCAGTGCCGGGTCGGGCCGGGCGGCGGAGATGTCCAACGGCACGGCGGCCTCCTCAGGCGGTCCGGGCTGCGACGAGGGCGTCGAGGACCGCGGGGACCTCGCTGCAGTCGTCCAGGCGGGTGCGGGCGGCGGTCTCACCGGGCCCGACCTTGATGGACAGGTCCCGTGGACCGAGCACCGTGAAGACGTGCTCGTCGGTGACGTCGTCGCCGAGGTAGACGACCGCGTCGACGCGCAGGTCCCCGGCGAGGGCCTGCAGGGCGGTGCCCTTGTCCGCTCCGACGACGCTCAGCTCGTGGACGCCCTTGCCGGAGAGGAGGCTGACCCCGGACATCCGGGCGGCCTCGGTGGCGATGTCGGTGGCGGTGTCGACGGCCTCCTCGGGCAGCCCCCGGGTGTGGAGGACCAGCGCGGTCGGCTTGTGCTCCATGCGGATCCGGGGGTCACGGGTGGCGACGGCGGGCTCGACCCAGGCGCGCAGCGCGGTCAGCCGGGCCCCGGCCGCCTGATCGGTGGGGCCCTGCCGGGCGCGGTTGGTCTCGGCGCCGTGGCTGCCGATGAGCGTCGTCCCCGAGTCGCCGAGACCGCTGAGCTCGGTGAGGGTGGCCAGGTCGCGCCCGGAGACGACCGCGGTCCACGTGTCCGCGGCGGCCGCCAGCGTGGTGATCGCCTCGATCGTGCCGGCCTGCGGTCGGGCGTCCAGCGGGTCGAGGACGAAGGGGGCGAGGACCCCGTCGAAGTCCGTCGCCACGAGCAGCCGGGGCCGCGCGGCGACCGCCGCGATGCCGTCGCTGACCTCGGGGCGCACTCAGGCCCCCTTCGCCGTGGACCGGGACGGGCGGTCCGGTGCCGTCTCGAGGTTGGCGAGGAACGTGTCCGCCCACTTCTGCACGTCGTTGTCGGCGACGCGCCGGCGCAGGGCCCGCATCGACCGGCGCTTGTCCTTCGCGGACATGTTCATCACGCGCAGCATCACCCGCTTCAGGCCCTCGATGTCGTGCGGGTTGCACCGGAAGGCCTGCTTCATCTCGTGCCACGCGCCGGTGAACTCGCTGAGGATGAGCGCGCCGCCGTCGTCGTGGCGGCAGGTGACGTACTCCTTGGCCACGAGGTTCATCCCGTCGCGCAGGGGGGTGACGAGCATGATGTCGGCCGCCTGGAAGAGTGCGGCCATCTCCTCGCGCGGGTAGCTCTGGTGCAGGTAGTCGACCGCCGGTGCGCCGATGGTGGAGTAGGCGCCGTTGATGTGACCGACGACGGTCTCCACCTCGGTGCGCAGCTGCTGGTAGGCCGCGACCCGCTCACGGCTCGGTGTGGCCACCTGGACGAAGGTGATGTCCGGCGTGGAGATGGCGCCGTCGGCGAGCAGCTCCTCGTAGGCCTTGAGACGGTGGCGGATGCCCTTGGTGTAGTCGAGGCGGTCGACGCCGAGCATCACCACCTCCGGGTCCCCGAGCGAGGCACGGATCTCCCGGGCCCGCTCCTGGACGGCCTCGGTGCGCGCCAGCTCCTCAAGACCCCGGTAGTCGACGCTGATCGGGACGGCGGAGGCGCGGACCTGGCGACTCGTGCCGTCCGGGTCCTGGGTGGTGACGACCTCCCCCCGCGTCGTGCGCCCGTCGAGCTGGCGGCAGGCGCGCAGGAAGTTCTGCGCGTCGGGGGCGCGCTGGAAGCCGAGGTAGTCGGCACCGAGGAGGCCCTCGAGGATGCGTGAGCGCCACGGGAGCTGGGCGAAGAGCTCCACGGGCGGGAAGGGGATGTGGTTGAACCAGCCGATCCGCACGTCGGGGCGGCGCTCGCGCACCATCGCCGGCACGAGCTGGAGCTGGTAGTCGTGGATCCACACCTTGGCGCCCTCGGCCGCCACCTCGCACACCGCCTCGGCGAAGCGCTCGTTGACGATCTGGTAGCAGCGCCACCACTCGCGGTGGAAGTGGGCCTGGACGATGACGTCGTGGTAGATCGGCCAGAGCGTGTCGTTGCTGAAGCCCTCGTAGTAGCTCTCGCGCTCCTCCTCCGACAGGGGGACGGGGTGCAGCCACATCCCGGCCTCCTCGAAGGGCTCGGGGGCCTCGCCCGTCTCGCCGGCCCACCCGACCCAGGCGCCCTCGCGGTGCTGCATCACCGAGTCCATCGCGGTCACCAGCCCCCCGGGGGAGCGGTGCCACTCCGAGGAACCGTCGTCGGCGACGACACGGTCGACGGGGAGCCGGTTGGCGGCGATGACCAGATCGAAGACGCGCTGGGCAGTCATGGGACGGACCTCCTGGATGATGGCCCTCCCACCATATGGCGATGGCCTTCCGCCGGGGCGTCCGGAGCACTAATCTCGATGCATGAAGATCTCGGACGTTCTGCGCAGCAAGGGCTCTGATGTCGTCACGATCGCTCCGGACGACACGGTGGCCACCCTCCTGGGCCTCCTCGCCGAGCACCGCATCGGTGCCGTCGTCGTCTCGGGTGGTGACGGCGCGGTCGACGGCATCGTCTCGGAGCGGGACATCGTCCGGCATCTGCACCGCCTGGGCGCCGCGGTCCTCGACGAGCCGGTCAGTGCGATCATGACCGCCGAGGTGCACACGTGCACCACCCACGACGACGTGCGCGACCTCGCGGCCCGGATGACCGAGCGGCGCATCCGCCACATCCCGGTCGTCGAGGACGACACGCTGGTGGCCATCGTCAGCATCGGTGACGTCGTCAAGCACCGCATCCGGGACCTTGCCGCCGAGCGGGACCAGCTGGAGGCCTACATCACCCAGTGACACCAGGTCACAGCCGCCACACAGGCATTTCTCCGTGATCACCCAACCACGGCCTTCTAGGCTGGTGGCATGACGACACAGGTGCTCGGGGAAGAACCGTCCCCGGAGGAGCGTGGTGAGGCCACGGTGTCGCACTTCGAGACGATCGGGCGCTACCGCGTGCTGCAGGAGCTCGGGCAGGGCGGCATGGGCATCGTCCACCTGGCCCTCGACGAGCGCGGGCGCGCCGTCGCCGTCAAGGTGCTGCGCCCGCACGTGGCCCACGACGAGGACGCCCGTTCGCGGTTGGCCCGCGAGGTCGACACGCTCGCCAGGGTGCGCTCGGACCGGATCGCCCCGGTCTTCGACGCGGACCTCGAGGGCGATCGTCCCTACATCGTCACCCGCTACGTTCCCGGGCCGAGCCTCGACCAGCTCGTGCGCGACGAGGGGCCGCTCGACCCGCAGGCCCTGCTCTCCCTGGCACGCGGGCTCGTCGACGCCCTGCGCGCCATCCACCGCGTCGGCGTGATCCACCGGGACCTCAAGCCCGGCAACGTCCTCATGCTCGACGGCGCCCCCGTCGTCATCGACTTCGGCATCGCCCACGTGGCCGAGAGCTCGCGGATGACGATGACCGGCCTGGTCATGGGCACCCCCGGCTACCTCTCGCCCGAGCTGGTCGAGGGCGGTGACGTCACCGCGGCCACGGACTGGTGGGGGTGGGCCGCCACCCTCGTCTTCGCGGCGACGGGACGACCCCCCTTCGGCCGGGGCGGCATGGAGGCCGTCCTCGCCCGGGTCGCCCGCGGTGAGGCGGACCTGCGCGACGTCGACCCCGGGCTCGCCCCGCTCCTGTACGCCTGCTTCGACCCGGACCAGTCACGGCGTCCCGACGCCGACGAGGTGCTCACGGCTCTCGACGCCTGGGCCAACGGCCGTCCGGTGACCGAGGTCCTGCCGCAGCGCACCCGCACGCTCGAGCAGGGAGCGACGCAGGTCGTGACGCCCGCCCCGGCGCCGGTCGAGCCGCCCTCCCCGTGGGGGCAGGGCGACTGGCGCGACCCGAACCCCCGTCCCGCGCCGGTGAGCGCACCACCGCAGGCGAACCAGCAGTGGCCGGGCATGGCGGCGGGCGACCCGGACCGCCCGGGCGACCCGCGGATCGGTCGTCCCCGGCGCTCCGACGTCCTCGCCGCGCTGCTGGCCGTCCTCGTCGCGATCTTCGCCGCTGCCCCGTGGGTGGGCATGGCCCTGGCCCTCGTGTGGTCGTGGCTGGCCCGCACCGTCGACCTGTCGATGACGAGCACCGTGCGGCGGCGTCACCGCTCCGGGCGACGCCGCAGCGACGGGGTCGTTGCCGCGTTGGCGAGCCCGTGGCACCTGCTCACCGGTGCGCTCCAGGCGCTGGTGTCGGCGCTGCTACCCCTCGCCGTCGGTGCCGCCGGCGTCCTCGTGACGGCGCTCGGGCAGAGCGCGCTCGACGGGCTCGGCGTGCGGCTGGAGTCGCCGCTCCCGCTGGCCGTGGGCGCGCTGCTCGCGCTGCTCGTCGGGTGGTGGGGCCCGGGCGGCCCGGGCCTGCGTCGCGGCAGCCGCAGCCTCGCGCGCAGCGTCACCGGCATCCCGGTCGTGCGCCTCGTGGTCATCGCCGTGCTCGTGGTCATCGCCGTCGGGGTCCTCGGCGCCCTCTTCGCCGGTGCGCTCGACATCACGTGGTGGCCCGGCACCCTCTCGCCCCTACCCGGACCGGAGCAGCTGCCCACCCGATGACGACACCGCCTCCACCCCCGCGACCGCGCCGGGACCCCCAGAGGTCCCGGGTGGTGCAGGACCCCATCACCGACGACCTGACCCCCCAGCAGCGTGCCGCTCGTGACTCCGCTCGGGAGTCGTCGGCGTCCGAGCAGACGGCGGTGGCCGTGCCGGTGACGAAGCGGCGCCGTGACTCGCGCTTCCGTCCTGCGGAGAAGACGCAGGCGGTGCCCCGGCCGCGCCAGGAGCCCAGGCCCGAGGAGCGCAAGGAGAAGCCCGGCCGGAACAAGCCGGTGCCCCGGCCGGCGGCCAAGCCGAAGCGGGAGAAGGCGGCGCCCACGCCGCGCCGGGAGCACCGCTCGCGGTTGCGCCCGCTGCTGCGCGGGGAGGAGCCGACGCAGACGATCCCGCTGCGAGGCTCCCTGCGCGGCACCCCCTACCGTGACCCGCGTGTCACGCGCGCGGTCGCGGAGGAGCAAGCCGCGACGACCGCCCTCGACCTCGCGCTGCGCGTCGCCGAGCTGATGCTGCGCTCCGGCTCCAGCTCCAGCGGTGTCGAGACGGCCGCGATCGCCGTCGGTGTCGCCGCGGGTCTGGAGGACCTCGACGTCGACCTGACGATGCAGTCCCTGCACATGCAGTGCCGGACGCCGTCGGGGCAGACGATCTCGCGGCTGCGGGTGGTGCGCCAGCCACGGCAGGACTTCGCCCGTCTGGCGATGGTGCACGCCCTCGTCGACGACCTGATCTCCGGGGACATCGACGTCGAGCAGGCCGACGCGAAGATCAAGGAGATCAACACGACGCGTCGGACGTGGTCGCGCTGGGTGGTCGCCCTCGGTGAGGGGAGCGTCGCCGGTGGCGTCGCACTCATCCTCGGCGCCAGCATCCTGGGTGTGCTGCTGGCGATGCTCTCCGGCGTGCTCATCATCATGCTCGCCGGGTGGGTCGCGCGGATCGACCTCCCGGACTTCTACCTGGGCGCGCTGGGCGGGGCGCTGGCCACGGTGATCGCCTTCCTCGCCTACGTGTACGGACCGATCAACGGCGCGGACTTCGCCTTCGTCGTCGCCGGTGGGATCGTCGCCCTGCTGCCCTCACGCACCCTGACATCGGCCACGGAGGACCTCCTCTCGGGCTTCCCGGTGACCGGCACGGCACGGTTGTTCGCCGTGATGTTCCACACCCTCGGTCTGATCATCGGTGTGGCCAGCGGCCTGGGGATCAGCCTGCAGCTGGCCGTCGCGCTCGAGCTCGGCTTCGAGCCCCCGGGGATCGACAAGCTCGCGTGGGCCTCGGCCCCCGTCCCGATCGTCATCGGGGGCGCGGTCTTCATCGGCTTCGCCGGTGCGCTCACCCTGCAGAACAATCCGCGGATGCTCCCGCCCGCCGCCATCCTGTGTGCGCTCGGCGTGACCGTCGCGCTGGCCTCCACGGATGCGGGCCTGGGCCGCGTGACGTCCACCGGGCTCGCGGCCGTGGTCATCGGCTTCTTCGCGCGACTGATCGCCCTGCGGATGGACTCCCCGCCCATCACCCTCTTCGTGCCCGCGTCCTTCGGCCTGTATCCCGGTCTCGGGATCTTCATCGGGCTGTACCACCTGACGAGCTCGGCGGGTGGGTACAACCTCGAAGGGGGTCTGGTCTCGGTCTTCTCCTCGCTCGGCGTGATCATGGCGATCGCGACGGGAGCGACGTTGGGGGACAGGCTCGCGACGCCACTCGACGCACCCGTTGCCCAGCGGCGGAAGCAGGCGGTGGAGGCCGAGAGCGACCGGCGCACGGACGAGGGCTGGGAGATCGTCTAGCGACACTTGGTCACGGGGTTTGACCCGTTTGATCACAGGACGGTAACGTTCCCACGTCCGCAGATGGCCAGACCTTCTGGCAGCTTCACCACGAAGCCCCCTGAACTCCGTGGAAGGAAATCCCACCGCATGTTCTACTCCCCCAAGCACGCCACGGCCGTTGCCGCCTCCCCGACCCGCCGGCGGATCGCCGGTGTCGCGGTTGCAGGTGCCACCGCAGCCGTCGGCTCCATCGCCACCGCCTCCAGCGCGAACGCCGCGACGTCCAGCGGCGTCTGGGACCGTGTCGCCCAGTGCGAGAGCGGCGGCAACTGGTCGATCAACACCGGCAACGGCTTCTACGGCGGCCTGCAGTTCACCACCTCCACCTGGCAGGCCTTCGGTGGCGGCCAGTACGCCCCGAACGCGCACCAGGCCACCAAGGCCCAGCAGATCGAGGTCGCCCAGAAGACGCTGCAGGCGCAGGGTCCCGGCGCGTGGCCCGTGTGCTCCGTCGAGGCCGGCCTGACCACGGCCAACGGCATGACCGGCGGCTCCTCCGCCCCGGCCCCCGAGCCCGCCCCGGAGCCGGCCCCCGCCCCGGCCCCGCAGCAGGCGCAGGAGCGTCCCGCTGACCAGGGCGCCTCCCGCAGCGCCGAGCGCAGCGGCGCCGGCCTCGCCGTCGACGGCATCTTCGGCCCGAACACCAAGGCCGCCGTCGAGAAGTGGGTCGGTGGCAGCGTCGACAGCGACCTGAGCTCGGACGACATCAAGGCCCTGCAGGGCGCGCTCGGCGTGACCCAGGACGGCGTCGTCGGCCCGATCACGACCAGCGCGCTCCAGGCGCACGTCGGTGCGACGCAGGACGGCATCTGGGGTCCGAAGACCACCGCCGCGCTGCAGCAGCACCTCAACGGCTGAGACTGAGTCTTCGCCCTCGAAGGGGGCGTCGCACCCACGGGTGCGACGCCCCCTTCGTCATGTCTCGGTGGTGTCAACGGGCCAGAAGTTACAAGTCTGTATTTATGTGACGAGTGTTGTTTGTGGGACTCGTGAGTCCCTAGCGTCGCTCTCGGACCGTGCGGGGCCCCCTGCCCGCACTCAGCCGAAAGGGACCACAATCATGTTCAGCACCAACGACTTCCCCGATCAGCCGACATCGCGTCGTGGCCGTCGGTTCAAGGTTGCCGGCGCCACCATCACCATGGGCGCGCTCGCTGCGGGCGGGGTCGTCGTCGCGACCGGCGCCGGCGCGTCCGGCACCGTCTGGGACCGCATGGCCGACTGCGAGTCGTCGGGCAACTGGAGCATCAGCACCGGCAACGGCTACTACGGCGGCCTGCAGTTCTCCTTCCAGACGTGGAAGGGCTTCGGTGGCCAGAAGTACGCCTACACCGCCGACCGCGCCACCAAGGGCCAGCAGATCGAGATCGCCCAGGAGGTCCTCAAGGTCCAGGGCCCGGGCGCCTGGCCGGTCTGCTCCGTGCGGGCGGGCCTGACGGTCGCCAACGGCCTCGCGGTGGACCCGTACAGCGGCCAGGAGCGCGCCTCGCGCGACTCCGAGCGCACTACCATCTCCGGCGAGCTCGCCGTCGACGGCATCCGCGGACCGAAGACCAACGCCGCCATCGAGAAGTGGGTCGGCCAGTCCCAGGACGGCAATCTCGGCTGGCACGACCGCGCCGCCCTCCAGGCCAAGCTCGGGGTCAACCGCGACGGCATCGTCGGTCCGGTCACGACCAGCGCTCTCCAGCGCAAGGTCGGCGCGGACGTCGACGGCGTCTGGGGCCCGCAGACGACCACGCGCCTGCAGAGCTTCCTCAACAAGTACGTCCTCTGAGGTCCTGACTCGGTGAAGGCCGGGGCCGCGGGCTACGATGCCGCGGTCCCGGTTTTTCGAACCCGGGCACGCTGGCGTGGCGCAATTGGCAGCGCACCTGTCTTGTAAACAGGTGGTTGGGGGTTCGAGTCCCCCCGCCAGCTCTCTGAGCAGGGCAGACACGTCAGTCACCGCCCTCTACGTCGTCCAAGCCTCCACTTTCGCCTCCACTTTGGGGTAGCGAAGGGGGCCGTGGGTTCGCCGCTTCGAGCGCCGCGAGCACCCGCGGATCCTGCTCGCCGCGCCCGAGGTAGACGTCCTGGGTCATGGACACCCGTGAGTGGGCGAGCTGGTCGGCGATGATCCGCGCGGTCACGCCCGACCCGTCGAGGATGCTGGCCGTCGTCTTGCGCCATGCGTGCGAGGTCACCCACTCCAGGTCACTGTCCGCGCGGACCTCGTGAAGCCAGCGGCTGACCGTGCGCGGCTCACGAAAGCCCCCGTCGATCGTGCCGAAGACCGGCTCGTCCGGGCCGACCCCGACCTCAGCGCGCCGCCGCAGCATCGCCACGCACCACTGCGGAAGGGGGAGACGGCGCTGCCCGGCGGACGACTTCGTGGCCTTGCGGATGACGCCCTGCCCGGTCACCCGGATCAGCGTCGAGGTAACGTCCACGGCGCCCTCCTCCAGGTCGATCTCCGACCACAGGACCGCGACGACCTCGCCGAGCCGCAGACCTGTGGCCAGCATGAAGGCGCACAGGTCCGGCAGGTCACGCGAGACCGCACGTGGGTCACGGGTCACCGCGAGGAACCACGCCGCCCGCTCCTGCTCGGTCAGCGCCCGTGGCCGACGACGCGGGGCAGTGCTCAGGCGGCGAACCTCCCGGGTCGGGTTGAAGCGAATCGCGCCCTCGCGCACCGCGCGGCCCATCGCGCCGGAGATCACCGCACGGGCCGTACGCGAGGTCGCCGGCCCGACCCGCTCGTGCAGGTCGACCAGGAAGCGGTCCACGACCGGCGTGGTCACCTCGCCCAGCCGCAGATTGCCCAGGGCAGGAGAGACACTGCGCTTCCACTGCCGTCGGTAGGTCTGCACCGTGCCCGGTGACCGCTGATCCATCCGCACCAGCTGCTCCAGGTCGTCCAGCCATTGCCGCACCGCCTCGTCCAAGGTGTCTCGCGCTGTCAGCCGACCCACGCCGGCCGTCGCGGCGTCCTGCAACGCGGTGGCCAAAGCACGCTGAGACGCCGCTTGCGATGTACCCCAACGCTCCATGCGACGGCGGCGACCGTCGAAGCCCCGGAACCATGCGCGGCTCTTGTAGGCCGTCCCGGAGGCAGTGGTCACCCGTACCGTCGATATCGAGCCCCACTCACCAGGGGCCAGTCCCTGACGTCCCATGGCTCACGCTGCCGTCTGCTCTTCGAGCCACGCGAAGACGTCGGTCTCGCGGTAGCGAAGCCGCCGACCCACCTTGAAGGCGGGCGGTCCCTCACCACGGCAGCGCCAGTCGTAGAGCGTTCCCACGGGTATCCCGAGGAACGTCGCCACGTCCTGAATGGTCCACAGCGGGTCATGTCGATTGCACATCTGAATCCCTTCTCTCTTTCTCTCTCAGTCATCGCGTTGTTGTCGCCCGTGCCTTCTCCGCTCGCCACTGGTCGTAGGCACGAGCACGGTCCGCCGCGGCCAGTGCCAGGGCGGTGTCCGCGTCGGTGTCCCACCCGGTCCCGACGTAGCTCCAGGAGCCGACGACGAGCGTGGTCTCCTCCTCCTCGTCGGCCATCAGGTCCGCGAAGTCCAGAACCGGCATCTCGCACCCGTCCCGAGCGCTGTCGGCGGCGATGCGCTGCCACCGCTGCCGAGCGCGACGCAGGGCACCGAGGGTGATCGAGTAGCACCGCGACTTGCTGGAGAAGTGCCCGCGGAAGCCGAGCATGTGCACCCACTTGCCCAGCAGCTCGTACTCGTCCTCCGGCGACCGGTGCGCCGCCAGGTCATCGATCGTGGCCCGCAGCCGCCGATAGTGCCCCGACGCGCGACGCGGATCGGTCGTGTCCGAGGCCGCCTTCGTCGCGTACTTCGCCAGATAGCCGGCCACCTGCTCACCCACCAGCGGAGCGTCCGGGTCATCCACGCGCGTGGCCGTCACCGAGCGGGCATCGACCTGGGCGCCGAAGCTCAACCGCCTCACCTCACGACCGGCACACGGCGGCGCATCGAAGCCCACACGACCAGCGGCGTCCTCGAGCATCCCGGCCAGCACCCCGGCCGAGACACCCTCTGGGGCAGGGGCGTACCCGTCAGCGGTCTTCGGCCCGTCGAGGCGTACCAGAGCGTGGAAGTGGACCACGCCCCGCGCCTGGTACTCCGCGACCTTCGCGTACTGCAACGTCACGACCTCCCGCAGCCGCGAGGCCGGGACACCCATTGCCCGGGCGATCACGCGCCGGGTGGTGATGGTGAATCGCCGCCACAGCTCCGGTGCCCACCACTGCCAGATCACGTGCGCGGCGTAGTCGTAGCAGTCCGGGCAGATCGGGGTCCCCACGTCGAGGTCGTCGCTCTCGTGCGCCTGCCAGCACGCCACCGGGCGACCGTGCTCGCACACCTCGTGTCCATCCCGAGGACGGCACCGCTGCCCACCCTTGGCCGTGTGCACCGACCCGAAGGAGGGAGCCGTCAGGGTGAGGAACACCAGCGGGTTGCCGCTCACGCGCTCCGGCACGCTCTTGCCGCCGACCACCCCGGCCCGGATCATCTCGAAGGTGTCGCGCGCATAGATCCGCGAGCACGCCGGGCAGACACTCGCACGCCGGTTGCCGCACCGCACGTACGTCACGCCGAAGGGCTCCTGGGCCGAGGAGTAGCTGGAGACCACCTCGCCCGTGGCCCGGTCCACCCGGCTGGAGGAGCCCACCAGCTTGATCGGTTGGGCGCAGTGCCCGACCCGAGCGGCCGCATCCGACCAGGCCTCGAAGGTCCCGCCCAGGAGCCGGTCGACCATCCCCGCTTGTGCCGTGGCTCCCACGTGGTCGAGGTCGAGGGGCGAGGCATCGCCGTACCCCGGGAACCCGCCATGCGACGTCCCGGCCACCGGCATGCCCTCAGGCCGTGTCATCGCGAACCTCGTCGTCGCTCCACCCCACGAGACCGTCGAGGGACTCCCCACGAAGCAGCCGCGCCGTCATCGCCTCCCGCTGTACCGGGGTGGTGCCACCCCAGATGCCGTACTCCTCGCCGAACCACAACGCCGACGCCAAGCACACGCGCTGCACCGGGCACGAGCGGCAGGCCCGCCGAGCCGCGCGGGAGGCCAGCGAGCCGTCCTGGGCGAACCACGCCGCACCGCCATCCGCAGACTCTGCGCACGCCCCGTCGATGCGCCAGCCCCATGCATCGAGCCGCGATGCCAGCGAGGGCGAAGCCGTCACCCCGCCAACCGGCGTGCCATAGACACGCTGTCGCACGTCCCGGTCCGTGCCGTTGCCGACCTGGGCACTGCGTAGGCGCTTCATGCCGCTTCACCGCCCTCGCTGCTCTCCTCCGTGTGGCCGAGGGGTGCGTGCGCGGGGATGCTCTTAGCCAGGGCCACCACGTCGTCGTCGGTGAGGTAGGCCGACCGGACACGGCGGATCGCGCGGGTGCCCTCCACGCGCACGTATCCGACGCCGGGCATCAGTTCGCTGATCTCGTCGGCGCGGGCGCCGCTGTCCCGTGCTCCTTCGCCGAGCACCATGTCGACCTGGATCGGGTTGTCCACCCGCAACGAGATCCGGGTGGGGAAGAGGTCTCGCCAGGTCACGACGTCCTTGCCGGGGTCCTGCACCGCCGCCACGACGCTGATGCCCACCGCGCGGCCCTGCGTCAGCAGCAGGCCCATTGCCTGGTCGATGCGGCGCGTGACGGCCCGCTCGGCGAAGGCGGTCAACGTCGCCAGCTCGTCCACGACGATCACCAGATGTGGGTCATCCGCAGTGGGGGAGTGCAGCCGCTGCCCGGTGTCCGCCAGTCGAGCCGCCCGCTCGCTCTTGACCTTCACCGCCTCTTCGAGGAGGTCGCACATCGCCTCGGCGTCGCCGCCCTCGAACCGGGCGAAGCAGCCCCGCCCGAGACCAAGTTCCATGCCCCCCTTGGGGTCGATGGCCCACACCTGCGCCCAACCGTCCCGCAGGGCCGGAGCCAGACCCGCCAACATGGACCACAGCACCGAGCCCTTCCCGGACCCCGTGGCCCCGGCGATCAGGGTGTGCGTGCCCGACAGGCGCATCCGCCACGTGCCGCCGTCATCGGCCAACCCCACCGGCAGACCCGCGAGGTCGGTGCCCGACGAGGCGATGGGCGCGACCACGCGGGCGAGCACGTCGCGACGGACCAGTTCGATCCATACCCGCCCGGGGCGAGCAGGCGCCACCCGAGCCGACCGCGAGCCGAACGCCTGCCCGACCGCCTCGACCCGAGCCGCCACGTCATCGAAGGTCAGCCCCACCGGTACCTGGACCAGCAGCCGCTCGATACCGGCCGGGGTGACCTGGAGGCGACGCAGCTTCGCCACCTCGCACGCCGTGTGCTCCTCGTTCCGGGGCGTCACCACCAGCCCACACCGGCTGGCCACGTGCGGCCAATAGACCCGATAAGCCGGCAGCCGCCACGCCTGCGAGAGCCGAGGCCGAGCCAGACGCCCGAACGAGTCCGGGTACACGATCCGCCACACGACGAGCCCCAGGACGGCGATGGCGATGAGAGCCACGACGATGCTCGGGCTGACCATGCGCCAAAGCAGCACCCCGAGCACGACCACGACCCCCGCCACCGGGTGACGCACCGCCGACACCGCCAGCCACCACGTCCCACGGAGGAGGAGCCAGCACGCACGCAGGGCGGCCTCCACGACAACGGAAACCACGTCATCGCCGAGACCGCCCTGTGCCCGCTGCGGGTACTCACGCATCGCGCGCGACCTCCCGGTGTGCGTCCTCGATCTGAGCGGTGGCCTCGTGCGCTGCCCGCTCCATCACCAGCAGAGCCGTGTCCAGATCGGGGTCCGGACCCGAGTGGACAAGGTTGCGCACGTTCATCACCCGCTCATCGATGTCCCGCAACGTACGCACCAGACCGAACAGCACGCCCGGAACGGCGTTCTCGCTCACACCCAGCGCGGACGCCCACGCCCCTGCACCCACAGGCCGTGCCATCTCACGCCACCTTCTCCGCAGACGAGGCAGCAGCCTTGCCCGGCGCCTTCAACGACTCCGCACGGAAGGACCACGCCAGCCGAGGCCGATTGCCGTTGTCGTCCACGTACGGCAGCGCCGTCAGCCCGACGAACTCCACCGGCGTCCACGGAAACGACGTCGTGTTCTCCGGAGGCACCGGCTGCACCTTCGCCGCGATCTTGATCGAGATCGCCGTCTCCTTCTTGCCGGCCTCCTCATCCGCGTCCAGGACCATCACCTGCCACAACGGCAACCCCGAGTCCTTGTCCAGCTGCTGCGACCGCGACCCATCCGCACGCCGCTCCGCATTGAAATCCGCCACCGGCTCCACACCCCCCTTCAAAAACGCACCCGCGGGAAAGACGTCCGCGTGACCAACCGGGAACCGACGCTGCATTGCCATGTCACTCACTCCTAAGTGGTATATGCCAGTTATCCCAAGGTGGCATATACCACTTGGATGGTCAAGTGGAACTGCGCTGAATCTGGAGTGATCCGCTAAGGGAGGTCGTACCGCTGCTCGGCGGTGTAGCGCCCAGGTGGGTAAACGGCTTCGGCGAACTCGATGGGAGCGTCTGCCCCGTCGTAGACGATGTGCTCCACCACGAGGACCGGTGTCGAGGGCTTAGCCAGCCCGAGTTCGGCGGCGTCCTCCTTACCTGCGGTGCGAGCGGTCATCCGGTCGCGTGCGTAGCGCGCGGTGCGACCAGTTTTCTCCTCGACGTAGGCCACCGTCCCGGTGCGGATGCGCTCGGTCGACAGGAGGCGTGGGGCCACGGATGCCAATTCTGCGCTGAACCACGAGGTGGAGATTTCAGCCTGCTCGTCCCCCTCCCACGTGATGCGGTGACGTCGGATCGCAGCCGTCCCCTCTGGCAATGCCAGCCCGCGCACCACGTGTCCGGGAGGCTGCTCGACCACCCCCGCGGCCACAATCTCTGCCCGCTCGTTCCCGCTGTAGATGCGACCGGCGCGCTTGGCCCTCGCGTACCGATCCTGCGGGCGGCGATGGACATTGAGGTCAGCGACGAACGTTCCGGACCCCTGGACCGACGTAAGGAAGCCCTCGGTGCGGAGCAGCGACAGCGCCTTGGTGGCTGTAGGTCGAGAGACGTCGTACTGAGTCGCCAGAGCACGCTCGCTCGGCACCTCGTCGCCCGCCCGGAGTTCCCCGCTGAGGATCCGCGTGCGGAAGTCGTCGGCGATGCGTCGAAACTTCGCGGCGGTCTGGCTGCTCATCACTCACACCTCATCTGGCTAATACCACTTAAGAGTAGAGGTTGCAGCGTCCCCGAGACACAATCGCTCGTATGAGGACTCTCTATGTGGCAGCCGGCGGCGGCGGCGATGCGGTCGGCGCCCTGCTGGCCAGACGAGCCCTCGGCGATACGGACCAGCGTCCACCCCTCGTCACGACGTACGCATGGGAACGGCTTCGGATCGATCCTGTCCCGGGTCCTCGCGCTCGGACAGACTTCACGGCCTTGGCGCCGGTGGGAGACCAGCCGTTTGAGGTGACGTCTGGCTCTGACACGGCGCCTCCAGGCAGGAGCGTGCTCCCACGTCTTGTAGAGTCGAGCGGAGCTCGGATCTTCTTGCACGATCTCGATGGTGGGACCATAGGGCTCAGGGATCAGTTGCGACACCTCGCGCGGTCACTCGACGTCGGCGAACTCGTGGTGGTCGACGTTGGTGGAGACATCGTGGCGCGAGGGTCAGAGCCCGGCCTTCGGAGTCCACTGGCCGACTCGCTCAGCCTGGCCGCTGCACTTGGGACAGGAATTCCGACCACCGTGATGATTCTGGGTGCCGGGGCGGATGCGGAGGTTCCGGAGGGCGAGGTGAAGCGACTCTTGGAGGGCGCTGGAGGAAGGCCAGTCGGACGCGTCACTTCGGATGACGTACACGCTCTCGCACCGGTCCTCTCCTGGCATCCCACTGAGGCGACCGCCTTGGTAGCTGCCGGAGCGAAGGGGATGAGGGGCTTCGTCGCGATGCGGCGAGGACGAGATCCTGTGCCGGTCAGCGACCACACACCGGAAGTCTGGGTAGTTTCCCAGCCGACTCTTGATTCGTTCCCTCTCGCACGGATGCTCCAGGAGACAACGAGCCTGTCCGAAGCGGAAGACGTGATGCGATTCGCCGCTGTCAACGAGATTGACTTCGAACGCAAGGTCGCCGCGGAGACGCCGGCGGAGCGCCCTCGGAAGCCTCTGCCCGTGGTCATATCGGACATGGCTGCTATGGGCGCAACGCACATCACGAGTCGGCGATTGTCTGAAACCCTCTGTCTCCGTGGGCTGGACGAGGTTGAGTCGAGTGGGAGCACGCCGACTGATGGAATGTGGTCGAGAGACGACCTCGTTCGTATCGCCAGGTCAATAGAGGGCTAGCGCAAGCCGGCTATCTCGTGTGTGCCAGGGTCTTCGGCCACGCGGTCGGTGCTGGCCACTAGGGTCGAGCCAACATCACGGGTCGAAAAGGGGAATGCATGGCGCCGGTCGGGTTCGCGGACAAGGTCGCGTTCGTGTGGAAAGTCGCGGACAAGTTGCGGGGTACGTTCAAGCAGCACGAGTACGGGTCGGTGATGCTGCCGCTTCTGGTCTTGCGCCGCATGGACGCGGTGTTGGCTCCGACCAAGGAGGCCGTGCTGGACCAGGCGGTCACGCTCGGTGCCCTGCAGGCGGACCGCAAGACCACCGGCAAGGCCGTGGACGAGGGCATGGACTACGTGCTCAAGCACGTTGCGGGTCAACGCTTCTACAACCTCTCGCCTTTGACGTTCACGAGCATGCTGCAGAACGACAAGGAGCTCGCGGAGCAGCTGGCCAGTTACATCCGCCGCCTGTCGGGGGACGCCTACGGCGTGATCGAGGCCTACAACTTCGATGCGAAGATCGCCCGGATGGACCGGGCGGGCATCCTCTACCCGGTGCTGGCGGACTTCGCCGATCTCGACCTGCGCCCCAATGCGGTCAGCAACGAGGCGATGGGTTACATCTTCGAAGAGCTGCTGCGGAAGTTCTCCGAAATGTCCAACGAGACCGCGGGTGAGCACTACACCCCGCGGGAAGTCATCGACCTGATGGTCGCGCTGCTGCTGCACGGCAAGACCAGCGCTGAGCTGACGGCAAATCCCAAGCCGGTGCGTACGGTCTACGACCCGGCCGCGGGCACGGGTGGGATGCTCATGGGCGCCGCGCACGGCATCACCGCGGCCAACCCCGCGGCGCGGGTGCAGGTGTACGGGCAGGAGCTGAACCCGGAGACGTGGGCGATCGCGCAGTCGGACCTGATGATGCAGGACACTGACCCGGGCCAGATGGCCTTCGGCAACTCGCTGACCCAGGACGCCTTCCCCGGCGAGCCTTTCGACTTCATCTTGGCCAACCCCCCGTATGGGGTGGACTGGAAGTCCTATGCCCAGCCGATCAAGGACGAGCACGCCAACCAGGGCTTCCACGGGCGCTTCGGCGCCGGCGTGCCGCGGGTCTCGGACGGGTCGCTGCTCTTCCTGCAGCACATGCTCGCCAAAATGAAGCCGTCCGGCTCCCGCGTGGGGATCGTGCTGTCCGGGTCGCCGCTGTTCTCCGGCGCGGCCGGCTCGGGCGAATCGGAAATCCGCCGATGGATCCTCGAGAAGGACTACCTCGAAGGCATCGTCGCGCTACCAGACTCAATGTTCTACAACACCGGCATCTCCACCTACGTGTGGATCCTGACCAACGACAAGGACGAGCAGGATCGCGGCCTCGTGCGCCTGGTCGATGGTCGGGAGCTCGGCACCAAGATGCGCAAGTCCCTTGGGGACAAGCGCAAGGAGCTCACTCCGGATGCGATCGCCGCGATCACCCGTCTCTACGGCGGCGCGCGGGACGAGTTCGCCGATGATGAGCGGGTTCGGGTGCTGGAGAGGGAGGAGTTCGCCTTTCAGCGCATCACAGTCGAGCGGCCGTTGAGGCGAAGGTGGGAAGTCACCCCCGAGGCCGTCGCCAGTGAGCCCTTCGGTGCCTTTGCGCATTTGGTGGGGCGCCGCTTCGAGACCGAGAAGGCCCTCCTGGCCGAGGTGGGCGAGTTGTCGACAAAGGACAAGAAGGCCTTCGCCAAGGCCTGCGTGATCGCTGACCCGGACGCGCCGGTGATTGCGAAGAAGGGCAAGCCCGAGCCGGACCCGGACCTGCGCGACCAGGAGAACGTGGCCCTGCCCGAGGGCTTCTTCGACCTCGACGAAGTCAGTCGTCCCGCAGTCCTGGAGAAGGAGGCCGAGCGGCACCTGACCGACGAGATCCACCCCTATGTGCCGGACGCGTGGATCGACCACACCAAGACCAAGGTCGGTGTCGAGATCCCCTTCACAAGGCAGTTCTACGTTTACGAACCATCAAGGCCCCTCCACGAGATCGCCGCTGAGATCAAGGACCTAGAGATGCAGATCCAGGGCTGGATGAAGGGCCTCGGCCTGTGAATCGCCGGATCCGGCTTCAGTACTTGTCTGCTATCCCGATCACCAACGGCTTGGGCCTGTCCGGTCAGCATGACAACCGGGATTGGCCCCGTTACGTTCGCACCACTGACATCGCCGGACCACGCTCTCTTCGGGATGACGTATTTGCATCGCAACCACCAGATGTGGCTGAGGCAGCGATGCTCGCGTCAAACGACATCATTGCCTGCGCGGTTGGGGCGACTGTCGGAAAGAGCACGCTCTTTACCTCTGAGGAGCCCGCCTGTTTTGCGGGGTTCTTGGTGAGAATTCGACCGAATGCCGACACCGATCCACGCTTCTTGTCCTATTGGATGCAGTCCAAGGACTACTGGGCTCAGATTGAGCAAGGCGTCGTCAAATCCACAATTGAGAACTTTTCGGCGTCGAGGTTTCGAGCTATGTCAGCGCCATACCTTGCGCTGGAGGAGCAGCGGCGGATTGCGGACTTCCTCGACGACCGGGTCTCCCGGATCGATCGAATCATCGCCGCCCGTCGCGAGCAGCTGGAAATGGTGCGCCACCAGTTTGCGAGTCTCCTTGAGTCGCGCCTCGACGCTTTGCCAGAGCGGGTTCGAGCGTCTCGTGTCCTGCGGGTTCTGCCGGGCTATGCGTTCCCAAGTGCGGAGTACTCAGAAGACCTTCGAGACATCCCCTTGCTCCGAGGCGTCAACGTTGGAGTCGGAACGTTGCGATGGGACGAAACTGTTCGTTGGCCGAGGAATCAGGTCAGCGATGTCGCGCACTTCCGGTTGTCGCCGGGCGATGTTGTTCTTGGGATGGACCGGCCTTGGATCGGTGAGGGCCTTCGTATCGCACAGGTGAAGGCCAGCGATGGTGGGCCGCTCCTCCTTCAGCGTGTCGCCAAATTGATTCCGAGCGACCGCTTGAATACTCACTTCATGATTCGCGCTTTCCAGAGCCACGCCTTCAGGGCCCAGATCGAATCGGTGCTCACAGGACTTTCGGTTCCTCACCTGAGTGGGGACCAGATCTTGGAGTACCGCATGCCATACGGTGCTCGTGTTCAGCAACGAGCTGTCGCTGAAGAACTCGATGAAGCCGATGCCGTCGCCACGCAGTCGACGCAGCAACTTCAGCGGTCGATCGACCTGCTGACCGAGTACAAGTCGTCGTTGATCACGGCGACCGTTACGGGGGAGTTGGACATGTCGACTGCTGCTTCGAGGCTTCCGGGGTGAGTTGAATGAGTAACACGACCGAGGCGGTGTTCGAGGGCAACATCGAGACCCACCTGACGACGAATGGGTGGGGGGCGGTGCCCCCTTCGTCATATGACCGGGATCTGGGGTTGTTCCCGGACGAGGTCATCGCCTTCGTTCAGGAGTCGCAGCCGAAGGCATGGCAGCAGTTGGTCACGCGACATGGCGGGGAGGCCACTGCGAGACAGCGCCTGGTCAAGGTTGTCGCGGGTGCCATCGATCATCGGGGCACGATCAGTGTGCTGCGCGGGACCGTCAAGGACTCGGGTGTAGTGGTGCGGATGTGTTGGTTCAAGCCGGCCAACACCCTCGCCCCTGAGCTCCAAGAGCGGTATGAGGCGAACCGGTGCGCGGCGGTGCGCCAGCTGCATCACTCGGAGTCTCGCCCGGCAGACTCCCTGGATCTGGTGCTCGTGATCAACGGCGTCCCGGTGGCCACCGCGGAGTTGAAGAACCCGCTGACCGGTCAGGGGCTGGAGCAGGCGATGCACCAGTACCGGGTCGACCGGAACCCGCACGATCGCATCTTCGCCAAGCGGACACTGGTGCACTTCGCGGTCGACCCGCACCAAGTCGCGATGACCACGAAGCTGGCGGGTGAGGCCACGCGGTTCCTGCCGTTCAACCAGGGCACCGCTGGTCCGGGGAACCCGGGGGCGGCCGGCAACCCGCCGAACGACGGCTACCAGAGTTCGTACCTGTGGGAGCAGGTCTGGGACAAGGATGCGTGGCTGGACCTGATTGCCACGTTCATCCACGTCGAAGATGGGCGCGTGCTCTTCCCGCGATTCCACCAATGGCACGCAGTCCGCTCCATTCTCGCCGCAACCCATACGGACGGGGCGGGGGTGGATCGGTTGATCCAGCACTCGGCCGGGTCGGGCAAGTCGAACACCATCGCCTGGACGGCGCACTCTCTCTCCCGGCTGCATGACGAGGGTGATCAGCCGATCTTCGACAAGGTCATCGTCATCACCGATCGGCGGGTGCTCGACAAGCAGTTACAGGACACCGTGGCTGGGTTGGATCACACGCCAGGCACGATCGTGCGGATCGACCAGAAGTCCGACCAACTCAAGGACGCGTTAGCCGGGCACGGGGCGCGGGTGATTATCACCACGCTTCAGAAGTTCCCCGTCGTCGCCAAGCTCGCCGCCGAGGAAGCGGCCGAGGGCGAAGCGCGAGGTGTCGCGGGGCGGCGGTTCGCGGTGATCGTGGACGAGGCGCACTCCTCGACCACGGGTGACTCGATGAAGAAGCTGAAGAAGGTTCTGGCCTCCGGCGATGACGCGCTGGCGGAGGCAGAAGCGGCGGAGGCGGAGGTCGAGGCGAGTGAGGCCCCGGATGATGCGCTGGTCGAGTCGGCGCGCAACCGCGGCAAGCAGTCGAACCTGTCCTACTTCGCCTTCACCGCCACTCCGAAGCCAAAGACCTTGGAAACGTTCGGGCAGTCCAACGGCGACGGCGTGAAGGTTCCCTTCCACACGTACTCGATGCGTCAGGCGATCGATGAGGGGTTCATCCTCGATGTGCTGGCGAACTACACGACCTACTCGACCTACTACAAGCTTGCGACAGCCGAGCCGCGGGAGGACCCGGAGGTCGACTCGGCGAAGGGGCGGGCGGCGTTGGCGCGGTTCGTCTCGCTGCACCCGTACATGATGGACGCCAAGGCGGAGGTGATCGTCGAGCACTTCCGGCAGAAGTCCGCGCACAAGATCGACGGCCAGGCCCGGGCCATGGTCGTCACCCGCTCGCGACTGCACGCGGTGCGCACCAAGGAGGCGATCGAGGCATACATCAAACGCAAGGGCTACGACACGGGGGCGCACCCCCTTCGCGCCCTAGTCGCCTTTAGCGGGACGGTCACCGACCCGGACGCTCCGGAGATTGCCTACACCGAGGCGATGCTCAACGGGTTTCCCGAGACCCAGCTGCCCAAGCGGTTCGAGGAGGACTACCAGGTCCTCGTCGTGGCGGAGAAGTACCAGACCGGGTTCGACCAGCCGCTGCTGCACACGATGTACGTCGACAAGAAGCTCGCCGGGGTCAAGGCCGTGCAGACCCTCTCCCGGCTGAACAGGACCCATCCGGGTAAGGAGGACACCTTCGTCCTGGACTTCGCCAACACCGCCGAAGAGATCCAGGAGGCGTTCGAGCCGTTCTACGAGCAGTCGCTGGCGCAACCGACCGACCCGAACGTGCTGTACACGATGGAGCACGACCTGATGTCGGCCGGCGTGCTGTCGCTGGATGAGATGGCCGCGGCCACGAGCGCACTGCTCTCGGACGATCCGAAGCAGCAGCCGACCATCTACGGGAATGTCACCCCCGCCGTGGGGCGGTTCGTCACCCTCGACGAGGACGCACAGGAGTCCTTCCGCGGAACGCTGACCCACTTCGTGCGGGCCTACGCCTTCGTCGCGCAGGTCATGCCCTGGGCGGATGCGTCGTTGGAGCGGCTCTTCCTCTACGGCAAGCTGCTGCTCACCGAGCTTCCCGCAGCGGAGTCCGATCCGATGCCTCAGTTGAGCAAGAGCGTGCAGCTGACCCACCTGCGCCTGTCCGTCACGAGCGAGGGCACCATTGGGCTCGACGGCGCCGACGAGGCCGGCGTCGCCCTGCCCGGGGAGGGCAAGGGCTCGGCCACCGAACCCATGCTCGACAAGCTCTCCGCGCTCATCGCCGTGATGAACGAGAAGTACGGCGCCGACCTCGGCGAATCCGACAAGGTATGGGTCGACCAGCAGTGGGCCGTCGTCATGGAAGACGAGGAGATGGAAGCGGTCGCGCTCCATAACGACCGCTCCCAGTTCGAGCTTGTCCTCGAGGAGAAGATCAAGGAACTGCTCCTGCAACGGCACGATAAGAACGGCGAGCTGTTCAGCCAGTTCTTCGCCAACCCCGACTTCCAGCAGATGTTGCTGGGCTACCTCGGGGGAACCTACGACGAAATTCGAGCCCGCACAGTGTGAGTTCGTTGACCCAGGGTCTTTGTCGAATTCCGCCTTGCAGTAGTCAACAGAACTCTTAGATATCTACTCAGGCTCCTCTGTTGCGTCTGCATTGGCGTATGTCTGCAGCGCTCCTTCCAGGCTCTTGTAGCGATCCTGATAGACAGCTGCTTTAACGGTCTTGGGGTACTTCAAAAAGCCGTAACCGCCAATCCGTCTCAAGTTTCCCTTAGGGCCCGATTCGGGGACACCCCACATGAGCTTGGCGATAGGCGCAAACATAGCCAAGGCTAGGTCGTCTCGTCCGGAACCCGTGGCGGTGTTCACGCAGTATCGGAAGGCTCCGAGGGCGATGTCGACCAGAGAACTCATGTGGCTCGCGCCATCGCACGTTTGGCTCAGGTGTAGCGTGCGGGTGAGCATAATAGAGCGGCCACCCGGCAACTCTAGAGGTTTGGTGAAGCGCTCCTCCAAGTAATCGTAGCCAAGGCTATCAACGCGATCCACGGAAACAATGCCGTAGGAATTGTGCCTACTAAGGTAGCGAAGGTCGAAGTGGCCTAACACGGCATTTAGGGCATACCGCATCTTATCTTCAGCGCTAACGTTCCTGGCGAGGTCATGCAGAACCACATAGGTGATCAAGTCAAGATCCTCGATCTCCGCGGCGCGCTTGAGCAACTCGGTTTTCGCAGCAGTCCAATGGCCGATCTCCATACCATCGGGCCGTGACCTTGTGTGAAATTTGAACGAGTCTATAGGTTTGAAGCCATACTTCGACCGTACGTCGGCCACGAGTCCGTGCGCCTTGATCATTCCTTCGGGTGTCGTCGCAAGACCCCCGTAGATGAAGAAGTCGCCGTCGCTTGACGTCACGTTGGTCTCGTCCCCAAATAACATATGCATGCCCATGCTCGGAGCCTACCGAGCACCTAAAGCGGGTCGCCGAGCGACTTGCCCGCACGCGTGAGTACTTTCTCTACTGACTCAAGCGCGCCTTCGGCGCGAGCCGGCGGGCCTTCGGCCCGCCGCCGTGCCGGGCATGCGGCCTGGCGGCCGTTCCGGGCTCGGCGTCGGGCCAGGCCCGCACGGCACTGAGGCGAGGCGGAGCCCCAAAGCAGCCCCGCCCCGCTGTCGTGGTGCTCATCGCTAGGCTGCCAGTCCCTTGCCCCATAACGGACGGAGCCAGTCGTGGCAGTTCCCACCTACGAGGACATGATGCGGCCCGTGATGGAAATCCTGGCCACGAACGGCGAAACCCAGTTCAGGGCGATGCCCGAGCACATCGCCGACGCAATGAACATCAGCGACTAGGACCGGGGCCAGACGATCGGCAGCGGACAACTCGTGGTGACCAATCGGGTTGGCTGGGCCGTCACTTATCTCGTGCAAGCCGGGGTTGTGGTTCGGCCCCGTCGTGGCCATGCCGAACTCACGCCCCGAGGTCGTCAGTTGCTCGCCGACACCACGGGCCCGATCTCCAACGCCGATCTCGCTCAGTTCGCGGAGTTCCAGGAGTTTCGCAAACGAAGCCGCAAGCGAACCCCCACGAAGGCCGCAACCGATCCGACCGCCCAGCCAATTACTGAGCCAGAAGAAGCAGACACGCCCGAAGACATCATCGACGCCACCGTTGCCACCGTGCACAGTGCCTTGGCCGCCGAGATCCTCGACCGGGTTATGCAACTGTCCCCGAAGAGCTTCGAGAAATTGGTTCTGCGAGTTCTTTCCGCCATGCAGTACGGGACGTCTGGACATGTCGAATCCACAGGGGACAGCGCCGATGCAGGCATCGATGGCGTGATCAGCCAAGACCCGCTGGGCTTGGACCGCATCTACGTACAAGCCAAGCGCTACGCCCGCGACCGCACCGTGGGCCGCCCCGCCATGCAAGCCTTCGTCGGGGCGCTCCAAGGACAGCAGGCCGACCGCGGCGTCTTCATCGCCACCTGCGACTTCACCCGCGACGCCCTCGACTACGCCGACCGAGTGGGGGTGCGCATCATCCCAGTCAACGGCATCGAACTCGCCGAACTCATGCTCAAACACCGCGTCGGCGTCCAAACCAACTACGTTGCGACCCTCCTCCGCCTCGATGAGGACTTCTACGACTCCCTCTGAGCAGCCGTCACCTTCACGCCTCCGACCCTCCGCTCCACTCTCCGCCCGCCTCCGGACCGCATCAAGGGCGCTTCGCGTCACTGCGTGATGGACTCCGTCCACCCTTGACCCGGCCACTCCGGCAGGCTCCTCTGCTCCGCTACAGGGTCGGCGGCTAGAACCGGCCAGCCCTCCACTTTGCCCTCCACTTGCGAACGCTGGCTCGCCGAAACAGGCCGAGACAGGCCCGCTCGATGCCAACGACAAGCCCGGAACGACGGGCGAGCAGCATCTCAGGAGCAACCACCAGAGAAGGCCGAAAGGCAAACAGGTGGTTGGGGGTTCGAGTCCCCCCGCCAGCTCCCCCCATCGACGGTGGCTGAGGTGCGAGGCCGTTCACGGCCGAAGCCTCGAAGCCGGGCTCGGCGGCGAGAACCGGCCACCACTCCTGGCGTCCCTGCGAGAAGGAGTAGCGACTCGCCGCACGGCGCCGTGACACCAACACGGACTACTCCTAGGGTCCGCGAAGACCCCCGCTCCCCCCGGGGGAGATCGTCCGCCTTCCGTGCGGCACTATCCGCGTTGCCCCCTTCCCTCCCCCAGACGAAGGGGGCAATCGTGTGTTCAGGACAGGGTTCCTCACCACTTTGGTCACCGCGTCGGCCCCAAGAGGGAACGACCCACCCCGAGAGGCATCGCCGACCGACCGCTTCCGGTGCAGCCCGTGCGTCTACCCTCGGAATCGTGATCGAGCAACGACGGGCCCACTGATGGAGGACGTCACGCTCGAGTGGCTGGATGCCCACAGCCACCACCACGAGGACTTCGCCGCCGCCGACCTGGTCGAGCGTCTGAGGGCGAAGGGGGAGACCGTCACCGTCGTCATCCCCGCCCGCAACGAGGCCGAGACCGTTGGCGACGTCGTCTCCGTCCTGCGGCGCGAGCTCGTCGAGGACACCCCACTCGTCACCGAGCTCGTCGTCATCGACTCCGACTCCACCGACGCGACCGCCCGGGTCGCCGCCGACGCCGGTGCCACCGTGCACCGGTCTGTCGACATCGCCCCGCGCCTGGGCAGCCACCCCGGCAAGGGCGAGGCGCTGTGGAAGTCCCTCTTCGTCACCACCGGCGACCACCTCGTCTTCGTCGACGCCGACCTCACGTCGTGGGGACCCCACTTCGTCACCGGGCTCGTGGGTGCGCTGACCGCGGACCCGACCACGCAGCTGGTCAAGGGGTGGTACGACCGCGTCCTCGACGTCGACGGCCAGGAGCCGAGCACCGAGGGGGGCCGGGTCACCGAGCTCGTCGCCCGCCCGGTCCTCGACCTGTGGTGGCCGCAGCTGGCCGGGGTCGTGCAGCCGCTCGCGGGGGAGTGGGCGGTGCGCCGCTCGCTGATGGAGTCGATCACCGTGCCCACCGGGTACGGCGTCGAGATCGCCACCCTCATCGACACGCACGCCCGCCACGGCCTCGAGGCGATCGCCCAAGTCGACCTCGGAGCCCGCGCCCACCGCCACCAGAAGGACCACGACCTCGCCGTCATGGCCGCCGAGCTCCTCGCCGTCGTGAACGCGCGGTGCCACGGCACAGCCGGGTCGATCGACGTCGCGGCACAGGAGCTGCAGCAGTTCACGCGGGACGGCGGCTGGCGCTCCCGGCCGGTCCCGCTAGCCCAACGACCGCAGGCTCGCGAGCAGACCGGCTACCCAGGAGGTCGACGATGAGACTCGGGCGCCACACCTTCGCCGACGACGCGATGCTCATCATGGCGATCGTCAACCGCACGCCCGACTCCTTCTACGACAAGGGCGCCACCTTCGCCGAGGACAAGGCGATGGAGCGGGTCGACCTCGTCGTCGAGCAGGGCGCCGAGATCGTCGACATCGGTGGGGTGAAGGCCGCCCCCGGCGGTGACGTCGACGCCGCCGAGGAGATCGACCGCGTCGCCGGTCTCGTCGCCCGCGTCCGCACCACGTACCCGGACCTCGTCATCTCGGTCGACACGTGGCGCGCCGAGGTCGGCGAGGAGGCCTGCCGCGCAGGGGCCGACGTGCTCAACGACGCCTGGGGCGGCGCCGACCCCGCGCTCGTCGACGTCGCCGCCCGCCACGACGCCGCGATCATCTGCACCCACACCGGGGGCGTCACGCCCCGCACCCGGCCGTACCGCACCGGCTACGAGCGGGACATCATGGCCGAGGTCCTAGACGGGGTCCTCGGGTACGCCGAGCGCGCGGTCGCCGCCGGTGTCGCCCGGGAGTCCGTCGTCATCGACCCGGCGCACGACTTCGGCAAGAACACCCACCACACCCTCGAGATCACCCGCCGCCTCGACGAGATGTTCGAGACCGGCTGGCCGGTGCTGGTGTCGTTGTCCAACAAGGACTTCGTCGGCGAGACCCTCGACCGGCCGGTCGACCAGCGCCTCGTCGGCACCCTCGCCACCACGGCCGTCTCCGCGTGGCTGGGCGCGCGGATCTACCGGGTGCACGAGGTCGCCGAGACCCGTCAGGTCCTCGACATGGTCGCGACCCTGCGCGGCGAGCGGCCCCCCGCCCGCACCATGCGGGGGCTGGCATGAGGGCCGTCGTCGTCCCGGCCGCGCCGGCGCTGCTGCCGGGCATCGGCGGCGCCGCCGACCCGCTCGCCGACCTGCGGGAGCGGGCTCGCGCCCTCGTCGCCGACACCATGACGAAGGGGGTCACCCGCCTCGTCGTGATCGGCGCGGCCCGGTCCACGCAGACCTGGCCGAGCGATGCGCCCTCCGGCGCAGCCCGGTTCACCACCGGCCGCGCCCCCGAGGGGGCGCTGCCCACCGACCTCGAGATCGGCCGCCTGTTCGCCCCCTCCGCAGGGGGCGAACCGGTCCTGCAGTCGATAGCCGCCGACGCCCACCCGGCCGACTGTCTCGAGCTGGGCCGCTCGCTCGCCGACGAGGAAACGCTCCTCCTCGTCGTCGCCGACGGGCCGGCCACCCTCACCGAGAAGGCGCCGGGCCACCTGCAACCGGACGCGGCCCCCTTCGCCGACGAGCTGGGCCGGGCACTCGCGGCAGCCGACACGACCGCGCTCGCCGACCTCGACCCGACCACCTGCGACCGGCTGTGGATGCGCGGGCGCCCGGCGCTGCAGGTCCTCGCCGGCGCCTTCACCGGTGAGCGGGTGCACGGCGAGGTGCTCGCGGAGGAGTCCCCCTTCGGAGTCCAGTATCTCCTCGCCCGCTGGAGCGGGAAATAGCATGAGCGCGTGACCGGGACCCGACAGCTGCACAACATCGGACGGCGCCGCGCCTACCTCATCTGGGCGACCGCGCTCGCCGTCTACGTGCTCGCCGTCTTCCACCGCACCTCCCTCGGCGTCGCCGGGCTCCTCGCGGCGGAGCGCTTCGACATCAGCGGCAGCCAGCTGGCGACCTTCACCGTCCTGCAGCTCGCCGTCTACGCGGGGATGCAGATCCCGGTCGGCGTGCTGCTCGACCGCTTCGGGTCCAAGGCACTGATCATCAGCGGACTCGTGGCGATGACCGCGGGACAGCTCTGGTTCGCCACGGCCGACAGCTTCGCGATGGGTCTGGGCGCGCGGGCCCTCATCGGTGCCGGCGACGCGATGGTCTTCACCTCCGTGCTGCGGCTGATCGCGCTGTGGTTCCTCGTGCGGCAGGCGCCGGTCATCACCCAGCTCACCGGGATGATCGGTCAGATGGGTGCCGTCGCCGCGGCCATCCCGCTCAGCGCCGCACTGCACGCGTGGGGCTGGACGATGACCTATGCGACGGCCGGCTTCCTCGGCGTCGTGGGCATTCTCGGCATCTTCCTCGTCGTCAAGGACTCGCCCTACGAGCGCGGCGCCGTCGAGAAGATCAAGATTCGCGCCCTGCGCGACAGCCTCGGGCAGGTGTGGCGTGACCCGGGGACGCGGCTGGGGTTCTCCGTGCACTTCACCACGCAGTTCGCCCCGACCGTCTTCGCGCTGCTGTGGGGCTTCCCATTCCTCGTCGCCGGGCAGGGCCTGACGCCGGGGCAGGCCTCGGCGCTGCTGACGTGGATGACCTTTGTCGCGCTCTTCGCTGGGCCGACGATCGGCCGCTGGACCGGGCGCCACCCCTACTACCGCTCGCTGATGGCCCTGGTGGTCGTCGGCGCCATCTCCCTGGTCTGGGCGATCGTGCTCGCCCTGCCGGACCGGTCACCGTTCTGGCTGCTGATCGTCCTCGTCTCGGTCACCGCGGTCGGCGGCCCGGGGTCGATGATCGCCTTCGACCTGGCCCGCAGCTTCCACCGCAGCGAGCGCTACGGGCGGGCCTCCGGGATGGTCAACATGGGCGGCTTCATCGCCTCGCTGACGACGATGGCTCTCGTGGGGGTCATCCTCGACCAGATCGCGCCGGGCGGTCCGGAGACGTACACGCTCGACGACTTCCGGATCGCGATGAGCTCACAGTTCCTGCTGTGGGGCTTCGGTGCGTGGATGATCTGGCGCTACCGGCGGCACAGCCTGCGTCGGGTGGCACGCGTGCCCGGCGCGTTCGAGGCGCTGCGCGGTGGCTCGACCCTCCTGCCGGGCATCTCGCGCGACCCGGACGACGACTGACCCGGGAGCCAGCAGCAGTACGTATCGTCCGCAGCACCTCGAGCTACTGCAGGCGATACGAACTGCTGCCTGCAGTAGCTCGTAGCGGGGGCGTCAGAGCGAGGCGAGCAGCTGCCGGGAGATGACCAGGCGCTGGATCTGGTTGGTGCCCTCGAAGATCTGGGTCACCTTCGCCTCGCGGAAGTACCGCTCGACGGGGAAGTCCTCGGTGAACCCCGCGCCGCCGAGGACCTGGATCGCGTCCGTCGTCACCCGCATCGACGCATCGGTCGCGACGAGCTTGGCGACGGCGGCCTCCTTGCCGAAGGCGCGCCCGGCATCACGCAGCCGCGCGGCGTGCAGGTAGGTCGCGCGGGCACTCGTGACCGCGGCCTCCATGTCCGCCAGGAGGAAGGCCAGGCCCTGGTTGCTCGCGATGCTCCGCCCGAACTGCTCGCGCTCGGTGGCGTACTTCGCCGCGACGTCGAGCGCCGACTGGGCCAGACCGGTCGCGACGGCCGCGATGCCGAGCCGTCCCGCGTCGAGCCCCGCGAGGGCCATCGGCACCCCGCGCCCGAGGTCCCCGACGAGACGCTCGCCCGCCACGGGCACGTCCTCGAAGATCACCTCGCGCACCGTGTCGCCGTGCAGGCCCATCTTCTTCTCCGGGGCGCCGAAGGTGATGCCCTCCGCGTCGCCGGGCACGACGAAGCAGCTGACGCCGCGACCGCCGTCGTCGCTCGTGCGGGCGAAGGTCGTGTAGTAGTCGGCGTGGCCGCCGTGGGAGATCCACGCCTTGCGCCCGCGGATGCGCCAGTCGTCGCCGTCGGGGGTCGCCCGGGTGGTCATCGCCGCGATGTCGGACCCGGCGAGCGGCTCGGAGAGCGCGTAGGCGCCGAGCGTCTCCCCGGAGAGCATGTCGGGCAGCAGGGCCTCCTGCTGCTCCCGGCTGCCGAAGGTGTGCACCGCGTAGGCCGTGAGCGAGTGCACCGAGACCCCGACGGCGACCGACGCCCACGCCGAGGCGATCTCCTCGACGACCTGCAGGTAGACCTCGTACGGCTGCCCACCGCCGCCGAGCTCCTCCGGGTAGGGGAGGGAGAGCAGACCCGCCCGCCCCAGGGTGCGGAAGACCTCCCGGGGGAAGACCTCCTCGGTGGCCGCACGGGCCTCGACGTCGTCGACCTGGGGGCGCAGCGACTTGTCGCAGATCGAGCGGGTGAGCTCGATCAGGTCGTCGCCGATCTCTGTGGGCATGAGCCTGGTTGCTGGCATGCGACCCACTGTATGAGGGATGGGGGAGGGCGTGGCGAGAGTCCCTCCGGACGGGGGCCACCTCGGTTGCTCCTCCGACGCCGCCCTTGGTCTTCCGTCCACTCGGGTCCATGGTGGAGACATGACCAGATCGCGGATCGCCCTCACCACCCTCACCACGGCCTCGGTGCTCGCGGTTGCCGCGTGCGGCTCGGACGGCACCTCCGAGGATACGACGACCTCGAGCGCGACGAGCAGCTCCCAGGCCTCGCCGGCGAGCGGATCCGAGAGCGACCCCTCCGGTCCGTCCGGGGAGGTCGGTGACCTCGAGAGGGTCCTCGCTGCGATCGAGGCCGCCGTGGCCGAGGCCGGCGGTACGGCCTACGAGATCGAGGAGAGCGACGACGACGGCATCTGGGAGGTGGAAGTCGCCGAGGGGGTGCACGGCGTCGCGCTCGAGGTGAAGCCGAACCACGACGTCACCGAGCACGAGGAGTTCGGCCTCCATCCGGAGGCACGCGAGGGCCTGGACCAGGCGGAGATCGGTCTCGGCTCGGCCGTCGAGACGGCGATGTCCGAGGTCGACGGCAGCTTCGACGAGACCCGCCTGATCGAGATCGACGGCCAGCACTACTGGAAGGTCACGGTCGACACCGCGGCGACCGAGGAGGAGGACGACGACCACCAGGTCCTCGTCGACGTCACCGACGGCACGGCGACCGTCGAGAAGTGACCCCTCCACCTACCGTGGAGGGGTGAGACCTCCCTCCGCCCGCGCCACGGCGGTCACCACCGTGGCGGCGCTGACCCTGATCGCCTGCACCGGCTCCCCGGACGAAGGGGGTGACACCAGCTCGTCAACCACCACCACCTCGTCCTCGTCGTCCGAGACCACGTCCTCCTCGTCGACCACCTCGACGCCCACCGTCGCCATCGACGGCGCCTCGCAGGGACTGACCGAGGCCGTGGCGAAGAAGTACGGCTCGCAGTCGATCACCGGCGCGGCGACGACGGGCACGTGGCGGGGTGCGAAGGTCGCCGTCGTCACCTCCGAGGACGACGTCACCCTGGCCGCGCGCCCCAAGGGCGAGCAGTGGCGCGTCGTCGGCGGGTGGTGGCCCTCCATGGACGAGAAGGCCGACCTCGGCACGGGCCCGCGCCACGTCCTCCTGCTCGGCAGCGACGCGCGACCCGGCCAGACGGTCGAGCGCTCCCGCGCGGACGCGATCCAGCTGCTCGGCGTCGACGGGTCCGGCGGCGCGGGCGTCATGGGCTTCGCGCGCGACCTGTGGGTGCCCATCCCCGGGCACGGCCACGGCAAGCTCAACGCCGCGATGGTCTACGGCGGCCCGAAGGCCGAGGTCGGCGCGGTCTCGAGCCTCAGCGGCATCGACGTCGACGGCTACCTCGTCACCGGCTTCGGGGGGTTCAAGGCGATCGTCGACGAGCTGGGGCCGCTGAGCTTCGACTCCCCGGACGGCCTCGACTCGCACCTGCCCGGCGGCCAGATCCCCGAGGGCAAGAGCAAGCTGGGCCCGAACGAGGCGCTCGCGTACTCCCGGGAGCGCAAGACCCTGCCGCGCGGCGACTTCGACCGCTCCCGCCACCAGGGTCTGCTGATCCTCGCCGCCGCGATCCAGGCGCGGGTCCAGGGGCCGGACACGCTGCCGCGGGCGCTGACCGTGATCGACGAGCACGCGACCAGTGACCTCACGGCGACGCAGATGCTGCGCTTCGCGGCGAGCTTCTACAAGGTCAACCCGATGAAGGTCGGCCACGAGGTCGCCGTCGGCCCGACCGGCATGCAGTCCGGCCAGTCGATCGTGCGCCTGGGCGCGGAGTCGAGGAAGGACCTGCGCAGCTTCCGCGACGGCCGGCTGTAGCTAGTCCGCGGCGTCGGGCGGCACGGCGTGGGCCGCGTGCACCCGCACCTGGCTCGCCTTGACCGAGGCCCACACCCCGTCACCCGGGCGAAGGGGGAGTGCCGCCAGCGCCGCAGGGGTCACCTCTGCGCTCATCGGCACCGGTGTCGACAACCACACCCGGGCCCGGCCGGCGTGCGCCTCGACGCGGGAGACCCGGCCGTGCCACACATTGCGCGGGGACCCCTCGGGGTGCTCGCGGTGCAGCGAGACCGCGTCGGGGGTGAAGGTCACCCAGCACGCGCCGATGACGTCGTGCGGACCGGTCGCGATCTCCAGCGTCGAGCCGTGGAGGGACGCGAGCGCCCCGCTGCCCGGCAGCGCCTCGGCGTGGACGAGGTTGAGCCCGGCCAGGCCGGCGGTGAAGGCGCTGCGCGGGTGCTCCAGCACATGCCGCACCGGCCCGTGCTCCACGCGCTCCCCGAGGACGGTCATCGTGTCCGCGGGCCCGTCGGCGACCGTGAGCACGTCGAGCACGTCGTGGGTGACGAGCACGACGACGAGGTCCTCGCGCGCGTGCGTGACGTCGGCGAGGACGGCTCGCATGGCCGGCGTCGCCTCGACGTCGAGCGCGGCGAGGGGCTCGTCGAGCAGGAGCGCGTCCGGCTCCGCGGCGAGGGCCCGGGCGAGCGCCACCCGCGCGGCCTGGCCCCCGGACAGCTGCGAGGGCCGACGGCCGGCGAAGGCACCCATGCCGACCACCTCCAGCCAGTGGTCCGCGGTGGCGCGGGCCCCCCTTCGTCCCCGGCCGGCGCTGCGCGGGCCGAAGGCGACGTTGTCGCGCACGTCGAGGTGGGGGAAGAGCGCCGGTGACTGGCTCATCAGCCCGACCCGGCGGCGGTGCGGGGGGACGTCGTCGAGGACCCGGCCGTCGAGCACGACACGCGAGGACTCCGGTCGGGCCAGGCCGGCGATGACGGACAGGAGCGAGGTCTTGCCGCTGCCGTTGGGGCCGGTGACCGCGTGCCGGCCGGGGGGCAGGTCGAGGTCCACGGACACGCCCCGCTGCGCCCACTCGGCGCGGACCTGCAGGCTCATGCCGCCGGCTCCGGCCGGACGGTGCGTGCGTAGACCGTGCCGACGATGACGGTCGCGAGGACGACGAGCACGAGGGCGAGCGCGACGGCGGCGTCGGGGTCGCTCTCCCGCTGGAGGTAGATCTCCAGGGGTAGGGTGCGGGTGCGGCCCTGGGCGGACCCGGCGAAGGTGAGCGTCGCCCCGAACTCCCCGAGCGCACGCGCGAACGCGAGGACGCATCCCGAGACCAGTCCCGGTGCGACGAGCGGCAGGGTGACGTGGGTCAGCCGCCGCCAGGGACCGGCGCCCAGGGTGGCCGCGACCTCCTCGTGGCGACGACCCAGACCGCGCACGGCCCCCTCGAGGGAGAGCACGAGGAAGGGCAGCGCGACGAAGCTCTGCGCGAGGACGACGGCCGTGGTGCTGAAGGAGATCGACAGCCCGGCCGCCTCGAGGTGCTGGCCGATCAGGCCGCGCCGGCCGAAGGTGAAGAGCAGCGCGAGGCCGCCGACGACCGGCGGCAGCACGAGCGGCACGAGGACGAGGGCACGCAGGAGCGACTGGCCGGGCCAGCGACCGCGGGCCAGCAGGAGCGCCAGCGGGGTCCCGAGCAGCAGGGACACGACGGTGGCGGCGCTCGCCGTCCGCAGGGAGAGCAGCAGCGCGTCGATGGAGGCCTGCGTGGTCAGCAGCTCGGGGAGCCGGTCGGGCTCGACCTCGGCGACGAGACCCAGCAGCGGGACCACGACGAGGAGCACCGCTCCCGACGCGGGCAGCCACAGCCAGGCAGGTGGTCTCACGGCAGGCCGAAGCCGTGGTCGTCGAGGATCCGCTGCCCCCGGGAGCCGGTGACGGCGTCGACGAAGGCCTGCGCCTCGTCGCTCGGGGCGCTGGTGAGCACCGCGATGGGGTAGCGGTTGGGCTGCGCGTCGGCGTCCCTGATCGGGACGGTCGCGACGTCCTTGCCGGCGCCGGCCGCGTCGGTGACGTAGACCAGCCCGGCGTCGGCCTCGCCGGAGGTGACCTTGGCCAGCACGTCGGTGACCCGGGACTCCTCGCTCACCGGGGTCAGCATCACGCCGCGGGCCTCGGCGAGGTCCTCGGCCGATCGCCCGCACGGCACCTGGGGGGCGCACGTGACCACGTCGAGCGTGACGTCCTCGAGGTCGGCCAGGCCGGAGATGTCCCTGGGGTTGCCCGGCTCGGTGACGATCGTCAGCGTGTTGGTGGCGAAGACCGTCGGCTCGCCCGCGACGTCCGCCGAGACCCGCTCCATGGTCTCCTCGTCGGCGGAGGCGAAGACATCGACCTCGGCACCGTTGCTGATCTGCGCGGCGAGGTCGGAGGACCCGGCGAACTGCAGCTCGACGGTCACATGGCGGTTCTCCGCCTCGTAGTCCTCGGCGATCTCCTCGAAGGGCTCCTGCAACGACGCGGCGGCGCCGACCCGGAGGGTCTGCTCGGTGTCGGGCCCGGAGCCGCAGGCGGTGAGGACGAGGGCGGTGACGGCCAGGCCGGCGGTCATGCCGGATCTCATGCAGGTCCTCCGGCGGTGCCGATGATGACATTGGTCGACTTGATCGAGGCCACCGCGACGCTGCCGGGCTCCAGACCCAGCTCGTCGGCGGCCTCGCGGGACATGAGGGAGACGATCCGGAAGGGGCCCGCCTGCAGGCTCACCTGGGCCATCACCCCGTCGCGCTTGACCTCGGTGACGATGCCGCGCATCCGGTTGCGCGCGGACTCGTCGCGGACCGGACCGACCGACGGCGGGGCGGCGACCTCCTGGGCCAGCCGGGCGAGGCCGACCCCGTCGACGAGGGTGGCGCCCTCCCCCTTCGTCGCGGTGAGGCGACCGCCCTCGATCCACCGCCGGACCGTGTCCGGGGAGACCGCGAGGAGCTCAGCCGCCTCGGATACCCGCATCTGCGTCATGATCGGACGATATCAGCGGCATCTGCGTGACTACATTCGCAACTGCCTAAGCAGTTGCGAATGGGGGGGCGCAGGAGCCTAAGCAGTTGTGAGCGTTCAGGCGTCGGGCAGGTCCGTCGGGCCGAAGGGGGTCAGCTGCCCGATCTTCGCCGGTCGCCCGTCCCCGGAGGAGCGGCCGGTGAGGCGACGGCGCACCCAGGGGGCGGCGTGCGTGCGGGTCCACTGCGCGGTGCCCGCGAGCTGCTCCCGGCGCGGGACCGCGGGCGCCGGGGGGAGCGGCTGGTTCCAGTGCGCGTCGCTGACCGGCTGGCGCAGGGCGACCAGCGCCGCTTGCGCGACCCGGCGGTGCCCCTCGGTGCTCAGGTGGATGCGGTCGGTGGCCCACATCCGCCAGTCGCGCAGCGAGCGGATGCCCCACAGGTTGATCACGTGCGCACCCTGGCGCTGGGCGATGGTGAAGATGTTGGCGGTGTGCACCCCGTGGCGGGCCCGCAGTGTCGACAGCAGCCCGGCGTCGGCCGGGTCGGCGGGCGTGGCCATGAGGACGTCGGCGCCGGTCGCGCGGATGCGGGCCACCGCCTGCTCGAGGCGGTCGGCGACCTCGTCGAGGTCGACGCGCGGACGCAGGATGTCGTTGCCGCCGCCGACCATCGAGACCAGGTCCGGCCCCATCGCCAGCGCCTCCTCCAGCTGCGGGCCGACGACATCGTCGAGCTTGCGGCCCCGCACGGCCAGGTTGGCGTAGCGGAAGTCGCCGTCCCCGGTACGGGTGGACAGCTCCGCGGCGAGGCGGTCCGCCCAGCCGACGAACCTCCCCTCGTCGCGGGGGTCGAGGTCCGACATCCCCTCGCTGAAGGAGTCGCCGATCGCGACGTAACGGCGCCAGGGGTGTGCGGGGTGCTCGGTCACGGGAGTCTCCAATCGATCGGTGCGGCGCCCTGCCGGACGAGCAGGTCGTTGGTACGGCTGAAGGGGCGCGAGCCGAAGAACCCCTTGTACGCCGACAGGGGAGAGGGGTGCACGCTCTCGATGCACCGCTCCCGGCCCAGTGCGGGGGCCAGCCTGCGGGCATCGGCACCCCAGAGGATCGCCACGAGCGGACCGTCGCGGCCGGCGAGCACCTCGATGGCGCGGTCGGTCACGGCCTCCCAGCCCTTGCCGCGGTGGCTGCTCGGGCTGCCGGGGGTGACGGTGAGGGAGCGGTTGAGCAGCATGACGCCCTGCTCGGCCCACGGGGTGAGGTCGCCGTTGCTCGGCGGCGGGACGCCGAGGTCGTCGACGAGCTCCCGGTGGATGTTGACCAGCGACTTCGGCAGCGGGTGCACGTGCGGGGCCACGGCGAAGGACAGTCCGATCGCGTGGCCCGGCGTGGGGTAGGGGTCCTGCCCGACGACGAGGACGCGCACCTCGTCGACCGGGATGGTGAAGGCGCGCAGGATGTTCTCCCCGTCCGGCAGGTAGCCGCGGCCCTCACGGACCTCGGCGCGCAGGAAGTCGCCCATCGCGGTGATCATCCCCGCGACCGGCTCGAGGGCACTGGCCCACGACGGGTGGATCAGGTCGGACAGGTCGCGCGTGCTCACCGGGTCAACCTACCCACGCCCTGCCCATAGAGTGCTGCGCGTGCATGGATTCTCCGACGACGACACCTCACTGGACGAGCTCGAGCGCCTCATCCTCGACTACTCGGCGGAGCGGCTGCGCTACGACCCGCCACCGCTCGATCGCACGCTGACGCCGGAGCAGCTCCGGGAGGCCGCCGGCTCCACGATCACGAAGGAGGGGCTCGGCGGCCGGGCCGCGATGGGCCTCTTCGCCGACGTCCTCGCACCCGCCTGCCTGTCCGTGGACCACCCGCGCTACCTGTCCTTCATCCCGTGCGCGCCCACCGAGGCCGCGGCGATGTTCGACCTCGTCGTCGGCGCGAGCTCGATCTACGGCGGCTCCTGGCTCGAGGGGTCCGGCGCCGTCTACGCCGAGAACCAGGCCCTGCGGTGGATCTGCGACCTCGTCGGCCTGCCCGAGGGTGCCGGCGGCGCCTTCGTCCCCGGCGGTACGATCGGCAACCTCTCCGCGCTCGTCGCCGCGCGCGGCCGGGCCCGTCACGAGGCGGCGACGGGGGAGCGTCCCTTCCGCGTCGCGACGACCAGCGGGGCGCACAGCTCGATCGCGTCCGCGTGCGAGGTCATGGACGCCGAGCTGACGCCC